>NZ_JBAQMD010000018.1:0-54010 GCF_049302455.1 Rhodoferax ferrireducens | reverse complement strand
TGTCCAAAGACGAAGGTGGCCGCCACACCCCGTTCTTCAACAACTACCGTCCCCAGTTCTACTTCCGTACCACGGACGTGACCGGTGCGATCGAGTTGCCAGAAGGCAAAGAAATGGTGATGCCGGGTGACAACGTGTCGATCATCGTCAAGCTGATCAACCCGATCGCCATGGAAGAAGGCCTGCGTTTCGCCATCCGCGAAGGTGGCAAGACGGTCGGTGCCGGTGTGGTTGCCAAAGTTATCGCGTAAGGACTACCATGGCTACCAAACAAAAAATCCGTATTCGTCTGAAGGCTTTTGATTACAAACTCATCGACCAGTCGGCCGCCGAGATTGTAGATACCGCCAAACGCACTGGCGCCATTGTTAAAGGCCCGGTGCCTTTGCCAACGCGCTTTAAACGTTTTGACATCCTGCGTTCACCGCACGTCAATAAAACCAGTCGCGACCAGTTTGAAATCCGCACGCACCAGCGCCTGATGGATATCGTTGACCCGACGGATAAAACCGTTGACGCGTTGATGAAGCTGGATCTTCCTGCAGGTGTGGATGTAGAGATCAAGCTGCAGTAGGTTTGAAAGGGCTTTTCGGTAACTGAAAAGTTCTGGACCATGTATTGACTGAACTTGCAACCTGACGGGGTTCGGAATATACTATTAGGCTGCGTTGAAAATGCCAGGCATGACAGCGCAGTTTTATTAACAGTCTCTCACGCAAAACGTTGTAGCCAATTGAAGTTGCAGCGGTGAGAGTTACGGAGAAAAAAATGAGTCTGAGCAACTCCCTAGGGTTGCTGGGCCGCAAGGTGGGCATGATGCGCCTATTCACCGATGAGGGGGATTCAATCCCTGTCACGGTGGTAGATGTCTCTAACAACCGTGTGACTCAGGTCAAAACCCAAGAGAATGACGGCTACGTCGCCTTGCAGGTGACGTTTGGTGCGCGCAAAGCTTCGCGCGTCACCAAGCCTGCGGCTGGGCACCTTGCAAAAGCAGGTGTTGAAGCAGGTGAAATCATCCGCGAATTCCGCCTGACCGCCGATGTGGCTGCGCAGTACAAAGCAGGCGCAACGGTGCCTGTGACGGCTGTGTTTGCTGTCGGTCAAAAGGTCGATGTGCAGGGTACTACCATTGGTAAAGGCTTTGCCGGCACGATCAAGCGCCACCACATGAAGTCGCAGCGCGCGTCGCACGGTAACAGCCGTTCGCACAATGTGCCAGGTTCCATCGGTATGGCTCAGGACCCAGGTCGCGTGTTTCCTGGTAAACGCATGACGGGTCACTTGGGAGATGACACGGTCACCACCCAAAACCTGGATGTGATTCGCATTGACGAAGCTCGTCAACTGCTGATGATTAAGGGTGCTGTTCCTGGCTCAGCCGGCGGTTTTGTAACCGTTCGTCCTGCTGTCAAGGTCAAAGCCATCAATACTGACGTGAAAGGAGCGAACTGATGCAGCTCGAACTCCTGAATGACCAAGGTCTGGCTACTTCAAAATATGAAGCGCCGGAAACCGTGTTCGGTCGCGCTTACAACGAAGATCTGGTACACCAGATCGTTGTTGCTTTCCAGGCCAACGCCCGCCAAGGCACGCGCGCTCAGAAAGACCGTGAGCAGGTCAAGCACTCAACCAAGAAGCCTTTTAAGCAAAAGGGTACGGGTCGCGCTCGTGCTGGTATGACCTCTTCGCCGTTGTGGCGTGGAGGCGGTCGGATATTTCCGAACATGCCGGACGAAAATTTCACACAGAAAATCAATAAAAAGATGTATCGCGCTGGCATGGCGTCCATCTTGTCGCAGTTGGCTCGCGAAGGTCGCCTGGCTGTGGTTGATTCCATGAAAGTGGACTCACCCAAGACAAAGTCCTTGGCTGCCAAGTTCAAGGCCATGAATCTGGAATCCGTCTTGGTGATTGCCGATGAGGTTGATGAAAACCTGTACCTGGCATCCCGGAATCTGGTGAATGTTTTGGTTGTGGAGCCACGCTATGCTGATCCAGTGTCCCTGGTTCACTACCGCAAGGTGATTGTCACCAAGGCGGCGATGGAAAAACTGCAGGAGATGTTCGCATGAGTCATGGTCCAAATCTGACTACATTTGACGAAGGTCGTCTGATGCAAGTGCTCGTCGCGCCTATCGTGTCCGAAAAGGCAACGATGATCGCGGAAAAGAGCAATGCAGTGACCTTCAAGGTGCTGCAAGACGCCACCAAGTATGAAATCAAGGCCGCTGTGCAATTGATGTTCAAGGTTGAGGTTAAAGGCGTCTCTGTGGTGAACACTAAAGGCAAAACCAAGCGTTTTGGCAAGTCTGTTGGCCGTCGCGATAATATTCGCAAGGCTTATGTGACGCTGAAGCCTGGGCAAGAGCTGAACCTCGGTGGGGAGGCTGCGTAATCATGGCTGTTATCAAAATGAAACCAACTTCCCCAGGCCGTCGTGGCGTGGTGAAGATTTCGCGTGATCATTTGTACAAGGGTGAACCCTTTGCACCTTTGTTGGAGCCTCAGTTCCAGCATGCCGGTCGCAACAACAATGGTCATATCACTACCCGTCACAAGGGCGGTGGTCACAAACACCACTACCGTGTGGTTGACTTCCTTCGTACCAAGGATGGTATTCCGGCCAAGGTCGAGCGCATCGAGTATGACCCGAATCGTTCGGCGCACATTGCGCTGGTCTGCTATGCCGATGGCGAACGTCGTTACATCATTGCCCCGCGTGGCCTTGAGGTCGGTGCATCCATCATGAGCGGCGCAGAAGCTCCGATTCGTGTGGGCAACACTTTGCCTATCCGCAATATTCCGGTGGGTTCCATCGTGCATTGCATTGAGTTGCAAATCGGCAAAGGCGCGCAAATCGTGCGCTCTGCCGGTACCTCTGCAACCTTGCTGGCGCGTGAGGGCATCTACGCTCAGGTGCGTATGCGTTCGGGTGAAGTTCGCAAGATTCACATCGAATGTCGCGCGACCTTGGGCCAAGTAGCCAATGAAGAGCACAGCCTGCGCCGTCTCGGCAAAGCGGGTGCCAAGCGTTGGAAGGGCATCCGTCCGACCGTCCGTGGTGTGGTTATGAACCCGGTGGATCACCCTCATGGCGGTGGCGAGGGCAAGACCGGTGAAGGCCGTCATCCAGTCGATCCTTGGGGTAATCTGACCAAGGGTTACCGTACCCGTAACAACAAGCGCACGCAGGTCATGATCGTGTCGCGTCGCAAGAAGTAAGGGGCAGGTAAATGACTCGTTCTCTCAAAAAAGGTCCGTTTGTTGACCATCACTTGGTCGCAAAAGCCGATAAGGCGGTTGCCACCAAAGACAAAAAGCCGATCAAGACCTGGTCGCGTCGCTCAATGGTTTTGCCCGATTTCATCGGCTTGACCATTGCGGTGCACAACGGCAAACAGCACGTGCCGGTCTATATCACCGATCAAATGGTTGGCCACAAGTTGGGTGAGTTTGCTCTCACTCGGACTTTCAAGGGTCATCCGGCGGACAAAAAAGTCCAAAAGAAATAAGGAGGTGACCATGGAAACACGTGCAACCCTTCGTGGCGTTCGTTTATCGGTCGACAAAGGCCGTTTGGTCGCGGATTTGATCCGCGGCAAGAAGGTGGATCAAGCCTTGAACATTTTGCAGTTCACGCAGAAAAAAGCTGCCGTGATCATCAAGAAGGTTCTCGAGTCCGCCATTGCCAACGCTGAGCACAATGACGGTGCCGATATCGACGAACTAAAGGTGAAAACCATTTTCGTTGAGCAAGGTGCATCGCTCAGGCGCTTCACGGCCCGCGCAAAAGGTCGTGGCAACCAAATCAGAAAACCCACGTGCCATGTGTACGTGACGGTTGGTAACTGAAAGAGGCCAGGAAGATATGGGACAAAAAATCCACCCAACCGGCTTTCGCTTGTCGATCAGCCGCAACTGGGCATCACGCTGGTACGCCAACGACCGTGATTTCGCGGGCATGCTGGCTGAAGACATCAAGGTACGCGAGTACCTGAAGGCCAAGCTGAAAAACGCGTCTGTGTCGCGTGTATTGATCGAGCGTCCTGCCAAGAATGCCCGTATCACGATTTTCTCGGCTCGTCCGGGCGTTGTGATCGGTAAAAAAGGCGAAGACATCGAGAACTTGAAGCGTGAGTTGTCGCGTCAACTCGGCGTGCCGGTTGCAGTCAACATCGAAGAGGTGCGCAAGCCCGAAATTGATGCCAAATTGATTGCCGACAGCATTACGCAGCAGCTTGAAAAGCGAATCATGTTCCGCCGTGCCATGAAGCGCGCCATGCAAAATGCGATGCGTCTGGGTGCCCTGGGCATCAAGATCATGTCGTCGGGCCGGCTCAATGGCATTGAAATCGCTCGTTGCGAGTGGTACCGCGAAGGTCGCGTGCCGCTTCATACACTGCGCGCCGATATTGATTACGGCACCTCTGAGGCGCAAACAACCTACGGCATTATTGGTGTCAAGG
Source organism: Rhodoferax ferrireducens (assembly GCF_049302455.1). Classification (GTDB taxonomy): domain Bacteria; phylum Pseudomonadota; class Gammaproteobacteria; order Burkholderiales; family Burkholderiaceae_C; genus Rhodoferax; species Rhodoferax ferrireducens_B. The sequence goes on along the minus strand of NZ_JBAQMD010000018.1, from coordinate 49,541 downwards.
TCTGGGTGTACAAGGGTGACACCTTGGGGCGTAATGATCTGCCTGCTGCTGTTGAGGCCCGTACCGATGAAGAGCGCCGTCCACGCGGTCCCCGTCGCGATGATCGCGGTGCTCGTCCAGGTGCAGACCGTCCGGCCCCCCGTGTTGCACGGCGCCCCCCAATGGGTGCCAACACAGCGCCGTCCGATGGCAGCGACAAACCCGCGGAGGCCACTGGGGCCGTCGCACCGAAACCCGCCGTTCAGCGCGTCCGCAAGGTAGCCGCGCCAGCTGCAGCAGCTGACGGCAAAGGAGAATAATTATGTTGCAACCCGCTCGTCGCAAATATCGCAAAGAGCAAAAGGGCCGTAACACCGGTATCGCAACTCGAGGTAGCTCGGTTGCGTTTGGTGATTTCGGTCTGAAGTGTATTGACCGCGGTCGTTTGACAGCTCGCCAGATTGAAGCCGCACGTCGTGCGATTTCTCGTCACGTCAAACGTGGTGGCCGCATCTGGATCCGGGTCTTCCCTGACAAGCCAATTTCCCAAAAGCCTGCTGAAGTGCGTATGGGTAACGGCAAAGGCAATCCCGAGTACTACGTGGCTGAAATCCAGCCGGGTAAGATCGTTTTTGAAATTGTCGGTGTACCAGAAGAGTTAGCTCGTGAGGCGTTTCGTTTGGCAGCTGCCAAGCTGCCTTTGCGGACCACTTTTGTGGCTCGCATGATTGGCCAGTAATCAGGAGAACATGATATGAAAACTACTGAACTACGCCAAAAAGACGTTGCCGGTCTGCAAGCAGAAGTCAAAGAGTTGCAAAAAGCTCACTTTGGCCTGCGCATGCAAAAAGCCACGCAACAACTCAACAACACCGCTACGCTGCGCTCCACGCGCCGTGATATTGCTCGCGCCAAGACCATTCTTGTCGAGAAGCAAAGCGCTGAAACATCCGCCAAATAAGGAGCGATAAATGACGGAAGCTAAAAAATCCCTCAAGCGCACCTTGGTTGGCAAGGTGGTCAGCGACAAGCGTGCCAAGACTGTGACTGTGCTGATTGAGCGTCGTGTCAAACACGAGCTCTATGGCAAGATCGTTGGTAAGTCCAGCAAGTACCACGCCCATGACGAAACGGGCGAGTACAAACTGGGTGACATCATTGAGATCACGGAAAGCCGTCCCATTTCTAAAACCAAGAACTGGGTGGCAACCCGCCTGGTTCAAAAGGCGGCTGTGGTTTAAGCCTTTGCAGTCCTGAGACTGCACGGTTCGTAGAAACGGCTCACAATGTGAGCCGTTTCTATTTGTATTTCTCTATGGGGCGGACTTCATGCGCTGTCTCACAAATTTCAATCCATCATTAAGGACCATTCAATGATTAAAGTAGGCGATCAACTTCCCGCAACCACCTTGATGGAATTTTCAGAAGTGGAGGGCGGCGGCTGCAGTCTCGGCCCTAACCCCGTGGACGTCGCGAAAGCCAGCGCGGGCAAGACCATTGCCCTGTTTGCTTTGCCGGGGGCCTTCACGCCAACTTGTTCGGCTAAGCATCTGCCTGGCTATATCCAGCACTTTGATGCGCTGAAAGCCGCCGGGGTTGATGAAATCTGGTGCGTCAGCGTCAATGATGCTTTTGTCATGGGTGCCTGGGCGCGCGACCAGAAAACCAACGGCAAGGTGCGTATGCTGGCCGATGGCGATGCGGCTTTTGCCAAGGCGACCGGCTTGACGCTGGACCTGACCGGCAAAGGCATGGGACTGCGCAGCAACCGTTACTCCATGCTGGTAAAAGATGGCAAAGTTGTCACGCTCAACATCGAAGCCCCCGGAAAATTTGAAGTCAGTGACGCGGCCACTCTGCTCGCGCAGGCCAAAGGCTGAGTCACTGATTGAATCGCAAAGCCCGCCTACCGTATCGGTGGCGGGCTTTATAGATTCACCTTCAGGTAGTGTGCCCCTTTAATCGGGTTGTGGTAATAGGGTTCGATTTCTTCGAACCCAAGGTCTTGGTACAAAGCGCGCGCGCTTTCCATGTCATTAAGCGTATCAAGCAAGACGCAGGCGTAGCCCGCCACCCTCGCACAATCCAAAATAGCTTCAGCTAGTTGGCGCCCGACACCATGACGGCGGAAAGCGGGTCGTACATAGAGCCTCTTCATCTCGCAAGCGTTGGGGTAGTCCACGGTATCGAGCGGCCGCAGCGCGCAGCAGCCAGCCAGTTGTCCATCTACCATGGCCATGAGCAATGCGCCACGTGGCGCGGCGTAGTCGCCCGGAAGTTCAGCCAGTTCAGCCTCGAAACCCTGAAAACACAAGTCAATCTGCAACGCATCTGCGTATTCACGCAAAACGCTACGCAGTTGGTTGAGTTCTTCCAACGTGTTGGGCACGATGAATTGGGTCGATGGAATTTTCACAGCTGAAGATTGTGCATCATGGCGGCGACAAGTTGTCGCGGCGCCTCAGCGCACCCCACCAGTTCATGCATTGAGCCGAAAGTGTAGCTGCAGGTGCAGTCGAAATTGGCGGATGATGGCCAATGAAGCGTCGAGCTGATGGCGCTCAAGTGTGCTCAAGTCTGCGAGCACGACCAGGTTGGTGACGGGTTGCCCGAGTGCGATTTGACGCAGGTTGTTACGCAACTTGAGTGTCATGAGCAAGTGCAATGTTTCCTTAAGATCACGGGCCATTTCGGGTGTCAGGGCATGTTGACTGGCCAAATCATGCAGCCGGTCAACCGTACCCAGGGCCTCCAGTCGGTGCTCCAGGGCGAGCGCGCGCACACCGTGGACGATGGGGAAAGTGCCGAGTTTTTTGAGATCGAAGGTCTGCGCTGTCGCACCACGCAACCGGCTCAAAACGCCAAAGAAACCCGTGGCAGGCTCCCTGAACTGATTGATGGCGTCCGCCATTCGAGCAATGAAGACTTCGCTACCTTGGGCCAAATCCAAGGCAAAGGCGCGTGCGTCACCCAACAGCGTGGCGTCGCCCGATACAGTGTGGGCGTCAATGAAGATGGCCAGGTTCATGGCACCTTCCGGGGTGCCACCCAGCAACCAATGGCCAATCACTTCCTTGAAGCCGGCCAGCGGCTGACACCACAGCGGGTTGGTCACCATGATGTTGCCTGGGCAGGGGGGGTAGCCAAAGGTCAGCAGCGCGGTGCTGAAGCGGTTCACGATGTCGGCCAGACCCTCGCAGTGGTAGCCGTCACGCAGCAGCAAGGCGTTGTCCTGGTCGGTTTTCAGGATCTGCTCGCCCCGCCCTTCACTGCCCATCGCCAGCAGCGCACTGTTTTGAATCAGTTCGGCCGGTGCGACCAGCGACCAAAGGCGGGCAAATATTTGGGCGTTCAGACCGCTGACGAGGCGCGAAACGATGTCGATGCGCACGCCTCCACGCACCAACAGCCCAACGGACTCGTCCACCTGCTGCGCCGCCACTTTGAGTTCTTCGGCGCTATTGGCCTGATCGACCTGCAGGGCAATCAGGTGCGAATGGTTGGAGACAAAGCCCATCAGGTCGAGTTGGCTGAGCACGCCGAGAATCTCGTCGCCGTCCTTGACCAGGATTCGGTGCACCCGATGGCGCAACATGGTCAAAAGGGCATCAAACAACTCGGCGTCCGGCGGCAGTGTAATCAGCGCAAAGTGCGCTACCTCGCGCACCGCCAACGGTTGCGGCCGCAGCATGGCGTCGCGCAGGTCCGTGGTTGTGAAGAAGCCCAGTCGTGGCACGCCATCCAGGACATCGCGCACCAGTGCGCTGGTGCGTTGATGCTCGGACATCAGGTGGCAGACCGACACCATATCGGACGTGCCATCGACGTAAAAGGGAGGGTGCAGGGGGATGTCCCGCACCCTTACCAGCATCAGGGCAAGCAATTCGCGGTTGTGGTTGACATCCTCCTCCTCGACCAGTTGGCGCGACATGCCGGCAAAGACCCGGGCGCTAAAGCGCGCGTTGCTGGCAAGCAAGCTAAGGATCGTCGCCTTGGGCAGTTGCCACGCTTGTACGGCATCGAGCGCCGTGGCCGTGGCATGACAGCGCCCGGTCAGCAGCGCTCGCCAGCCTAGCGTTTCGCCAGCACCCAGCACCAGGCTGCTGGCGTCTTCGTCTTGTTGCACGTGGCCGACGCTCAACAGCCACAGGTGCTGCGGCACGGCGGTCGGCGACAGCAAGGTGTCGCCCGCGGCCAGACAAACGCGCGTGGCGGTCTCCCGCACCAGTGCCTGTTCGGTGGCGTTGAGTTCGTCAAAGGGCGCCACAGTAAAGCGAAAATCGTCTGACACTTGGGGTCCGTAAAAACAAGGAAGGTCTGTTAGCTTAACGCAGGCAGTCATTGAAATCTGCCATCAGACGATTTTCAGGTCGCCCGATGAACGCGACTGAGTAGTGATCGTCGCCTTTTCTCAAGGCATGTCCAGCACCTGATCGGCGTGTGGCTGCGGATGGGCATCGCGGACCACCCCGTCGTCTTCATGAATTAGTGTCATTTATGCCTTCAGCCCCCGTCAATAGGTCACTATAAGCTATCAATTGAATAGCGAACCAGGTTTGTCTGGGAAGCGCCCATCACCTGACACTCAATGAAAAAAAGGACTGCCAGCTTGACGCCGGCAGTCCTCAAAAGTTATCGGATGAATTGAAAATCATCCGATGAACGCCAGTATCAATGGCCTGACGCTGACGCCGATCCTATACCGGTTTCAGAGCGAATCTCCTGCGCTGGGTAACCCGCCCGGTCTTCCGTGGCACGGGCACTTCGGTCCATCAGCGACACCAGCCAGATCACGATAAACGCCGCAGGAATGGAAAAGATGGCGGCTGAGTCATACGGAAACCAGGCTGAACCCGCAGCGTGATGCAAAGCAAGCACCCACACACTATTGGAGCCAACCGTCAGCACCACAGCCATGATCAGGCCGACAAAACCACCCGTGACAGCCCCCTTGGTGGTGCAGTCTTTCCACAGCACCGACATGAACAGCACCGGGAAGTTGGCCGAGGCGGCAACCACAAAAGCCAGCATCACCATGAAAGCGACATTTTCTTTCTCGAACGCAATACCAAAGGTCACGGCGACGATGCCCAGGACCACCGTGGTGATCTTGGAAACGCGCAGCTCATCAGCCTGGTCTACCCGGCCTTTTCTCCACACCGATGCGTACAGGTCATGCGACACCGCAGTAGCGCCCGACAGCGTCAAACCAGCCACCACAGCCAGAATCGTGGCAAATGCCACCGCCGAGATAAAGCCCATGAACACGTTGCCGCCGACAGCCTTGGACAAGTGCACAGCCGCCATGTTGCCACCACCATTAAGTCCCTTGAGGATGTCACCATCCACGAAGTAGTCTGCGGGGTTGGGGATCAGGTTGGTGATAGCGCCAAAGCCGATGATGAAGGTCAGGATGTAGAAGTAGCCGATCCAGGTGGTAGCCCAGCCGACCGATTTGCGTGCTTCCTTGGCGCTTGGCACGGTAAAGAAGCGCATCAGGATGTGCGGCAACCCGGCGGTACCAAACATCAGCGCCATGCCGACCGAGATCGCCGAGATCGGGTCTTTGATCAGCGCCCCCGGGCCCATGATGGCGTCCTTCTTGGAGTGCACTTCAATGGCTTTTTCGAACATCAATTCGGGTGAAAAACCAAACTGCAGCATCACCGAGAACGCCATGAAGGTGGCGCCACCGAGCAGCATGCAGGCCTTGATGATCTGTACCCACGTGGTAGCCGTCATGCCGCCAAACAACACGTAAATCATCATGATGGTGCCGACCAGGATTTCGGCGTACAGATAGTCCATGCCAAACAGCAGCTTGATGAGCTGACCGGCACCAACCATCTGAGCCGTCATGTAAAACGCCACCACCGTTAGCGAGCCGCACGCGGCGAAGACGCGGACAGGCGTCTGCGAAAAACGATAACCGGCCACATCGGCAAAGGTGAATTTACCCAGGTTGCGCAGCCGCTCTGCCATCAGGAAAGTGATGAGCGGCCAGCCAACCAGCCAGCCGATCGAGTAAATCAGCCCGTCATAGCCATTGGCAAACACCAGGCCAGAAATACCCAGAAACGAGGCCGCCGACATATAGTCACCTGCAATTGCCAGACCATTCTGGAATCCGGTAATGCCACCGCCTGCAGTATAGAAGTCGGACGCACTCTTGGTCTTCGAGGCCGCCCATTTGGTGATCCACAATGTCAGGGCCACAAAGACGCCAAACATGATGATCGCGGTCCAATTGGTCGGCTGCTTGACGGCTTGCCCCAGATCGGCGCCGGCGGCATAGGCCCCGGCCGGCAGTGCCAACAGCGAGTACAGCGCGACGGCGCTTTTGGATTTGAAAAGACTCATCATTTCATGGCTCCCTTCACCACTTGTTGGGTTAGATCGTCATACAAACTGTTGGCGCGACGCACATAAATGATGGTAATGATGATGGTGTACACCAACACGCCAATACCCAGCGGCATGCCGATGGTGATGATGCCGGCGCCGATCTTGGTGGCGAGCAGGGGCTTGTTATAGGCCACCAACAAGATGAAGCCGTAGTACACGATCATCATGGACCAGGTGAGCCCCCAGCCGAAACTGGATCTCTTGGATTTAAGCTCCTGGTATTTTGGGTTGCTTACAACCCGTTGTATCCAGTCTTCTTGCATGAATGTCTCCTTCGTTGGTAATGTAAAAAACTTGCAAATTCAAGAAGGGGATTGTCTTTATCCTCTGCAAGTTGAAACTCAAGGTGCAACACCGTTTGAGGTACACGCCCAGTCTTGTTTTTGAAACTTACATCGGACTGTCATTTCGTCACATAAGTGCTGCTATTTACCAAGGGAAAACCCGCAATTGCGATCGCATTGCTGCCTGCGCGTAAGACCAAGGTAAGTGCGTGGGGGAAAATGCCAACCACAGGGTTGGCACAATCGACGCAGAACCCGTGTTCAGGAGGCAGCCGTGTTCAAAGAGATTGGCGTGCAGCGTCTGGTCGCCTTGTTTGTTGGCGGCTGGTTGCTGTTTAATTTTCCCTTGCTAGGCCTGTGGGATGTTGATGCGACCGTGCTGGGTGTCCCGCTGTTTCCCGCGGCTCTGTTCATTCTCTGGGGGCTGTTGATTGCCGCCGTGGCCTGGCTCATGGAGCGGTCGCAGCAGGCGCCGCAGGACGACTAGCCATGCTCTCGCCTGCGTTGGTCATTGGCGCTTCGTTTGCCTATCTGCTGCTGCTCTTTGCCGTGGCCTATTGGGGTGATTGGCGCGCCGCGCAGGGCCGCTCCATCATTGCCAATCCCTGGACCTATGCCTTGTCGATGGCCGTGTATTGCACGGCGTGGACCTATTTTGGCAGCATCGGGCGGGCCGCTTCCGGCGGCGTGTGGTTTTTGCCCATTTACCTCGGGCCCACCCTGGGCATGGTGCTGGGCTGGATGGTGCTGCGCAAGATGATCCGCATCGCGCACGCGTACCGCATCACCTCGATTGCCGACTTCATTGGCAGCCGCTACGGCAAGAGTCCCGTGCTGGCCGGCTTGGTGACGCTGATCGCCGTGGTCGGCATCGTTCCCTATATTGCCTTGCAGCTCAAGGCGGTGTCGGCCGGCTACGCCTTGCTGACGACGCCGCTCGGGGCCGATTTTGCGCCGCAGCCGCACTGGAGCCAGGACAGCACTTTTTACACGGCGCTGGCGCTTGCGGGTTTCACCATGGTGTTTGGCGCGCGCCATCTGGACTCGACGGAGCGGCACGAGGGCATGGTGGCGGCGATTGCCTTTGAGTCCGTGGTCAAGTTGCTGGCGTTCCTGACCGTGGGCCTGTTTGTGGTGTACGGCCTGTTTGACGGGCTGACGGACTTGTTCGCCCGGGTCCAGGCAGTGCCGGCGCTGGCGGTCTTGTTGCGGCTGGAACAGGGCGGCAGTTTCGCCTGGACGCAATGGTTTGCGCTGACGCTGTTGTCGATGCTGTCCCTGATGTTTTTGCCGCGCCAGTTTCAGGTGATGGTGGTGGAGAATGTGCGCGAGAGCCACTTGCGGCGCGCAGTTTGGGTCTTTCCACTGTACATGCTGGCCATCAACCTGTTTGTGCTGCCGATTGCGCTGGGTGGGCTGTTGTACTTCGGTCCTGGGCAGATGAATGCCGAGACTTTTGTGCTCTCGTTGCCGCTGGCGGCGGGGCAAAACGCGTTGGCGCTGTTTGCCTTTATTGGCGGGCTGTCGGCCGCGACCGGCATGGTGATTGTGGAGACGATTGCGGTGTCCACCATGGTCTGCAACGAACTGGTCATGCCACTGTTGCTGCGCACGCGCCACTTCCGGCGCGACGCCGGGCGCGACCTGACCCGGGTGCTGCTGGGCATTCGCCGGGCTGCGATTCTGGCCGTGCTGGTGCTGGGCTATGTGTACTTTCATCTGGCGGGAGAAGCCTACGCGCTGGTCAGCATCGGGCTGATCAGTTTTGCAGCCGTGGCGCAGTTTGCGCCGTCGGTGCTGGGTGGCTTGTACTGGAAGGGCGGTACCCGGCGGGGCGCCGTTGCGGGTTTGCTGGCCGGCTTCTTGATGTGGGCCTACACGCTGATGTTGCCGTCCATCGCCAAGTCGGGGTGGCTGGGGGATGAATTTTTGTACAAGGGACTGGGCGGGCTGGGCTTGCTGCTGCCGGAGCAATTCATGGGCATGCAGGGTCTGGACAATCTGACCCATTCGCTGTTCTGGAGCTTGTTGGTCAACGTCGCGGCCTATGTGGGCCTGTCGCTCTGGCGTGCGCCGTCCGGCGCCGAGGCCAGCCAGGCGTTGCTCTTTGTCGATGTGTTCCGGCGCACCGCCGCGTCCAGTCCCGTGTTCTGGCGCGGTCAAGCCAGGGTGCCCGATCTGTTGCGTCTGTGTGAGCGCTTCATGGGGGTCCAGAAGGCCCGCGCCCTGTTCAGGTCCTACGCTGGCCCGGTGCAGGCGCGCCAGATGGACGCGATCCGGGCCGATGCCCGGCTGGTGCAGTTTGTTGAAACCCAGTTGGCCGGCGCCGTCGGGAGCGCGTCGGCGCGGGTGCTGGTGGCATCGGTGGTGGAAGAAGAGGCGCTCACGCCTGAGGATGTGCTGCGCATTCTGGACGAGACCTCGCAGCTGCGGGCGCATTCACGTGAGCTCGAAGAGAAATCAGAATCCCTGGAGCGCGCCACCACGGAGCTGCGCCAGGCCAATGAACAGCTCAAGAGCCTGGACCGGCTCAAGGACGATTTCATGTCCTCGGTCACGCATGAGCTGCGCACGCCGCTGACATCGATCCGGGCGCTGGCCGAATTGCTGCGCGACGACCCCAGGATTGCCCTGGCGCAGCGACGCCAGTTTATCGAGATCATTGTCAGCGAGACCGAGCGCCTGTCGCGTCTGGTCAATCAGGTGCTCGACATGGCCAAGATCGAATCCGGTCATGCCGAGTGGCACACCGCCGAGGTCGACATGCGTGCGCTGGTGAGCCAGGCCGTGAGCACCACGGCCGAACTGTTTCGCGAACGCCAGATTGCCGTCGAGGTGGCGCTACCGGAGCAGGTGCCGGCGCTGATGGCGGACCCGGATCGCCTGATGCAGGTCATGCTCAATCTGCTGTCGAATGCCGCCAAGTTTGTGCCGCTATCGGGCGGTCGGGTTGGTGTAAGCCTGACCAGCGACGATAGCGGGGTGACAGTGGCAGTGAGCGATAACGGCCCTGGGGTAGCACCCGAGCAGCAAGCGCTGATTTTTGACCGGTTCCGCCAGGGGGGCGATGCCGCCAACCGGCCGCAGGGCACCGGACTGGGCTTGCCGATCAGCCGCCAGATTGTGGAACACTTCGGTGGACGGTTGTGGCTTGAGTCTGGCTCGCAGCAGGGCGCCCGCTTTCTGTTTCACCTGCCGAGAAACAATACAAGTTGCGCACCAGACGCAAGTGCAACAGGAGACACAGCATGAGTCAAAAAATATTGGTAGCCGATGATGAACCCAACATCGTGATCTCACTGGAGTACCTGCTTAAACGCGAGGGCTACACGGTGCTGGTCGCACGCGACGGCCAGGAAGCGCTGGAGGCTATTGCACGCGAAAAGCCCGACCTGGTGCTGCTGGATGTGATGATGCCTAAAAAGACCGGTTTCGAGGTTTGCCAGGCGCTGCGCGCCAGCGACGACCTGCAAGCGATAAAGATACTGATGCTTACCGCCAAGGGGCGCGATACCGATGTTGCCAAGGGGCTGGCGCTGGGTGCTGACGCCTATATCACCAAGCCTTTTTCAACCCGGGAACTGGTGCTGAAAGTCGCCGAGCTGCTGCGTCAGTCGCCATGAAGATCGATCGCCGTCTGCTGCTGGCGACTGCCGCCGTGGGTTTGGGTCTGGCTCTTTGGTTGGCTCTGACGCTGGCGCTGGTTTGGTCCACGCTGGAGCCGTCACAGCGGGAAACCATGGGCGCGCTGCTGACCCCCCGCCTGGCGCTGCTGGGTATGAGCTGGGGGGTGGCTTTATTGCTGGTGGCATCACTGCTACGCCTGCTCTATCGTCGCTACGTCCGTGCGCCGGCGCGGCTGCTGGAAGCGACCCGTGTGCTGTTGACGGCCACTGAGCCGCAGTCCTTGCGCCCAAATGGGACTACCGAAACCCGGGCGCTGGCGCTGGCCATCAATGAGTTGGCGGCCCAGCGCGATCACTTGCGCGCGGACATGACGCAGCAGGTGGCGCAGGCCAGTTTGAGTGTGAAACAGGAAAAAAATCGCCTTGCCGCCCTGATGGCCGAGTTGACCCAAAGCGTGGTGGTGTGCAACCTGGATGGGCGCATCCTGCTCTACAACAACCGGGCGCGACTCCAGTTGCCACAATTTTCCCAGGCCCGTGGTCTGGCGGATGGCGCCGGGTTGATCGGTATTGGCCGCTCCATTTACGCCGTTTTTGATCGCCAGCTGGTAGCCCATGCCTTGGAGAATATTCACCGACGCCTGGTGCGCGGCGCGGCCAGCCCGTCCACCCAGTTTGTCACCACCACCCCTTCAGGCCAGTTGTTGCGTGTACAAATGGCCCCGGTACGCCCGGGCGAGACCGATGCCAGCAACGTGGATGCCTTCACTGGCTTTGTGCTGATGCTTGACAACGTCACGCGCAACTTTGAGCAAGAGTCGTTGCGTGATCAACTGCTGCACGGTCTCACCGAGGGCAGCCGCTCCTCCCTGGCCAACATGCAGGCGGCGCTGGATATGCTGGGTTACTCCGATCTGGAGCCCGCTATGCACGAACGTTTTATGGGCGTGCTGCGTGAAGAGCTGGTGGCCATGAGCGCGCGCATTACCGACCTGGTGCAGCATTCCACGCTGGGTCTCAAGACCCGCTGGCCGTTGGAAGAAATGCTGGGCACTGACCTGATGACCGCGGCGCAGCGGCAGATTGAAAACTATTGCCAACGCCCGGTAACTTTGGACACTCTGGACGAGAGCCTGTGGCTCAAGGTGGAGAGCTTCACGCTGCTGCAGGCGCTGACCTACCTGGCGAGTCGATTGGTTGAAGAATTCGAGGTCAAGTTCCTGCGACTGCGGCTGCAAGCTGTGGGCGAGCGCGCCCAGTTGGACTTGATCTGGACTGGCCATGCCATGAGTACCGAGACGGTGATGACCTGGGAGATGGATGCCATGCGTTTTGGCACCGAGAGCACGCCGTTGACGGTGCGCGATGTGGTGGAGCGCCATGGCGGCGAGATGTGGTTTGAGCGCGAGCGTATTCGCCACGAAGCTTTCTTCCGTTTCCTGCTGCCCCTGGCCAGTGCACAGGAGCAGTTGGAGGCGATGCAGGTGATGCAAATCGAGAGTCGACCCGAGTACTTCGACTTCGACCTGTTTCAGGTGACCGAGGAGGGCCGTGCGCTCGAAGAACGGGCGCTGTCTGAGTTGTCTTATACAGTGTTCGACACCGAAACCACCGGCCTCAATCCGGCCGAGGGCGACGAAATCATCCAGATTGGTGCGGCCCGCATTGTCAACAGAAAATTACTGCGCCAGGAGAGTTTTGAGCAGTTGGTGAACCCGGACCGGCTGATCCCCGCCGCTTCCATCCAGATTCATGGCATTACGCAGGACCGGGTGCTGGGCCAGCCACGCATCGGCGAGGTGCTGCCGGCCTTTCACGCCTTTGCCCAGGATACGGTGCTGGTGGCTCACAATGCAGCCTTCGACATGAAGTTTTTGCAGCTCAAGGAAGCCGCGACTGGGCTGGCTTTTCACCAGCCGGTGCTCGACACCCTGTTGCTGTCGGCGGTGGTGCACCCGAATCAGGAGTCGCACCGCCTGGAGGCCATCGCCGAGCGTTTCAACATCACGGTACTGGGTCGGCACACTGCTTTAGGCGATGCCATGGTGACCGCCGAGGTGTGGTTGCGCTTGATCCCCCTGCTCAATGCCATGGGCATCCATACCCTGCGCCAAGCGCGCGAGGCAGCGCAAAAAACCTATTACGCGCGTCTCAAGTATTGACATCCTGCGTGCGTCCCGGGCGGCCCGCCAGCGCCTTGCGGGTCGCCAGATCGAGTTGTCCCCCCACGCGTCGTCTGGCAAGGGTGTTAACCAGGGACGGCGCTTCATACAATAGGCGCATGACCTTTCTTGACATGCTGCGCGCCGCAGAGCGCCAAAACGGTTCGATGCTGTGCGTCGGGCTGGACCCCGAACCGACCCGTTTTCCGGCCCATTACGGTAGCGACGCCAGCAAAATCTACGACTTTTGCGCCGCCATTGTGGACGCCACGGCCGACTTGGTGATGGCTTTCAAGCCGCAAATTGCCTATTTTGCGGCGCACCGGGCCGAACCCCAATTGGAGCGCTTGATCGCCCACATGCGCCGCGTCGCGCCGCATGTGCCGGTCATTCTGGATGCTAAGCGCGGCGACATCGGCAGCACCGCCGAGCAATATGCCAAAGAAGCGTTTGAGCGCTATGGCGCAGACGCGGTCACGCTCTCGCCCTTCATGGGTTTTGACTCGCTGCAGCCCTACCTCCGGTACCACGGCAAAGGCGCATTTTTGTTGTGTCGCACGTCCAACCCCGGCGGTGACGACCTGCAGTCGCAGCGGCTCGCCAGCGTCGAAGGCACACCTTTGCTGTACGAGCACATTGCGCGGCTGGCACAAGGGCCCTGGAACCTCAATGGCCAACTCGGCTTGGTAGTCGGTGCCACCTATCCGGCAGAACTTGAGCGCGTTCGTGCGCTGGCACCAACGCTGCCGCTGCTCATCCCCGGCGTTGGTGCGCAGGGCGGTGACGCCACAGCCACGGTCAGGGCCGCCTGGCGGGCTGCCCCCGGCACGCCTGGCGAGCCGCTCGACACGCTGGCCCCCATCATCGTCAACTCGTCGCGCGCCATTCTTTACGCCTCCTCAGGCGCCGATTTTGCGCAGGCCGCGCGCCGGGAGGCGCTGGCAACGCGTGACCTGCTGCAGGCGGCCAGGCAACCGGCCTAGTCTGGAAGCGCCGTGCCGAGCGGCTGTCCGCGTTTGCCGCTGGCTGCCTGTGCGCTGCTCAGCGTCCATCTGCCCGGCGCAGGGGCGGCATTGAGAAATATCAAATGGGTAAAGCGACTCTTTCCTAGACTTGACCGACCGGGCCATTGAGCCTGGTTCGTTCTGCGGCTTGCGCGTGCACGACCCCGACCAGGCACGTCGGCGGAGCTGGCGGCTCAATACATTTGAACGGAGACGTCGCCATGGAAAAGATCTGGTTAAAGAATTACCCGCCCGGGATAGCGGCCGAGGTGGACGTGCATGAGTTCGCCTCGCTGCGGGATGTGCTGCGGCGCAGTTGCGAGCGCTTTGCCGAGCTGCCGGCCTACAGCAACATGGGTGCCTCAATGACCTATGCCGAACTCGATCAGCACAGCCGCGACTTTGCCGCCTACCTGCAAAACACGCTGGGTCTCAACAAGGGGGAGCGGGTCGCGATCATGATGCCCAACCTGTTGCAGTATCCGGTGGCACTGTTTGGCGTGCTGCGCGCCGGGCTGGTGGTGGTGAACGTGAACCCGCAGTACACCGTGCCCGAGCTGGAGCACCAGCTCAAGGATTCCGGCGCGCTCGCCATCGTGGTGCTGGAGAACTTTGCCCATACCCTGCAGGAAGTCCTGGACCGGAATCCGGCGCTGAAGCTCAGCGTCCTGACCACCGAAGTTGGCGACATGTTCCCGGTCCTCAAGGAAGTGCTCACCAACGTGGTGGTCAAGTATGTAAAAAAAATGGTGCCCGAGTGGCAGATTGATGGCGCCATCGAATTCAATGCCGCCTTGCGCGCGGGCCGTGACTTGACCCTGCGCCATGTGCCCTTGCGTCATGACGACATCGCTTTTCTACAGTACACGGGAGGCACCACCGGCGTCGCCAAGGGCGCTGTGCTGACACACGGCAACATGACGGCGAACCTGCAGCAACTGGGGGCATGGATCGCGCATGACCTGCTCGACGGTCAGGAGCTGTTCGTCTGTCCGTTGCCGCTGTACCACGTCTTTGCGCTGGGTTCGAGCCTGGTGTTCTTGAAGATCGGCGCGCACAGCATCCTGATCACCAATCCGCGAGACTTGCACGGTTTCATCCATGATCTCAAAAAATACCCCTTCACGGCTATCGTCGGCGTGAATACGCTGTACCGGGCGCTGCTTGATGCGCCTGAATTTGCCGAGGTGGACACCCACAGCCTCAAGGTTGTCATTGCCGGCGGCATGGCGGTGCAACGTGTGGTGGCCGAACGCTGGAAGAAGGCCACGGGCAAGCCCATCATTGAAGCCTACGGCTTGACCGAAACCTCGCCCGGCGTGACGGCCAATCCGCTCAACATTGCCGACTGGACGGGCACCATCGGCATGCCGTTTCCCTCGACCGAGGCCGCCGTGCTGGACGACGACGGACGCGAGCTTGCAGTCGGGGCGGTGGGCGAAATCGGCATCCGCGGCCCGCAGGTGATGACGGGCTACTGGAACCGCCCTGACGAGACTGCCAAGGTGTTCACTGCGGAGGGCTGGCTGCGCACCGGCGACATGGGCTTCATGGACGAGCGCGGCTACTTCAAGATCACCGACCGAAAGAAGGACATGATCATCGTGTCCGGCTTCAAGGTGTTTCCGAACCAGATTGAGGACGCCGTGGCGCTGCATCCGGGCGTGGCCGAGGTGGCGGCCATTGGTGCGCCCGACGAAAGATCCGGCGAGGTGGTCAAGATCATTGTGGTCAGGAGCGACCCGGCCCTGACCGAGCAAGACCTGCTGGCCCATTGCCGCCAACACCTGACCGACTACAAGGTGCCCAAGATCATCGAGTTCCGCACCGAGCCGCTGCCCAAGACCAACCTGGGCAAGATTTTGCGGCGGCAGTTGCGCGGGCTGCCTGAGTTGCCAGTGCCGACGCCCTGAGGGGGCGCCAACATTCAGGCCCTCACAACAACCGCTTCAAATAGTGCCCGGTGTGGCTGGCCGGGTTGGCCGCCAGGTCTTCGGGCGTGCCGATGCCCACCACCTGCCCGCCGCCAGCGCCGCCCTCGGGGCCCATGTCAATCAGCCAGTCAGCGGTCTTGATGACATCCAGGTTGTGTTCGATCACCACGATGGTGTTGCCCGCATCGCGCAGCTGGTGCAAGACCTTGAGCAGCAGGTCGATGTCGGCAAAGTGCAATCCCGTTGTGGGTTCGTCCAGGATGTAGAGCGTGCGCCCGGTGTCGCGCTTGCTGAGTTCGAGCGCCAGCTTGACGCGCTGCGCCTCGCCGCCAGACAGCGTGGTGGCCGATTGCCCCAGGCGAATGTAGGACAGGCCCACGTCCAGCAGCGTGCGCAGCTTGCGCGCAATGGTCGGCACCGCCTTGAAAAACTCATGCGCCACTTCGACCGTGAGATCCAGAATTTGCGCGATGTTCTTGCCCTTATAAAGCACCTCCAGCGTTTCGCGGTTGTAGCGGTGGCCCACACAGACGTCACAGGGCACATAAACGTCTGGCAAGAAGTGCATTTCAACTTTCACCATGCCGTCGCCCTGGCAGGCCTCGCAGCGACCACCACCGCTGGACTGACTCACGTTGAAGCTGAAACGCCCCGGTCCGTAGCCGCGCTCGCGCGCCATCGGCACCTCGGCCATCAGCTCGCGAATGGGTGTGAACAGGCCGGTGTAGGTGGCCGGGTTGGAGCGGGGCGTGCGCCCGATCGGGGACTGGTCGACACTGATCACCTTGTCAAAGTGCTCAATGCCTTCGATCGCCTCATGCGCGGCCGGTTCCTCGTGCGCCCGGTACAGCGTGCGCGCCACGGCGGCGTACAGCGTGTCGTTGACCAGGGTTGATTTGCCCGAGCCCGAGACGCCGGTGACACAGGTGAACAGGCCGACCGGAAATTCAACATCAACGCCCTGGAGGTTGTGACCGCTGGCGCCGATCACCCGCAAGGACTGCAGCTTGCCTTGGGTCGCCAGATGCAGGGCTTCGCGCTCGGCGCGGCGCAGCGCCGCCGGACTCGGCGCGAAGCGGTGCGCTTTGGGCTTGTCGGCGGCTGCCCGCGCCTGCACCGTGGGCAGCCAGGGCGTGCGTTGGCGCGGCACCGCGATCTGCAGCGTGTGCGCCAGGTATTGGCCGGTGAGCGACTCGGTGTTGGCTCTGACCTGCTCAAACGTGCCCTGCGCCATCACGCGCCCGCCGTGCAGGCCCGCGCCGGGCCCCATGTCGATGATGTGGTCAGCGGCGCGCATCATGTCTTCATCGTGCTCGACCACCAGCACGCTGTTGCCGATGTCGCGCAAGTGTTTCAGGGTGCCAATCAGACGGTCGTTGTCGCGCTGATGCAAGCCAATGCTGGGCTCGTCGAGCACGTACATGACACCGGTCAAGCCGGAGCCGATCTGGCTGGCCAGGCGGATGCGTTGCGACTCGCCGCCGCTTAAAGATTCGGCGCTGCGGTCCAGGCTGAGGTAGTTCAGCCCGACGTCATTGAGAAATTTGAGCCGCAGGCCAATTTCACGCACGACTTTGCTGGCGATTTCGCCCTTGGCGCCGTGCATGCTCAACGTGTTGAAATATTGAAAACTCTCGCGCAGCGTCAGGTGGCTGAGCTCAAAAATAGCGCGCGCTTGCTCCCCTTCGCCAATCTTGACGTGGCGCGCCTCGCGCCGGAGCCGGGAGCCGCCGCATTGCGGGCAGGGCTGGGTGCTGCGGTAGCGTGCCAGGTCTTCGCGCACCACGGCGGAGTCGGTCTCGGCATAGCGCCGCTGCATGTTGGGGATGATGCCTTCGAACGGATGTTTCTTGCTCACCTTCTTGCCCGTTTGCGTGCCGGAGTCCATCACGTAGCTGAACTTGATGTCTTCCTCGCCCGAGCCAAACAGCACGGCGTGCTGCACCGTTGGCGGCAGCGATTCAAAGGCTTGTTCAATGTCAAACTGGTAATGCGCCGCCAGGCTCTCCAGCATGGCAAAGTAGTAGGCGTTGCGCCGGTCCCAGCCCTTGATGGCACCGCCCGCCAGGCTCAGGGACGGAAACGCCACCACCCGCGCCGGGTCAAAAAAATCATTCGCGCCCAGGCCGTCACAAGCCGGGCAGGCGCCGACGGGGGAGTTGAATGAAAACAGCCGCGGCTCCAGTTCAGCAATCGAGTAGCTGCAGACCGGGCACGCGAATTTGGCATTAAATATATGCTCAATTGGCTTGTAGCCCCCGTCGCTATTGGGTGACACGCTATCAATTTCTACAGCAATCGCGCGCCCGCCGGCAAGCCGCAAGGCGGCCTCAAAGCTCTCGGCCAGACGCTGGCGCAGGTTTTCAAAGTCGGCCTGGGCGGCGCCGCGGCTGGCGTCCAGCGTCGGGTCGGGTGCTGCGTCGGCGTCTGCCTCGGCGCTTGCCGGTTGGGCGGGAGGGTGGCGCACCTTGATGCGGTCAATCACCACGTCGATGTCATGCTTCTCGGTCTTTTTGAGGGACGGCAGCTCGTCAAACTCAAACGCCTGGCCGTTGACCCGAAAGCGCACGTAGCCCTGCGCCTGCATATCGGCAAACACGTCCAGGAACTCGCCTTTTTTTTCGCGTGCCAAGGGCGCCAGAATCATCAGCCGGGTATCCAGGGGGAGCGCCAGCACGGCGTCCACCATCTGGCTCACGGTCTGGGACTGAAGCGGCAAATCGTGTTCCGGGCAAAACGGCGTGCCGGCGCGGGCAAACAGCAGGCGCAGGTAGTCGTGAATCTCGGTCACCGTGCCGACAGTGGAGCGCGGGTTGTGCGAGGTAGCCTTCTGCTCGATCGAGATCGCCGGCGAGAGGCCCTCGATCAGGTCCACATCGGGCTTGTCCATGAGCTGCAAAAACTGGCGCGCGTAGGTGGACAGGCTCTCGACATAGCGGCGTTGGCCTTCGGCGTACAAGGTGTCAAAGGCCAGGCTGGACTTGCCGGAGCCGCTCAAGCCGGTGATCACCACCAACTGGTTGCGCGGAATGTCGAGGTCAATATTCTTCAGGTTGTGCGTGCGCGCGCCGCGAATGCTGATGTTCTGCAACTGCAAGGCCCGGGCCAGGTACTGGCCATCTGGAGGGGGTTCGAGGGCGGCGTCGGTGGGTGAGTTCAAGGTGAAATCTGGTCGGGAAAACCTGCCATGATAGTCAAGACTGGCGCTTATGGCAGATTGTCACGCGGCGCGGTCGGCGCAGATCGGGGACAATGGCCCCGTTTTGCAGTTAGCCATTTCTGGCTTTGTGTGTTGGGGAGCCCCAGTTTTGTCCAAGATGAATGCCTCGTTTGAGGGAAAAGGCGTTGTTGCCACCCATGCAATGACGCCGACCGAGTTGCGCGCCAGTTTTTCGCTGGCCAGCATCTTTGCCCTGCGCATGCTGGGGCTGTTTCTGATTTTGCCGGTGTTTGCCATTGAGGCCGCCAAATACCCCGGTGGCGACGATCCGGCCCTGATCGGCCTGACCATGGGGATTTATGGCTTGACCCAGGCCATGCTGCAATTCCTCTATGGCATGGCCTCCGATCGGCTCGGGCGCAAACGGGTCATCATTTTCGGCTTGCTGCTGTTTGCCGTCGGCAGTTTTGTCGCCGCCTGGGCGCCCAGCCTGACCTGGCTGGCGATTGGGCGGGCCGTGCAGGGCGCCGGTGCCGTGTCCGCTGCGGTGACCGCCTTGCTGGCCGACCAGACCCGCGACGAGGTGCGCACCAAATCGATGGCGCTGGTGGGCATCAGCATCGGGTTGATGTTTGCGCTGTCCTTGGTGGCGGCGCCGATGTTGGTGGCGGTCGTCGGGCTGAACGGACTGTTTGCCGTAACGGGCACGCTGGCGTTGCTGGGGGTGGCGGTGGTGGTCTGGTGGGTGCCGCCGGAGCCGCAAAAGCATAAAGACATGCCGCGTGGCGGTTTGCTGGAAGTGCTGCGCCTGCCCGCCTTGCTGCGGCTGAACTTTGGCGTGTTTGTGCTGCATGCGGTGCAGTTGGCGATGTGGATGGCGGTGCCCGCCATGCTGGTGCAGGCCGGCCTGTCGCGCGATCATCACTGGTGGGTGTATTTGCCAGCGGTGCTGGGCTCATTCGTTGTCATGGGCGGGTCGCTGTTTCAATTGGAAAAGCGCGGTTACCTCCGGGCGGTATTTCTGATCTCGATCGGGCTGACGGCTGCGGTGCAACTGGGCTTGTTGCTGCTAGCGTCAAGCACGCCGAGCGTCGGGGCGATGGTGGCACTGCTGTTTGTGTTTTTCTACGGATTCAATGTGCTGGAGGCGAGTCAGCCGAGCATGGTTTCGCGGATGGCTCCAGCGCACGTTCGCGGCGCGGCCATCGGGGTTTACAACACCTTGCAGTCGCTGGGCCTGTTTGCCGGTGGCGTGATGGGCGGCTGGCTGATGAAGCATGTCGGCGCGCCGGGCCTGTTCGCGGTCTGCGCCGGGCTCATGCTGCTGTGGCTGCTGGTGGCCTGGCCGATGGCAACGCTGGTGGTGAAGACGCCAGGGCTGGCGTCAAAGGCTGGATAATGAAGGCTGAAGCCCTGCGGGATAGACCGCAGTCACGTCAATTAAGGAACAACCATGGCATCCGTTAACAAAGTCATTCTCGTGGGCAACCTAGGGCGCGACCCTGAAATTCGTTACCTGCCCAGTGGCGATCCGGTGGCCAACATCACCATTGCGACCAGCAGCAAGTACAAGAGTAAAACCGGTGAGATGGTCGAGGAGACCGAGTGGCACCGGGTCACCTTTTTTGGCAAACTGGCCGAGATTGTGGGCCAGTACCTGAAAAAAGGCCGCTCCGTCTATGTCGAAGGCCGCATCAAGACGCGCAAGTACACCGACAAGGACGGCATCGAAAAATACGCCACCGACATCATCGCCAACGAGATGCAAATGCTGGGTGGTCGCGAAGGCATGGGCGGCCCATCTGACGGCGATGAAGGCGCCAGCGGCGGCTATTCGCGTCCGGCACCGGCGTCGCGTCCGGCGGCATCCGCCCCGGCTGCTCGCCCTGCCCCAGCCCCGGCGCAGGCCAAGCCGTCCAGCGGTTTTGATGACATGGACGACGACATCCCGTTCTGAGGAGTACGTTTTTAAAAAACGTTGAAAATAACCCAAAAAAGCCCACATTAGCGGGCTTCGCACGCATGAGGTGCGCAAAGACGAGGTTGACCTCATCTGTTGAGGTGGCAGCCATCTATTGCACCGGGTTCCATCGTCAAACACGGCCATCTTTTGCAAGCCCTCAAGACTGGCAATGACCGCAGTCAGTGTGCGCAGCGCATTCAATAGCCGAGCGCGTAGGTAGCTTGGCACGCATGCCCACCGGGCCCGCATGAGCGAATTCCCCCAGAATTCATGGCTTCTGTTGTACTGTGGGGGGTATCTTGATATACTCCCACCAGTATTAAAAAAGGTGCCCCATGCGTTCATTTGCCTTACCCGATTTTTGTCACTCGACCCGCCGCGTCCGACAATTGTTGCCGTGGCTCGGAGCGTTGGCCATGTCTGTCGCCGCTGCGCAGGGCGGGGTTCAGGTGCCCGTCGCGCCCGCGCAGGTGAAGTCGGTCGGCACCGGGTTTGAGCTCGATGGCGTGGTTCAGCCGGTCAAGCAGAGCACCATTTCGGCGCAGGCGAGCGGTCGTATTGCGACCTTGCTGGTCAAGGCCGGTGACAAAGTGCGTGCCGGTCAGGTGCTGGCCACGATTGACGATCGCGAGGCGCAAACCGGTGTGCAGAGCAGCCAGGCGCAGTTGGCGCAGGCGCAAGCCGGGCTGCACAACGCCCAAGCCAACTTTGATCGCACGCGCGATTTGCGCGCCAAGGGGTTTGTCAGTGCCGCCGCACTGGATGCCGCTGACGCGCAACTCAAGGGTGCCTTGGCGGGGCGGGATCAGGCAGGCGCTGGCGCCCGCCAATCGGCATTGGCGCAGGGCTTTACCCGCGTGACCGCGCCGTTTGAGGGCTGGGTGCTGCAGACGCATGCTGAAGCGGGCGACCTGGCCGTGCCGGGCAAACCCCTGTTCACGCTGTACGCGCCGCTGCCGATGCGGGTGGTGGTGCAGGTCCCGGTGTCGCGCTCGGGTGCGGCGCGTGCGGCCGGTGCGGTTGAATTGTTGTTGCAAGACGGTGTCGGCGCTGGGCAATGGCAGCGTCCGGTGTCCATCGGCACCGTGCCCACGGCCGATCCGGTTTCACAAACGATTGAGTGGCGTCTTGAATTGTCTGCCGAGGCGGCCAAAACCTTGCTGCCGGGTCAGCAGGTGCGGGTGCGCTTTGCCGGGGGTCAGGCCGATCGCATGCTGGTGCCCGGCACTGCCGTTCTGCGGCGTGGCGAATTGACTGCTGTCTATGTGGTGTCAGGCACGGGCTTTGTGCTCAAGGCGGTGCGTCTTGGTGCTGATCACGGTGCCGAGGGGGTTGAGGTGGTGGCGGGCCTGACGGCGGGTGACCGCGTGGCACTGGAGCCGGTCAAAGCCGGTTTGGCAGGCGCGCAAGCCGTGGCACCGTCTGCCGTGACCAAGTGAGATGGCTATGAATCACAAGCCCCCGATGGGCGTTTCCGGGCGCATGGCGGCGGCTTTTCAGGCCAATGCACTCACGCCTTTGCTGGCGCTGGTTGCCTTGTTGTTGGGCTTGTTTGCGGTGCTGGTGACGCCGCGCGAAGAAGAGCCGCAGATCAATGTCACGATGGCCAACGTGCTGATTCCCTTTCCGGGAGCCAGCAGTGCCGATGTGCAGAATATGGTGGCGCGCCCGGCCGAGCAACAACTGAGCCAGATTGCCGGTATTGAGCACACGTATTCGGTGGCACGACCGGGTCTGGCGATACTCACCGTGCAGTTCAAGGTGGGGGTGCCGCGCACCGAAGCGCTGGTACGTTTGTACGATGTACTCAATGCCAACCAGGACTGGCTGCCGCGCGACCTGGGTGCCCTGGCGCCGATTGTGAAACCCAAAGGGATTGACGATGTGCCGGTGCTGGGTGTGACTTTGTGGAGTCGCGAGGCCTTGCCTGCGTTTGAGCTGGAACGGGTGGCGCATGCCGTGGAGGCTGAAATAAAAAGTGTGCCAGGCACGCGTGAGGTGCATACCATCGGCGGGCCGGGCCGGGCCGTGCAGGTGTGGCTGGACCCGGTGCGCCTGCGCGAGCGCGGCGTTGACCTGCTCGCGCTGAAAGCATCGCTGGGGGCTTCCAATTTTGGGATGACTTCCGGCGCGGTGCTCGATACCACTGGCAAATCGGTGCAAATGCTCACGGTCGAGACCGGTGAGTTCTTGCGCTCTGCGCAGGATGTGGGCGACCTGGTGGTGGGTGTGAGCAAAGGTTTGCCAGTCTATTTGCGCGAGGTGGCACGTATTGAGACAGGTGCCCAGCTACCGCAACGCTATGTCTGGTTTACGCCGGGTGCCGGGACCGCGGCGACAGCGGCAGCGAAGCCGTCCACGGCAAGCAGTGCCCCCGCGTCTGCCGCGCTGCAAGCTGGCAGCGTCTACCCGGCGGTGACGATCAGTGTGACCAAAAAGCCCGGTGAAAACGCCGTCGATGTGTCGAGCGCGGTGCGTGATCGCATTGAGTCCCTGCGCAACACGGTGATCCCGTCCAACATCGAAACCAGCATCACGCGCGACTATGGTGAATCCGCGGCCGAGAAGGCCAACAAGCTGATGCAGAAGCTGGCTTTTGCCACCGGTTCGGTCATTTTGTTGGTCGGCTTTGCCTTGGGCCGGCGCGAAGCGGTGATTGTCGGCGCGGCCGTGATCCTGACTTTGACAGCCACGCTGTTTGCCTCCTGGGCCTGGGGCTTCACGCTCAACCGCGTCTCGCTGTTCGCCCTGATCTTTTCGATCGGTATTTTGGTGGACGATGCCATTGTGGTGGTGGAGAATATTCACCGGCACCAACAGCTCTCGCCCGATGCCTCGCTCAAGGACATCATTCCGCGCGCGGTCGATGAAGTCGGCGGCCCCACCATTCTGGCCACCCTGACGGTGATTGCGGCCTTGCTGCCGATGGCTTTTGTGTCGGGTTTGATGGGGCCCTACATGAGCCCGATCCCGATCAATTCCAGCTTGGGCATGGCCATTTCGTTGGGCGTTGCGTTCACGGTCACGCCCTGGCTGGCGCTCAAATTGATGAAGCCGCATGGCCACGCTGGCGCTGCGCATGGCGGCGCCCAAGCCAAGGGGCTGGGCCCCAAACTGCAGAAGCTGTTCAGCCGCGTGCTGGGCCCGTTTCTTGAAAGCGGGCGCAAACGCTGGCTGCTGCTGGCCGGAATTCTGGTGGCCTTATTGCTCTCGGTGGGGCTGACTCTGGTGGAGGCGGTGGTGATGAAAATGCTGCCGTTTGACAACAAGAGCGAGTTTCAGGTCGTGGTGGAAATGCCGGCGGGCACACCGCTGGAGGACACCGCTGCCACCCTGCATGATCTGGGTGCCTTCCTGGCGCAACAGCCGGAAGTGCTGAACCTGCAGGCCTATGCCGGTACCGCCTCGCCGATCACCTTCAACGGGCTGGTGCGCCAATACTATTTCCGCGCCGATGCCGATCAGGGCGACCTGCAGGTGAACCTGGTGGACAAGAAACATCGCAGCGAACAGAGCCATGTGATCGCGCCGCGCCTGCGCGTTGATCTGGAAAAAATTGGCCTCAAGCACAACGCCCGCATCAAAGTGGTGGAGGTGCCGCCGGGTCCGCCGGTCATGTCGCCTTTGGTGGCCGAGGTCTATGGGCCCGATGAAGCCGGACGCCAGCAACTGGCCGGTCGCCTGGCGCAAGCGTTTGCGGCCACGCCCGATATTGTGGGGATCGACACCTCGCTCAAGGAAAATGCGCCGCGGGCCTACCTGCGGGTGCGTCGCCAGCGTGCCGAGTCACTGGGCATCCCGGTGGCCGTCATTGCGCAAACAGCAGCCATGGCCTTGTCGGGGGTCGATGCGGCCTATCTGCACGATGGTCAAAGCAAATACCCGGTGCCGGTGCGTCTGCAATTGCCGCTGGAGTCCCAGGTCGGGCTCGACGCCTTGCTGGCGATGCCGTTGCGCGCCGCCAACGGCCAGATGGTGCCCTTGAGCGAGCTGGTCCAGGTCGAACGCGGCGTGATCGACAAGTCCCTGTTCACCAAGGACCTCAAGGGCGTGAGTTATGTGTTCGGCGACATGGCCGGCAAGCTCGACTCGCCCTTGTACGGTCTGTTTGCCATTCGCGGCAAGTTGGCCGATGCCGCCTTGCCGGGCATGGGCGAGTTGGGTGAATACTGGATCAATCAGCCGCAAGACCCGTACCGCCAGTACGCGTTGAAGTGGGACGGTGAATCGCAAATCACGTACGAGACCTTCCGTGACATGGGCGCCGCCTATGGTGTCGGCCTGATCCTAATCTATTTGCTGGTCGTGGCGCAATTTCGCAGCTACCTGACGCCGCTGGTCATCATGGCGCCGATTCCGCTCACCATCATTGGTGTGATGCCGGGCCACGCTTTGCTGGGCGCGCAATTCACCGCGACTTCCATGATCGGCATGATCGCGCTGGCCGGCATCATCGTGCGCAATTCGATTTTGCTGGTCGACTTTATCGAGCTGCAAGTCGAGCACGGCATGGCGTTCAAGGCCGCGGTGGTTAACTCGGCCGCGGTGCGGGCGCAGCCGATTGCGCTGACCGGCCTGGCGGCCATGATCGGTGCCTTTTTTATTCTGGACGACCCGATTTTCAACGGCTTGGCCGTGTCCCTGATTTTTGGCATTCTGGTGTCCACCTTGCTCACGCTGGTGGTGATACCGGTTCTCTATTACGCCTTGTACCGCCGGCGTATGGAATCGCACCTAGAGGCGAATTCTTCTCTCGTGAACCCCGTGTAACTTAATTCAACTTATATCAGCAGGAGACAAACCATGGCTCATATCGTCATCATGGGTGCCGGCATCGGCGGCATGCCGGCCGCTTACGAAATGCGCGAAATGCTCGCCAAAGAGCATCGCGTCACCGTCGTGAATGCGACCGACTATTTTCAATTTGTTCCGAGCAACCCGTGGCTCGCGGTGGGCTGGCGCAAGCGCGAGGACATCACCCTGCCGATTGCCCCCTACCTGCAACGCAAGGGCATTGGTTTCATCGGTAAAGCGGTAACCCAGATCGACCCACTGAGCAACCGGCTGACGCTGCTCGGGGGCGACACGCTGGACTATGACTACCTGGTGATCATGACCGGCCCCAAGCTGTCGTTCAGCGAGGTGCCGGGAGCCGGCCCCGTCAAATCCGGCGGGGGTGGCTTCACCCACTCGGTGTGCAGCGTTGATCATGCCCAGGAATTCTTTGCCGACTACCAAGCCTTCCTGGAGAACCCGGGCCCGGTGGTCATTGGTGCCATGCCGGGCGCCAGCTGCTTTGGCCCGGCCTATGAATTTGCCTTCATCCTGGACACCGACCTGCGCAAACGCAAGCTGCGCAACAAGGTGCCCATCACCTTTGTCACCAGTGAGCCCTATATCGGCCACCTGGGCCTGGGGGGCGTGGGTGACAGCAAGTCGATGCTGGAATCCGAGTTGCGCGGACGGGACATGAAGTGGATCACCAACGCCAAGACCAGCCGGGTGGAAGAAGGCAAGATGTTTGTCACGCAGCTCGATGACCTGGGCGCGGTCTACAAGGAGCACGAGGTTCCGTTCAGACTGTCCATGATGCTGCCGGCCTTCAAGGGGGTGGATGCGGTGGCCGCCGTGCCGAACCTGTGCAACCCGCGCGGCTTTGTGCAGATTGACGAGTTCCAGCGCAGCAAGGCCTACCGCAATATTTTCTCGGCTGGGGTCTGCGTGGCGATTCCGCCGGTGGAGGTCACACCGGTGCCGACAGGAACCCCGAAAACCGGCTACATGATCGAGAGCATGGTGACGGCCATCGTGCACAACATTGCCGACGAACTGGCGGGCAAGCCGGTCACCGCCAAGGGCACCTGGAACGCCATCTGCCTGGCCGACATGGGCGACACCGGGGCCGCCTTTGTGGCCCTGCCGCAGATCCCGCCGCGCAATGTGAACTGGTTCAAGATGGGCAAATGGGTGCACCTGGCCAAGATCGCCTACGAGAAATATTTCATGCGCAAGATCAAAAAAGGCACTTCCGAGCCGATTTATGAAAAATATATCCTCAAACTTTTAGGCATCGTGCGTGTCAACAAGTAGCGGGTCGCGCCAGTTTTTTTATTATTCTTAACTTCAGGAGTCTCACCATGACGGTTCAGCGTTACATCGTTATTTTTGCCGGTTTGTTCATCATGATTTCGTTGGCGCTGGGCGTCGAGGGCAGCCCCTTCTTTGTCAGCAAGTGGGCGCTGGCCTTCACCGCTTTTGTGGGTGCCAATCTGTTCCAGTCTGGCTTTACCAACTTTTGCCCCCTGGGCATCATTCTCAAGAAACTGGGCGTGCCCGAGTCAAAAATTGGCTGCGCCAACTAAGACAGGGAAAGCCCGGTGGACCTTCCTCTTTTTCCATAACTCAAGGGACCAGCCATGACTGCTCTGACAGATGCCGATGCCCGCACCGAGGTTCTCAACCGTCTCCGGCGTGCTGAAGGCCAGATTCGCGGTGTTCAACGCATGATCGAAGAGGGGGAGAGTTGTCTCAAAATCGGCCAGCAGTTCTCAGCCGTGCGCAAGGCGCTCGACAGCACTTATTTGCGCATGACGATGTGCTTCATGGAGCAGGAGCTGGAAAACTGCCTGCAACCGGATGAGTCTCAGAAAGCGAACATGGAGACCATGCTGAAAGACATGGAAACTTTGCTGGCCCGCATGGGCTGATCGGGTTTGTAAGCAAAATCAGGCTGTAGCCCCCGTGTTTATTGGGTATGAAGCTATTATTTTTATAGCGCCGTGGTGCTGGATCAGGCGGCAATCACGCCGCCGCCCAGGCACACCTCGTCGTCATACAGCACCGCAGACTGTCCGGGCGTCACGGCCCATTGGGGCTCGGGGAAGCTCAGGTGGAAGGCCGCACCAGCCCCCGCGGCCAGCGTGCACGGCGCATCCAGCTGACGGTAGCGGGTTTTGGCGCTGAACTGGCCCGCTTGCGGGGCCGTGCCGGCCACCCAACTGGCATCCTGCGCGCTCAGGCTGTGCGATTGCAGCCACGGGTGCTCATGGCCTTGCACCACCCACAGCGTGTTGGTTGCCAGGTCTTTGCGCGCCACAAACCAGGGCGCGTGCTCGCCACCGCCACGTTGCGCGCCTTTGGCCTTGAGGCCGCCAATACCCAGGCCCTGGCGCTGACCCAGGGTGTAAAAGCTCAGGCCCACATGCTGGCCGATGGTGCGGCCTTTGTCATCCTTGATGGGGCCCGGCTCGCGCGCAATGTAGCGATTCAAAAAATCACGAAACGGACGCTCGCCAATGAAACAAATGCCAGTGGAGTCCTTTTTCTTCGCATTCGGCAGGCCAATCTCCAGCGCCAGGCGACGTACCTCGGTCTTGAGCAGTTCGCCCACGGGAAACAGCGTTTTCGACAACTGCGCCTGGTTCAGCCGATGCAAAAAATAGCTCTGGTCTTTGGACGGGTCCAGACCCTTGAGCAACTCGAAGCGCCCATCGCTCATCTGTGCCTGCGCCGCATCGAGCACGCGACCGTCAGCAGCCACGCAACGAACCCGGGCGTAGTGGCCGGTGGCGATTTTTTGCGCCCCCAATCGCAGCGCGTGGTCCAGAAACGCCTTGAACTTGATCTCGGCATTGCACAAGATGTCCGGATTCGGTGTGCGTCCGGCCTGGTACTCGCGTAGAAATTCGGCAAACACCCGGTCTTTGTATTCGGCGGCAAAGTTGACATGTTCAATCTCGATGCCAATCACGTCCGCCACGGCGGCTGCATCGACAAAGTCGACGTTGGAGGAGCAGTATTCACTGTCATCGTCATCCTCCCAATTTTTCATGAAGATGCCAATGACCTCGTAGCCCTGCTGTTTAAGCAGCCAGGCGGTCACGGCCGAGTCCACGCCTCCGCTCAATCCCACCACCACGCGTTGCCCACTGTGTCGCTTGTTCATAGGGGTGAGATTATCCCTGCCCGCCGGCAAGGCGCGCTGCCTGCGGGGAATCTCAGCTGGCGATGCTGGCGTCGGCCACGACCAGTTGCAGCGGGTAGCGTTTGCCGGCCAGATAGTCTTCGATGCAGCACAGCACCATCGGGCTGCGAAGACGCGCGTGGCTGGCCCGGATGTCTTCCAGCGTCATCCAGAGCGTGCGCACAATGCCGACATCGAGCTGGCGCGTTGGGTCAGGGGCACCGAGCTCGCCGCAAAAGGCGAAGCGCAGGTAGGTGATGGCGTCAGCATTGCCTTGTGGCTGGCGCGACAGGTAGACCCCCACCAGGGCCGTGGGTGAAAAAGCGTAGCTGGTTTCTTCCAGCGTTTCACGTGTGCAGGCTTGCGCCGGGGTTTCGCCGCAGTCCAGGTGCCCGGCCGGGTTGTTCAGGCGCAGCCCGTCGGCGGTGTGTTCTTCGACCAGCAGAAAGCGCCCGTCGTGCTCAATGACGGCGGCGACGGTGACGTTGGGTTTCCAGCGAGTAGTCATGGCAGGATTCTGCCGTACGCCTCAAAGGTCGGTGTAGAAACTGCCAAGTCATTGATGCAAGTCATGGTTTGCCGGGGCGGTAATGGGGGCAAATTAAGTTAAGCTCATGGGCGCAGCGCTTGCCGCGGCTCATGCCGCCGGACCGGCGCCGAACACGTAGTTGAAAAATCCAATTGAGGAGTCGCTTTATGCAAACTGGCGTACCTAACGAGACGGTATCGGGCATCGCCCCGGCGGCCGTTACCCCCCAATCACCGCAACGCATTGGCGTGCCACGCGAAGTTTTTCCTGGTGAAAAACGGGTGGCCACCGTGCCTGAGGCGGTTGAAAAACTGATCAAACTCGGGTTCGTCGTCGCCGTTGAATCGGGCGCGGGCGATGCGGCCAACTGCAGCGACGAGGTTTACCGCGCCGCTGGTGCAGAAGTCATCACCGGGGCCGCCGCTCTCTGGGCAGCATCCGATATTGTGTTCAAGGTGCGTGGCCCTACCACCGAAGAAGTCGGCCTGATGCATGAAGGCCAGGCCCTGATCAGTTTCATCTGGCCGGCGCAAAACCCTGAACTGATGCAGCAGCTCGCCGCCAAGAAGGTGACCGTGCTGGCCATCGACGCGCTGCCGCGTACCTTGAGCCGCGCGCAGAAGATGGACGCGCTGACCTCCCAAGCCGGTGTCGCCGGCTACCGCGCCGTCATCGAGGCGGCCAACGCTTTTGGCCGTTTCTTCAGCGGTCAGATCACGGCAGCGGGCAAGGTGCCGCCAGCCAAGGTCTTTATTGCGGGTGCTGGTGTTGCCGGACTGGCGGCAATTGGCACCGCAGCCAGCCTGGGTGCCATCGTCCGTGCCAATGACACCCGTGCCGAAGTGGCCGACCAGGTCGTGTCGCTGGGTGGTGAATTCGTCAAGGTCGATTATGTAGAAGAGGGCTCTGGTGGTGGCGGCTACGCCAAGGTCATGAGCGAGGGCTTCCAGCAAGCCCAGCGTGAGATGTACGCCAAGCAGGCCAAAGACGTCGACATCATCATCACCACCGCGCTGATCCCTGGCAAGCCTGCACCCAAGCTCATCACGGCCGAGATGGTCAAGAGCATGAAGCCCGGCAGCGTGATCGTCGACATGGCCGCCGAGCAAGGCGGCAACTGCGAACTGACCGAGCCCGGCCAGGCGGTGGTCAAGCACGGCGTGACTATCGTTGGCTACACCGACCTGGTTTCGCGCCTGGCCAAGCAGTCGTCAACGCTATATGCCACCAACCTGTTGCGCCTCACCGAGGAGCTGTGCAAGACCAAGGACGGCATCATCAACGTCAACATGGAAGACGAGGCCATCCGCGGTCTGACCGTCACCAAAGACGGCAACATCACCTGGCCAGCACCGGCGCCCAAGGCAGCGGCAACGCCGCCAGCGGCGGCCAAACCGGCGGCTGCTCCCGTGGCCAAAAAAGGCAAGGGCCATGGTGAGCCCAGTGCCCCCATGCCTGTGGGCAAACTGGCCATGATGTTCGCCGTGGTTGCGGTGGTGTTCTGGCTGATCGGCCACAGCGCGCCCAAGGAGTTCATGTCGCACTTCACGGTGTTTGTACTGGCCTGCTTTGTCGGCTACATGGTGGTGTGGAATGTGAAACCCGCTCTGCACACGCCGCTGATGAGTGTGACCAACGCCATTTCCAGCATCATTGCGATTGGCGCGCTGGTACAAATCTCACCGTTGATGGATGCGGCTGAGCGGCCCAACGGCATGATCACCTGGATCGCGGCAGTAGCCATTGCGTTGACCGCCATCAATATGTTCGGCGGTTTTGCCGTCACCCAGCGCATGCTGGCCATGTTCCGTAAATAAGAAGGGGAGCCACGCATGAATTCGAGTTTGGCCACGGTCGCCTACATTGGCGCGACCATTTTGTTCATTCTGAGCCTGGGCGGTCTGTCCAACCAGGAAAGCTCTCGCAGAGGTAATCTGTTCGGCATGATCGGTATGGCGATTGCCGTGCTGGCCACGGTGTTTGGGCCGCAAGTAACCGGTGGCGGCTACGCCTGGATCGTTGGCGCGATGGTCATTGGCGGCAGCATCGGTTTGTATTTGGCGCGCAGCGTGCAAATGACGCAAATGCCCGAGTTGGTGGCCTTCATGCACAGCATGGTGGGCTTGGCGGCGGTGCTGGTGGGTTTTGCCACTTTTGTGGACCCGACAGCCACCAAAGGCTTCGAGGGTGCCGCCAAAACCATTCACGAGCTTGAAATTTACATCGGCATCCTCATCGGTGCGGTTACCTTGTCGGGCTCGGTCATTGCTTTTGGCAAATTGTCGGGGCGCATCAGCGGCAACCCGGTGTTGTTGCCGGGTCGTCACTGGATGAATCTGGCAGGTTTGCTGGTGGTGATTTATTTCGGTGGCGTGTTCATGGGCGCTCACACGGTTCAAGATGGCATGACCCCGATTGTGGTCATGACCGTGATCGCCCTGCTCTTTGGTGTGCACATGGTGATGGCCATTGGCGGCGCCGACATGCCGGTGGTGGTGTCCATGCTCAACAGCTATTCCGGCTGGGCGGCAGCGGCCACCGGTTTCATGCTGTCCAATGACTTGCTGATTGTGGTGGGTGCGTTGGTGGGTTCCAGCGGCGCGATTCTCTCGTACATCATGTGCAATGCCATGAACCGCAGCTTCATCAGCGTGATTGCGGGTGGCTTTGGTACCACCAGTGCCAAACCTGCAGCAGCAGGGGGAGTCCAGCCGGCCGGTGAAGTGACGCCGATCAGTGCTATCGAAACCGCTGAAATGCTGCGTGAGGCCAAAAGCGTCGTCATTGTTCCCGGCTACGGCATGGCGGTGGCGCAGGCTCAGCATACGGTGTATGAAATTACCAAGCATCTGCGTGAAAAGGGTGTCAATGTGCGCTTTGGTATTCACCCGGTCGCCGGTCGCATGCCGGGCCACATGAACGTGCTGCTGGCCGAAGCCAAAGTGCCCTATGACATCGTGTTCGAAATGGATGAACTCAACGACGACTTCCCCAAGACCGATGTGGTCATGGTGATTGGCGCCAATGACATCGTCAACCCCGGCGCCCAGGACGACCCGACCAGCCCGATTGCCGGCATGCCGGTGCTCGAAGTCTGGAAGGCCAAGACCTCCATCGTCATGAAGCGCAGCATGGCCTCAGGCTACGCCGGCGTGGACAACCCGCTGTTCTACAAAGAGAACAACCGCATGTTGTTTGGCGATGCCAAGAAGATGTTGGATGAAGTCCTGATTGCATTGAAATCCTGAAACGTTGTTGGAGGGAGCGTGCGCAAAGAGGCCTCGCTCTTTTCCCGATCAACCAAGGTGGGCCAGCTCTGTCAGCTGAGCCCACTTTTTCCTTTGTGGATTAGGGGAAACACCCTCACGTTATCAAGGGTGTTCACGCGAAAATGAGCTCTTTCGTCAACCTTCAGGAAGCATCACAATGACCGACCGTATTTGGCTTAGCAGTTACCCCGAGGGCGTTCCCGCCGATATTGATCCGGGCAAGTACTCGTCGATTGTGACGATGATGGAGGAGAGCTTCAAGAAGTACGCCGACCGCACCGCCTACAGTTTCATGGGCAAGGCGCAGAGCTACAAACAGGTCGATAGCCTGAGTCTTGCGTTTGGGGTTTACCTGCAAGGTCTGGGGCTGGTCAAAGGCGACCGGGTTGCAGTGATGATGCCCAATGTGCTGCAGTATCCGGTGGCGGTAGCCGCCATTTTTCGCGCCGGCTATATCCTGGTGAATGTCAATCCGCTGTACACCGCGCGTGAGCTGGAGCACCAACTCAAGGATTCGGGCGCCAAGGCCATTGTCATCCTGGAGAATTTTGCTTCGGTTCTGGAAAAATGTGTTGCCGCGACACCGGTCAAGCATGTGGTGTTGTGCGCGATGGGTGACCAGTTGGGCCTCCTCAAAGGCGCCCTGGTCAACTATTTGGTGCGCAACAAGAAGAAGCTGGTGCCCGCGTTCTCGCTACCAGGCGCCGTGCGCTTCAATGCCGCCATTGCCAAGGGCAGCGCGGGAACATTCAATAAAGTGACGATCAAGCCTGACGATGTGGCGGTGCTGCAATACACCGGGGGCACCACCGGCGCCTCCAAAGGCGCCGTGCTCTTGCACCGAAACCTGGTGGCCAACCTGTTGCAGGTGGAGGTCTGGAATCAACCGGCGCTGAAGAAGATCCCCGCCAACGAGCAGATCACATCGGTCTGCGCCTTGCCGCTGTATCACATCTTTGCGTTCACGGTGGGCATGATGCTGTCGATGCGCCTGGGCGGCAAGCTGATTCTGATTCCGAATCCGCGCGACCTGGTGGCCACATTGGCTGAGTTGGCCAAACACAAAATCCATGTGTTCCCGGCGGTCAACACCTTGTTCAACGGCCTGGCCAATCATCCCGATTTCAACAAGGTGGACTGGCGTGGTCTGGTGGCGTCCGTCGGCGGCGGCACGGCGGTACAGAGTGCGGTGGCCAAGCTCTGGTTCGAGAAAACCGGCTGCGCCATTGCCGAGGGCTATGGTCTGAGCGAGACCTCGCCTGTTGCCACCTCCAACCCGGTCACCGTCACCGAGTACTCGGGCACGATTGGTGTGCCGGTGCCAAACACCTATCTCAAGCTGCTCGATGACGATGGCAAGGAAGTGCCGATCGGTCAATCCGGCGAGATTGCCATCAAGGGCCCCCAGGTGATGGCCGGCTACTGGCAGCGCCCGGATGAGACCGCCAACGTCATGACGGCCGATGGGTATTTCAAGTCCGGCGACATCGGCGTGATGGATGAGCGCGGTTACTTCAGGATTGTGGACCGCAAGAAGGACATGATCCTGGTCAGCGGCTTCAACGTCTTTCCCACCGAGTTGGAGGACGTGGTGTCCCAACTCAAAGGGGTTATGGAGTGTGCTTGCGTCGGTGTGCCGGACGCCAAGTCCGGCGAGGCGGTCAAGCTGGTGATTGTGAAGAAAGACCCGAGCCTGACCGAAGCGCAGGTGCGGGCCTACTGCAAAGAAAACCTAACCGGCTACAAGCAACCCAAGGTGATTGAGTTCCGCGCCGAATTGCCAAAAACTCCGGTCGGCAAGATTTTGCGGCGAGAGTTGCGAGATAAGTAGAGTAGTAATCATGACGAATAGTAGTCAGACACCGGTGATTGGCATCATTGGCGGCAGTGGTGTTTACGACATTGAAGGTCTAAGCCACAAGCGCTGGGAGCGCGTTGACTCCCCATTTGGAAAACCTTCGGATGAGCTTCTGTTGGGTGAGTTGGATGGGCAGTCGATGGTGTTTCTGCCGCGTCATGGCCGTGGGCATCGGATACCGCCCTCCGAGATTAACTTTCGCGCCAATATCGATGCCATGAAGCGTGTTGGCGTGACTGACCTTATTTCGGTCAGCGCGGTCGGTTCCTTGCGTGAAAATTTGCGGCCTGGCATGTTCGTGATCGTTGACCAATTCATCGACAGAACTTTCGCCCGCGAAAAAAGCTTTTTTGGCACCGGGCTCGTCGCCCACGTATCCATGGCCCATCCGGTGTGCAGCCGACTCGGTGACCATATCGAGGCCGCTACGCGCGAAGCAGGGATCGAGTTAGCCCGCGGTGGCACCTACCTGGTGATGGAAGGGCCCCAGTTTTCCAGTCTGGCGGAGTCTGAACTTTACCGAAGCTGGAACGCTGATGTGATCGGCATGACCAACATGCCCGAAGCCAAGCTGGCTCGGGAGGCCGAGCTGTGTTATGCGTCGGTCGCCATGGTGACCGACTTTGATTGCTGGCACCCTGACCATGACGACGTCACGGTGGATGCGATTGTCAAGGTGCTGCTGGCCAACGCAGACAATGCGCGTAATATGGTTTCCAGGGTGACGCCCCGCTTGCGTTCGGATGCGAGCGCCGCAGCGTGCGGTTGCCGCAGCGCACTGCAGCACGCCCTGATAACGGCACCAGAGGCACGCGATCCCGAGATGCTGCGGCGTCTCGATGCCGTGGCTGGTCGCCTCCTGAGGTCCTGACGATGTCAGACCGTGCAGCGACCAATGCGCAGGATCAAAAGCTGCGCTCCAATATGGTCGAGGCAGCCCGGCGACTGGTGGTGCTGGGGCTCAATCGCGGCGCGACCGGCAATATCGGGGTCAGGCAGGGTGATTCATTCTTGGTGACACCTTCGGGTGTTGCCGCCGAAGACCTGTTGCCACACGCTATGGTGGAAATGGACTATTCAGGTGCGATCCTGGGCCCTGGGAAACCCTCCAGCGAGTGGCGGTTTCATCGCGACATCCTGGCTGCGCGCCCAGAAGTTGGCGCAGTGGTTCACACGCACGCTTGTTATGCCACTTCTCTGGCTTGCCTGCAACTGGAAATTCCGGCGTTTCATTACATGATGGCGGTGGCCGGTGGTGACACGATTCGTTGCGCGCCTTATGCGATCTTCGGCAGTCAAGAGCTGTCAGATCTCGCATTGCAGGCGCTTGAAAATCGCAAGGCCTGTCTGCTTGGCAACCACGGCATGATTGCCGTCGGCGTCGACCTGGGCGATGCGCTGGCCGTCGCGATTGAGGTCGAGTCGCTGTGTGAACAATATTGGGCCGCCTTGCAGTTGGGTCAACCGAAGCTGCTTTCTGGCGCCCAGATGCAGGCGGTGCTGGAGAAGTTCAAAGGCTATGGCCGAGCCGCAACAAGGATTGATTCGCCATGAACCGTCAAGACCATAGTTCAGCGGCAGTCCAGACCCTGCGGTGGCGTGAGGGTCGCCTGGAGATGATTGATCAACGGGTGCTGCCAGCCCGATTCGAGTATTTGCCTTTTACCTCGGCCGCCGAGGTGGCCGAGGGTATTCGGTCGATGGTGGTTCGCGGCGCGCCCGCCATTGGCTGTGCGGCTGCCTATGGCGTTGCACTGGAGTCTGTGCGGTTGCGTGGTGCCACGCGTGAGGCTTTTGCTGTGGGCCTGCAACGCGGCTTCGACGTGCTGGCAGCCAGTCGACCGACCGCTGTGAATTTATTCTGGGCGCTGGCCCGAATGCGTGCGGTGTGGGACGCTAACCAGCACCGTGCCGTGGGCGACATTGTGGACTGCCTGCTGGCCCAGGCGCACGAAATATCAGCGGACGATGTTCGCATCAATCGCGCCATGGGCGCTTACGGCGCTGCGCTGTTGGCCGATGGCGCCCGGGTGCTGACGCATTGCAATGCGGGCGCTCTGGCAACGGCCGGGCACGGCACGGCGCTGGGTGTCATTCGCTCGGCGGTGCAGGCAGGCAAGCGCATTTCGGTGATCGCCGATGAGACCCGCCCATTTTTGCAGGGCGCGCGCCTGACCGCCTGGGAGATGGTGCAGGAAAAAATCCCGGTGACGCTGATCACCGACAACATGGCTGGGCATTTGATGAGCCGGGGTGAAATCGATGCGGTCGTGGTCGGCACGGACCGCGTGGCGGCCAATGGCGATGTGGCCAACAAGATTGGGACCTACATGGTGGCTGTGCTGGCGCAGCGCCACAACATCCCGTTCTATGTGGCGTGCCCACTGTCCACCATCGACCTGGCGGTCCCTGATGGTGCTGCCATTCCCATTGAAGAAAGGGCGGCCGAGGAGGTCACGGGATTTCGGGATTGCCAATGGGCAGCCAAGGGCGTCCAGGTGCGCAACCCCGCTTTTGATGTGACGCCAGCCGAGTTGGTCACGGCGCTGATCACCGAAAAAGGCGTGGTGACGCGACCCAATCAGACCCGTATTGCCGGGCTTTTCGCTGACTGAGGTTTTGGCGAATGACGGTTGTTGGGCGGCAAGGCAACGTTCGGAGATTGCGCATCAAACTCAGTACAGACAGCCCTTTGCGAACTCACAAAGGGGCTCTGTAGCCGTCTTCAACTCGACCTGAATGACCGCCATCAGGAGCGCCTAGTAAGCTCACGCGATCGTATTCAGCCCCTGGTCGGAATTGAGCGATGCGAGTGTTGCCTTCAATTCATCGGCGTAGTTAAAGATGTCATCAACGCTTTCCAGCGCCATCAGCACCTCTTCCTTCTTCTCGTTAAACACACCTAGACGGAGCTTCTGAGCGTTGTTGAACCGCAGGCGACAAATGGGCTTTCGATTATTGTCATCAAGAAGAATTGCGCAGTAACTTTGGGCGTCACGCATCACGATCCGTTTCGCACTTACCAATCCCCGAAGAATGCCCCGTACGGCGTGGAAGCCTTCAATTTCGTCTGCGGACGTTGAGATTTTCGGTTCTGAGACGCTTTCTGCTGGCGTTACTGGGCTGGCGGATTCCGCCACAGGCACCGATTCAGGAGTCATTGCGCCCTTTAGTCGCTCATTGATGCGCTCGCCGACAAGTTGCTCGAACGCACGTTTCGTGATTAACGTGAACTGATCTTTGATCGCTGGAGTAAACCGCTTGCTTCCCAGCAACTCGGACGAAACCATCCGAACAAATTCTTCTGATGGACTCCCCATCCATTCTGACAATCGATTCTGGATCGCACGCGTGTACTTAAGATCGTTCGCAGTGGTGAGAATAGTGTCGAGATCGAACACGGCTTTCGCAAACTTCTTCAATTCCTCAACGTCGCGTTCTTTGAAGTCGAGAATGTTGAACTCGAAAAATGGTTTTTCATCCATCTTGTTGGGTTGCTCAAGATCTGTAAAAAACCTGTAGACGAGGCCGTTGGTAAGTACCCCAAACCGTGCCGAGGTAACGTGAAAATAACGAAAAAGCTGGCCAGCATGATTGATGTTCAAGTCCCCGCCAGCCTTTTTGCATTCAAAAAGAATAATAGGATTTCCGTCCTTGAGGATCGCGTAGTCAACTTTTTCACCCTTCTTTGTTCCCACGTCAGATATCAATTCGGGCGTTACCTCAAGTGGATCAAATACGTTGTAGCCCAGAATTTGGATAAATGGCATAACCATCGCGTTCTTCGTTGCCTCCTCCGTCTGGATAATGGCTTTGTTGCTCGCGATACGCGATGCCAGAACACGGAGGTGATCAATGAAGTCCATGGTGTCGTCCCTTTGAATTTGAGTGGTACGTAGGTGCAGGTCCGAGTAAGTTTTGGTGGTTTTTCCTCGGCTCTGCCAAATGTAACCTGCAAACGAAGTGGATTGATCCGGTGCTTCAGGCCAACTGGACCGAGGTATCAACGACCTTGGCAGTCTTGCTGATTCCTGTAGACCATTCATGCAGCGTGACCGACTTCCTGCGTTGCAGACCCGTCCAGCGCGAGCATCAAAACTTGTATAGCCAACCAGAGACGTCACCTGCGGAGATTGGGGTATGGGTCCCCGCCGATTTCTGGGCGTTTGACAGTATGAGGCGGGGGCCCGTGCCCCAATCTCTGCCCTCACGACCACCGCCCGCAGGACTTGCGCCGAATTACTTCAGCCAGCCACGTTTCCTGAAATACCACATCGGCACCAGTGCACTGGCCACCATCAGTACCAGCGCATACGGGTAGCCCAGCGCCCAGTCCAGCTCCGGCAGGTATTTGAAGTTCATACCGTAGATGCTGGCGATCAGCGTCGGCGGCAGCAGCGCCACACTGGCGACCGAGAATATCTTGATGATCTTGTTCTGGTTGATGTTGATGAAACCGACCGTGGCATCCATCAAAAAGTTGATTTTGTCGAACAGGAAGGCGGTGTGCGAATCGAGCGAATCGATGTCGCGCAGAATCTGCCTTGCCTCTTCAAACTGCTCGCTATTGAGCATCTTGCTGCGCATCATGAAACTCACCGCACGGCGCGTGTCCATCGCGTTGCGGCGGATGCGCCCGCTCATATCTTCATGGCGCGCAATGGCGCCCAGCACTTCGCCGGCCATGGCGTCCGTGACATCGCCCGAAAGCACTTTGTTGCTGACCATTTCCAGGTTGTCGTAAATGCCCTCCAGCGTATCGGCCGAGTATTCGGCATCGGCATCGAACAGCTTGAGCAGCACTTCCTTGGCGTCTTCAATCAGGCCCGGCGCCCGGCGCGCCCGCATGCGCAGCAGCCGAAACACCGGTACGTCTTCGTCGTGAATCGAAAACAGCACGCCCATGCTTTTG
The DNA here is from genome assembly GCF_049302455.1 of Rhodoferax ferrireducens. GTDB lineage: Bacteria > Pseudomonadota > Gammaproteobacteria > Burkholderiales > Burkholderiaceae_C > Rhodoferax > Rhodoferax ferrireducens_B. The sequence goes on along the minus strand of NZ_JBAQMD010000018.1, from coordinate 10,493 downwards.
AGTTCATCGTTGACCAGGTTGAGGATGAAGGCGACTCGCACCGTGTGGGGCTCTTCGTCGTCCGCCACCAAAAAGTCACTGCGAATGTGCAGGTCCCCGTTGTCTTCCTTGTAAAAGCGGGCCGATTCCTCAATGTCCTCGTCCATCGCGTCTTCCGGGATCGACAAGCCGTAGTGCTGCTTGATCCAGCGCTTTTCTTCCAGGGTGGGCGATTCCAGATCGACCCAGATCGGTTGGAATTTAGACAGTTCTTCCAGCGAATCGATCTCTTCCTGGAACAGTCGGCCATTGGCCAGCGTAAAAATGTTGAGCATCGCTCACTCCCGGGTAATGGTTTGCATCTGGCAGGGCTTGCGGGTTTTTGCTTCCAACCCCGATGCAGTCAATGCGGGTTGAAAGCTACCGACTGGGGCAGGGTTTCAAGGCGTGTATTTCGGGAGTTGATCAAGTGAAATTATCGCATTGCAAGGCATTGAGCCACAGGCAATAGCGCCAAAAATCGGCTATTTTGGAGGCGTGGCGCGAGTTTTATATACTCGCAGTCTTGCGATGCGCACCCGTTGGCGGCCTTGGGCGTCGTGGTGGCGCCACCCTCCCTCAGTCAAACGACCTCACCATGTCCAATCCATCCAATCTGCCCGCTTGCCCCCAGTGCACCCTTGAAAACACTTACCCGGATGGCAGCAACTACGTCTGCCCTGACTGCGGCCATGAATGGCCGATGACCGCAGCGGCTGAAGCTGGCGACGAAGTCGGTGGTGTCATCAAAGACGCCAACGGCAACCCGCTGACCGACGGGGATACGGTGATTCTGATCAAAGACCTGAAGGTCAAGGGCTCGTCCATCGTGCTGAAAAAAGGCACCAAAATCAAAGGCATCCGCCTGCCCGATGGCGCTGGCGACCACGAGGTGGATTGCAAAACCGACCAGGGCGCCTTCATGCTCAAGGCGGCCTTCATGAAGAAGGCCTGAGCCTGCTGCCGGATGACCATGGCGGCCATGAACCCTTGTTCGCGTTACTGGGCCGACCTGTCCACGCCGGACTTTGCCCAATTGATTGCAGGTGGACAAGCCGCGAAAACCATCGCCGTGCTGCCGGTGGCGGCGACCGAACAGCATGGCCCGCACCTGCCGCTGAGCGTCGATACGGTGCTGGTGGACGGCATCGTGACGGCCGCCTTGCCGCATCTGGCCGCCGACTTGAACGTACTCTTCTTGCCGACGCAGGTGGTCGGTTTGAGCCCGGAACACGCCCGCTTTCCCGGCACGCTGATACTCAAAAACGAAACGATTTTGCGGCTGTGGACCGACATAGGCGAGTCGGTGGCGGCAGCGGGCATCCAAAAACTGCTGCTCTTCAACAGTCATGGCGGCAATGTCAGCGTCATGGACCTGGTCGCACGCGACCTGCGCGCGCGGCTTGGTATGCTGGTGTACAGCGCGAGCTGGTTCAACCTGCCTTTGACGGATGCGCAAGGGCAGGATGTCAACGCCTTGTTCAGCGCCGACGAGCACCGCTTTGGCATTCATGCCGGTGACATGGAGACCTCCATGATGCTGGCGCTGGACCCCGCGCGCGTGAACATGGCGCAGGCACAAAACTTTCATTCCACCGCCCAAGACCGGGCGCAGAAATTTGCCATCCTGGGCAATGGGAAAAGCGCCAAGCTCGGTTGGCAAATGCAGGACTACAACCCGGCCGGTGCGGTTGGCAATGCCGCCGCCGCCAGCGCAGAAAAGGGGCGCGCACTGGTGGCCGCGACGGGGCTCAGTCTGGCCCGGCTGCTGACCGAAATTGACCAACTGCCGCTGAGCACGCTGGTGACCGGGCCAACGCCAGGCGCTCGCTGAATTCGGTTCTTGCCCGTCGTCCTCGACTGCGCCCTCGCTCAATTCATGCTGGTTTCTTACGATCTGTTCGCCCTGGGTGCCGCCGCCTGCTGGGCGCTGGGCAGTGTCACATCGGTCACGCCGTCGCGCCATCTGGGGGCCTTTGCGTTCACGCGCTGGCGCATGCTGATGGTGGCGTTGATGCTGTGGGCGGTGGTGCTCGCCACCGGCAGCTGGCGCACGTTTTCGCAAGGCGCCTGGGGCATCATGGCGATCAGCGGTTTGATCGGCATCTTTGTCGGCGACACTGCGCTGTTCGCGGCCATGAATCGGCTCGGACCGCGCCGCGCCGGGGTCTTGTTTGCGACCCACGCCGTGTTCAGTGCGTTGCTTGGTTTCTGGCTGTTGCACGAGCGCATGAGTCTGCAAGCGCTCGCGGGCGGGCTGTTGACGCTGGTCGGCGTGATGAGCGCGATTGTGTTGGGGCGGCACAAAGAAGAAAGCCACGCCTGGGAAGCGGATCAGGGCCATGTCGGCGCCGGGGTGCTGCTGGCCCTGCTGGCAGCGCTGTGCCAGGCGGTCGGCTCCCTGATTGCCAAGCCGGTGATGAGTACCGATGTGGATCCGGTCATGGCCTCCGCCGTGCGTGTGACGGTGGCGACTTGCGCCCATTTTGTGCTGTTGGGCGCGGGCTTTCGGGCCGCGCGGGCGCAGCGGCCGCCTACGTTGCGGGTGCTGGCGCAGACCGGGCTCAATGGTTTTATTGCCATGGGTGTGGGCATGACGCTGATTTTGCTGGCGTTGCAAAAGGGCGACGTCGGCATGGTGGCGATATTGTCCTCGGTGTCCCCGGTGCTGGTGCTGCCCTTGCTGTGGCTGCATCTGGGGCGCGCCCCAGCGCCCGCCGCCTGGCTCGGTGCAATCATGACGGTGGCGGGCACGGTGCTGATCTTGTTGCGTTGACTGTGGCGAAGGGCCGCCCTGGCGGGTGCGACGCGGCAAGGCTGCTGCCGGCGACGACCTGGTTTGGCTGCAATGCCGCAAACTGGCACAGCCATTGCTTGCGGTGCAGGCATGCACATCGACACCCAACAGGTTCTGACATCGCCCAACGCAGCGGTGGAACCGGTGCTGCAAAAACAGCTGGCCTTGTTGCTGGAGTCCACCGGCGAGGGCATTTACGGCATTGACATGGAGGGACGCTGCACCTTCATCAACCGGGCCGGCGCCAACATGATCGGGCGTGAACCCGAGAAGGTGCTGGGCTGCAACATGCACGAGCTGACGCACCACTCACACCCCGACGGTCAGCCCTACGCGGCGCACGACTGCGCCATCTTCAACGCCTTTCGCCAGGGCCTGCCGTGCCGCATTGACACCGAGGTGTTCTGGCACCGCGACCATCATTGCTTCCCGGTCGAATACTCCAGCTACCCGCTGATGGACGGTGACACGGTGCTGGGCGCGGTGATCACCTTTGTGGACATCACCGAGCGCAAACGCGCAGCCGATGCGCTGCAGCTTGCCAAGAACGAACTGGAGCAACGCGTCGGCGAGCGCACGCAAGAGCTCTCAGTCGCACTGGGGCAACTGCGTGAACTCTCCGCCTATTCCGAGAAGGTGCGTGAAGATGAGCGCACCCGCATTGCCCGCGAGGTGCATGACGAGCTGGGCAGCCTGCTGGTGGCGCTGAAGATGGACGTGAACTGGATGGACAAGCGCCTGAGTGAACAGCAGCAGCGCACACCGCACGAAGCCGATGCCATGCGCACCCGGCTGCGCAGCAAGTGCCGCAACATGAGCGGCCTGATCGAGCGGGCGGTGGACAACGTGGGGCGCATCATCACCGACCTGCGCCCCAGCATCCTGGACCATCAAGGCCTGTGGGCGGCGCTGGAGTGGCAGGCATACGAGTTTGCCCAGTTGGCTGAACTGGAACTGGACTGGGACATGCAGGGCACTGACGGCGTGGAGCTGCCCGAGCCCGAAGCCATGGCGGTGTTTCGCATTTTTCAGGAAATGCTCAGCAACGTGGCCCGCCACGCCCAGGCCACGGCACTCACCTTGCGTATTCAGGTTGCACAGGCGATGCTGACGATTGCGGTGCGGGACAACGGCTGTGGTGCCAGCGCCCTGGCGTTTGATGCCCCCACGGCCTATGGTGTGATGGGCATGCGCGAACGGGCGCGCCATTTTGGTGGCCAGCTTGAGATTTCAAGCCAAATTGGCCTGGGGTCGGCATTCACCCTGCGCATGCCGCTATCAAAGATATAGCATGATCAAAGTTTTGATTGGTGATGACCACCGCATCGTGCGCGAAGGCCTGAAACAGGTGCTGGCCGATGCGCCCGATGTGAGCGTGCTGGCCGAGGCCTCCAGCGGGCCGGAGGTGCTGGCGCAGGTTCAGGCACTGGGCGGCTCAGCCGGGCTGGACCTGGTGCTGCTGGACATTGCCATGCCGGAGCAGGACGGGCTGGAGGTACTGCAAATCCTGCGCCGCACACACCCGACCCTGCCGGTGCTGATGCTCAGCACTTACCCGGAAAAACAATATGCCGTGCGCTGCATCAAGCTGGGCGCGGGCGGCTACCTGAACAAGAGCGCCGACCCGGACGACATGGTGGCCGCCGTGCGCAAGGTGGCGGCTGGCGGCATGTATGTCACCCCCGACACGGCGGAGGCGCTGGCTGCGGCCATGGCATCGGCAGGGCGATCCGGCGCAACCGCACAGGCGGTGGTGGCGGGGGTGGACGCCCTGTCGCACCGCGAATACCAGGTGTTTCGCCTGCTCAGCATGGGGCATACCGTGAGCGAAATTGGTGCACAACTCAAATTGGCCTCCAACACGGTGAGCACTTATCGGGCACGGATTCTGGAAAAGACCGGCACCAAAAACGATGTGGAGCTGGCGCTGTACGCCCAGCAACACAGCCGCAGCACACCAGAGCGCTGAAAAATGCCGGTTTGAGTCCACCGGTGTAGGGCTGGCACTACAAGCTGTCGGGCCAGCGGGCACGAATTGCAGCGAAAGCCTGAACAGTGGCACAAGTTGGCCCAGGCATTGCGTAGCCAGCAGAGTCCAACTTCAAAAGGTAATGCCATGACTCAGTACTTTGACCCCTACAACGCCGACCGCCCGCTGATGCTCAAGTGCAGCTGCGGCAAAGACCACACGGTGGCTGAACACCAGCAGGAAATGTCTGCTGAAGGTGCCACCGCAGAACTCAAGCGCCGCAGCCTGAGTAGTGAGTTCGAGGCCTATTCCAACGCCTTCATTGAAGCCACGCTGGTCAAGGCGCTGTTCCCGCAAGACGCGGTGCGCCGCCGTTTCTTGCGCGCGGTGGGCAAGGGCACGGCCATGGCAGCCATTGGCAGCGTGTTGCCCATGGCCAGCTTGCAAGCCATGGCACAGGACAAGAATGTGCTGGAGAAAACCAAGCTCAAGATCGGCTTCATCCCGATCACCTGCGCCACCCCGCTGATCATGGCACACCCGCTGGGTTTTTACAGCAAGCAGGGGCTGGATGTTGCAGTGACCAAAACCGCCGGCTGGGCGCTGATCCGCGACAAGATGATCAACAAGGAATACGACGCGACGCACTTCCTGTCACCCATGCCACTGGCGATTTCGATGGGCCTGGGCTCCAACCCCACGCCGATGAACGTGGCCACGATCCAGAACGTCAATGGCCAGGCCATCACGCTGGCGCTCAAGCACAAGAACAACCGCGATCCGAAGAACTGGAAGGGTTTCAAGTTCGCCGTGCCTTTCGAGTACAGCATGCACAACTTTTTGCTGCGCTACTACCTGGCCGAAGCCGGTATCAACCCCGACACCGACGTGCAAATCCGTGTGGTGTCGCCCGCCGAGATGGTGGCCAACCTGAAGGCCGGCAACCTGGACGGCTTCCTCGGCCCAGACCCGTTCAACCAGCGCGCGGTGTACGAAGAAGCCGGTTTCATCCACATGTTGACCAAAGACCTGTGGAACGGCCACCCCTGCTGCGCCTTTGGCACCAGCACCGAGTTCATCCAGAAGAACCCCAACACCTTTGCCGCGCTGTACCGCGCCGTGCTCACCGCCGCCGCCATGGCGCGCCAGCCTGGCAACCGCGAGCTGATTGCCAAGGTGATCGCCCCGGCGCAATACCTCAACCAGCCCGAGGCGGTGCTGACCCAGGTGCTGACCGGCAAGTTTGCCGACGGCCTGGGCAAGATCCAGAACGTGCCGGACCGGGCCGACTTTGACCCGATTCCGTGGCAAAGCATGGCGGTGTGGATGCTCACGCAGATGCAGCGCTGGGGCTACGTCAAGGGCGAGGTCAACTACAAACAAATCGCTGAAAAAGTGTTCTTGTTGACCGATGCCAAAAAGCGCATGAAGGAGCTGGATCAAAAAGTGCCCGAGGGCGCTTACCCCAAGTTCAAGATCATGGGCAAGGAGTTCGATGCCGACAAGGCCGCCGCCTACGCCAAGAGCTTCGCCATCAGCAAGGCGGCCTGAGATGAACGCCCAGCGTTCCCTCAACTTTCGGGCGGCTTTGCTATCGGTGCTGATGCTGCTGGTCGTGCTGGGCATCTGGTATGTGGCCACCAGTTCCAGCGCAGCGGCCAACAGCACAGCGGGCATGACCGCAGAGCAAATCGAGTACGCCAAGATGATGGGCAAAGACCCCGGCAGCGCCAAGGCCACGGGTTTCCCCACGCTGGGCCAGATGGGCACGGCGATTTGGGGGCACTTGTCTGACCCGTTTTTTGACCGCGGCCCGAATGAAAAAGGCATTGCCATCCAGCTGGCCCATTCGCTGGGCCGGGTTGCCCTGGGTTTCTTGCTGGCCATGCTGGTGGCGATTCCGCTGGGCTTTGTGATTGGCATGTCACCCCTGATGCGCAAGGCCTTTGACCCGTTCATCCAGGTGCTCAAACCGATCAGCCCGCTGGCCTGGATGCCGCTGGCGCTCTACACCATCAAGGACTCGTCGGCCAGCGGCATTTTTGTGATCTTCATCTGCTCGATCTGGCCGATGCTGGTGAACACCGCCTTTGGTGTGGCCGCCGTCAAGCGTGAATGGCTCAACGTGGCCCGCACGCTGGAAGTGAACCCGGTGCGCACGGCGTTCCAGGTGATTTTGCCCGCTGCTGCACCAACCATCCTGACCGGCATGCGCATCAGCATGGGCATTGCCTGGCTGGTGATTGTGGCCGCCGAGATGCTGGTGGGCGGCACCGGTATTGGCTACTTTGTCTGGAACGAGTGGAACAACCTGTCGCTGCCCAACGTGATCTTTGCCATTGGTGTGATCGGTGTGGTGGGCATGCTGCTGGACCTGCTGTTTGGCCAAATCCAAAAGATGGTGACCTATGTGGAGTGACACCTCAACCCGCGCGTTGCTCACCCCCGCTACGCCTGCTCAAGAAAAGACCCCCAACGTGAACGCATTGCTCCAGATTGAAGGGCTCAGCAAAGCCTTTGTGCCCGCCAAGCCGGTGTTTGCCGATGTCAGCTTCTCACTTACACGGGGTGAGTTTGTCTGCATCATTGGCCACTCGGGCTGTGGCAAGACCACCATCCTGAACGTGCTGGCGGGGCTGGACACGGCCAGCACCGGCAACGTCTTCATGGATGGCCGCGAAGTCACCGGCCCCAGCCTGGAGCGTGGTGTGGTGTTCCAGAGCCACGCGCTGATGCCCTGGCTCACGGTGCGCCAGAACATTGCCTTTGCCGTCAAATCGCGCTGGCCCGACTGGGGCCGCGCCGAGGTCAACACGCATGTGGAAAAGTTCGTCGCCATGGTGGGTTTGAGCCCGGCCATCGACAAGAAACCGTCGCAACTCTCAGGCGGCATGAAGCAACGGGTGGGCATTGCGCGCGCCTTTTGCATCAGCCCGAAACTGCTGTTGCTGGACGAGCCGTTTGGCGCGCTGGACGCACTGACGCGCGGCACGATCCAGGACGAGCTGATGAGCATCGTGCGCCAGACGCAGCAAACCGTGTTCATGATCACCCACGATGTGGATGAGGCCATTTTGCTGGCGGACCGCATCTTGCTGATGAGCAACGGTGCCGAGACCGACACCGGCTACAAGCCCGGCGGCATGGCCGAGGTGGTGGTCAACCCCTTGCCGCGCAGCCGCAATCGCGCCGGCCTGCACCATCTGGGCGGCTACTACGACCTGCGCAACCATATCGTCGATTTCCTTGTCACACGGGCTACCGCACATTGAAAGAGAAAAAACATGAGTCTGACCAGATCTCCTGTTGCCAGTCATCGATCATCGCCGCCGCCGATGGCCGCGCCGGTGCCGAGTCCGTCCACGCCCGCGCATCCGCCTGCGGTGTCGGCCAGACCACTGCCTATCAACAAGCCGGCGGTAGCGGCCGATCCGATCTCGCTGGTCAACATGTCAGCGCGGCAGCGCATGCTTTCGCAGCGCATGCTGCTGCAAACCTTGCTCGCCGCACGTGGGGACCCGACCCAACTGCAAGCTGCATTGGTGTCGCTACAGCTTTTTTGCGAGAGTCAGGCCTGCCTGGTGGCAACGGCCGATGCGCTTGATGAGGCGAGCGCCCAGCATATTCGCGCCACCTACAGCGGCATCGCCGGCGTGGGGCCGCGCATCGAGGAATTCATGCGGTGCATGCACAGCGTCTTGCGCGTGATCGGCGAGGGCGACCTCGATCCACGGGAACTGGATGCGCTGGTGGCTGACAACGATACCGTGCTGGCCGCGTTGAACACGGCCACCACTGCCTTCGACACCATCAGCAAGGGCAAGGCCGTGCAGCTGATGAAAGAGCTGACCGCCATCGTCTCCGATATTCAGATCGTCGCCCGCGAAGCCAAGATCGTGAGTTTCAACGCCCAGGTGATCGCTGCCCGGGCCGGCCAGCACGGGCGCGAGTTTGCCGTGGTGGCCAATGTCTTGTCCGGCATTTCCACCGAGGTCGATGGCTTGGCCCGCAATGCCATTGAGCTGGCTGCACGCACGACCCAGTCTGCCTGATCCCCCTCTTTTCAACGATCAACTCAAATCAAGGAGTCAATATGAACCGCAACGACGTTACCGAAAAAATCATCGCCACCAAAGTGTCCAAGGGCATCAAGTGGGAAGACGTGGCCAAGAAAGTCGGCCTCTCCAAGGAGTGGGTCACGGCCGCCTGCCTGGGCCAGATGACGCTGGACGCGGCTCAGGCCAAGATCGTCGGCAAGATCTTCGGCCTGGATGCCGAAGAACAAAAGTGGTTGCAGGTGGCGCCTTACAAAGGTTCACTGCCGACACCGGTACCGACCGACCCGTTGATCTACCGCTGGTATGAAATCGTCAACGTCTACGGCAGCACCATCAAGGAACTGATTCATGAAGAGTTCGGCGACGGCATCATGAGCGCCATCGATTTCTCCATGGACATCGTGCGCCAGCCCGACCCCAAGGGCGACCGCGTGAACGTGGTGCTGTCAGGCAAGTTTTTGCCCTACAAAGCCTATTGAACGCTCAGGGCGCGGCGAGCAGCACCCAGGAGATATGGGTCTCGACCAGTTCGACGCGCGGCGCCGGATCGGGATAACGTCCGGGCGCCAGCAGGGCCAGGATCAGCGCAGGCAAGGGTGGGTGCATGACAGAGCAGATGGCACTGGACTTGTACCAGGGCACTGCCGGCCCGCGAAACTGCCTGAAAAAACTGTCAGGCCAGGGTGAAGGGCAAGGACGTTGTCTTGACGCGCAGCAGCGGGCTCCTGTGTTCATAGGCCACGGGCGCACCGCACACGATCTGCGCCGCAATCGTTTTGGCCTGGCGCGCAATCGGTTCGATAAAGCGGCTGCTTTGCCCGTTGATGGTGATGCAGTCGCCCAAAGCGTGGATGTCCTGCTGGCTGGTCGCCAGTGTGGCGGCGTTGACGGCAATGCCGTTGCGCCAGGCCAGACCTGCGGTTTGCGCCAGGCGGCTAGGCGTGATCAAACCGGTGGCGGCGATCACCTGGTCGGCATCGAACACTTGGCCGCATTCGGTACTGACGCGGTAACCCGCGGCGCCGCGCGTGATGCCAGCCACTTTCACGCCACCGACAAACTGCAGCGGCAAGGTCTCCCAGGCCTTGAGCAGCGCGCTGGAAGCGGCCTCATCCAGGCAGCTGGCCAGCGGGCGCGCGGCAACATCGAGCAGCGTGAGTTGATGGCCGCCCAGTGCCAGATCATTGGCCAGCTCGCTGCCCACCAGCCCGGCCCCCACCACCAGCACGCGGCGTGGCTGGCTGCCCAGCGCCGCGCGCAGTTTGAGGTAGGTGTCCAGATGGTTGACGTGCCAGCACATCGACGGTGGCAGTTGGGGCGGCAGGCTGGGCGCCGCGCCGTGCGCCAGCACCAGTTGGCGGTAGCGCAGCGTGCCGCGCGTGGTGCGCAACTGGCGGGTCGCGGTGCAGATGCGCAGGGCATGGGTGCGGGCCAGCAGATGCACGTTCAGGCGCCGCGCGGCCTGCTCGCCGGTTTCGCACGCCAGTGTGGCGGGCGCAAGTTGCCGGGCCATGGCGACCGACAGCATGGGCTTGTCGTAGACGTCGCCATTGCAGGCCGTCACCAGCGTGATGGGCAGTGCCGGGCCCTGCGCGCGCAGGGTCTCGGCCATTTGCCAGCCGGCGCGACCGCCGCCCACGATCACCACGCC
>NZ_JBAQMD010000017.1:0-18453 GCF_049302455.1 Rhodoferax ferrireducens | reverse complement strand
CTCACCTCTGAGCCACTCCGTGGGCGAGCAACCCAGCTTGCGGATAAACGCCCGGGTGAGCGCACTGGCACTACCGTAGCCCACATCGCCAGCCACATGTTTGAGTTGCAGCCCCTTCTTGAGCAGGCCTTGCGCCATCATCACACGCCATGAGGCCAGATAGTCGACCGGGGTTTCGCCGGTAACCGCGCGGAATCGCACGGCAAAGCGCGCACGTGACATGCCCGCCAGCGCGGCCATGCCGGCCAGATCGCGCTCAGCTGCAGGGTCGTCATGAATGGCAGTGATGGCTTTGGCAAGTCTCGCATCAGCCAGCCCTGCCAAGGTGCCGCCTTGCGTCAGGCCCAAGTCAATGCAGTGGCGCAGCAACCGGATCATCAGCACCTCACACAAACGGTCCAGCACGGCCTGGCGACCATTTTTGTCAGAAAAGGCCTCGTCAAACATCAAGCCTAGCAGGGCTTCCAAACCGGGCAGAGCTGTCAACTCAACCATCACAACACTGGGCAGTGAATCGGTGATGGGGTTCCTGCCACCACCGCCAAACTGAACCGTGGCACACACCACATCGGCCCCCGTGCGGTCATCCGCCACCAGCCGGTGCGCACCGGGGCGGGGCAGAAACAGCAAGGTGGGCTCGGTGATGTCAAAAACTTCCTGCTTCACACCAATGACGTTCACCGGTCCGCGCCGGACCAGGTGAATATGCCCGCGCAGGGTATCTTCCTGAAAGTCGTGAACGCCGCAGATGTTGCCGGTGTAGAACACGCCGGCGTGCAAGGAAAAGTGCGATAGCAGTTTTGTGAGTCTGTCCATGGCTTGTTTTGATACGAGTGGTTATTTGAATGATACTTTGAAACACTTTTCGTATCGAAATGGCAATTAAAGTTGACACCGTCGAGTTCGATGTTGCCTCACCAGGTCTCGTCGCGAACGACTTCAACCCTCACTTTTTTGGAGATTGCTATGCCTACCCAGTTTCGTTCTTCACGCCGCAGCTTTGTTGCATCAGCCGCACTGATGGCGCTCGCGTCGCTCACCCTCCCAGATCTCGCGCATGCCTACGACGAGCAATCTACAAGCGCCTTAAACGTTGATGCCAACGGCATCGCGTTAAAGGGCTTTGACCCAGTGTCCTACTTCTCGCCAAGCGGCCCGGTTCCGGGCAAGGCGGAACTCTTCGCAAAATACGAAGGTGCCACTTACCAGTTTGCCAGTTCGCAGAACCGCGACACTTTCTCCGCCAATCCTGCCAAATACACCCCTGCCTATGGTGGCTTTTGCGCTATGGGTGTAGCACTGGAACAGAAACTGGATGTCGATCCGCAACTTTGGCGCGTCGTTGACGGCAAGTTGTATCTCAACGTGCACAAAGGAGCGCAGACGCGGTGGCTTGAAGATGTGAAGGGCAACTTGGCCAAAGCAGAAAAGAACTGGCCACGCCTCAAAGACAAGGCCCCCAAGACGCTTTGATTCTCACGCTGCCCCGCGCAAACAACCTCACATTTCGATTGGAAAAACCATGGTCAACGTCACGATGTACAGCTCCAAGAGCTGCGGTTACTGCCAAAGTGCTGAACATCTGCTCAAACGCAAAGGGGTTGCACTGATCGACAAAATTCTGGTCGATCAGATGCCGGGGGCGCGCGAAACCATGATGCAGAAAACCGGCCGACGCACTGTTCCGCAGATTTTCATTGGCGATCTGCATGTGGGCGGTTTTGATGATCTGGCGGCGCTGGACAAGGCGGGAAAACTCGATGAGCTGCTGAACAACTGAGGGCCTGATCGCGTGCCGGGTTTTGGCCAAGACAGTCGGTGCGTGTAAGAAATTGGCGGCTGGCTACGTCTAGGCAAACAGGACTGCGTGTGTCCTATGCCTGACCCACTTGAGGAGACACCCATGAAACAAAACCCGTCCGCTATTCGTTCTGCCATTCTGGCCTCTGCCCTGGCCCAGCGGGCGTGAGGCACTGTTGCATTTGATAGGCACCTCAATTCAACCGGCGCTATCTCTTTTTTTACCAACGCAAGGAAATCCATCATGAATCAGCTTTATTTCACATGGGCACGGGCGCTTGTCTTTGTCGCTGCACTGTCTTCAGTCAACGTTGTTTTTGCCGACACCACAGTCTTGCCGGGCACGCACACCTTGACCAGCAAACACGGTTTTGGCACGCTGATGGCGCGGGTTGAAACAGCCATCGGCGCACAAAAAATGGGCTTGGTCGCCACGGCCAGTGCCAGTGCGGCTGCGGCCGGACGCGGCGTCAAAATCCCCGGCAATGCGGTGCTGATGGTGTTTCGCAACGACTACGCCGTGCGCATGTTGCAGGACAGCATAAGCGCTGGCATTGAAGCACCGATCAGGATCTATGTGACCGAAAACCCCGACGGCACGGCCAGTGTGACTTACCGCACACCGAGTGCCGTCTTTGCACCCTACCAGTCCGACAAGCTCAATGCACTGGCCGCCGAGTTGGACCCGATCTTCGAGCGTATCGTGCGCGATGCCGTGGATAATTAAGCAAGCGCTGACACCACCAGGGCCGCCAGCCGTCAAGCAGTGCCGCCGGCTTTGGGCCTGACCTTGTTGGTTTGGGTGGCAGCGCGCCTTGACTCTGCCGACTGACTCCTTTTTACTTCGCCCCACTGGCTCCCAATTCGCCGCCATTCACACAAATTCTCCCCACGCTATCAACGGTGCTGGATGTGGGCTTGGCCAGATCACTGCAGTTGTGCGCTTTGACGTGGATGGCATGCCGGTGCCTAACGAAGCCATGCGCGGCAAAATCATACATGCCAAGTTTGAAGGGCCCTGTGTGTTGTTTATTGCCTCAGACAGGTTGGCAGGCCATAAGTCGCAATCACCTGGCCAATGCTGGCATCGCTGCCGCACTTCCAACCAACACGGGGCGAAACATTTGACTTCACCCATGCACCAAAGTTACAAGTTATTTATGCCTCTAGCCACCGTCCTTATTGCATAACTAGCTATCTTATTTATAGCAACTTGATCTTTCTATCGGTCGCAGTGTAAGAAAGCGCCGACAGCTGCGACTATAGAAACAGCACGGCACACACAGCGCGTTCCGTGCTGACCGTAACCCACTTGCCAACCACCGTTAACCCGACTAAGGACATTGAAATGAAAAACCAAACCACCACCACTCGCTACGCCTCTGCCGCCGCCCTGGCTTTGGCCATGAGCGCCGCCTTGACCATTGCTGCCACACCGATCGCAGCCCAAGCTGCTGACACCGACAAGTGTTTCGGCGTGGCACTGAAAGGCAAGAACGATTGCAAGGCAGGCGCGGGCACCACCTGCGCGGGCACCTCCAAAGTGGACTACCAGGGCAACGCCTGGTCGATGGTGCCAAAAGGCACTTGCGAAAAGACCGTGTCCAAGACTTCGCCCACGGGCTTCGGTCAGTTGAAAGAGTTCAAGGAAGTCAAGGCCTGATTCTTTCCAACACCAGCGGAGCACCGGGTATGCCAAACCGATTCAATTCGCCAACGCAAGCCCTGGATGCTGCCGCTGATACCCTGCCGACACGCGCCGGGGTGGGCTTGAAGCCCGAGCATTATCAGGAAATTCTGGCCACCCAGCCCAACATCGGCTTCTTCGAAGTCCATGCCGAAAACTACATGGTCCCGGGTGGTCCGTTTCACCATTACCTCACCCGCATCCGCGAGCGCTATGCGCTCTCCATTCACGGTGTGGGCTTGTCCATCGGGGCCGATGCGTCGCTGGACATTGAACACCTGAATGCGCTGGCAGCCTTGCTGGCGCGCTACCAGCCGCAATCTTTTTCGGAGCATCTGGCCTGGTCTACCCACGGTCCTGCGTTCTTGAACGACTTGTTGCCCCTGCCCTACAACACAGCTACCTTGCAGCGTGTATGTGACCACATTGACCAGGTGCAGTCACACCTGGGACGGCGCATGTTGCTGGAAAACCCGGCCACTTATGTCGAGTTTGCAGCGTCCACTTGGGACGAAGGCACTTTTTTGACCGAAGTGGTGCGCCGCACCGGTTGCGGTCTGCTACTCGACGTGAACAATGTGCATGTGAGTAGCGTCAACCACGGGCGCGACGCGCACGCCACCATCCGTTCCATGCCGCTAGCTCAGGTGGGCGAAATTCACCTCGCAGGTTTTGCCCAACAGCTTGACGCCAATGGCGACCTGCTACTGATTGACAGCCATGGCGCGCCAGTAGCGCAAGCCGTGTGGGACTTGTATGCCTTCACGCTGGGGCTGACCGGTCCCGTGGCGACTTTGCTGGAGCGCGACAACGACATACCCGCCTGGCCGGTTTTGCTGGCCGAAGCCAATGTGGCTGACCGGCAATTGTGGGAGTTGCTTCCTCGCGATGAACGGCCCGCCAAAGTTTTGGATGCATCGCAACAAATACAAAACGTGAGCACCGTGGCCCATGAGGTGGCGGCATGAACAGCCAGACCGCGTTTGCCAATGCCTTGCTGAACCCCGAGCTGCCCTGCCCGGGCGGTCTCACCACCTGGAACGGCTCTGACCCGGCCACGCGTTTTGCGGTGTACCGTAACAACGTCATGGTGTCCTTAATTGACGCGTTGGCAGACACCTACCCCGTTGTGCAAGAGTTGGTGGGCGAAGAGTTTTTCCGCGCCATGGCGCGGGTATTCGCCCAGGCCAATCCACCTCGCTCGCGTGTCATGGCGTATTACGGGCACGACTTTGCTGATTTTTTAGCGGCCTTCCCGCCTGCCACGTCCGTGCCGTATCTGGCCGACGTAGCACGTCTGGAAATGGCGCGGGTGCGGGCTTACCACGCCGCCGATGTGCCTCCCATCCAACCCGAAACGCTGCAAGTCGCGCTGACCCGGCCCGAACAGCTCATGTCCTTGCGGCTGGTGTTGCACCCCTCGGTGCAGGTCATCGCATCACCCTTCGCCATTTTTTCTCTTTGGGCAGCGCATCAGGGCGTGCTGTGCATTTCGTCGGTTGACCCTGAACAAGCCCAGACCGCTCTCGTGTTCAGAGACGCTCTGGACGTGGACACTCTGGAAATCACAGTTGGAATCAGCAAGTTCGTCAGCGCCCTGCAAAGTGGCCTGACCTTGTTCGACGCCGCAGGCGCTGCCAGTAGCGCCGACCCGGAGTTTGATTTGTCACACGGCCTGGCGATGCTGCTTCGCTTGCAGCTCATCAGCCACCTCACCACCACGGACGAACACCATGAACACACGCACTGAAAAATTGAGCGTCACCGCAACTGCTGACGCCGGGCTGATTGCCGGCCTGATCCGTCGGTTCATCAGCGTCGTGCAGAGAATCCCCAACACACTGCTGGCGTTCGTGGCGCGTTTCTCCATCGCCGCGGTGTTCTGGAAGTCCGGCGAAACAAAAATACAGGGCTTTGCCGTTGACATCGTCAATCGGGAGTTCACCCTGGGCTGGCCGCGCCTGTCAGACTCGGTGGTAGACCTGTTCAGGGATGAATACCATTTGCCGCTTGTTCCTCCTGAAATTGCGGCCACCCTGGCTGCGACAGCAGAACACCTTTTCCCTGTTCTGATCCTGCTCGGTTTGGCCACTCGCCTGTCGGCGTTGGCGCTGCTGGGCATGACGATGACCATTCAGTTGTTTGTCTATCCCGATGCCTACCCGACTCACGGCACCTGGGCCGCCGTGCTGCTGTACTTGATGGTTCACGGGCCTGGCAAGCTGTCATTGGATCACTGGATCGCCCGGCGTTACCAGTAACCCATCGAGCGGCTGTTTGGAGTCAACCCCAAGGCAATCAGCATGAACACGGTACTGGGTTGGTTGGGCGGTCATCTGGCCCGCTATCTTGCACGCGAGGTGCATGTTCACTCTGCAGTGCCCGCCACCCGGCCGGAACGCCTGTTGGCCACCTTGCGCCCTGGCGACGTGTTGCTGGTGGAGGGCAACAGCCGGGTCAGCACCGCCATCAAATACCTGACACAGTCCACCTGGTCCCATGCAGCGCTGTATGTAGGCAGCGCCCTGGCCGAGGCGGGCAAAAATCCTGAACACTGTTTCATAGACGCCGACACCGTAGAAGGTGTGCGCAGCGTGGGTATCGGCGCGTTTGCCGGGCTGCATTCGCGCATCTGTCGCCCGGTTGGCTTAACCCCCGAAGACTGCCAAAAGTTGACCGCATTCGCTATCGCCCGCATGGGCAGCCAGTACGACTTGCGCAATGTGATCGATCTGGCGCGCTATCTTTTGCCGACACCACCCGTGCCCTTGCGCTTTCGGCGCAACATGTTGGCACTGGGCAGCGGCGATCCGACCCGGGCCATTTGCTCGACCCTGATTGCGCGGGCGTTTCAATCCATTCGCTATCCGATTTTGCCCATCCTGGAAGTGCAAAATGATGACAGGCCGGATTGCCCGGCCTGCGTCAAGGAAATTTTGAGCGTGCGCCACCACAGCCTGTTTGCGCCACGCGACTTTGACGTGTCACCCTACTTCGAAGTGGTCAAGCCAACCATTGCAGCGGGGTTTGATTTTCATGCGCTGAAGTGGCAGGACGACACACTGGTCACCATGCACTAAAACAGTCCTGACAGGACTGAGCTTAGTCCTTGACTTCCTCGTCTTGCCCACGGGCATAGGCTTTCATGGCTTTGCTGAGAAACGGCACTTGCAAGCTGAAGTTCTTGCAACCCGAGCACATCATCGCATGCAACTTCAAACTCATTTTTTCCGGCAAAGATAAGGCTCGCTCTTGCGATTCCGAAATCAGCTTTGTGGCTTGCTGACAGTTCATCATGCGTGTTCTCCCTTCAGAAACCAATTATTCTCAAGACACTCGCGCAAACGCAGGCGGGAGCGGTGCAGCATCACATTCAGGTTGGTGGTGGTGATTCCGACGGCAGTGCAAATTTCATTGGCCTCCAACTCGACGAATTCTTTCATCATGAACACCCTGGCCTGGTTGCCGGGCAAGCCCTCCAAACAAATCTCGAACACTTTCCAGAACTGGTTCTGATGCAAGGAATCTTGCGGATTGCCCCATGACGCTGGCTTTTCATCGGACTGCCAAAAGCCTTTTTTATCAAACAATTCAGAGAAGTCCTCACCCTCTTCGTCTTCCCGGAGCAAACTGCTGGCCTCGACCATGCGTTTTTTCTGCCGCAAGAAATCGGCAATCTTGTTACGCAAGATGGCAAAGACCCAGGTTTTCAATGCTGCTCGCCCGGCGAAAGACTTGGCATTTTTCAACGCTCCGATGAGTGCCTCCTGCACCGCATCTTCTGCAGCGTGGCTATTGGAGAGCTGCAGCGTCGCAAACTTCACCATCTGACGGCGCAAATCATTCAAAAATACCGTGTCAGACAAGATGGATGTTTCGGACGCATCTGAGTTCATGCCTTCATTTGTCAAAGCGCTCATTATTGATTTCCTCGTGGCGTCATTTCGTTCTTGGCTGCGCTGTAACTTGCCACGCAGTAGGGCACCAAGTAATTCAACGACACGTGAATCCACGAAATGCCCGTGCCCGCCAGGATGGCACTGCCTTGGTTGACAAGGTTGAGAATGCTACCCACCACCAAGGCGATCCGCAGCGAGTTTTTGACAATCTTGCCAGAGCAGGCAACTTGGAAAAGCGATCTCATCAATGGCTCCGATGGGGTGAGGTTGCAGTCGCCAGTAACGCCAGGGCGGGCATGGCTTCAACGCTGGCAATCACCGTTCTTTGAATCAACTCGAAGTCGACATCGGGTTCCAGGTCGGCGGGTCGTCCTTGATGGCCCGTGGGAGTTGCAACCAGACAGTGATCAAGCTCTTTGAGTTCAAACTCGCCAGTGCAGTTGCGGCAATAGATTTTTTCTCCAGCATGCTGGCCTTTGCGCAACACCAAGGTGGGCCCGCACATGGGGCAACTCTGCAGCGGGATGCCGTCGTCACTGTGACCCATAACAGGGTCGAGCTTGCCGGCTTGTCCCATGGCAACAAAAATGTCGGCAAAGCGCGCATCGAATTGCGTGCCTTTCCCAGCGTTCAAAATGCCAAGCGCTTTATCCCGATGCATGCCTTGGCGATAAGGGCGGTGACTGGTCATGGCATCAAACGCATCACATACGCCCACAATTCTGGCCACGTCAGGAATCGATTCCCTCAACAAGCGAAGAGGGTAACCCTGCCCATCCGGGCGCTCATGGTGCAGTTGGATGGCATCTTTCACCAGGGCAGCCAGGGGGTGCCCGGCCAGCATGCGCAGCCCCAAGTCAGGGTGGGTCTTGATGACTTCGTATTCCAATGCGGTCAGACGCTCCTTTTTGCGCAATATGGCATCCGGTACGCCAATCTTGCCTAAATCGTGAAGAAAACCTCCCAGACCAATACGAGCGGCATCAGCATCGCTGAACTCTGCGTGCTCGGCCAGGAGTCTGGCATAGCGCGACACGCGCCAGAGGTGGCCGCCGGTATAGGGGTCTCTGGCCTCAACGAACCAGGCCATGGTGAGTAGGCTCGCCAGCAAATGCCGGGTCGTTGCCTCGACCGAAACCTGCTTTTCAGGTTGCGCATTTCCAAGCCAATTGCCGGCTTGTTTGAACCATGTCATGGTGTGTTCTCCAACATCTGCGTCGCCTCACCGGGTGTGGTTTCAGAAAACTTCCGGACGAATCGACGATCGATCCAGTCTTTCCAGCGCCAGACCCATTGTCCTTCAGCCGACCACGGGCCCCAGGAGGCCACAGCATAGCGTGGTCCACAAGCCAGCAGATACAGGGAGTGGCGCTTGGGCACATACGACTGCAATGATGTGCCGTTCAGTATGGCCATCAGGTTGTCGCCCAAGACCGGACCGGCACGAACCGCATGCACACCCGAGCGTGACATCACCGCATCGGCGCGGGCGCACACGTCGCCAGCGGCAAGAACATTCGGATGCGACACACTGCGATGGTACTTATCCACGAGGATGCAGCCATGCTCGTCCAGCGCCAATTTGGACATACCCAGCCAGACCGGTGCTCGTGCACCCATGGCGGCAATGACTCGGTCAGCTTGCAGCAATCGGCCATCCGACAAAAGAACACCTTCTTCAGACCCAACACCGCGAAAGAAATGCAGGCCCAACCCGGCCTGCCGGGCGAACCGCGTCACCCGATCCTGAACACGCCTTGCGTATCCCGGTAGCAACCCGGACTCGGATGCGACAAGGTCAACCTGGCCGTCAACACCAGCACTTGTGAACGCATGTTGCACCGCCAGAGCCATCTCGACCCCGGCGGCACCACCGCCGACCACCACCAATCTGTAGCCCCTCAAAGCCTTCGCTGCCGCAAGAACATGCGGCCAACGCGCGAAGAAATTGTCCAGCGGCTTCACTGGCAAAAGCTTGTCCTCCAGGGTTTCCAGCCAGGAGGTGTCGGTTTCGCTGCCAACGTCGAGCGACAACAAGTCGTACTCGAGGTGCTGACCATTGGTCAATCCAACACACCGACGCGCTGCGTCCATACCGACAATCTGGTCGAGAACCAGGTGGACACCGGCCGCCCGAACCAGCGGGTCGAGGTCAATACGACACTCGGCTTGGCTGTAATGCCCGGCAACCCAGCCGGGCAACATGCCTGAATAGTTCTGATGTTTTGAAGGCGTGATCAGGACAGCATCTATTCCCGCGGGCCGCTTTTTCGCCAGGGCACGCAGCACCGACAAGTGCGCGTGCCCACCTCCTACCAGAACAAGTCTCTTTGTCACCAGTGTTCTTACCGGAAATGGCGCTGTATCAGACGTGCGGCGATGGCACGGCGCTCGGGAAATGTCAGGTCATCTTTGCTGAGATACAGAAACGTCTCCTGGCGCCCCAATTGAGCGGCGGCTGCAGATGTTGCCTCCACTCCAAGGATGTTGGCTTGGAGCCCTGCCTGTTTCGCGATGCGCTCCAGCGCAGGACGGGCCTGCTCCAGCGACAGCATGGCGGCAAACAGGACGGGTGTCCGAGGCGCCATGCTCTTCAATTTCAGAAATACCTCTTCTGCAGACTCAACGATCGAAGACGACAAGGCGAGAGAAATGACGGCTCCAGCGGCACCCGTAGACTGACTTTGCAAACCACTGATGTGCTCCAATTTGTCGGTGGCATAGCCGTTTTCCTCCAGGAAAGGTTTCATGACGGCGACGATAAAAGTGTGCGGGCGGGCGATAAGAACAGTCTTAGACATTGGATTCTTTCTGTATTGATGACATGCGGTTTAGTCGCCACGACAACCGGATTTATTACACACCGCTGGGGCAATTTGGCGTGAACACGTCGTGGTTGGAGTCCGCCATCGCGCACGCTCACAAATTTCCGGATGACCGTGTAAGTATTGTCAAGACTCAAACGACTATGTCCATGAAAGTCGCGTTTCCACTTGACTTTCTGCGTTTTTCGGAAATGTCACCCCTTCAACCCTCCAAGGACTTCTTTATGAACCATCTCTCCTCCACCATCGCCAAGACGATCGCCTCTGCCGTGGTCACTGCCGCTGCACTGTCTGACAATGTCATGGCTGCAGGTTGCGCCGGCGCAAAGTGCGGTCCCAAGACCAATATGGCCAAATGCGGCGCCTGCAAGGCCAAGTGTGGTGCAGCCCAGCCCCAATGCGCTGCCAGCAAGGCACATGCGGCAAAAGCCAAAGCCAAAAAGATGAAAGCTAAATGCGGTGCCAAGAGTGGCGGCTGCGCTGCCGTCAAGCAATAAGCAACCCGTTTTCCCATAACCTTTAGGAGCATCAGTATGAATTCACTGTCATCCACCCTCACAAAAGCTCTGGCCATGGCCGTGGTCACCACGGCTGCGCTCAGCGGTTGTTCCATGATGTGCCGCGCTTGCACCGGCAACAAGTGTGGCGCCAAAAGTAGCCTGCAGAAATGCGGTGCCTGCAAAGCCAAATGCGGCGCCTGCGCTGCCAAGTAACGGTTTTCTTCACTTAGGCTCCCCGGTGACTGGTTGGTCACCGGCGCTGCATTCTTCAGCATGACCGCTTCAACACATCTCCGGCGAAATTGGCGCACTGCTTCCGACACGCAGATCGCCAGGGCGCTACGCAGCGCGCGCGCCAGTGTCTTGGCGTTCGTCACAGTGACCGCGGAGCGTGGTTCCCTGATTCAAAGCTGGATCGCGAATCGCAAAGTGCTTGAGTTTGAGCACTACCCGCCAGACGACCTGGTTGACACCCAACGTGGCTCCCAGTTTTACTACCATTCTCATCGGGACGGCGACCAGGAACACGGGCATTTGCACTTGTTTTGGCATAGCACGGCGACTGGGCGCAGACGGTACTTGAAGCCGGGCAAGCCCAGGTGGAATCGCACCGAGCCGACTCATCTATTTGCCATCTCGCTTGACGCGCGTGGCCTGCCAGTCGGGCTATTCACTGTGAACCAATGGGTCACCGATGGCCACTGGTTTGATGCAGCAACCACAATGGCTTGTGTTGATCGGTTCGCGATGGGCGAGATCGAAGGGCATGAACAATCATGCCGCTGGTTGACGGGCTTTGTTCGCTTGTATCGCCCTTTGATCAATGAACTGCTCGTCCAACGCGACAAACGTTTGGCGCGGCGATCCAACCTGGCGCGGGCCTTGCAGGACCGGGATCTGGAAGTGCTGAGTCTGATACCCATCGACTGGATTGCCGACACGGATGCCTTGGAGGCAGAGTCTGTTCGGCGGCAGTTAACCCGGCAGCGTTGTTAACCCAGAAAGTCCAGCAGCTATTCCACTGGTGGCGGTGGCCTATGCTTCCCGCAGTGGCTTCATGCGTGTACGAAATTGGGTGCTCGCACGCATTGAACGCGTGCAACACGGTTTTGCACTGCTGCTCGGTGCCCTGGGAGTCGCGATTCTGACGGGTGGTGACAAATGGATGGAGAGTCAAATCCTGCTGTGGCTTCCGGACGCGTGGGTCAATTTGACCGTCGGGATTTGACAACCCTGCCTGAAGCAACCGTCCAGTGAACCTGCCCCGACGCGCAGGCACCTGATCGCTCCACCCAGCACCAAGGCTGGGTCTTTGCGCATGGCCGCCAACACCCTCAGACGACAAATCGCGTGCGCGAATTAGTCCTCGTGTCGAATTTCGCACATCGATAAAGGACGGGCGAAAAAATACCCGGCACGGTGGCCGGGTGCAATCTGTATCGGGGCGCGCAATCAGTTCATCAGGCGAGCCGTCTGGGGCAATCTACAGCTTACTTCTTGCCCCCAGCACCGCCACCCATGCCACCATGACCGGCGCCCATGCCACCCGCACTTCCGGATGCACCTGCACTTCCAGACATACCAGAGCCGCCGGCTTTGCCAGTTCCAGCGGCACCGGCCTTGCCAGCACTTTCAGCCATGCTTGAACGATTGGCTGCACTGACAACATCACCCAGCCTCACGCCCATGGAGTTGGCAATCTGCCCCCAACCCAGGCCACTGGCGCGTTGGTCCTGAATGCTTTTGACAGCGTCGGCAAGCTGGCCGCTGGTCGGGTTGGTGATGCCTTGCTTGGCAAGGTCTGCCTTTGCCAAGTCAGTAGCGAAGTCTTGCTTGGGTGCCGTCTGCATCGCGGGAGTTGGCGCAGTAGCGGTCTGAGCCATGACACCAAGTCCGGACAGCATGGCAGCCGAAAACAAGCACTTGGCTAGAGATGATTTACTGATTTTCATGGGGCACTCCTGTTGATATGAAACAAAAGAAATTCTAGGCCCGCACCTGGGCAGAGGCTATGGAGTTTGTGTAAAGGGTGTAACTTGAAAATTATGCCGTCGCGGTCAAATCCCTATTTCTTGGAAACGTGACCACGTGCTCCACCTGGACGCGAATGCCGATCCACTCGCCTACCTTGTGGTCGTGATGGCTGGGCACCAGGGCCATGACGGTGTCTCCGCTGGCCAGCCGCAGGGTGTACAAGAACTCGGAGCCGCGAAACGCCTTGCGCATGATTTCTGCTTTCACCGGGGCATCGTCGTCATGCACGATGTCATCGGCGCGCAGCAACACATCGCACGCGCCATCGACAAAGGCACTCGGTAGCGGGCATTCGGCCATGTCCGTCAAATCACCCAGCGCGGTGTGGACGACAACCTGCTGGTTCACTTCGCGCAGCGTGGCCGGCGTGAACACGCCATGACCAATGAACTCGGCTACAAACCGGGACGCGGGGCGGTGATACAGCGTATAGGCGTCGTCCCATTGGTGCAGTTGGCCTTCATGCATGACACCGATGACGTCGCCAATGGCAAAAGCTTCCAGTTGGTCGTGGGTCACAAACAGCGCCGTGGTGTTGGCCGTCTTCAGGATGGCGCGCACCTCATGCGCCAGACGCTCGCGCAAGTCCACATCCAGATTGGAAAAGGGCTCATCGAGCAGCAGCAGGCGCGGCTTGGGTGCCAGGGCCCGTGCGAGTGCCACACGCTGCTGCTGACCACCCGAGAGCTCATGCGCAAAGCGCGCCTCAAAGCCCGCCAACCCGACCAGTTGCAGCACCTCATCCACACGCTGCGCACGCACCTTGGGGGGCAGATGACGAATGCCAAAATCAACATTGCGACCGATATTCAAATGCGGGAACAAGGCATAGTCCTGAAACACCATGCCCACCTGGCGCGCCTGCGGTGCAACATTGACGCTGGCACTGCTCACCAAGCGGGTGGCGAGCTTGATGCTGCCAGCCGCCACGGGTTCCAGCCCGGCCACAGCCCGCAGCAACGTGGTTTTGCCACAGCCTGATGGCCCGATCAGCACACCGATGTCGCCGGCATGCAGGCCAAACGAGACCTCGCGCACCGCCGCCTGACTGGCGCCCGCATAAGCCACGCTGAGTTGTGAGACTTCCAAAAACATAGCTTACATTCTAGATGCATACAATTCTCATTTGCGCAACGCCAATTGATTGCCTTCATGCTATTTCGACGCTTCCGACAATTACTGCTACTGACCCTGACGCTGGCGTTCATGCTGCCCGTGCTGACGGTATTGGCCTCCTGGTTGCCGTGGGGAGACTCGGGCGCGGCGGCCGCGCAAATTCTGCACGAGATGAGCCGCACGGTGTTACCCGACTACATCTGGACCACCGTGCGTCTGTGTGCCATGGTGGGCGCCGGTGTGATTCTGGTGGGCTTGTCTGCCGCCGTCACGGTCACGCTTTTTGATTTTCCGGGTCGGCGGGTCTTTGAATGGGCGCTGCTGTTGCCCCTGGCCATGCCGGCCTACGTCGTGGCCTATGCCTATACCGATTTTCTGCAGTACAGCGGTCCCTTGCAGACCTTTCTGCGCAGCAGCTTCGGGCTGCAAGGACGCGTGCTGCCCGAGATCCGCAGTCTGGGCGGCGCCGCCTGGGTGTTCATCTTTTCGCTTTACCCCTATGTGTACTTGCTGGCACGCACCGCTTTGGGCGAAAGCGCCACGCACCTGATGGAAGCCGCGCGCCTGATGGGGGCATCGATGCGCCGGCGCGTCCTTGAGGTCGCTTTGCCTCTGGCCCGTCCGGCGGTCGCCGCCGGCGCCGCCCTGGCCTTGATGGAAACGCTGGCGGACTTTGGCGTGTCGAGCTACTTCGGCATCCAGACGTTCACGGCGGGCATTTACAAAGCCTGGCTGTCGATGGACAACCGCATTGCCGCTGCGCAGTTGGCCACCATGCTGCTGGCGCTGGTGGCCCTGTTGTTGTGGCTGGAACACCGGTCGCAAAGGCGCCTGCGGTTTGTGACCACCCGGGGCGCGCGCGCAAACGCCATGGACGCGCGACCCTTGCTGTTGCGAGGTCGTCAGAAATGGCTGGCCTGGGGGCTGTGCAGTGTGCCGGTGCTGATTGGTTTTGTCTTGCCGGTGCTGTTCATGCTGCGCCCGCTCGTGGCCGACTGGCAAGCTCTGTCATGGCCACTGTTCCTCGGCTGGGCCCTGAACAGCTTGCGGCTCGGCGCCATCAGCGCCGTGCTGGCCGTTGCCCTGGCCTTGTTCCTGGCCTTTAACCTGCGCCGTCGCCCGGATCTGCCCGCGCGTGTGGCGGTGCAGCTGGCAGGCCTGGGTTATGCCGTGCCCGGTGCGGTGCTGGTGGTGGGGCTGTTGCTGCCGGTGGGCTGGCTGCAGACGCTGGCGCCGCAAAGCAGCGTGGGCTTTATTTTAACCGCGACTTCGTTCGGACTGGTTTGGGCTTACCTGGTGCGCTTTTGCGCCGTGGCGCTGCAGTCGGTGCAGAGCGGCTACGCCAGAATCCCAAGCAGCTTTGACGACTCGGCCCGCATCCTGGGAACGGGTGACATGGGTCTGCTGCGCCTGGTGCATTGGCCGCTGCTCAAGCGCTCCACGGCGGCGGCGGCCCTGCTGGTGTTTGTGGACGTGATGAAGGAGCTGCCCGCCACCCTGGTGCTGCGCCCTTTCAATAGCGACACGCTGGCCGTGGTGGCCTACCAACTGGCACGCGACGAGCGCCTGGGCGAGGCCGCACTGCCATCGCTGGCCCTGGTGCTGGTGGGGCTGATCCCGGTGGTGCTGCTGAGTCGCACCCTGCGTGCATCTTCGCATTGAGCCAGGGGGAAGAAATGATTTGGCGCCCTCGACGGGAATCGAACCCATATCTGAGACTTAGGAGGTCCCCGTTCTATCCATTGAACTACGACGGCCAAGCCTAACATTGTAAGCGGCGGCATCGCTCAGCGCTCAGTCAGTTCAGTCGTAGCGCAGGGTGAAGATCAGGTCCACGGCGCTTTTCTCCCCGGTCTGCGCGCGCAAGGTAAAGCGGCGCGACAGGTCATAGAAAATGTAGAGCGTGCCCAGGGTGCCCGCCAGACTGCGCTCATAGGTGACGTAGAAATCCTGCGACACGCGTTTGCCCAGCGTCACCGTGGCACCGCCTGTGCTGCTGCCACTGGTGCTGCTGGCGCCGCCGCTGACCGACAGTTCGTCCAGCCGCAAGGCCTGTGCCAGACCGCTGGAGATGCCTTTCTCGTTGCCCCCGAGAAGCGCCAGCGCGGCTTGCTGCAGCATCGCCGTTTCGGCGCCACCGCTGGCGCCTGAACGCCCGAGCACCAGCCACGCCAGTTTTTCGGACTCGGGCAGGTCCGGCTCGGCATACAGCCGCACCACGGGGGACAGCGCCGTGCCGCTGATTTGCACGCCGACGCGTTGCTGCAGGTTGGGGCGCAGGGCCAGGATGTCGAGCGCCGGGTTGTCATACGACCCAGAGAACCGCAGCACACCTTGCTCAATGGCGAGCTGCTGGCCATAGGCCCGGTAAGTGCCGCGCACCGTGCGCAGCGAGCCGGTGAGGCTCGGTGTCAGGGAGCGCCGCCCGGCGCTACGCAGCTCCAGGCTGCCTTCCAGCCGGGTGGCAAGGCCACGCCCGCGAACCTGAAAGTCCTGGCCGAGATCAAGCGTGATTGCCACGTCTGGCGTCATGCGCTCCTGTGCTGCGGCAGTTGACGCCGTTGCCACCGTTGGCGCCGCTGTGCCGGCCTGGCTTTGGCCGGGTCTTCGCACCAGCACATCGCCGCCCAACTGCGGCGCCGTATCTTCCGGCAGGATGAACAGGGCCGAATCGGCCTTGAGGGTGCCGCGAATGGCCAGCTTATTCTCATTGAGGCGCGCGGACAGCTTGCCCGATACCACCAGCCGCCGGTCGGCGCGTGCGCTGACGCGCAAGGCCGCAAGCGTGGCGTCGAGCTCCATACGCAAGCGCGCTGCCACCTTGGCATCCGGCCCGGCCGGTGGCAACCACAACACCGAGCCGGTAATGGAGAGCTGACCGCCGCTGGCGCCGCCTGCCCCCTGCAGGGTGAATTCATCAATGGCCAATCGTTGGCCTTGCAGGCTGGCGCGCAGCCTTCCGTTGCTGAAATCGATGCCATCGACCACCGAGCGCACCGCCAGGTCCTGGGCCGCCAGGTTGCCGCGCCATTGCGGTGCACCGCGTGTGCCCGACAGCACGGCGTCGGCCTCTAACGTGCCGCGCAGACGCCAGCCCGGCGGCGCCAGCAACGACCAGGCGCCCACCGGCGGCAGTTGTACCTTGAGGGTGCCCGCCAGCGCGGCATCGTTGGGCCAGGTCCATGTGCCGTCCTGACGCTGCAAACGGGTGCTGAAATCGGCGCGGGCCTGACCGGCGCGCTCGCTGTCCCAGTTCAGGCTGGCGGCGAGCCGGTCGCCCTCGGTTGTGACCAGAAGTTGCGCCGCGCGCACGCCAGCACGCAAAGGGGTGGCTGCAGCGCCTTCGGTCTGCAGCAGCAAGTCGCCGCTGGTGCGCTCCAGCGTGGCGCGCAGGCGCAGCGTCTCAGCGCTGGTGGCGTCCCACTGGCCGCCGAACAGCAGATCGCCGCGCAAGCCGAGATTGGCCATTTGGGTCTGGCCGAGCAGGTCCAGCCAGGCCAGCGGCAAGTCATTGAGGCGCCCCTGGGTGCGCCATTCGGTGCGTGCTGTCGTGCCAGTCGTTTGCTGCAACCAGTGCACCGGCTGCCAACTCACCGTGGCCGTTCCAGGGACCGGGCCGGTCAGGCGAGCCGCGCCGGCCGCGGCCTCCAGCGTGCGGGTCGTGCCGCTTTGTTTCCAGTTGAAGCTGACGCTGTCGCTCAACTGCAGCGTCCAGAGGCCCGGTTTCAGGCTGTCCTGTGCGCTGAGTTGAGCCGTGTCGAGTCGCGCCTGCCACAGGCCATCGTTGATTCGTCCACCATGCGCCTGCGCCTGCAGCTTGAGGCGCTGCGTCCCGGTCTCGATCTGACCCCGCGTTGACAGGCTCAGGGCGCGCAGCGTGCCTGACAGGTCAGCCTGCCAGTCGCGCAAACGCCAGGCCTGCGCCACGGGCTGCCCTGCACCCTGCAGGTCAAGCTTGGGCGCGCGCAGGCTCGCTGCAATCTGCAGGCCCTGCCCTTGTTGTTGCCAGCCGCCTTGCCAGCGGCCGGTGAGCTCGACCGCGCCCTGAATTGATGTCTGGCTTAAAGACCGTGGTGCGCCTGGCAGGCGGGCGACCCAGCGCGCCGCGAGCGCCGCGTCAGTGATGTGCGCGCTCAGCTCGCCCTGGCCTCGGCTGCTGGCCATGTGCCCGGCCAGCGCCGCCTGGGCGCCCGGCAAACCCAACGTGAGCGTGCCCTCGGCCGCCTGACTGACAGTATGAAATGTCAGCTTGCCTTGCAACTGTGCGTCATCGGTCTGCACTGCCAATGTGGTCAGCGTCAACGTGGGCGCGGCCCACAGGCCTTGGGCATGAACCGTCTTCAGCCGCAGGCCTTCCAGCGTGCGCTTGAACGTGGCGTTATTCTTGGGCGAAGCGATCCTGGGGGCAGCCGTCTTGCCTTTGGCGGCCTGCAGGCGCGCCTCGAAGGCGATGCCGGCCGGTGTCTGCTGCGCGGTCAACTGGCCGTCCAGCAAGGCGGCTGCCAGCCGTGAGTCCAGAGCCGCGGTATTGATGCCGTACACGGTGGCGCTGCCCTGCCATTGGGCTGGATGGGAAGGAGTCACGGCTTTGG
>NZ_JBAQMD010000016.1:0-20100 GCF_049302455.1 Rhodoferax ferrireducens | reverse complement strand
GCTGTGCGTGTCCAAATAGTCCGGCGATGCGCACAATACCTGCCTTACCGAGCCGACTCGCAGCGCCCGGTATGACGAATCGGGCAATTCTGCAATGCGGATCGCCACGTCCACGCCTTCTTCCAGCATGTTGACAACCCGGTCGACAAACAGTGCATTGACTTCCACCGCCGGATAGCGACGCAAATACTCGATGATGCCCGGCATCACATGCAGGCGGCCGAACAAAACAGAGGCAGTGACGGTGAGTTGGCCGCGCGGCTCGGCATTGATGCCCAAGGCCGCGTCGTCGGCTTCATCAGCCAGTGCGATGACGCGTTTGGCATCCTCGTAATATTTCTGGCCGGCCTCGGTCATCCGAACATAGCGGGTGGTGCGGTTCAACAATTTAACGCCCAATCGTTCTTCCAACGCCGCAACTGCACGTGTCACAGCCGGTGGCGACATGTGTAGCTTGCGAGCGCCGGCGGCAAAGCCTTCCGCTTCGACCACTGCGACATACACGCTCATTAAATGCAGACGACCCATTGTTAATTCCGATTAATGGAATAGTAAATTGATTATTTTGAGTATTCTTTATATTTATGCAACAAGACACACTATATCCGCCTGCTGAATTTCACACAGGCGTACCACAAACCTTTTATTTTTTGGAGAGCCATCATGAGCCGTATTACTGCCGTCAGCAACGAAAGCGCCAACACCGAACAACGCAGCCTGTTGGATGCGATCCAAAGCCAGTTGGGCATGGTGCCTAATTTCTTGCGGGTGTTCGCCCACTCGCCGGATGCCTTGAAAGCCTTTCTCGGCTTGCATCACATCGCCGACCACGGTTCGCTGGATGCAGCCACCCGCGAACGCATCGCGCTGGCGCTGGCGCAGCAGAACGAATGCGAATACTGCCTGTCCGCGCACACCGCCATCGGCCGTAAAGCCGGTTTGAACGGGGCGGAAATCGAAGCCAACCGGGCCGGCACCAGCCAGGATGCCAAAGCGGCAGTGGCGGTTAAATTCGCCCGCGCCCTGGTTGAGCACAAGGGCGCGGTGACCAACGCCGAGTTGCAGGCCATGCGTGATGCCGGTTTCAGCGAGGCGGACATTGTCGAGGTGATCACCCACGTTGGCATGAACGTGCTGACCAATATCCTGGGTAAGGCCAGCCGGGTTGACATCGACTTCCCGAAAGTGGCGCTAAAGCAGGCGGCCTAATATTGAACCGGGTCAAGTTCACGGATGGACTTGCGCCCGGATTCTTGCGCTGAATGTTATAAAAAATTGCCGCTTATAGCCATTCAAAGCGTCCGGCGGCTGTGTCACAGTTAACTTCAATGTTCAATCCCAATCAGGAGTAAGGTCATGGCCTTCGCTTTTGCCAAAATCAGTTTCACCCCCGACGTGCAGGCAGTACAGGCCGAAATGGGTAGTCGCGTTGCATATCGGTCAGCGGAACTCGGAGTGGCTGAGGAGGTGACGCTGGGCGCTGCCGAGCAAGCCTTTATTGCCGAGCGCGACAGCTTTTATCAAGCCACGGTGAGTCAAACCGGCTGGCCCTATGTGCAGCATCGTGGCGGGTCGGTCGGATTCTTGAAAGTGTTGGATGACCGTACCATTGGTTACGCCGATTTCAGCGGTAACCGCCAGTACATTTCGGTAGGCAATTTACGCGGCGACGACCGGGTTAGTTTGCTGCTGATGGACTATTCGCAGCGGCGGCGCTTGAAAATCTGGGGCCGGGCGCGAGCGGTGGACGACCGCACCGAGCCAGCATTGCTGGCTCAACTGGAATCGCCCGATTATCGAGCCCCGGTCGAGCGCGGCATCGTTATCCTGGTCGAAGCCTTCGACTGGAATTGCCCCAAGTACATCACGCTACGCTACAGCCAGAACGAAGTCGAAACGCTGCTTGTTCAAGCTCGCCAACAACAACCGGCGACGGCGGCACGACAAGCGCCCGGCGTTTTGGGTGGTGGCGCATTGCCGTTAACGATTGCCGGGATTCGGCAGCTGGCACCCAATATTCGCGCCTATGAATTGCTCCATGCCGACGGCGATTCGCTGCCGGCGTATCGGGCCGGCGCGCATCTGCGGGTGCCGATCGCGCTGCCCGACGGTAGTGTTACCTCCCGCGCCTATTCGCTAACCGACGTCGCAGCCAACCCCAGCCAATACCGCATCGCGGTTTTGCGGGTCGACGATGGCGAAGGCGGCTCGCAAGCACTGCATGACGGATGGCAAATTGGCGCTCGTCTCAACGTCGATGCGCCGGACAACTATTTCAGCCTGCATGATGACGGCCGCCCGGCGCTATTGATCGCCGGCGGCATCGGCATCACGCCGATCAAAGCGATGGCGGATGAACTGACGACGCGCGACGTGGATTTCCAACTGCACTACGCTGGTCGAGCACCAGAACAAATGGCGTTTGTCGAGGACTTGCGGCGGCGTTTTCCGAATCGATGCCGGTTCTATTTCAGCCAAGCGCCGACGCCGACCCGGCTGGATGTGTCATTGTTGTTGAACAGCGTATCTGCCGATACCGTCATTTACGTTTGCGGACCAATCACCCTGATCGAAAACGTGCGCCAAACCGCTCGCGAGCTTGGCATCGCCGACGAACGGGTGCAGTCTGAAAGTTTCGCTTAACCAGGAGAACATCATGATCTCAGAAATCAAAGCACCCGTTCCACCCTTTACCGATGAAACCGCGGCGCAGAAAGTGCGCATGGCCGAAGACGCATGGAACTCGCGCGATCCAGATCGCGTCAGCTTGGTCTATACCGAAGACACAATCTGGCGCAACCGCGGCGAATTTCCCCAAGGCCGCGAACAAGTGCGCCAATTTTTGCAGCGCAAATGGGTCAAGGAACTGGACTATCGCTTAATAAAAGAATTATGGGCGTTTACCGACAACCGCATCGCCGTGCGCTTTGCTTATGAGTGGCATGACGATTTTGGTCAATGGTTCCGTAGTTACGGCAACGAGAATTGGGAATTTAATCATCAAGGCTTGATGCAACGGCGCTTTGCCAGCATCAACGATCTGCCGATCAAGCAAGAACAACGCCTGTTCCATTGGCCACTGGGCCGTCGTCCTGACGATCACGCCAGCTTGAGCGATTTGGAATTATGAACAGCAGCTTGGTGTACGTGTGAGACACCGGCGTTCACCCGCAAGCTGGGTTGCTCGCCCACGGAGTGGCTCAGAGGTGAGCAAGAGGCTCGTCCAAGCCCTGCTTGAGACGCTTGGTATGTCAAACGAGACGCAGGGTTCAAACTGCATCAGTGCGTCTGTAATCACTGCTGACTAATCAGCGACTAATTTGAAGAAACGTCGAGCGTGCGTTCGACGTCACATGAGGCCTGAACACAGCCTTAACCCTCTTCAAGGAAAACCACATGCTTGCAGGAAAAACAGCACTCATCACCGGATCAACCAGTGGCATCGGCTTGGGTATTGCCGAACAATTGGCCAAAAACGGGGCCAATATCGTGCTCAACGGCATGGGCGATGCCGTCGAAATTGAGACCACTCGGGCTCGTCTTGAAGCTGCGTATCCGGTGAAAGTGCGCTTTCATGGCGCCGACATGAGTCAGCCCGAAGCGATTGAGGCCATGTTCCAGTCTGTCGATGCCGAGTTTGGCGGTGTGGACATTCTGGTCAACAACGCGGGCATCCAGTATGTGGCACCGGTGGATGAGTTTCCAACGCCCAAGTGGGATGCCATTCTGGCCATCAACCTGACATCGGCTTTTCACACCACGCGGCTGGCCTTGCCCCACATGAAAAAGCAGCAATGGGGGCGCATCATCCAGGTGGCCTCGGCCCACGCGCTGGTGGCTTCGCCCTTCAAGTCGGCCTATGTGGCTGCCAAGCATGGCATTGCCGGGCTGACCAAGACAGTGGCGCTGGAAGTGGCTGAACTTGGTATCACGGTCAATGCGGTGTGCCCTGGATACGTCTGGACACCGTTGGTGGAGAAGCAGATTCCGGAAACCGCTCAAGCGCGCGGCATCACTGAGGCCGAGGTGATTCAAAACGTGTTGCTCACGGCCCAGCCCACCAAAAAATTCGTCACGGTAGAGCAGGTGGCGGCATTGGCGAGCTTTTTGGCCAGCGAGGTGGCTGCCTCCATCACAGGCGCGGTGATTCCAATCGATGGCGGCTGGACAGCACACTGAAGGTACGCCAGAAATGAATATTCAGGACATTCTCCAGCTGCCATCGATGCCGGCTGCTTCACCTTCGTATCCCAAGGGGCCCCATCGTTTCATTGACCGCGAATATCTGATCATCACTTACGAGTCTGACCCACAGGCCATTCGCGACGCTCTACCGGAGCCGCTGGAACCCGATGGCAGCAACACCGTGCTCTATGAGTTCATCCGCATGCCCGATTCGGCCGGTTTTGGCAGCTACACCGAGTCTGGTGTGGTGATCCCCGCGCTGTACCGAGGTGAACATGTAAATTTCACGGCCCAGATGTACCTCGACGACGAGCCCCCGATTGCGGGCGGGCGTGAGATCTGGGGATTCCCCAAAAAACATGGTCAGCCCAAGCTGGCCGTGGTGCAAGACACGCTGACTGGCACGCTCGACTATGCCGGTGTTCAGATTGCAATCGGCACCATGGGTTACAAACACCAGCATTTGCTCTACGACGTGGCGGGCAAGAAGCAATGTTCATCGGCCTCCATCATCGAAAAAATGAGTAAGACCCAGGTCAACCTCAAGCTCATTCCTGGGGTGGACGGTGAACTGGCCATTGCCCAGCTGGTGGCCTACAACTTGACAGACATTGCCGTGCACGGTGCGTGGTCGGGGCCTGCGCGGCTGCATCTGGTGCCGCATGCCAATGCGCCGGTGGCCGATTTGCCGGTCCAAAAAGTAGCTGGCGGCTTGCACTTCATCGCCAATTTGACGCTGCCGTATGGCCGCGTGCTGCATGACTATCTGGCCCCTGCAGCGGCCTCATCCACAGGAGCATGAACCATGGCAAAAACCAATACAAATAAACTGCCAGGTCAGGTCGTGCTGGTGATGCAAGGCGGTGGCGCACTGGGCGCCTTTCAGGCAGGCGTTTATGAGGGCATGCATGAAGCAGGCATTGAGCCCGACTGGGTAGTGGGTACCTCGATAGGTGCCATCAATGGGGCCATCATTGCCGGCAACAAGCCTGAAAAACGGCTAGCCCGTTTGCGCGACTTCTGGGAGCTTGTCGCCAGCGCCCCCACGTCGTCTGCACCTTGGAGCGCGTTTGGTCTTGGCAATTTGATCCACAACCTGGGCGCGGTGTCGTCAGGAATTCCCGGCTTTTTTACCCCCAACCTGCGCGCACTCTATGGCTCCAATGTTTCGGCAGGCATAGCAGATGCCAGCTTTTACAGCACCGATCCCCTGCGCGACACACTCGACCATTTTGTCAATTTTGGCCTCATCGCTCAGGGCATGACCCGTTTGACACTCGGTGCGGTCAACGTGGCTTCGGGCCGAATGCGCTACTTTGACAGCCGCGACGATGCCGTTGGCCTTGAGCATGTGATGGCCTCCGGTGCGTTGCCACCCGCTTTCCCAGCCATAGAAATTGACGGTGAGTATTATTGGGATGGTGGTATCTATTCCAATACCCCGCTCGAAGTGGTGATGGACGACAAACCGCGCCGTGACGCGGTGATTTTTGCCGCCCAGTTGTGGCAGCAGGAAGACGAACTGCCCAATACCGTGGCCAAGGTGATGAGCCGATTGAAAGACATCCAGTATTCAAGCCGGGCTGAGAGCCACACCGCGCGCCAGCAACAGATTCACCACCTGCGCCACGTGGTGCGCGAGCTGGGACGACTCATGCCTGCGGCTCTGCGCGCCACGCCTGAAGCCAAGGAGCTGATGGATTGGGGCTGCGGCACTGTGATGCATATCCTGCCCATGCAGGCCCCGGCTGTGGAAGGCGAAGACCACACCAAAGACCTTGACTTCACGCCTGGTGGCATCCGGGCACGCTGGGATGCGGGGCGAGAGTTTGCCCAGCGCAAGATTGCGGCAGCTCCGTGGAACGATGCGTATGACCCGGTCATGGGCATCGTGGTGCACGCATAGCGTGGGGTCGCATCATGCGTTTCCCAACCCTGATCTTGCTGACGCTATTAACTGCGGCTGCAATGCTGCCAGCAAGCGCTCAGGAGATGAATGGTTTTGACCTCAAAAACTCACTGATTCCACGGGCGCAAATTTACGCCGGTGGCCCAGCCAAAGATGGGATTCCTGCCATCGACAAACCGAAATTTCTACCGGCCGAGGCCGCGTCGTTCATGCAAGCGGGTGACAACGTGCTGGGTCTGATGCGCAACAACATCGCGCGGGCCTATCCGATACGCATCCTGAACTGGCACGAGGTGGTGAATGACCGCTTGGGCCATGACGCAGTCGCCGTCACGTTTTGTCCGCTGTGTGGCACCGGCGTGGTCTTTGACAGCCGGGTCAATGGCCGTGTGCTGAGCTTCGGGGTTTCCGGTCTGCTCTACAACAACGACGTGCTGTTGTATGACCGGCAGACCCAGTCGTTATGGTCCCAATTGCTCGGGCGGGCCATCAGCGGGCCCTTGAAGGGACAGCGCCTGACCATGCTGCCAGTGATCCACACCACCTGGGCCGATTGGCGCGTAAGACACCCCACAACCCAGATTCTTTCTACCGATACGGGCAAGGTTCGACCCTACGAACGTGATGCCTACCCCGGTTACGACAACTCTGAAGAGATTATTTTTCCGCTTGAATTTCGCTCTGCCGGGTATCACCCCAAGGAGCGCGTGCTGGGTGTCAGATTGGGTAACTTGATCAAGGCTTATCCGTTTGTCGAGTTGGGCAAAACATCGGGGGTGGTGTCAGATCAGATGGGTGGCACGGCGCTGACCATCCGCTTTGACCGCCAGTCTCTGCGCGCCACTGCCTACAGCGCGGATGGGCAGCAGATCGCGGCGGTGGTCGGGTACTGGTTTGCCTGGTACGCCTTTCATCCAAAAACCGAGGTTTTTCGCGCCGCAGAGCAGCATTTGCCGTGACGGTTCCCAGCGGCGCCTTTAACGATAGGAAAAGTATGTCTTCACATTACCGTCTTGCGGGCCTGACATGTTGTTCAATACGATGTCCATCCGAGCGCGCCTGATCCTGGCGTTTGCAGTTTTGCTCGGACTGCTGTTTGCGGTTGCGGCGGTGTCGTTGCAGCGGCTTGAAGGCTTGACGGCCACCACGCAAGAGATCGTCAATGTCCAGGCGCGCCGAGCGCTGCTGGCCCAACGCATCAACCAGCACGCACAGACCGAGGCCATTGTTTTGCTCAATCTGTTGCAAACCCCAGAGCGTGGCCCCCGGGTGCTGCTGTACGCTGCACTGGACGAAGAGATCGCGGCATCTGCCAAAGCGGTTAGTGATCTCGATCAGACCAGACTGACGGCGGATGTTCAAAATGAAATTGATCACGTGACCGATTTGCGCCAGCGCTACGGCGTGTTGTTGCAGGAGACGGTTGAATTGATCGAACTTGAAGGCACGGCCAAAGCGCATGCTTACTTTGAGGACCGGACGCACAGGGTACTCAATACGCTGCTGTTTGACACCCGGGCCCTGGAAGCGCACTTGCAGCAAATGATGCAGTCGGAGCTGGAGCAGCTCCGGCAGTCTGGCGCGCAGGCAAGACAACTGGCCATTCTGTTGGTCGCCAGCGCGCTGGTCGCAGGGGCTGTGTTGGCGTGGTTCATTGCCCGTGGCATTGTGATACCCGTGCGCAAGGCGGTGTCGGTGGCCCAGAGCATCGCCAGTGGCAACTATGTTATGGATGTGCCAGTCGGCCAGCGCGATGAAATCGGGGCCTTGCTGCGCGCACTGCGTGTCATGCGCGACAGCATCGCCAGTCGCGAAGCCAAGATTCTGCGGCTGGCGTATGTGGATACCCTGACCGATTTGCCCAATCGAACGCGTTTCATGGAATTGTTTGAGGCATGTTCCGGCGAAGGTGGCGGCGCGTTGGTGTTGCTCGATATCAACCGCTTTGCGCCGATCAACGATGCTTTGGGGCACATGGTTGGCGACCGTCTGTTGTGCGAGATTGCCGTGCGCATTCAGCAAGCCGCTGGAACCTCCAACCTGGTGGCTCGGCTGTGGGCCGACCAGTACGCCTTGCTACTGCGCGGTGCCGATCAGGCCACGGCGGCGACGCAGATGCATCAAATCATCGAAGCGGTACGCGCGCCCATCATGATCGAGGGTCAGCGCCTGGACATTGATGCCAGCGCGGGTGTTGCCCTCTACCCGCAGGATGGCGCAAACACAACCACCTTGCTGCGGCGTGCTGGCCTGGCACTCAATTGCGCCAAGCGGCGCCATGACAGTGTGGCATTTGGATCGGAATGGGATGATGAACCGGCTCATGCACAACTCTCTTTGATTGGTGAGATGCGCGAGGCGCTGGTGCGGGGCGAGTTTGTCATCTACTACCAACCCAAGTTGAACCTGGCGCAACACAAAATTACCGCCACGGAAGCCCTGATTCGCTGGCAGCATCCGGTCCGGGGCATGATCCTGCCCATGCAATTTATCCCCTTTGCTGAGCAGACCGGCTTCATACGCGAGATTACCCCCTGGGTGCTGCGCCAAGTGATCGCAGATGCAGCGCAATGGCATCGCAACGGCCTGACGGTCGTGCCGTCGGCCAACCTGTCCGCGCTGGATCTGTTGAATCATGCGCTGGTCATGAATATCCAGCATCTGGTAACGCAATCCGGTTTGCCAGTTGGTCAACTGTGTCTGGAAATTACCGAAAGCGCCCTGATGGACCAGCCCGAGTTGGCGCTCCAACATCTCCATGAACTGTCGGCGTTTGGTTTGAAGCTTTCGATTGACGACTACGGAACGGGTCAGTCTTCTCTGGCCTACGTCAAGACCCTACCCGTGAATGAGTTAAAGATCGATCGTGCTTTTGTGACCGGGTTGGATGTGACACCCAAGAACGCAGCCATCGTCCGCTCGACTATTCTTTTGTGTCAGGAATTGGGTCTTTCGGTGGTGGCCGAAGGGGCCGAAACGGCTGAAGAACTTGCCTGGCTCACGCGTAACCAGTGTGACCTGGTGCAAGGGTATGTTGTCGCCAAGCCCATGCCACTCAATGAGTTCATTGCCTGGGTCGAAAAATTTAACCAAGCATAGGGAAAACAATGACTTCATTCGACTATCAACTCTTCGTCATCGGCGGTGGCTCAGGGGGTGTGCGCGCCGCCAGGATCGCCTCTGGTTTGGGTGCGCGCGTGGCCATTGCAGAAAACTTTCGCTACGGCGGCACCTGTGTCATTCGAGGCTGCGTGCCAAAGAAACTGCTGGTTTACGCGGCCCACTTTGCAGAAGACTTTGCCGATGCCCAAGGCTTTGGCTGGACGGTGCCACCGGCCGAATTTTCCTGGCCCAAGCTA
Organism: Rhodoferax ferrireducens; assembly: GCF_049302455.1. Lineage (GTDB taxonomy): Bacteria > Pseudomonadota > Gammaproteobacteria > Burkholderiales > Burkholderiaceae_C > Rhodoferax > Rhodoferax ferrireducens_B. Next base: position 10,647 of record NZ_JBAQMD010000016.1, on the reverse strand, counting down.
ATTGAAGCCAAAAACAGGGAAGTAGCCCGTCTGAGCAGCGTCTACGAAGAAAACCTGCTGGGCTCCAACGTCGCGGTCATGCATGGCGCGGCGCATCTGGTCGATGCGCATACCGTGGCCGTTAATGGGCAGCTTGTCTGTGCTTGGATAGCGCGGGTGGTGTCACGGTGGATGCCTTTGGCGAAAGCAACATTGCCAGCATTCACGCGGTGGGCGATGTTACCAACCGCATTGCGCTCACACCGGTGGCTATTCGCGAAGGGGTGGCGCTGGCGCAGTATGGCGAAATCGATATCTACAGCAGCAAGTTCCGCAGCATGCACCACACCCTGTCCGGGCGCGACGAGCGCACGCTGGTTAAACTGATTGTCGACAGGGCCAGCCAGCGCGTGCTGGGGGCGCACATGGTGGGGGCTGACGCGCCCGAGATCATTCAGGGCCTGGCCATCGCGATCCGTATGGGGGCGACCAAAGCCGATTTTGATGCCACGGTAGCGCTGCACCCCTCAGCGGCTGAAGAGTTTGTGACTTTGCGTGAAAAAATCACCCGACAACGATATGAATAACATCCTCACGTCCGACCAATTGGAAATCATCAAAGGCTTGATGCAAGTCCCGGCAACGATTTCGCCCAAGTATTTTTACGACGCAAAGGGCTCCGCGCTGTTCGAGGACATTACCCGCCTGCAGGCGTATTACCCGACACGTACCGAGCATGCCATCATGAGCACCCATGCGCCAGAGATTGCGCGCCGGGTCGGTGCAAGCTGCGCCTTGATTGAACTGGGTGCAGGCAATTGCCAAAAGGCCAAAGCCTTATGCGAGCTGATCAAGCCGGCGCATTTTGTTGCCGTCGACATCTCTGAAGAGTTTTTGCATGACGCTGTAGCCAGGATGCGATTGACCTTCCCGGACATCGAAATCCAGGCGCTTGCTGCTGATCTGACCGCGGACATCTTGTTGCCAGCCAGTCTGCCGGCGCAACGCCGCCTGGTGTTCTACCCCGGCTCATCCATCGGCAATTTTGACCCACCGCAGGCGCTGGCCTTGATGTCTCGTATACGTGGCCTGATCGCAGACGATGGCGCGCTTCTGATTGGTGTTGATCTGGTTAAAGACGAAGCGGTGCTCAATGCCGCCTACGATGATGGTGAAGGTGTGACAGCGGCCTTCAACCTCAATGTGTTGGACCATGTCAACCGACTGATTGGCTCTGACTTTGATACGAGCCAGTGGCAACACCGGGCATTTTTCAACGCAGATCAGTCCCGCATTGAGATGCATCTGGAGGCGAAGTCCAACCAGCTCATACATTGGCGCCACGGTGCGCGCAGCTTTGCCCGTGGTGAGCGGATTCATACCGAAAACAGCTACAAATACCGGGTTGAGGATTTCGTCGAGCTTCTGGAACGTGCGGGATTGCCTCAAACGCAAGTCTGGACCGACGCGCACGCATGGTTTGCCGTTGTTCTTGCCCGTCCCTGATCCGGGCCATGGAACCCCGCGTCTTGCAGGGGAAGCGAAGCAAATCGACTCACGTTCAAGCTCTTGCGAGCACCCAGTCCAGAACCGGAAATTGGGGCAGGATCAATGCCTATTTTTTTTGGGCCGCCTGAATTGCCGACTGGTGAGCAAGAACAGGTCGGATGGCGAGATGGATTTTTGCGTGAATTGGCTGCTGCGGTTGTAAGAAATGGCTGATGCCAGCGACTAATGGCAAAAGAGGCAAGGCGTTTGCAACTTGCAGGGCAAAACAAAGTCAATAGATGGCGGCGCTTGCCCAATAGGCGGGCACTCTGCCAATTTGACTTGAACGGGAAATTCACAAGCGGCTGGCATTTTTTCTGATCTGATTCTCAAGACCTACAAATCCTTATGCACGACACCCTCCCACTGTTGGAAAAAACCCGCTTTCCGGTCATTCGCCGCGCGCACCTGGAAACCTTGCAGATCAACCTCGGCTACAAGTGCAACCAGAGCTGCGTGCATTGCCACGTCAACGCTGGCCCGAACCGCACCGAAATGATGGACGTGGCCACCATGGCGCTGATTCCGCAGGTGCTGGCCGCGCGCGAGATTGGCACACTCGACCTGACCGGTGGTGCACCCGAACTGCATGAGGGCTTTAGAGACCTGGTGCGCGCGGCGCGGGCGCAAGGCGTGCGCGTGATTGACCGCTGCAATCTGACCATTCTGTTTGAACCCGGGCAAGAAGGGCTGGCAGAGTTCCTGGCCGCGCAGCGGGTTGAGGTTGTCGCGTCCATGCCCTGCTATTCGGCGGCCAACGTTGACAAGCAGCGCGGCGACGGCGTGTTTGACCTGAGCATTGCCGCCCTGCAGCAACTCAACGCCCTGGGTTACGGCCGTCAAGGCTCGGGCCTGGTCCTGAACCTGGTCTACAACCCGCAAGGCGCGTCGCTGCCGCCCGACCAGCAGAAGCTGCAGGCCGATTACAAACGCGAGCTGCTCCAGCATTTCGGCATCGTCTTTAACGAACTCTTTGCGCTGACCAACATGCCAATCCAGCGCTTTGGCTCGACGCTGGTGTCCAAAGGCACGTTTGACGCCTACATGGATTTGCTCAGGAGCAGTTTTCAGGAACAGAACCTGCCCGGTGTGATGTGCCGCAGCACTGTCAGCGTGGATTGGCAGGGCTGGCTGTCTGATTGTGACTTCAACCAGCAGCTCGGCCTGCCACTCGGAACATCGGGACTCAAGCGCCACCTGCGCGATCTGCTGAAAACCGGCCTGGACGAACAGACCATCCGTGTAGCGGGTCACTGCTTTGGCTGCACCGCGGGCCAGGGCAGCAGTTGCGGCGGCGCACTGGAACATTGAGCGTGCCAAGACGCTATCAAGCCTGATGGTGAAGAAAGACGCCAGCCCAATGAAAACAAGCGTTGCTTGCTACCAATTTTGAATCACTCTATTTTTTTGAACAAATCTCATGCCCATTCAAACCACCACCCACAACCTCGTCCAGGACTACTATGGTCACCAGTTGCAAGGCACGGCAGACCTCAAAACCAGTGCCTGCTGCGACGCCAGCGCCATGCCCGAGTGGCTCAAGCCGCTGCTCGCGCGCGTGCACCCCGAGGTGCTGTCGCGCTACTACGGCTGCGGCCTTGTGTGCCCGCCGCTGCTCGAGGGCTGCCGCGTGCTTGATCTGGGCTGCGGGTCGGGTCGCGACGTCTATGCGCTGGCACAACTGGTCGGCCCAGAGGGTGAGGTGGTCGGCGTGGACATGACCGACGAACAGTTGGCCGTGGCGCGCGCCCATCAGGCCCACCACACGGAGGTCTTTGGCTACAGCAACACAAGGTTTTTGCACGGCTACATCGAGCGGCTCGATGAGCTGGGTCTGGAGCCCGCCAGCTTCGACGTGATCGTGTCCAACTGCGTTGTTAATCTTTCGCCCGACAAGGACGCGGTGCTGGCCGGTGTGCAGCGCCTGCTCAAACCGGGCGGCGAATTTTATTTCTCTGACGTGTATGCCGACCGCCGCGTGCCACCGGCCGTGCGCAACGACCCGGTGCTTTATGGCGAGTGCCTGGGCGGCGCGCTTTACTGGAACGACTTCATTCAACTTGCCCAGCGCCACGGCTTTGCCGACCCGCGCCTGCTCGAAGACCGCCCGCTTGAGATTACCGACCCGAAGCTCGCCGCGCGCACCGGCAACCTGCGCTTCTTCTCGGCCACCTATCGCCTGTTCAAACTGGCCGCGCTGGAGTCTGCCTGCGAAGACTTCGGCCAGGCCGTCATCTACAAAGGCAGCATCCCCGAGCACGCGGGCCGCTTTGTGCTCGACAAACACCACGACATGCAAACCGGCAAGGTGTTTGCGGTCTGCGGCAACACCTGGCACATGCTGCAGGGCACCCGCTTTGCGCCGCACTTCAATTTCATCGGCAACTTCGACACGCATTACGGCATCTTTGAAGGCTGCGGCAGCAGCCTGCCGTTTGATGGGCCACAAGGCGACACGTCGGGCAACGGTGGGTCGGGCGCCTGCTGCTAATCAGTTTTCTACGCCGCACGTAAAAGAATTTACTTCATGCATGGAATCAGCCAAATAGGCCGCATCGCGACTGCCACAGTTTTTCTGCTTTTTGCAATGGCGGCCCACGCTGCCACCGACCGGTTGGTCATCACCGGATCGAGCACGATCGCGCCGCTGGCAGCCGAGATGGCCAAGCGTTTCGAAAAGCAAAACCCAGGTATTCGGATTGATGTGCAAAGTGGTGGCTCGTCGCGCGGGGTGGCCGATGCCCGCAGCGGTCTGGCCGACATCGGCATGGCCTCGCGCAGCCTGAAAGATGGCGAGAAAGATTTGATGCCTCACACCATCGCGATGGACGGCGTAGGCATCATCCTGCATAAGAGCAATTCGATAGGTGCACTTTCAGATGAGCAGATCAAGGCGATTTACCGGGGCCAGATCAAAAACTGGAAAGAAGTCGGCGGCAAGGATCTTCCGGTCACTGTGGTCAACAAGGCCGAGGGGCGCTCCACGCTGGAATTGTTCCTGCATTACACCGGGCTGAAAAACAGCGAGATCAGGGCGCAGATGGTGATTGGCGACAACCAGCAGGGCATCAAGAGCGTGGCGGCCAACCCCGGTGCCATCGGCTACGTGTCCATAGGCACCGCCGAGTACGACGAGAATCATGGCACCCTGATCAAGCTGATTCCCTTGCACGGTGTCGCGGCCACGGTGGCCAACGTGAAAGACGGCAAATTTCCGCTGTCGCGCCCGCTCAATCTGGTCACCCGGGGCGTGCCCGCCGGCCTGGTCAAACGCTTTGTTGGCTTTGCCAAGTCTGGAGCAGTGAATGATCTGGTCGAGGCCCAGTTTTTTGTCCCGCTGGCCCACTGACCGCTGGCTGGCGCCCGGGCTGGGTGTCGCGGCGGCGGGCGCGGGCCTGATCCTGCTGCTCGTTCTGGCCTTTCTGCTGCGCGAGGCGGCGCCGTTGCTGCTGGACAGCCACGCCGCCACCGGTTTCCTCCTTGACGCTGGCTGGTATCCGCTGGAAGGCCAGTTTGGCATGTTGCCGATGGTCGTGGCATCGCTGGCGGCGGCGCTGGGCGCACTGCTGCTGGCCGCGCCGCTTGGCATCGTCAGCGCGATCTTCCTGAATTTTTCGGCGCCGCCTGGCGTCGCCCACCTCTATCGCATGATCGTCGCGCTGCTGGCAGGCATTCCCTCTGTGGTGTTCGGGCTATGGGGTCTGACGGTGCTGGTGCCGTTGATCGCGCGCTGGCAGCCGCCCGGCGCCAGCCTGCTGGCGGCCATTTTGATTCTGGCGCTGATGATTCTGCCGACCGTGGCCCTGACCAGCGCATCCGCACTCGCCGCCGTGCCCAAGAGCCTGCTGCATGGCGCGGCCGCGTTGGGGCTGACGCAGCAGGGAACGATTTTGCGGGTGGCGCTGCCGGCCGCCCGGGGTGGCATCATCAACGGCGTGCTGCTGGCTGGCGCGCGCGCGCTTGGCGAAACCATGGCCGTGCTGATGGTCGCCGGCAATGTGGTGCAGTACCCGGGCGGGCTGTTGGACCCGGTTCGTGTTCTCACCGCCAACATCGCGCTGGAAATGGCTTACGCCAGCGGCGCGCACCGGGCCGGGCTGTTTGCGTCCGGGCTTTTACTCACGCTGGCGGTCATGCTGTTGGCGTGGCTGGCGATACGCGCAAGCCATGGCGGTCGCCATGACTGACCGCATCTTCACGGGCGTCGTCTGGCTGGGCGCGGGGGTCATGACGGCGCTGTTCCTGTGGCTGCTGGGTGACCTGCTATGGCAAGGTTCGTCACACCTTTCGGGCTCGTTTCTGCTGTCTGACCCCGCCGACTCCGGCCGCTCCGGCGGCATTGCTTCCATCCTCGTGTCCACGTTGCTGATCCTGGCAGTCGCGCTCATGGCCGCCATTCCCCTTGGGCTGATGAGCGCCGTGTGGCTGACCGAATACACCCGGCGTGACAGCACACTGGGCGCCGCGGTGCGCCTGAGTCTGGATGTGCTGGCCGGGGTGCCATCGATCGTCTTCGGCTTGTTTGGCAATGCATTTTTCAGTGTCTATCTGGGGCTTGGCTTTTCCATTGTTTCGGGAGGCCTCACGCTGGCCTGCATGATCTTGCCGATCTTCATCCGGACCAGCGAAGCCGGCCTGTCAGCGGTGTCCGATGACTGGCGGCGCAACGCGGCGGCGCTGGGCATGTCGCGGGCCAGCGTGTTGTGGCATGTGCTGCTGCCAGCGGCCGCGCCCGCTGTCGCCTCAAGCATCATGCTTGGCGTTGGCCGCGCCACGGCCGAAACCGCGGCGCTGATTTTCACCAGCGGCTATGTGGACCGCATGCCGACATCATTATTCGATTCCGGGCGCGCGCTGGCGGTTCACATCTATGACCTCAGCATGAACGTGACCGGCGGCGACCGGGCTGCCTATGCGTCGGCACTGGTCCTGATTGTTCTCATCGTCGCCATCAACACGGGCGCATTGGCTTTGTCCGATCGCTGGCTGGCCAGAAAAGTGACTTTCTCATGACTTCAAAAACCCCCGCCTCATGTAGTTCCTATACGCTCGGAAATGTCAAATCAGGCCCGCCATGCTGCGAGCCTGTGCCGCATTTGCGTATTGCCAATCTCTCGGTGGGCTATGGCAGCAACACCGTGCTGGAGGGCGTGTCGCTGGACATCTACAAAGGCTGCATCACGGCATTGATTGGCCCTTCGGGCTGCGGAAAAACCAGTTTTCTGTCGGCGTTGAACCGCTTGACCGACCTGATTCCGGGTGCCGCGGTCAAAGGCAATGTCGAGATTTCCGGACTGGATGTGCTGGACCCGCGCGCCGACCTGATGGCGCTGCGCCGGCGTGTCGGGATGATTTTCCAAAAACCCAACCCGTTCCCCCTGTCGATTCGCCGCAATCTGGAGTTGCCCTTGCGCGAGCATGGCATCCGCAACCGCGCCCTGCTGGCTCACAAGATCGAAGTTGTGTTGAAAGATGTCGGGCTCTGGCAAGAAGTTGGAGACAGGCTCGATAGCCCGGCGCTGGCATTGTCGGGCGGGCAGCAGCAACGGCTGTGTATTGCCCGCGCGCTGGTTCTGGAGCCCGAAGTCTTGCTGATGGACGAACCCTGCAGTGCGCTGGACCCGATCTCGTCCCGGGTGGTCGAGGAGCTCATTGGGCGGCTACGCGGCCGCCTGACGGTGGTCATCGTCACCCACAACCTGACGCAAGCCCGCCGCATTGCCAATTACGCCGCTTTCTTCTGGATGACCGAGCGCGTCGGACAACTGATCGAGTTTGGCCAGTGCATCAATCTCTTTGAATCGCCGAAAAATGCGCTGACCCAGGCTTATGTCTCGGGGGGCGCGGGCTGAACAATGCCTTGAGACCAGCTGAGCTATACAGCTGCGTGCGATATCCGGGGAAAGCCGGATGCTATCTGGCAGACGGAAAGCGGACCCGGCTTTGTAATAAGAAGTACATGTGCCACGGCTAAACAACAGGTCAGCCATCGACATTGCGTCGTGACGCAGACGTCGGCTGTGGTGCTGAAAATCCTGATCAACAAATTGCCTTAGGGAGGCGGGGCGGACCTGCTCTGGGCAGGCGCCATGCGAGATGAAATTGCGCTGGACATAGACGCGTTCGTTCGCGATGCCTATGTACAGCGCCGACGCAATGCCATTGATGACGGCCACCAGCCAAATGAAGATGCCGACGACGGACGTCGTGCCCCATAAAAATCGGTCCGGCTTCGGGCCTGCCTTGTTTAGAAGTTCCGGCATGCCCGGAGGGATAGGAGAACATCATGAATCGTCGATTCGCAAACCGCCAACTGGCCTTGTTTGTCCTGAGCCCTGTTGGGTTGCTTTCCATGCCCGTCGCGGCAGCGGAGGAAACACCGGACGCCTTGATCCGGCGCCTTTATGCCGAGGTGACCCAAAGCATCAAGGCCGACAAAGCCATTCAAGCCGGGGACGTGGCGCGAACCATCACGCTGGTGGACGCCGTGATCATGCCCAATGTCGATTTTCAGCGCATGACGACTTCCGCCGTGGGCCGGCTTGGCGAAGGGCCACGCCTGAACAGCAAAAAAGACTGAAAGAAGAATTCAAGATATTGCTGTCACGAACCTACGCCGGGGCATTGACGCAGGCCAGTGATCACGTCCTGGTGGTCAAGCCAACGCGCATGTCACCGGACGACACTGAAGTAGTGGTGCGCACCGAGGCCAGAGGTAAAGGCGATCCGATACAACTCGACTGCCGTCTGGAGAAAACACATGGTGAAGGGGCTGGCTGGAAGATTTTCAATCTGAATGTGATGGGGGTATGGCTGGTAGAAATCTACCGCAGCCAGTTTGCTCAGGAAATCAATGAGCAAGGTATCGATGGACTGATCAACTCCTTGAGCGAGCGCAACAAGGCCAGCGCCACGAAAAGTTGAACACGTCGAGATGGCTGAGCCCATGGTGACGCGCCCGTGCGGCATGCGCCGGCATTCAGGGGCGTGAATCTGCTTTCGGCTAGGTTGGATTTTCCGGACCATCACACAAATCCATTGTGCCAATGTCGGTGCCCATTTTGTGGATCAAGTTGAACTGTTCCTGCACGTTACGGCAATTGCCACACATGCTGAGGTGGATGCGCAAGCGAAGCTTGTCAACCATGTCCAGTGGCTCGTCGATTGACTGTGACAACAATTCGGCTGCTCTCTGGCAAGAATGAAGAAGTGTCATTGGATATTCCCGGTTGTGTGCCCTTGGGCTGTCATGCATTGGCGCAGCCCCGCGCGGGCCCGGTGCAAAACCATTCGGCAGTTCTCTGCGCTCAAACTCAGTCGCTCGCAGATTTCTGAAGTTTCAAATCCCAACCATTCGCGCATCATAAACACCCGTCCGGTCTGGGACGGCAAGCGCTTCAGGCAAGCTTCCATGATTGACATCATTTGTCGTTGAGATTCTTGCTTCTCGGGCTGCTGCCAGGATGGAACGGCTTCTCTATAACAGCCGCGTTCATCGTAAAGCCCTTCCGTTGGATCGCTTTCAGTTTCATTCTCATCGGCGTCAACCCAGGTCCTTCGTCGTTGATGGGGCGAACGGTACCAGTCCGCGATTTTGTTCTTGAGTATGGCCACAGCCCAGGTCGTGAGGGATGCCTCGCCACGGTGGGCTCCTGGCTTTTCCAGTATGGCCATAAGTGATTCGTGTACCAGGTCTTCTGCTAACGCCGGCTCAAACACCATCATGCGGGCATGTCGTATCAGTCGCTGGCGCAGTCGAATCCACGCCTCCCCTGATGTGTCAGGGTGGGTGACGGCTGATGGCTGCTCATTGGATTCAGTCTGCTTTTTCATGGGGCATCTTTGGCGATTCGACGTGGCCGGGTTTTGAATTTTTCTCCGCCCATTAATCTAAGTCGTGATGCCCGGACAGAACTTACACAATTTTTTAATTTAGTTTGTCGGCTGACCGGTTTTGAACCGGTCAGCCGCGATCCCCTCGAAAAAGTTGCGCCATGCGAAGGCGCAGCTTGCGCGTTCCGGCAGGGTTGCGCTGGTGGCGCTGTGCCCTGTCTTTGAACGCATCAAAGCTGCAGAGGGGCCGGACATTCAGTTGCCGCCCCGGATTTCCAGTAGGCCCTGTTTGCGCAACGCGACGACCTCCTGCTGAACTTGCTCCCGCGTCAGGTTTGATTTGGCCTGCAATTGCATATTTTCTGCACGCCTCATGTCAGATTCGGTGAGGTTGACCAGACCCGCAGCCTTGGCAACCTGCAGTTCAGCGATGACTTCGGCACGCGTCTTTCCGGGGCCGGCGGCCGCTTCTTTATATGACCAAATCTGGTGGTTGCCAGACATTGCTGAGGCGGCAAAAGAGGTGGCAACCAGCACCGAGGCGATGAATACAGTTTTCATGATGTTTCCTTTCGGGTTTGCGACGCTGCGATATGCAGTGCCGTCACAACCTTGGTCGCCTGACGGTGCCATAACGTGACAAAACAGCCAAACGGGACGTTTGGCGTACCTTAAATCACCGCACCTGCCTGACATGGTCTACCGCAAAACGAGCCGGGGAATCCCTCTTTGGCCAGGTCGTTCTTGCGTCGTTAATCAGGAGAAATTACTTATGTCTGCCACCCCACTCGTCAATCAACTCAAGCCCATTGACCATGCCGGCGCCGAAGGCAAGCCAAAAGAAATTCTGGACATTGCCCTCAAGCAGGTCGGCTTCATTCCCATCATGTACGCCAACATGGCCAATGCGCCTGGTGTTCTGAGCACCTATTTGCACGGTTACGGCTTGTTCCGTGGCGAATCAGGCCTGAAGCCAGCCGAGCAGGAAGTGGTGTTTCTGGCGGTCAGCCAGGTGAACGGTTGCAAATACTGCACCGCAGCGCGCAGCATGATTGCGGAAAAGGTGTCCGGCGTGCCAGCCGATGTGCTCAAGGCCATCCGCGCGCAAACCGCCATTCCAGATGCCAGGCTGGCCACGCTGTACGCCACCACCGTCGCCATGGTCAAAAGCCACGGGCAGCCAAGCACCGAGACAGTGAAAACGTTCTTGGACGCCGGTTACAAGGAAACTGACCTGATGTACATCGTGTTGGCCATTGCCGTCAAAACCCTGAGCAACTTCAGCAA
>NZ_JBAQMD010000015.1:0-164787 GCF_049302455.1 Rhodoferax ferrireducens | reverse complement strand
CTGGCCGAACAAGACGAGGAGTGGATGACCGCAAAAATCTACCTGAACATGAAGCCTTGACCCGACGCTATTGCGCAACAACACAGAACCAAAATCGAAATTTACAGAATAGATGTTGCTTTATCCCAGCAACGCTGGATGGGGATAGACCTCAAGTAAATGATATGCCAGAGAACCCGATGTCTTTTCCGTGGCAATCTGAAAACCTTCGCTGCAGAAAGCCGTCGACAGGCTTGCACCAAGAGGGCCCGGACGCGTGGAACTCGGTGTATGTGTTGAGCAACCTCGATGACCAAACTTCCTAGAAATCACGTTGTCTGCTACTCGACGTGCTTTGATGGACGAAGTCGCTATTGGCATGTCTATAGTCACGAGATCCACTGGCAAGTTAGCAAGTCGCTTCGCTGCGTGCAGGAGTTTCGGAATATCGGGCACACCTCCTGTGAACGGCGCTTGCGTCCAAGGAACGGGAATGCCGTCAGCCAGGTTAAGGAAGGAATCGTAGCTCGGCGCAACCGCCACGGAGCGCCATCCATTTCCTTCAGAGGCAACAAGGGCAACGCCCGTCGGCTCGGTCGCGGTCCACGCTGCATCTAGGGCGAGAATAATGGTCATTTGTGGGCTATGGGAAAACGCAAGCTGCTGCTCAGTGAATACCTAAGCGATCCACTTTTAAAGCACTATAGCCCAGTGGCTAACACGTCAAAAAGACGCCCCCGCGGCATAAGAATCAGCGGGGAGTTCTGAAGCAACTGATCATTTTCCCAGCACCATTCCAGCCATAGCACTCCGCAACCACCTAGAAACTTGCAGCATCGCATTTGACTCCTCCAGCCACCCCCATCGCCACTCGGGCTGGTGGATCGGGTGTCTGATCGGCGGCCCCATTCGCGGTGACCACCATGCAGGCACACAAAAAGGACAATTTGAGGCTGTAACGACGGCGAACCAGCCCTGCAAGCCCGCGAGCGTGGGCCAGAGAGCGGATACCCGGTCCGCCAGTCCCACCCACCCGCTCACTGAACGACAGGGTCAACAGCAGCGGCATACCCGCCGCAGAGTGACATGGCAACCCGGTGCCGGTTACCATTAGCCCCATGTTTAGTTACCGCCACGCCTTTCATGCCGGCAACCATGCCGACGTCCTCAAACACACCGTGCTGTTGGCCATATTGCGGTATTTGCTGCAAAAAGACACGGCACTGACCGTTTTTGATACCCACGCCGGGGCCGGTTTGTACCGGCTCGACGGTGAATACGCCGCCACCAGCGGTGAAGCAGGTCAAGGTTTTTTGCGTCTGGTTTCCGCACTAAATACGCCTCCAGCCCCCGTCAGTCAGGCGCAAGCAGCTACAAAAAAAGTAGCTGGTTCAAAAATAACAGTCGACACCCTGGCCCCTGCCCTCAAAGACTACCTGGACCTGGTGGCCAGCTTCAACAACAAGGGCAGCCACAAGGTGTATCCGGGCTCGCCGTTCATCATTCAGCGCCTGCTGGGTGAGCGCGACAAGCTGAAAGTTTTCGAGATCCACCCCACCGACGCCAAGACGCTGGCCGCCAACATTGCGCAACTCGAAGCCGGGCGCCAGGTGGCCGTGCTCCGCGAGGATGGCTTTGAAGGCATCAAGAAATTTCTGCCACCGCCAGCGCGACGGGCTCTCGTGTTGAGTGACCCAAGCTATGAAATCAAAACCGACTACACCCGCGTGGTCGCCATGGTGGCGGATGCCTTGACCCGCTTTGCCACCGGCACTTATGCCGTCTGGTACCCGATCATTCCCCGCCCCGAGGCGCACGACGTTCCGCGCAAGCTCAAGACGCTGGTCACCAAAGCCGGCAAGCCCTGGCTGAACGCAACACTAACCGTCAAATCCAGCAAGCTGACATCCGATGAAGAGGGCGAAATCATCCGCCCGGGCCTGCCCGCCAGCGGCATGTTCATCATCAACCCGCCCCACACCTTGAAGGCGGCATTGCAGCTGGCGCTACCGCAGTTGGTCGAGCTGCTCGGGCAAGACCAGCACGCCGCCTCCACAGTTGATTCAGGCGGGTGAGGCAAGTCCGATTCCTGACCTGCATTTCTTTTGCCCAGCGCTACCAGGCGCGTTTGTCGGTCTGATCCACATCCAGTCACAGCCTGCCAACACGGGCGAGTTGCCGCAACACACCTTCTGCGATCAGCGCTGGCAGCTTGTCCTGCGCCTGTGAAAGTGCTGTCTTGGCGCGCTGTGCGGCAGGACTCGTCAGGCACTGAGGCCAACTTGGCCAGCTTCGCGAACTCGTGGCACCACGGGTGTCGACAGCACGAACCATTGCTAACAATCTGTTCCATGGGTTGGACTGCCGAAGCAGAACTTACACAAAGCTCACATTCAAAGGAGTTTTACAGCGTTCTCGTAGTCCGAACGGTCTATGGACCAGGGTAATCCCTAGTCCTATTATTGACGCGTCACTTGTCTCATATCAAACCTCTGAAGGAAATACCATGAAAATCAAATCATTGATTACCACCGCAGTCATCGCAGTCGCCGGCGTCACCAACAGCTTTGCTGCTACCACCTTGAACCCCAGCGCATCGTTTGCCAGCACCGTCGCTGGCAACTTCACTGACACTTGGACTTTCAATCTGGGCTCCGCTTCGACCGTCGCTGCCGCCGTCTCAAACGTGGCGGTCACACTGGGCTCATTCGCTTACGGCGGGATCACTGGATTCACGGCTTTGTTGAACGGCACAACATTCTTGAATCTATCCTCGCTTAGATCCAACATCGGGCCCGTCTCGGCAACAACCCAGGTGCTGGCTGGCAGCTCACACGTACCGGCTGGGTTGTTCACCCTGAATGTCTCTGGCAACGCCGGAGCTGGTGCTTCTTACGGCGGCAGCATCTTCGCCGCGCCCGTATCCGCCGTTCCGGAACCCGAGACCTTTGCCATGCTACTGGCTGGTTTGGGCTTGATGGGTGCCATTGCACGCCGTCGTAACAAATCAACTATTGAGTGAACTGCGCACACAGGCCATTACCTGGAAATCTCCCATAAATAACTTGACAAACATGTTGTTGAAGTACGCTACACCAAATACCGGTGAAACCTTTCACAGGTGGAACCCGTTAAACTTGACCCAGCATTCCGGGGTTCGTGTAGTGGCGGCCTGCCGAAAGACAAACCGCCGCCATGCGCGTCCGGGACCTAACTTCCATCTATCAAATCGCATTCCAATGGCTTTTTTGCCCTCGCTGTCAACCGAAGACCTTCACAACTACCATCGTGTTGTCAAGTATTCGGTAGACGTGCGAAGCCATTTTGATGTGCTCGTATGGCTGCAGGGCGACATGCAGCGCTTTCTGCCGCACGACATCCTGATTGCAGCGTGGGGCAACTTTAATGATGGCGCGGTCCAGTACGACATCATTTCCACCATGGCTGGTGTTCGATCGAAGTCAGCCAACCCCGAGACCATCAAACCACTGTTGCTGCAACTGTTTGCCCGCTGGTCGGAATTTGGCAAGAAACCATTTACCTTCAACGCCGGAGAAGGCGGATTCCTGCTGGAAGACACAGGCGTGAAATGTGCGCTGGGTGAGGCATTGAAAAAAATGCACTGCGCCATAGTGCATGGCATCAACGACGAGCGCGGTAGCCATGACTGTTTGTATGTCGCTTTCAGTACCCGAGAGTGTTTCAGTGAACCCGTGCGCGATGCCATGGCCATGGTGTTGCCCTATATAGACACCGCCTTGCGCCAGGTTTCCCACCTGCCGCACCAGTCACAGCTTCAACCCAACCCGTCGAGTGATCCCGCCCGGCTCCTGACACAGGTCCATGAGCTATCAGACCGTGAATCCGAAGTGCTGTGCTGGGTTGCCCTGGGCAAGACAAACCCTGAAATCGGCAGCATCCTGAGCATCAGTTCGTTTACCGTCAAGAATCACATGCAGCGAGTCTTCAAGAAACTTGACGTCAGCAACCGGGCACAGGCCGTTGGCAAATACAAGGCTTTGATCAATGATGCCTGACATGGGTCTGCGTCACGTAGCGCACATAAATCGCTATTGGATACACAGCAGGTCTGACTGCATCACAGGCATTTAGGGGCAACACGTCGCCGGCAAAAAGCAGGCGATCTGCTGTCAGGTGCTGTACCTGGCGCGCTGGAACGGAGATGCCTGGCGGTCATCGATCCGCCCTGATTTCTACGCCAGTCACCTCAGCATCGGCAGTTCCGCTAAAGCCTTGAAAGGTGCTCCTACTGGTCTAAGGCCCGCAGGGAAGGCGCTAGAGGAAGTGCTGATGCATTGTGCGCACGACCGGCCATCTCCTACAAAAATTGCTGGCGGTGGCCTACTTCCTTGACAGGCCACAAACGCTAAAGTCAGTCAAGATAGATCGCCCCCCTATTGGGGACAGTTTTAACACCGGGAATAGTATGAACTCCATAGACAACCCTGAGTTTCGTTTGAATTCCGTAACGATGCGCAGCCCTTTCGCTGTGCCCGTTCGGGCGCAACGCGATAGAGAACGCGTCTTCAAGACACTTCAGGTCAGCAACCGCGTGCCGGCATTTTGCAAGCGCAAAACTCTTGTTAACAATGCCTGAGAACCATAGCACCCTATCCGCCGAGGCCCTGACCAAACAGCCGGCCCAAACCTCGCTTGGCAAAGACAGCCTGCTCAGAACGATTGAATCCCTCATCGGCCCGGCAGCGTTCGTTTTTTCCTTGTGGGCCTTGACGTATTACGTAGAAGGTGAAGTCCCTCCGCCCTACCTGATTCTCTCGGTACTGGTGTTTGCCCTCACCTTTCCGTCCCATGCGCGGCTGCAGTCTTCAACAAGTTCTTTGGTGGTCGATATCACCGTGAACTGGATCTGGATTGCAAGCCTGTTGCTTGTCACCGGCTTCACCACCGGCTACATCCGTGAATTTTCTGATCAGGTGCTGATTGCCTGGTTATGCGTAGCCCCGTTGGCCGAACTTGGTACCTGTATCGGGTTGCGTCGCGCCGCGCCGGCGATACTCAAATTGCAAGGCCCGAAGCGCCGAGCCATCGTGGTCGGCATGAACGAACAGGGCTTGGCACTTGCCACCAAAATCACTGAGTCGCCGTACTCCAGAATTGAACTCGTCGGCTTTGTGGACAGCCGCAGCACCCAGCGCCTGGACACCGCGCACCCGTACAAACTGTTGGACAAACTCGACAAGCTGGCCTACCTGGTCAAGACCAAAGGCATCCAGATCATCTACCTGTCTCTGCCGATGGCGTCGCAGCCGCGAATCCTGCAGGCGCTCGATGAACTCAAAGATACCACCGCGTCAATCTATTTTGTGCCGGATATGTTCGTCACCGACCTGATTCAGGGCAAGCCCGGCTCGGTCTGCGGCATGCCCGTCATCTCCGTTTGCGAATCGCCCTTCAAAGCCGCCAATGGCGTTATCAAACGACTCAGCGACGTATTCTTTTCGCTGCTGATTCTGATCATGATCTCGCCCGTGCTGCTGGCGATTGCGGTGGCGATCAAGCGCGGCTCGCCCGGTCCCATCATCTTCAAGCAACGCCGTTACGGGCTGGATGGCGAAGAAATCCTGGTCTACAAATTCCGCTCGATGAGCGTCACCGAAGACGGTGGCGCCATCAGGCAAGCGCAAAGAAATGACCCGCGCATTACCCCACTGGGTGCTTTTTTACGCCGGACCTCGCTTGATGAACTCCCCCAGTTCGTCAACGTACTACAGGGTCGCATGAGCATCGTGGGCCCCCGCCCGCACGCCGTCGCCCACAACGAGCTTTATCGGAAACTCATCAAGGGCTACATGGTGCGCCACAAAGTCAAGCCCGGCATCACCGGCTGGGCCCAGGTCAATGGCTTTCGGGGTGAAACCGATACGCTGGACAAGATGCAGGGGCGCATCGACTATGACCTGGATTACCTGCGCCACTGGTCGCTGCGGATGGACATTCACATTATTCTCAAAACCATCCGCCTGGTCGCCAAAGACCAGAAGGCTTACTGATCATGCTGACACACCACCGTTACTGGCTAGCGCCATCTACCCTGCTGCTTTTATGGAGCGCCGCGCCTGCCTGGGCGCAAAAAGACGAGCCTGCCTTCCAGCTTAATGCCGGATATTCGCTGCTGACCGACAGCAATCCGCGTCGCGTGCCAGCCGGTACTGAAGACCAAATTGGCACCACGACGCTGGGTTTCAATTTCAGCACCCGGCAAAGCCTGCAACAGTTCGAGCTGGACTTGAACCTGATCGATTACAAATACCAAAACTTCGACCACCTCAACTTCACCGCGCACAATTACAACGCCGCCTGGCGCTGGGCACTCACCCCCCGCATGCACGGCAACCTCACCAGCGATCGCAAGGAATCGCTCAACAGCTATTTCATCAACACCGATCAAAAAGATTCACCCGAAAGTAGCACGGAAGTTCCGGGCGTCCTGCGCACCAACACCAACACCCGTTTTGACGGTGTGTACGAACTCGACGGCGTCTGGCGTGTGCTGGGCGGCGTGTCGACATCGAAATTGACTTCGGACCAAACCGACTCCACGGCCCCGGTAAGCGGAACCGACGCCGAGGTCAACTCTGCCGACATGGGCCTGCGCTACGCGTTTACATCAGGCAATGCCCTGACCTACACCGCCAGGACTTCCCAGGGCAACTACCTTAACGACGGTACATTTAACGAGAGCTTCAGCCAGCGCGACAACGAACTGCGCCTGCACTGGATCCTCACCGGCAACACCACGGCCGACATCAGCGCAGCCCACATCAGCCGCACCCATCCAGACGCTCGGCTCGACTACAGCGGCCTGAACACCGGCGTCAAACTCAACTGGAACATCACGGGAAAGACCGCGCTGGCTGCCGGCTGGATGCGCGAGCTGACGAGCGATCGACATGACGCCGGCGCCGACAGCTACAACTACAACTCCACCCACGTCCGGACCAACCGTTTTTCCCTCGGCCCGGTCTGGAAAGCCAGTGCCAAGACGGTGGTACGCCTGAACTACGAAGTGGCACAGCGCGACTACCAGGGCTCACCGACTGGGTTGGACGCCGCAACCCAGCGTAGCGACACACTGCGCAATATCTCTCTCGCAGTGGCCTGGCAGCCTTACAAACACGTCACGCTCGGCGCCTCACTGCAAAAGGCAACCCGGACCTCCAACGTGGCCAATCTTGACTACGGCAGCAACATGGCCACGGTCTCCGCCCAGTTCAGCTATTGATCTCCAAACATCATGACCTTATCAAAATCCCGTTTCGCCCTTTCTCTCTTGTCGGCAGCTCTCGTACTCGGCCTGTCCGCCTGCGGCAACAAAGACGGCAAAAACGTTGCTACCCAGGTGGTGGCCAAAGTCGGCTCTGAAGAGATCTCGGTGCACCAGATCAACCAGGTGCTCAGCCGCACGTTCACCGAAGGCACCGCACCAGACGCCGCACAGGCCATGAGTCGCGTCGTGCTTGAAAAACTGATCGACCAACAAATTGCCGTTGACCAGGCTATCGAGAACAAACTCCACCGCACGCCCGAGGTGTTGTCGCAGATTGAAGCCGCCCGTCGGGAAATTCTGACCCGTGCCTACATGCAAAAAATTGCCAGTGCCTTACCCAAACCCTCCGCGGAAGACGCCAAGACCTATTTTGCCGAGCACCCCCAGCTATTCTCGCAGCGGCGCATTTTCAACGTGCAGGAAATCGTCGCGCCCATGGCGGCGGGCACAGCCGAGCAACTGCGCCGCTTGGCCGCGACCAGCAAACCCATTGACGAAGCCGCAGCCTGGCTCAAGAGCAAGAACATCAAGTTTGCTGCTGGCAGCGCCACACGCGCCGCCGAGGAAATTCCGCTGGAGCTGCTGGCACAAGTCAGTGCCCTCAAAGACGGCCAAAGCACCGTGCTTGAAGCGCCCGAGTCGATCACGCTGCTCCATGTGATTTCCTCACAGCGGGTACCCGTTGACGAGGCCACTGCGCTGCCGCGCATCGAGCAGTTTTTGGGCAACCAACGCGCCAGTGAGGCGGTGGCTGCCAATATCAGGAAGTTGCGGACCGACACCAAAATCACCTACATGGGCGACTTTGCCAAATCCGAGGGCGCAGCACCTACAACTGTTCTAGCCACGACAAGTCAGGCTGAAGCCACAGACGACAAAGCAAGAACGGCGATCGAAAAGGGTGTGGCCGCTTTCAAGTAAGGCCCTCACCTTCCACACACATTTCACTATCTAACCGGGACCCATCACCATGACACAGCGCCTCCTTGGCTTGCCAACGCTTCGAATTTCACAACTCCTGGCGGCCACCAGTCTGGTCTTTGCGGGCCTGACCGGCCATGCACAGACCACCGCCCCGGTGCAATCCGCATCCCAGGCCCAGCCCGATTACCCGCTGGGTGCTGGCGACTCCATTCGGGTTCAGGTGTTTCAAAATCCCGACCTCACCATTGAAACCCGCGTTTCTGAAAACGGATCCATCACCTACCCGATGATCGGCGCTGTAGATTTGGGTGGCCTGTCGATTGCCGCAGCCGGCAAGAAAATTGCGGATGCCCTGCAAAAAGGCGGCTTTATCCAGAAACCTCAAGTCAACATCGTGCTCTTGCAGATTCGTGGCAACCAGGTGGCCGTGCTGGGCCAGGTCAACCGCCCTGGCCGGTTTCCGCTTGAAACCGCCAATACCCGCCTGAGCGACATGTTGGCCAACGCGGGTGGCGCCACCGCAGCTGGTGCCGACATCGCCGTCGTGGCCGGCGTACGCAATGGCCAGCCGTTTCGCAAGCAGATCGACATTCCATCCCTATTTTTGGCCGAGAAGCAGCAAGACAACATCGTCCTGCAAGGCGGCGACAGCATCTATGTCGACCGCGCGCCCATGTTCTATATCTATGGTGAAGCCCAACATCCCGGCTCGTTCCGCATTGATCGCAGCATGACCGTCATGCAGGCCCTGGCGCAAGGCGGCGGCCCCACCACACGCGGCAGCGAGAAACGCCTGCGCCTGCACCGCAAGGCGGCCGATGGCAGCGTCCAGCAAATCGAGCCCAAGCTGACCGACCCCGTGCTGCCCAACGACGTCATTTACGTCAAAGAAAGCATCTTCTGAGCCGAACACTGCCCTGAACATCACAACCATGACATTTCAACAACTTCTGATCATCCTGCGCGCCCGCTACAAGGCAGCGCTGATCACTCTGCTGGTGACCGTTGCCGCCACAGTCATCATCAGCTTGCTGCTGCCCAGCCAGTACACCGCCACCACCGCTGTGGTGGTGGATGTCAAATCGCCGGACCAGATGGGCGGCCTCCTGCCGCAGGGTATGGTAGCTCCAGGCTACATGGCCACGCAAATGGATATTGTGAACAGCGACCGCGTGACCAAGACCGTGGTCAAGCTGCTGCGCATGGAAGAAAGCGCGGCCATTCGCCAGCAGTGGCAAGAGGCCACGCAAGGTAAAGGCCAGTTGGTCGACTGGCTTGCCTCACTTTTGCAAAGAGGCCTGGAAGTCAAGCCCTCGCGTGAAAGCAACGTCATCAGCATCAACTACACCGGCACCGACCCCGACTTTGCCGCCGCCGTAGCCAACGCCTTTGCCCAGGCCTACATCAACGTCAACCTTGACTTGCGCGTGGGCCCGGCCCGGCAGTACGCCACATTTTTTGAAGAACAAACCAAGACCGCTCGCGAAAAATTGGAACAAGCCCAGTTGGCCCTTTCCAGCTACCAACAGAAAAGTGGCATTACCGCCACCGACGAGCGGCTCGACTTTGAAACCGCCAAGCTCAATGAGACCTCCAGCCAGCTCACCGTCGTGCAGGGCCAAACCACCGACAGTCAAAGTAAACGCGAACATGCCAAGACCGACACGGTGGCCGAGGTCATGCAAAGCCCGCTGATCAACGGCCTGAAAGCCGACATCGCCCGGCTTGAAGCCAAGCTGGCCGAGAGCAACATCAATCTCGGCAAGAACCACCCCCAAACCCAGCGTACCGAGGGCGAGCTGACCACTCTCAAAGCCCAGCTTGATTCCGAGACCCGCAAAATCACCAGTTCGATAGAAACCACCTACCAGGTCAGCAAACAGCGTGAGCGGCAACTGCAAGGCTCAGTGGGCGCCCAAAAGGCCCGCGTGCTGGTGCTGAACAAACAACGCGATGAACTCAACGTGTTGCGCCGTGATATTGAGTCGGCCCAACGCGCCTTTGAGCTGGTGAGCCAGCGCGCCACACAAACCAACATCGAGAGTCAAACCAACCAAACCAACATTGCGGTGCTTACCGCCGCGTCTGCGCCGACCGCCCCGTCCAAGCCCCGTGTGCTGCTGAACATACTGGCCTCCATCTTTTTAGGCACCCTGCTGGGCCTGGGCCTGGCACTGATGCTGGAGTTAAGCAATCGCCGCGTGCGCTCGGCACAAGACCTGGCTGACGCACTCAACCTAACCGTGCTGGGCTCGGTTAGCTCAGCAGCCGGCTTGCTCAGGCATGCCTCCATCGGATTTCGCGCATGAACACAGTCACCTCACTTTATCCACACCTCATCACACCCGCCGGCGCAGCGAGGTCCATTGGAGAAATTCTGGTGGCCAGCGGCCGGCTGAGCGCCGAAGATGCAACACGCATCGTGCAGCATCAAAAGGTCAACAAGCTCCAGTTTGGCGATGCTGCCCTGGCCCTGAAGGTGCTCACCAAAGACGATATCGACTTTGCCTTGAGCAAACAGTTCGACTACGCCTACCTGACCGAGCTGGACCCCGGCCTCAGCCCCGCGCTTGTGGCAGCCTACAAACCGTTTAGCCGCGTGGGTGAAGACCTGCGCGCGCTGCGCAGCCAGCTCGTGCTTCGCTGGTTTAACGGCAACCCCATGCACAAAGTGCTTGCGGTGGTGAGCCCTGGTGCCAGTGAGGGCCGCAGCTTTATTGCCGCCAACCTGGCTATCGTTTTTGCGCAACTGGGCGAACGCACCTTGCTCATCGACGGCGACTTGCGCGCGCCGCCTGCGGGGGGTCAACAGGCCTTGTTCAAGCTGGAAAAAAATGCAGGTTTGTCGAGCATATTGGCCGGCCGCGCCGGGCGGGAAGCCGTTCAACCGGTGCCTGGTTTACCTGGCCTGGCTGTGCTGTCTGCAGGCGCTGTGCCACCCAACCCCCAGGAATTGTTGAGTCGCCCCAACTTTGGCCAACTGCTGATCACAGCCAGAGAGCAGTTCGACGTCATCATCATTGACACCCCGGCGGGAAACGCCTACGCCGACGCAGAAATTATTGCCTCCCGCGCAGGCGCTGCGCTCATGGTGGCACGCAAAAACAGAAGTCATCTGAAAAGCACCGCCATGCTGGCCCGCCGCCTGCAGGACAGTGGCGTCGCTCTGATGGGCTCAGTGCTTAACGATGCCTAGTCAAACCGCGCCGTCCGGGCGCGCCGCGTTGCTGGCCTGGCTGCCCATCATTCTCGGGCTGGCCGTGTTGTATGTGCCCAGTCTGTTTGATTTGTTCAAGGGCATCTGGAGCCAGGACGACCAAATGCACGGCCCCGTCGTGCTGGGCATCTCGCTGTGGCTGCTTTATCGCAACTGGTCTGCCATGGAGCGGGCGGCCGACGGTCAGGCCACCAGTTCAACGGGTTGGTCTTTCTTTGTCTTGGGTCTGCTTCTGTATGCGTTGGGTCGCTCGCAAGATATCTTGTTGTTTGAGATTGGCTCAGTGATCTGGTTACTCACGGGCTTGCTGTTGCTGCTGCGGGGAACCGCCGCGTTGAAGGCGCAATGGTTTGCCCTGTTTTTTATGCTGTTTATGGTGCCGCTGCCGGGCGCGGTGGTCGATACCGTGACGCTGCCCATGAAGTTGGCCGTGTCATATGCCGCCGAGAATGTTCTGTTCTGGGCCGGCTACCCAATTGGCCGCAATGGCGTCATTTTGCAAATTGGCCAATACATGCTGCTGGTGGCCGACGCGTGCGCCGGGCTACACACACTTCTGACGCTGGAAGCCCTTGGCCTGCTTTATCTCAATATCGTACGGCGCGACTCGCTGTTCAGAAACGTCGGCCTGGCGCTTTTGATTGTGCCCATATCATTTGCAGCCAACGTCATCCGGGTCATGGCGCTAAGTCTGATTACATACCACTTTGGCGATGCAGCGGGCCAGGGCTTTCTACATGGGTTTGCTGGCATGGCTCTATTCTTGAGTGCGCTGTTGTTAATCATGGGCTTTGATTCATTTTTACAGCTGCTTGAAGCCTGGCAGGTCCGCCGTCAAATCAAACCCTATTCGCCATGAATGGAAAATTTGCACTTCGGCGTCAGCTAATTTTATTGAGCCTCATACTGATTGCAGCATTGATGGCATGGTGGATGCGCCCCAGAATACTTATTGCCGAACTGCGTCCTTCACCCAAGCTGGAACAAATAATACCGTTGCAGTTTGGCCAATGGAAACTGCTGCCCCAACAGGCGGGACGCATCATAAATCCACAAACCGTTGAAATACTGAACAAGCTCTACAGTCAAACACTTTCTCGTAGCTACGTGAATGACCAAGGGCATGTCGTCATGCTGTCTATTGCATACAGTTCCAATCAAAGTGACTCATTCGCACTTCACTATCCAGAAGCTTGTTATCCCGCTCAGGGCTTTGAAATGAAGTCACTCGGCAAAGAGGAGTTAAACATTAACAACAGCTCCTTGCCGGTCCAGAAACTGCTGGCCAAATCCAGCGACCGGATCGAGCCCATCATCTATTGGACGACACTGGGCAATATGCCAGTGCGACGTGGCATCGACACAAAACTTCTCAGCCTGCAATATGGTTTCAAAGGTCAAATTCCTGACGGACTTCTATTTCGGGTTTCCTCAATTACTGCGAATCCAGAACAAGGCTATGAGACTCAAAGAGGCTTTGTCAGCGACCTGATTCAGGCCATTCCGGCCAATGATCGTGATTTTTTTACCGGCAAAAAACCATCTGTTTTTCTGCCAACTCAAAGCAAATGATCCTAGAAAAAAATAGACTGAGCCAGTCTCTCGTGCAGCCCCATGCTGCAGAAGCTGGCGCGAGCAGAGAGAATGTTTTCTTTCATCTTTTCAAGGCAAGCTGGTTACTGGCGCTCCTGTTGCTCGTACTCAATCTTGGCACGGTAGCTGGCCTGGGCAACATCAATGCCCTGGAAAAATCGCTGTTCATGGTTGCAGGACTGATTTACCTCGCAAACAAACCCTTGAACTGGGGCCCAACCATCAGCGCGCTGATCATCTTGTTGACCATTTTTATTTGCGCATTTTTTACCAGATTTTTTTCCTTCTCCTGGGGGCGCACCGCCTCAGCGGTGACAGCTCTATTCGCTCTGGTTCCCTTCTTTTTGGCACGGCCAAGCGAGCGCGAGCGTAATTTGGCACTGAAAAGCATTGCCCTTGCTCCATTTGTTCTCGTACTTTATGGGGTGGCGCTTTGGATGGCAACTGGAAACCCCATTATTTTCCGCGACCATACCGGTGCACAGCGCCTGGGGGGCGCGCTGCATCCCGCCTTTCTGGCGGCAGCGAGTTATGCGGGAGCACTGAGCAGTGCTTTCTTATATTCTCAGCACAGGTCCTTTCGCTATCTCTTTTTTTGCGCAGCCAGCATCGTGATCTGTCTCTTGTCGGGCACGAGAATGCCATCCGTTTGCGCGGTCGCAAGTTGTGCGCTGGTCATCGTCGGCGCAACGCGGGGCGGAGCCTCTCGCGTCGGCATTATTGGACTGGGCTTGGCGGCGGCCGTGATTTTCCTGATGACGTTTGGCGATCAGATCCTGGTGAGATTCATGTCGGGATCGACCAGTGGGCGTGAGGATATGTGGGCCGTACTTAACGAGTGGGTCGTTCGTTACCCCTTGGTTGGCGTGGGTTTCGGTCACCATGGCTTGCTGATACCCGAGTCGATCACCAAGCTGACCCGCACTTCAGCGGCTCACAACGAATACCTGCGCTCCCTGGTTGAACTCGGTTATCTGGGTGCCCCTGTTTTTCTTGCCGGTCTTTTTCTGCTCTTCGTGCAATCGTCCGCAAGCTCCTTCTCAAAAATCACTTTCCAGACGCTGGCGCTTGTATTACTTGTATTTGTCTACGCGTCGACCGACAACGTCTTCTTTCTCAGTTACAGCTTATTGATTGCGCTTGTGATCTCCTGGGCTCCCCCGGCCCCCATGCCATCACACGGGCAGTCGACCGCCAAGCCATGAGCACACCATTGCAGTTACAGCCCCATGCAAGGATTGCGCTGATCGAGGCGGTGAAGGGCTTAGGCATCATTCTTGTGGTCGCGGCGCACCTGGTCAAGTTTGGCACCCCCGGTGTGCCGGACTGGTACACCATTTTCAAGTTCAAGGTTTACCTTTTCCACATGCCGCTATTGATGTTCATGAGCGGTTATGTCTTTCGCCATGCCAATCACCACACACGCGCGTTGACCGATTTTTCCGGTTTCGCCGGTCGACGCGCCAACCGCTTGTTGGTGCCTTTTCTCTTTCTCGGTGTCATCACCATCGTTGGCAAATGGTTCTCCGCCATGTGGTTCCCGATAGACGAGGCGCCATCGAGCCTGGTTGCGGGCCTGGCGTCGATTTTCATCAACACGGAGTCCAGTCCGGTCCTGACGATTTGGTATCTATTTGTACTGCTTGTGTATTGCCTGGTGACTCCTGCACTCTTTGTTCTGTTCCGAAGAAGTTGGGCCTGGTTGGGACTGTTTGCATTGGCCATCTACTTCATTCGCCTGGACGACATCCTGTACGCCAACCGCATTGTTCAGTATTACGTATTCTTTGTTGCCGGATGCATCGCCGCAGACCGGGAGTTCCTGCAACGCTTTTCGGCATCGCGGTTGAGATTCGCAGCGATGGCCGGGTTCATGCTCTTGTTGCTAGCCCCCTGGAATCGTGACTACGGCCTGTTGGTATGCGGACTCGTCTCCTGCTTGGCAGTGCCCGCTTTTGTCGACGTGCTGCCTGAGCGCGCGAGCACCATCCTGGCGTATTTTGGTCGCCTCTCAATGACGATTTATCTGTTCAATGTGATCTTCATTGGCATGGCAAAAGTGGCCTACCCCATGCTTGTTCCATCCTCCTATCAATTCTTCGGACTCCTGTTGATCATGACCTTTGTCGCGGGACTATTCGGCCCGATTCTTCTGAAAAAAACGGTTGACCTGGTCCCCGCTCTGAACAAAACCATTGGAAAGTACCTCAGCTGATATGGCACTACGTCTCGCACATCTTTCATCGTTGCGAACAATGATCATCACGGTCGTTCGGCTGATCTATGTTCGCTTGTTCAAGATGGATTTGCACCCCACCTGCAATTTCTCCTTGTCGGCGAAGTTCGACAAGACCAACCCACGCGGCGTGCACGTCGGGGAATACAGCTACGTGGCGTTTGACGCCGCCATCCTGACGCATGACCTGACGCGGGGCCTGCGCGTGCACACGCGAATTGGCAAGAACTGCTTTGTCGGTGCACGCAGCATCGTCCTGCCCGGGGTGCTGGTCGGCGACGGCTCCATCATTGGCGCCGGCTCTGTCGTGGTGCGGGATGTGCCAGCCCATTGCATCGTGGCGGGCAACCCCGCCAAGGTCGTGCGCGAGGGCATTGCAACCGGCCGCTATGGCCGCCTGAGCGACGCCGACGAGACCCAAACCCGACAGTCGCGCGAAAACAACCTGGAGTGATTCAAATGCAAAGCACCGCCCTTACACCCCCAACGCTTGACGCCCTGCTGCTGACAACCTGTGATATGCAGGGCGGCCGTACCGATGAATTGCTGCGCTTGCTCGACAGCATCAGCCAGCAAGTGCAGGTAGATGGTGTCCGTGTCGTTCACTACGTCTTGCTGCAACGCGCAGATCCGCAGGCGGCCGCGCTGCCGACCGACTGGGTTCAGCACGACCTTCGTTTCCTGAGTCTGCCGGGCCGTGTTTCCCTCTCGCGCGCGCGCAACCTCATGCTGCATCAGGTCGAGCTGGATGGCGTGTTGAGCAGCGCACGTTGGCTTGCATTCCCGGACGACGATGCCTGGTACCCGCCAGGCTTTATTCGACGCATAACCACGCTTTTCTTGAGCGCGCCTCATGTGGGCATGGCCACCTGCCAATACGCATCAGCACCGACAGCCGTTGCCGCCACGCCCAACTCGGGTGCGTTTGAAGTCCTCACCAGCAGCGCCGAATTTGTGCGGACCGTGTCGTCCAACACGCTGTTCCTGCGGGCCGACATCGCCAGGTCAGTTGGTTTTTTCGACGAACGCCTGGGTGTGGGCGCCCCAATCAACGGGGGTGAGGATCTCGATTTTGCGTTGCGCGCGTTCACCCTCAACACGGGGAAAACACTCATCAGCCGCCTGCCACTGGTCGGGCACCGGGACCGGCAGGTCTGGATTCGTTCCACCTATTTTGGCGGTAGCCTGTTTGCCTTGGCGCGAGCGGCCCGGGGCGACACTCGGCTGTGGTGGCCCTTTGTCAGGAAGATGCTGGTTGGCATTTTTCTGTTTGCCAAGGGCGAGTTAAAGCCGCCCCAGTTGATGGCCAGTATTCGGTGTGCCTTGAAAGGTTTCGCCCACCGGACACCGCTGGTTGAAGAGATCACGGCACCTTGATGCTGCGCCGTACGCTTGTGCTCGCGGGTCTGGTGGCGGCAGCCTTTGCCTTCTGGATTTTCATATTCGCAGGCAAGCCGCACACGGATTTGACGAGCGGAGTCAGCCTGACTATCGAATCAATCCCCATCGACACACTTGACCGGTTCGCCTTCTTCAAACATGCTGAACTTGCGCCGCAACTTCGTTTCGAGCATGGAATCACACTGAAAACCGGGTTTGAGGCTTTCGGCGGACTGTCTGCGCTGCACCTGTCCAAAGACCGTGCCGCTCTGCTGGCCATCACCGACACCGGACATTGGCTGCGTGCCACGCCCGTTTGGCGGGATGGCCAACTGGTGGCGCTGGAACAGGCCGTGATGGCACCGGTGCAAGCCGCTGGGGGACGCTCCTTGCAATCCAGCGGGCATGGTGACATCGAGGCGATGGCGTTCGGACAAAACGGCGCTTACCTGGCTGACGAAAGCTATGGCTCAACGGTTTTCTTTGCCCCCCATGTGCCGGGCTCGCTCGCGGCGCCTGCTCAACCGTTCAAGCGGCGCGCGGCCTTGAAGAAATTACCCACAGGCCGCGGCATAGAGGCGCTGGCTTATATGGAGCGGGACGGTCTTGCGCCACAGTTGCTGGCGATTGCTGAACGCAATCCGGAGTCAGGCACTGGTTTCATCCCCGCCTGGCTGCTTCCAGCCACACCGGACAGCGCTGATCTGCAGGCGCTGCGGTATGAACCCACACCAGGATTCGACGTCTCCGATGCCACATTTTCAAAGAGCTGCGGGCTTTTTGTCCTGGAGCGAAAACTGAATTGGCTTGGCTTTTTTGAAATGCGTTTGAAATTGATTCCATCAAGCAGCATCAAGGCGGGAAGCAGCCTGAAAGGCCTGACTCTTTTGGCGACCGATTCATGGACCAGTCACGTTGACAACATGGAAGGTGTTTCCGTCATCGATTCGCCCGATGGTTCATGCGAGATTTTCATGCTGTCTGACGACAACTATTTACCCATCCAGTCAACGAATCTGCTCCAGTTCAGACTCTCCAAAATTGACAGTGACTATTTCCAATCAAATGAATAATCACAAAGCAAGTGCCAAGAAGATTCTCCTGGTCGTTGAAGAGCTACCGTGCCAGGGCCACAACGGTTATTCAACCTACAACCGCGCGTTTCTGGACTATTTTCTGGCGGCCGGGATACAAGTTCATCTCTGTATCACCGGACCACGCCTGCCCGGCCTGATTTTCAAGCCGGCCCATCAATTGGGCTCGAACCAGCCCGTCTTTCACTACCTGCACGCATTTGCGCTGGGAGGCTTGCGGATTCCTTCAACACGCGCCGCCATGGTGCGCGCCGTTCATGCAAGTCTGCCCACCGCACTGCGTACCTGGCTGCAAAGCATGGCGTCACTCTGGCCATCGCGCAAGCGCCAGGCGGCGGCGAAAGCGGCGGTCATCGGCCGCCGACTTGATCTAGCGGAGTCCCTGTCTATCGCCAGCCTGGTGGATTCGTTGGCACCCGACTGGGTTTTCGTGGACACCCTATTCCGGGCTGGCTTCATTCCATTCCTGCGCTCATCGCCCATGCTGGCCTTGATTGCCCACGATGTTTTTCACCAGCGTTGCCAGTCCATCGCCGCCCAGGACATTCCGGTCAGACCGTGGGTGAGCGCGCAAGATGAAGCTGCAGTATTGAGTCAATTTGACCGCGTCATTGCCATCAGCGACGAGGACGCCGCACTGCTGCGGTCGCTGGCGCCGGCTGCGGCCATTTCAACGCTGATGTCGCCGCTGGACGTCGTTGTAACCGGCGCACGCTCGGAGAGTCCTGGCATGCGTGTGCTCTACCTTGGCAGTCGAGCACACCACAATGTGCAGGGTCTGCAGTGGTTTCTGGAGGAAGTCTGGCCCCAGGTCCTGACCATCGTTCCCGATGCGGTACTGGATGTGGCGGGGTCGATCTGCGACGGCCTGCAAGCTCACCCGAACGTTGTGCTTCATGGGCGTGTTGACAGCATTGCGGCCATTGCGCGCAACACCCGCTTTGCCATTAACCCGGTCCTGGCCGGCAGCGGGCTGAAAATAAAAATGCTGGACTATTTCGCGCACAGTCTGCCTTGCATCACCACCGAGGTCGGGGCCACTGGGTTTCCCCGCGTCTCGCCCTCCGCGATTCGTATCGGCAGCGACGCCGGGACTTATGCGACCGCGGTGATTGAATGGCTTCAAAACGACGAAGTGCTGCAAGGGGCACGCGCACTGCTTCCAGACTATGTGACTTACTTTTCCCGCGCCAATTTCAATTGTCAAATGGCATCGCTGCTGCAACCGAATGCCACCGGCTCGCCGAGTACTCAAAATGCCAAATAATTTGAGCTCAAAGGTATCGTCAGGACTGCTGTGGTCAGCCGTGCGGAGCTGGGGCAGCCGGCTGTCCTCATTGGCTGTCTTCCTGGTACTTTCCCGCCTGCTGACACCGTATGAATTCGGTCTGTTTGCTGCAGCAACCGTCATATTCCTGTTTTTTGAACTCTTTGTGGATCAGGGCCTGAGTGACGCCCTAATTCAAACCAATGAACTGAACAATGAATTGATCAATGCAGTGTTCTGGCTCAACATCGGCTTTTCGTTTGTTGTCTTTCTTGTTGTCTATTTTTCCGCGCCCGTTCTGGCGCAGCAGATGAAAATGCCGGATTTGGCACCAATAATCCGGATTGGCTCGCTTTCGATACTGATAAATTCAACCGCGCTATGCCAGCAAGCACTTTATCGGCGCGAGTTCAAATACAAAATGCTCGCCGTTCGCAGCCTGGTAGCCTCGCTGATAAGCGGTGTCTTCGGAGTTGCTTTTGCATTTTATGGGTTTGGAACCTATAGCCTGGTCATTCAATTTTTGATATTGTGCACAATTAACGCGGCCTTTGTCTGGCGCTACCCTGTCTGGCGCCCTACCTTCAGCCTCAATATAAAACCGGCGTTCAAATTACTTGGCTTCAGCATCAATGTATTTCTGACCAAGTTGCTGGACTTTGTTTCTCAAAAATCAATCGATGTTTTTATTGGTTACGCCTTGGGCGCGGTAAGTCTGGGCTTCTATTCGGTTGGCGCGCGACTGTATCTGATATTAATGCAGATGTTGAGCTCTGTCGTCCTGGACGTTGCCCTATCCGGATTTTCAAGGCTTTCATCACAGATCGACAAATTGGGTGAGGCCTACCTCAACGCATTGAAGATTTCGAGTGCCATCGCCTTTCCTGTCTTTATTTTTCTCTCCGCAACGGCAAGCCTCATTATTCCAATACTGTTCGGCAGCAAATGGTCAGAGAGCTCCCATGTCTTCAGTGCCCTCTCCTTGCTGGGAGCGGTTCAAGTTCTTCAGTTTTACAACGGGTCTTGCCTGAATGCACTGGGCAAAAGCAATCTCACGTTGATAACCGTCTTTTTCAAAATATTGTTCGCCTTTATTTCCCTGTTCATTTTTTCCGCCTCCGGATTGAACATTCTGATCGTTGCCTTCGTCATCGGTCAATTATTGGCAAGCCCCATCAGTTTCTATTTTGGATTGTCCAGGCTGAAACTGAAGCCGCTGCTGGTAGCGAAGACGATATTTCCATTCATGGTGGCATCCGCACTCATGTGGCTGGGATGCTATTTTATCGTCAGTCACTTTGAGACCCTTCCCAAAGCCGCGACTCTGGCGCTCACCGTGGCGGCGTCTTGTGTCATCTACTTCGCCACCCTCTTTATCCTGTTCAATAAAGACTTTCGCTATTTATTGTCGCTATTCAAAAATAAGTTTAAGGTCGCTTGATATGCAAAAACTTCCCTTGAAATCCAGACTGCGAGAATATATTCGCCTTCCATTGCTGATGAGAGAATGGAAAAAGGTGGTTAATGGGATTGGAGTCAAACCCAGCCTCCCGTCGAGTTCCATGAAGAGATTCCTGATCATCCCTTGTGATCAAAAAACAGTCATTGGCTCCCGGGGCGACGAAGCCATGATGATTGCCATGATTCAATCCATCCGGGCAAAGAACTCTGATGCCGTCATCAGCCTGCTGACTTATGCAGACTTCGAGCATCCTGTTTTACTGGAATACGACATTGGCGTCATTCCAAAATGGGCCAACCCGACATGGTCACTGAAAAAAATACTGGAGGTCTGTTCTGATTTTGATTCGGTCATGATTGTCGGCGCCGACACCATGGATGGTCATTACTCTCTCCTGAACTCATCCAGACTATGGGTCGTTGCGGATTCAGTGGCCAGACTCGGGAAAAACTCGACCATATTGGGTTTTTCATTCAATTCGAAGCCCGACCCGAAAATCATCAATATCATCAAGAAGATATCTTCCAGAGTGAACATATTATTGCGTGACCCGGTTTCGCATGCCCGTTTTGAAAAGGCGACTGGCCGACAGGCACGATGTGCCGCCGATGCCGCATTTCAGCTGAATGAATCAAAAGCCATTCCTCAAATGGATAATTTGCTGCACTGGATTGATGCGAGGCGAACGGGTAACTCGAAAATTGTTGGATTCAATGTCCATCCCATGCTGTTTGACATGTCTGATCCGGCTGTCAAAGAAAAGTTTGTCCAGGACTGCTCCCGAGCCTTGCTTCACGCTGTGGGCGAACTTCCCATTTCAGTGCTGCTGATTTCCCATGATTTCAGGGGTTCAAATGAGGCCGACCTGGGACTGCTGGAGAGCATCTACACCAATCTGAAGAACGACGCCGGCGATAGAGTTTATCTGGACCGCCATCCCTATAGTGCAACTGAGCTGAAATTCATAGCCGGGAATATGGATGCCGTTTTTTCGGCACGAATGCATCTTTGCATCGCCACACTGGGCATGAAGAAACCGGTTGGCGTGTTGACTTACCAGGGGAAATTCGAAGGTTTGTTCAGTTATTTCAAATTGCCCGGCGAATTGATGCTTGACCCCAAATCAATGAGCCTGGAGGACGATATATTTCTGGCTCTTTCATTCCTGGTTAACAACCTGACTCAGTTGACAAGCGCGGTCAATGAATCCTGGGCCGGCGTCAAACAGCTGTCAGCACTTAACACGCTGGCCGCAACCGGGGCTTCCCTTGAATAGCATTGTCATCATCGCCAATGAATTCCCCTATCCACCGACCCACGGTGGCAAGGTGGATGTGTGGCGACGTATTTGTGCACTGAAGGAGCTGGGGGCCAGAGTTTGTCTTGTGGCCTGGGCCGATCCTCAAGTGACTGACGACGCGGCGTCCATCGATGCCGTGCGCGCCGTGGTTGACGAACTTATTCTTCTCCCATTTCACGATGGATTCCTCCATAAACTTCGGCAGCTGCGCGGCTCCTTATTTCTGCCGCGCTCGGTCAGTAATCGTTCCCTGACCGACGTACGCTTCCAGTCGGTGCTGCTCAAAGTCAAGGATTTTGCGCCCGATATTATTTTTCTCGATTCCGTTTACGGCTATCTGCTGGCTGAGAAACTGGTGAAGTCCCTGGGTATCAGGCTTTATTATCGCAGCCATAACATCGAGCATCTCTATTTGAAGAAACAGTTCCTGCTGGCCAGGAAGCCGCGCGACAGGATCAAATGGTTTTTCAATTCCCGCGGCATGGAGTCGTTGGAATTTAAGGCGATTGGTTTGGCCAGCAGGTTTTATGACATTTCCTTCGAGGATCTTGTTTTTTGGCAGCAGAAGGGATTTCAACACGGCCACTGGCTGCCACCTGTTGTCGATATTAAATTGGCCTTGCGGCTTTCCGCGGGCAATAATTATTCTCCTGAATATGATGTTGGTTATCTGGGCAATCTATTCATGCCCAATAACGTCAATGGTCTGGTCTGGTTTTTAAAGGAAGTCGTTCCCGCCATACGATCCAAATCCCCAAGGGCAAGAATTTTTATTGCCGGCAGCAAACCGGTTCAGGAATTACTGGATCTGGCCAAATTGGCCGGCGTTGACGTTTTAGCCAACCCGCCCGATATTGTTCCGGTCCTGCGCAATGCCAGGGTCTTGGTTAATCCGGTATTTGGCGGCAGCGGTGTGAATGTGAAGTCTGTTGAGATGCTGTTTACACCCTGCCAACTGGTTGCCACGCCAATCGGTCTGGGTGGATTACCCGATCAGGTAAAGAAATGTTTTTTCCAGGCTGAAGATCCGCAGGATTTTGCCAACCTTGTACTCACGGCCATTAATAGTTTTGGCGCCATTGACATGGACGAGCGCAACAAGGCGCGTACTCACTTTTTACCTGAGGCGGCGGGCCTCATCTTGCAGTAATTGATGGGGTTTTTGTTACACACTTTTTTATATACAGGGTGAATCATGTGCTTAAATATTGAGACTGCCTGCAGTAACCTGGATTCAAAGCCGCAATAGCCGGTACGTGAATTTGTTTATGCAGGTTTCCATGGAAAATTTTATATTGCGAGGCCAACAGAGGTTCGCATTTTTCTGCCGGCGCTGGTGATAAGTCACATCCCTTATCCCTTATATAAAACACCCGGCCAACTATTCAAATGGCATCAAGAACACACCGTCATGCCTATGACACCGCTGCAGTTTGTTTTGCAGCGGTTTAGGCAACACCTTTCAACACCGGGACCGACTTCTCAATGAAACTTTTTACTCGCTGGCAATACATCCTGATCGTTTGTGGTCTGGCATTTTCATTTTCGGCCCCGGGGTCCGCGTCGGAGCTGGAGGAAAAAGCAGGCCGGGTTGCGCTTGAGCATTTTGAGGCGGCCACTCAGTTGGCCACCCAGCCCCCCTGGGATGCCTGGGTCCAGCAGGAAGCCAACGCTTTGCGCAGCTGGATGGCCGTCCCCCGCGACAACCCGCGCTGGATTGCAGGTTGGGCGCACGACCTGGTGGACCCACGGACCGGTGCCTTTTTGGCGTGGACCCCGGGCATGGACTGTCAGCAATTCGGAACCGAGACCAGCCGAACCTTCAAGGCCTGCATTTTTATGCAGCGCCAGCACAACATCGCCATGATGCTCACTGCGGCGCGCTTGTACCGCCTCAGCGGCAAGGTGGAATTTGCCGATTGGGCCGCTACGCAGCTCGATTTGTACCAGTCGATCTATATGACGCCCCGCACCGATGGGTCGACGTCGTCGGGCAAACTGTTCCTGCAGGTCCTGGATGAAAGCACCGTGGCCGCGTCGCTGGCGGACACCGCACGGCTGTTGCGAGGCCGCGTCCCGGCGGGCCGGGTTGATGGCTGGTGCGGGAATCTGCTTCTTCCCATGGGCCGGGCCATGCTGGGTCAGCAACGTGAAGTGCATAACGTGGCCGTCTGGTATGGCGTGGGCGCCTCCATCATGGCCATGGAATGTGGCGATGCGGCCATGCTGGATACCGCGGCAGCAGGCACGTTCGGACTGTCCACTCTCTTGAAGACCGGGGTCAGCCAGGATGGCTTCTGGTTTGAGCTGTCGCCGCAATACCAGTCGTATGTGGCGAGCGCCCTGACTGATCTGCTGATTTCAGCATCGCTCAGAGGCGAGGCCAAGCGCTTCGAGGAAGTTGGCACCTATCTGCAAAGCCTGATGGTGGCGCCGTCCCAAGTTGCCTTCGGTGGCGGCGATGGCCCCATCATCAACGACATGAACC
The DNA here is from genome assembly GCF_049302455.1 of Rhodoferax ferrireducens. Taxonomy (GTDB): domain Bacteria; phylum Pseudomonadota; class Gammaproteobacteria; order Burkholderiales; family Burkholderiaceae_C; genus Rhodoferax; species Rhodoferax ferrireducens_B. The sequence continues at coordinate 140,538 of NZ_JBAQMD010000015.1, read as the reverse complement.
GGCAGGTCCAGATTCCGGATCTGGCGTTGGCGAAGCGCGCCCGGCGTGTTGTGCCGACCGATGTGGGCATCGCCGAATCCCAAAAATCGCCGGGCTGGAACGAATTGCTCGATCCCGTCACCGAGTTGCCCGCCCCGCTGAAATACCCGGTGTTCGATGCGGCGACCGATTCCTACACCTGGGTCGCCGGACTGAAGTCGCTTTATCTCAAGGACGACGGCTGGGTCGCTTTGCTGCGGGCCGGGCAAGGCGCGCGCTTTCACGCCCACCAGGACGCTTTGTCGGTCGAGCTGAAATTCGGCGACACCTGGGTACTTCGAAACTCGGTTTCGCCCGCGTATGGCTCGGAGCTGCACCGCACCTTCTACAAGTTGGCGGCGGCGCACAGCGTTCCCCTGGTGGACGGCCAGGGCGGCAGCAACTGGTTCAAACCGGTGAGTCGAACGCGAACGGATGACAACGGGGTGTCTGCCGAGTTTGAGGGCTATAGCAAGGACGTCACCGTTACGCGCGCGCTCTCGGTTGACGGTAATCGACGCTTCACCGATGCGGTGACCTTCAAGACCGCCGTCCCCAAAACTACGGGTGTTCTCTACCACAGCGACTGCACCCTGGCGGCGCCGGCACTGGCCGTACCAGCCGAGGCCGTCGCGCCCCTCGCGCTGTCAAGGCACATATCCAACTGGTCCTTGATCCACACGGATTCCGAGCTCAAGACCCTGACCCTGCAGTGTGGGCAGCAGCAATTCATGTTCGCTGTTTCGGGCTCCCGTCCTTTCAGGATATGGCGCGGCGAATCGCCAGCGCTGGCCCCGGCCCGCCAAAGAACAGCGCTCTACATCGAGCTGGAGCCCGGCAATGGCGGTTGGCTATCGAGCTCACTTTCACCCATCTATTGATTTCCATTAACAACAAGCACGAATGACTACATTGAAACCAAAAAAAGTTCTGGCAGTGGCCTCGGGTGGCGGGCACTGGGTGCAGCTGCTGCGCTTGCGCCCCGCCTATTTGCACCATGACGTCACCTTCATGACCACCAACGCGGCTTACGCCAAGGACGTGGATGCGCCGCTGGTCACCGTCAGGGATGCCAACATCTGGGACAAACTGGGCTTGCTGCGCATGTTTTTTGAGGTGTTCATGCACCTGCTGCGCATCCGGCCCGACATCGTGATCACCACCGGCGCGGCGCCCGGTTTTGCCGCGGTTGTCCTGTCGCGCCTTTTCGGCGCCAGGACGATCTGGGTCGACAGCATCGCCAACTCTGAGGAGCTCTCCAACTCGGGCAAGCAAGCGGGTCGGGTTGCCCACGTCTGGCTGACGCAGTGGGAACATCTGGCCAAACCGCAAGGCCCGCAATTTTGGGGGGCGGTTTTATGATTTTCGTCACCGTAGGCACGCAACTCGCGTTTGACCGGCTGATTGAAGCGGTTGATGTCTGGGCCGGCAACAAGCCCGGCGAAACCGTTTTTGCGCAAATCGGTCCGGGCCAATACAAACCCAAAAACTGCACGTTTGCCGATTTTGTGCCACCCGACAAAGCCAATGAGCTGATCCGCACGGCCGACCTGATCATCTCGCACGCCGGCATGGGTTCAATCCTGACCGCGCTCAAGTACCAGAAGCCGATTCTGGTCCTGCCGCGCAAAGCCTCGCTGGGGGAACACCGCAATGAGCACCAACTCGCCACCGCCAAATGGCTGGGCCAGAAGTCGGGCATTTTTGTGGCGGATGAAGCGAATGACATTGCCACGATTCTGAGTTCAAGAAGCCAGCTCAAGTCAGGCGACGGTATCAGCGAATACGCGCAGCCCGCGTTCACGGACCGCCTGAAAGACTGCATCGATCTCGCCTGAGCCCGCCGGCCGATCCCGTCACGCGCAGAAATTGCTATTAAAAAAGTAGCTGCATACGCTTGATTGACGGGGGCTAGAGGCCTATTTGTTATAAATTTCTGTCTTAAAGGAGTACATCTTCATGAAAATTACTGTCATTGGAACCGGTTACGTGGGCCTGGTGTCGGGCACCTGCCTGGCCGAGGTCGGCAACGATGTCTTGTGTCTGGACGTGGACCCGGCCAAGATCAAGACGCTGGAAGAAGGCGGCATTCCGATCTTTGAGCCCGGCCTGCAAGAGATGGTGCGCCGCAACGTGGCGGCCGGACGCCTGCACTTCAGCACCGACCTGGAGCGCGCCGCGCACTTTGGCACCATCATGTTCATTGCCGTGGGCACGCCGCCCGGTGAGGACGGCTCGGCCGACATGAAATACGTCACCGCAGCCGCGCGCAACATCGGCAAGTACATGACCGACTACAAGGTGATCGTGGACAAGAGCACGGTGCCGGTGGGCACGGCCGACATTGTCAAGGCGGCCGTGGCCGAGGAGCTCAAAAAGCGCGGCGTGGACACGCCGTTCAGCGTGGTCTCCAACCCCGAGTTCCTGAAAGAAGGCGCGGCGGTGGAGGACTTCATGCGACCCGACCGCATCATTGTGGGCTGTGACGACGAGCAGGCCGTGCTGTACATGCGGGCGCTGTACGCGCCGTTCCAGCGCAAGCACGACCGCCTGATCGTGATGGACATCCGCAGCGCCGAGCTGACCAAATACGCCGCCAACGCCATGCTGGCCACACGCATCAGCTTCATGAACGAGCTGGCCAACCTGGCCGAGAAACTGGGCGCCGACATCGAGAGCGTGCGCAAGGGCATTGGCAGCGACCCGCGCATCGGCTACGACTTTTTGTATTCGGGTGCCGGTTATGGCGGCTCGTGTTTCCCCAAGGACGTGAAGGCGCTGATCAAGACCGCCGCGGTGGACGCCGGCATGGAGCTGCAGGTGCTCACCGCCGTGGAATCCGCCAATGACGCGCAAAAGCATGTGCTGGGCACCAAGATCAAGGCGCGCTTTGGGAACGACCTGGCCGGCAAGCACTTTGCGCTGTGGGGCCTGGCCTTCAAGGCCAACACCGACGACATGCGCGAGGCCACCAGCCGCGAGGTCATCAAGGACCTGCTGGCCGCCGGCGCCACGGTCACCGCTTTCGACCCCGAGGCCATGCCCGAGGCCCAACACTGCTTTGCGGACCTGAAAGGCCTGAGTTACGCGCCGAACCAGACCGCCGCGCTGAAAAACGCCGATGCGCTGGTGATCGTGACCGAGTGGAAAGAGTTTCGCAGCCCCGACTTCGACACCCTCAAGGCCAAGCTCAAGACGCCGGTGATTTTCGATGGCCGCAATATGTACGACCCAAAGCTGGTGCGTGGCCTGGGCTTCGAGTACCTGGCGATCGGGCGCTGACATTCACATGAGCCAACACGCCAAGACGCCCTCCGGGTTCCGCAACGACATCAACGGCCTGCGCGCCTGGGCCGTTGTCGCCGTCATCCTCTACCACTTTGGTGTCCCGGGCATTGGTGGTGGTTTTGTCGGGGTGGACGTGTTTTTCGTGATCTCCGGCTTTCTGATGACCGGCATCGTGGTGGGCGGCCTGGCGCGCGAAGGCGGCTTTTCCGTCTGGTCGTTCTACATGGCCCGGGCGCGCCGCATTCTGCCGGCGCTGCTGGTGCTGTGCCTTGTGCTGTTGACGCTCGGCTGGTGGCTGCTGCTGCCGCTGGACTACAAGATGCTGGGCAAACATGCGCTGGCCGCTCTCACTTTTCTCTCCAACATCACGTTCCAGCGCGAGGCCGGTTACTTCGACGCCGCGTCGCACGAAAAATGGCTGCTGCATACCTGGTCCCTGGCGGTGGAATGGCAGTTTTACATGCTGCTGCCCCTGGTTCTGCTGGGCGTGTGGAAGTTGCGCCCCAGCCGCCAGGCCCTCACGGCTGTCATGGTTGCCGGGCTGCTCGGGTCGCTCGCCTGGTCAATCGTATTGACGCCGCGCATGCCCACCTCAGCCTTTTACCTGCTGCCCACCCGCGCCTGGGAAATGCTGGCCGGGGGTCTGGTTTACCTGCTGGCACACCGCTTGGTGTTGACGGCCCGCCAGCGCATGGCATTGGAGTTGGCCGGGTTTGGCCTGGTGATGGGGGCCATCGTCGGCTTCGACGCCTCGTCCGAATGGCCGGGCTGGCGTGCGCTGGTGCCCGTGCTGGGCGCGGTGCTGGTGCTGCTGGCCGCGCGCTCCAACACTTTTTGGACCGGCCACCGCGTGGCCCAATGGTTGGGCACGCGCTCGTATTCGCTGTATTTGTGGCACTGGCCGATCGTGGTGGCGACGGTCTATGCACAGTGGCAGGACGAGCCGCTGGCGATGGCGGGCGGACTGCTGCTGACGCTGCTGCTGGGCCACCTGTCTTACCACTGGGTCGAGACACCGGCGCGCCAGCAGCTGGTCAAGCTGCGCGGCGGCTGGGGCGCCGCCGCTTTGGTTTGCGGCGCCGTTGTGGTCGCGGCGCCGGGCGCGCTGGCGCAATGGAAACAAGGCCTACCCGGACGGTTCTCACCCAAGGTCGAACTCGTCAGCCAGGAGGCGCTGAACCGAAACCCGCGCCACAAGAACTGCCATCCCGCCAGCGGCGTTGCGTCGCCATCGTGCATGTTTGGTGGCGACCGGCTGCGCGCTATTTTGCTGGGTGACAGCCATGCTGATGCGGTCGTGTCCGCCCTGGCCGCGGCCGCGCCGCAGCAAGGTGATGGTGTGATGGAATGGTCTTACACCGGTTGTCCGACTCTGTTCGGCGTGTTGCCCGCCCCGCACCGGACACTCGCCGCCGAGTCCCAATGTGGCCGTTTTCTCGACTGGGCCAAGGATAAATTGGTCGATGTGCCCAAAGACGTTCCCTTGGTGATCGTCAACCGGACCAGTCTTTACGCCATGGGGCATAACGAAGCTGGAGCCAAGGATCTCAACACGCCGCTGGTGTATTTCACGCAGCCATCCGATGTCGCCAGCCCGGCTTTTCTGGCGGAGTTCGCCCAGCGCCTGACCGACACCGCTTGCCAGCTGGCCAAAGCGCGTCCTGTTTATCTGGTGCGGCCGTTTCCTGAAATGGGTGTCAATGTGCCGCACACCGCGCGCGCCATGGTGGTTCGGGGTCAACGTGAAGAAGTGTCCATCTCTCTGGCGGCCTACCACCAGCGCCACGATTTCGTCTGGGCCGCACAGGACGTCGCGCGCGACCAATGCGGGGTGAAAATCCTCGACCCCCTGCCCTACCTGTGTTGGGACGGTCGCTGTCATGGCACCAAAGATGGGCGACCCCTGTACTACGACGACAACCACCTGAGCGAGTTCGGCAACAAGCTGCTCGTGCCGATGTTCGCCCTGGTTTTTGAGCCACTGCCAATTTGAGCATCCGCCCGGCATGGCCTTGACGGTGCCGGTGCAGATTCATAGGAGGAAATGTCAATGAAGATGAGTCGTTTTGAAGAAGTCATGACCCGCTGCGGGGTTCTTTTTGGCACCAGCGGCGCCCGCGGCCTGGTGGCCGACATGTCGGACGCCCTTTGCTACACCTATGCCACGGTCTTTTTGCAAAGCGTGGCCGGTGCGGCAGACAAGGTGCTTGTGGGTCATGACCTGCGCCCGAGCAGCCCGCGCATTGCCGCGGCCTGCGCGGCGGCCATTCAGGACTCTGGCCGTGAACTGGTCTACGCCGGTGCCCTCCCCACCCCGGCCCTGGCCTTTTACGCCGCGCAGCTGGGGGCGCCGGCCATGGTGGTGACGGGCAGCCACATTCCGTTTGACCGCAACGGCATCAAGTTCTACCGTGCCGAAGGTGAGATTTCCAAGGCCGACGAACAGGCCATGCTCAATGCGCTGGTGAGCCTGCCCGATGCCGTGACGCCGGTGGCACTGCCCCTGGCCGACCCGCTGGCCAGTGAGGCCTATCTGCGGCGTTATCTCGATTTTTTTGAGCCCGGTGCGCTGGCCGGCCTGCGGGTGGCGGTGTACGAGCATTCCAGCGTGGGACGTGATGTGTTGCGCCGCATTTTGGAAGGGCTCGGTGCCCAGGTGCTGGCCTTGGGTCGTACCGATACGTTTGTCCCCATCGACACCGAAGCGGTGCGCCCGCAAGATGTGGCCCAGGCCCGGCAGTGGGCGCGCGAACACACATTTGACGCCCTGCTGTCGACTGACGGCGATGCGGATCGGCCGCTGATCGGCGACGAAAACGGCGAGTGGCTGCGGGCCAGCAAAATGGTTGACGCGCTTGCAACAGCGCCCCGGCTGGCGCACCAGGACTTGGGCGCACAGGTGCTGCAGGCCTGGCTTGACAACGCAGCGCCCGTTTTTTACCTGAGCCCTTTGTCGGTGAGCGTACCCCGCCCCGGTTCAGCCGCCGCGCCAGCGCGCGGTGGCGTGCCGGTGCTGTTTCCGCAGTTTGCCGACCAGGGCGTTTTACCCAAGCATGGTCTGGTGCGCACGGCGCACTGGCGCTTGCTGCAGGACACAGCCGCTCAAGGGGTGCACCAGCTGCGCTATGAACTGGATGTGGCGCCGCAGGATGACGCCAACTGGCCGCACGCCGCTAGGCTGAGTTTGCTGGTCAAGTCCAAGCTTGATAAACTGGTGTTGGTACTGCGGGTCAGCAACACCGGTGACCAGTCGTTCAACTGGACCGGTGGTCTGCATCCTTATTTTGCGGTGCAGGATGTGCTGACCAGCAGCGCCGCAGGCCTGGCCGGGCTGGGGGTGCAAGACCGCTATGACACTGATCTGCGAAGCCAGCCGCCCGGCGACCTGTGTTGGACTGAGCAGCCTTTTGAACGGCTGTACGAGGCTTGCCCGCCGGTGACGCTGGAGACAGGCGGCTATTCACTGCGGCTGAGCGCCAGCGGCTTTGACCAATGGATGATCTGGAACCCCGGCGAAGCCGGCGCCAGGGCACTGGCCGATTTGCCGGCTGGCGACTGGCGGCGCTTTGTGTGTGTGGAGCCGGTCTGCGTGACCAGGCCGGTGCTGCTGGCGCCGGGGGAAACGTTTGAGGGGCGCTTGTGGATTCAGGTCTGCAGGCACTGATGCCGGCTGCGATGTGCAGGCGGGCCCCGGGCCGCTCACCGGGCCTGGACTACCATTGCAGGTTGCAAAATGCACGTCACCATACCAACCCACAGGGAAGATCACGCACCATGTCAATTCAGGCCCAGTACAAAAAAAAACGTGGCACCGCGCAAGATGCCATCGATCAGGTCAAAAACGGTGACTTCATCATCGTCCCCACCGGGGTTGGCGAGCCGCCCACCTTGCTGACCGAGCTCTCCGTGCAGCGGCGCCGCTTCCAGGGTGTGAAGGTGGCGCAGATTCTGGCCGTGCGCAAGTTTGGCTACATCGATCCGGAAACGGTGGAGCATGTGTGCCACGTGGCGTTTTTCTTTGGTGCGTCTACCCGCTCGGGTGGCCAGAGCGGCTGGATCGATTTCATTCCCAGTTATTTCTCGGAAATGCCGAGCCTGATCGAGCGCGGCCAGATTCCGGCCGACGTGGTGTTTTCCCTGGCGTCGCCGATGGACCAGCACGGCTATTTTTCGCTCAGTCTGGGCGCCGACTACACCATGGCCGCGGTGGCCAAGGCGCGCGCCGTGGTGCTGGAAGTCAACCCGAATGTGCCGTTCGCTTATGGCAATTGCCATGTGCATATTTCGCAGGTGACGGCGCTGGTGGAAAGCAGCGAGCCGGTGATGGAAGTGGGCTTGCCCAAGATTGGCCCGGTGCAGGTCGCCATCGGCAAGTATGTGGCCGACATGATCGACGACGGCTCCACGCTGCAGATCGGCTACGGCGGCATTCCGGACGCGGTGGTGATGCAACTCACCCACAAGCATGACCTGGGCGTGCACACCGAAATGATTGGCGACGGCATCCTGACGCTGGTTGAAAGCGGCGCCATCACCAACCGCAAAAAGACCTATCTGCCGGGCAAAATGATCGCCACTTTTTCGCTCGGATCCAAAAAACTGTACCAGTTCATGGACCACAACCCGGCGCTGGAAATCCACCCGGTTGACTTCACCAATGATCCGTATCTGGCAGCCAAAAATGACAAGCTGATGGCCATCAATGCCACGCTGCAAATCGACCTGCTCGGTCAGTGCGGCTCGGAGAGTCTGGGTTCGGTGCCCTATTCCGGCACCGGTGGCCAAGCCGATTTTGTGCGCGCTGCCAACCGCTCGCGCGGCGGCAAGGCCTTCATCGTGCTGCCGTCCACGGCCCAGAACGACCGGATCACGCGCATCGTGCCAACGCTGGCACCCGGCACCCACATGAGCACCAGCAAGAACGACATCAACTACGTCGTCACCGAATTCGGTGTCGCCCAGCTGCGCGGAAAGTCGGCCAAACAGCGCGCGCAGGAAATGATCTCGATTGCCCATCCGGATTTCCGCGCCGAACTGACCGAAGCGGCCCAACAGATGCACATCCTGTAACCACTCTCGGCCGGTCAGCATGGCTCGCATTGGCGATAATTGAAGTAGTTTTTCAAGTTTTCAGGGATACAAACAACATGACGATTCTTGTCACCGGCGGCGCCGGTTTCATTGGCAGCAACTTTGTGCTCGACTGGTTGGACAAATCCGACGAGCAGGTCATTAACCTCGACAAGCTCACCTACGCGGGCAATCTGCAAAACCTGGCCTCACTGGCGGGCGACGCGCGCCATGTGTTTGTGCAAGGCGACATTGGCGATACCACGCTGGTGGCGGGTTTGCTGGCGCAGTACCAGCCGCGTGCGGTGGTGAACTTTGCCGCCGAGTCGCATGTGGATCGTTCCATCCTCGGGCCAGGTGAGTTCATCCAGACCAACATCGTGGGCACCTTCAACCTGTTAGAGGCGGTGCGGGCCTTTTGGAGCACGCTGGACGCTGCACCCAAGGCCGCCTTCCGGCTGCTGCACGTCTCCACCGATGAGGTCTATGGCTCGCTGTCCAAAACCGAGCCCGCTTTTACCGAAACCCACCGCTACGAGCCCAACAGCCCGTATTCAGCCTCCAAAGCGGCCAGCGACCACCTGGTGCGCGCCTACCACCACACCTACGGCCTGCCGGTGCTGACCACCAATTGCTCCAACAACTACGGACCGTTTCACTTCCCCGAGAAGTTGATTCCGCTGATGATCATCAACGCGCAGGCCGGCAAGCCGCTGCCGGTGTATGGCGACGGCCAGCAGATTCGCGACTGGCTGTATGTCAAGGACCATTGCAGCGCGATCCGCCGCGTGCTCGAAGCAGGCCGGGTGGGCGAGGTCTACAACGTTGGCGGCTGGAACGAAAAGCCCAACCTGGACATCGTGCACATCGTCTGCGCCCTGCTCGACGAGCTCAAGCCACGTGCCGACGGCAAGCCTTATAAAGATCAAATTACCTATGTCACCGACCGCCCCGGTCACGATCGGCGCTACGCCATTGACGCACGCAAGATCGAACAGGAACTGGGCTGGAAACCGGCCGAGACCTTCGAGAGCGGCATCCGCAAAACCGTGCAGTGGTACCTGGACCACCCCGATTGGGTGGCCAATGTGCAAAGCGGCGGCTACCGCGATTGGGTGGCCAAACAGTATGGCCATTGATGGCCAATTGATTTATACATTTTAGGCCTCTAGCCCCCGTCCTACCTCGTTATGTTGCTACTAAATTTATAGTGCTCAGGATTTCAATGCAAAGTTTCACGTCATGAAAATTCTCCTTTTTGGCCGTGGCGGCCAGGTCGGCTGGGAGCTGCAGCGCAGTCTGTCGGTGCTGGGCGAGCTGGTGGCGCTGGACTTTGACGCATCCCACAATCCGGACGGCTTGTGCGGCGACCTCCGAGATCTGCCCGGGCTGGCCGAAACGATCCGCCGTGTCCAACCCGACGTGATCGTGAACGCCGCCGCGCACACCGCCGTGGACAAAGCCGAGGCCGAGCCCGAACTGGCCCGCACCCTGAACGCACTGGCCCCGGGTGTGCTGGCCACCGAGGCGCAAAAACTGGGCGCCTGGCTGCTGCATTATTCGACCGACTATGTGTTTGACGGCAGCGGCCAGCAAGCCTGGCGCGAGGGCGACGCCACCGGCCCCTTGAGTGTTTATGGCCAGACCAAGCTCGAAGGCGAACACCTTGTCAGCGCCTGTGCCAAGCATCTGATTTTCCGCACCAGTTGGGTCTACGCCGCCCGGGGCGGCAACTTTGCCAAGACCATGCTGCGCCTGGCCGGCGAGCGCGAATCCTTGACCGTGATTGACGACCAGATCGGCGCGCCGACTTCGGCCGAACTGCTGGCCGACGTGACGGCGCACGCACTGGTCAAGGCCATGCGCGAGCCCGAGCTGGCCGGCCTGTACCACTGCGTGGCTGGCGGCGAAACCAGTTGGCACGGCTACGCCCGCTACGTGCTGGGTCAGGCGCAAGCGCTGGGCTGCCAACTCAAGGCCGGGCCGGATCAAGTCTTGCCCACGGCGACTGCCAGCTACCCGACCCCGGCGCGCCGACCGCTGAATTCGCGCCTGGACACGCTCAAACTGCAGGCCGCTTTCGGCCTGGTCCTACCCCCCTGGCAGCAAGGCGTGACGCGCATGCTGGCCGAAACCCTGACCTCAACCAGCGCCGCGATGCCCTCACGCCGGCAGCCCACCCTATGTCCATGATTTTTGTCACCGGCGGTGCCGGTTATATCGGCTCCCACACCTGCGTCGAATTGCTCCATGCGGGCCATGACGTCACCGTGTTTGACAACTTCTGCAACAGCCAGCCCGAGGCGCTGGCGCGGGTGCAGCGCATTACCGGCCGCCAACCCAAGCTGGTGCAGGGCGACATTCGTGACCGCGCCGCGCTGGTCGCGGCCCTGGCGCAGAGCGGCGCGAGCGCCGTGATCCATTTCGCCGGTCTCAAGGCGGTGGGCGAGTCGGTGCAGCAGCCGCTGACCTATTACGACAACAACGTGGTCGGGACGCTGCGCCTGCTGGAAGCGATGCTTGAGTGCGGCGTCAAGACGCTGGTGTTCAGCTCGTCGGCCACGGTTTATGGCGACCCGCAGCGCCTGCCTTTGACTGAAGACCATCCGCTCTCATGCACCAACCCGTATGGCCAGACCAAGCTGGTGATCGAAAACATGTTGCGCGACCTGCACCACAGCGACCCAAGCTGGCGCGTGAGCCTGCTGCGCTACTTCAACCCGGTCGGTGCGCATACCAGCGGCCTGATCGGTGAAGACCCTCAGGGCATGCCCAACAACCTGCTGCCGTTTGTGGCCCAGGTCGCTGTCGGGCGACGCGAGTTTCTGAACGTGTGGGGCGACGACTACGCTACGGCGGACGGCACCGGCGTGCGCGATTACATCCATGTGGTCGATCTGGCGCTGGGCCACCTCAAGGCGCTGGAACGGCTGCAACAGCACACCGAGTGCCGGGCCATCAACCTCGGCACCGGTGTTGGCTTCAGCGTGCTGGACATGGTGCGTGCGTTTGAGTTGGCCAGCGGCAAGCCCGTGCCCTACAAAATTGCGCCGCGCCGCGCCGGTGATATTGCGGCTTGTTACGCTGATCCGGGGCTGGCTCTGTCGCTGCTGGGCTGGCGCGCGCAGCGCGGGCTCGATGCCATGTGTACCGACACCTGGCGCTGGCAAAGCAGCAACCCCAATGGCTATGCGCAGGCCTGAATTGCAATCACCAAGGGAAAAAGATATGAAACCGAGAAAGAACAGGAAAAATATGACCAAAGGCATGATTCTGGCCGCCGGCCAAGGCACCCGCGTGCGCCCCCTGACCCTGGACCTGCCCAAGCCCATGGTGCCGATTCTCGGCAAACCGGTGATGGAGTACCTGATTGAGCATCTGGCCCGCCACGGCATCACCGAGATCATGGTTAACGTCGCCTGGAACCACCAGAAAATTGAAGAATATTTTGGTGATGGCAGTCGTTGGGGCGTGGAGATTGGCTATGCCTACGAGGGCGTGCGTGACCACGGCGACATCCTGCCCCGTCCCATGGGCTCGGCCGGCGGTATGCGGCGTATCCAGGACTTCGGCGGCTTTTTTGACCAGACCACGCTGGTGCTGTGCGCCGATGCCTTGATTGACCTCGACATCACGGCGGCCATTGCTGAACACAAGGCCAAGGGTGCCATCGCCAGCGTCGTCGCACTCGATGTGCCGCTGGCCGAGGTGCAGTCCTACGGCATTGTGGTGGCAGGACCGGACGGGCGCATTGAAGCCTTTCAGGAAAAGCCCGCACCGGCCGAGGCCAAATCCACGCTGGCCAGCACCGGCATCTATATTTTTGAACCCGAGGTGCTCAAACTGGTGCCTCCCAACACGATTTATGACATCGGCTCGCAGCTGTTTCCGCAACTGGTGGAGCAGAAGCTGCCGTTTTATGTCCAGAACCGGCCCTTCAACTGGATCGACATTGGCCGGGTCAGTGATTACTGGTCGGTGTTGCAGCGCGTGCTGCGCGGTGAAGTGGAGCAAATGAAGATGCCCGGGCGCGAAGTCAAACCCGGCATCTGGGTCGGGCTCAACACCAATATTGCCTGGGACGAGGTCACGATCGAAGGCCCGGTCTATATCGGCTCCAGCGTGCGCATCGAGCCCGGCGTCACCATCACCGGGCCGGCCTGGATTGGGCACGGTTCCCACATTCGCACCGGCGCCAAGTTGGTGCGCAGCATCTTGTTTGAGTACACCCGCATCGCGGCCGACATGCGCTTCAACGAAATGATTGTCTCGCCCGACTACTGCGTTGATCGCCACGGCGAAACCTTGTACCGCGGCGACGACACTTCACAGTTGCGCTGGGGCGATGCCCGAGCCTGATCGCCGCCGCCCTGCAACCCCATTTTTGACCTTGACATGACACCTACTCTATTGATCCAACCCGTTGTTCTCTCCGGTGGCTCGGGCACGCGCCTGTGGCCGCTGTCGCGCGAGAAATACCCCAAGCAACTGCTGCCGCTGATGGGCACTGACTCGCTCTTGCAGGCCACCGTGCGCCGCGTCGACGGCATTGCCGGCTTTGATATGGCGCCACCGATGGTGGTGTGCAACGAGGAATACCGCTTTGTCATCGCCGAGCAACTGCGCCTCTTGGGCAAACCAGGCACCATCGTGCTTGAGCCTTGTGGACGAAATACGGCTCCAGCCCTTACGCTGTCTGCGTTAGCTGCTATTAAAAACGATGCAGACCCGGTCTTGCTGGTGATGCCGGCAGACCACGTCATCACCGACATCGCCGCGTTTCAAAGCGTGGTCGGCCAGGGCGCACGGCTCGCGTTTGATGGCGCGGTGGTCACCTTTGGCATCACGCCCGATGCGCCGGAGACCGGCTATGGCTACATCCAGTCCGGCGCCGCTTATACCGGGAAAGCCGGGGCATCAGGCACGATAGAGGCCAACGCCCGCCTGATGGCCCGCTTTGTGGAGAAGCCCGACCTGGCCACCGCGCAAGGCTACCTGGCAGCGGGTTCTTACCTGTGGAACAGTGGCCTGTTCATGCTGCGCGCCTCGGTCTGGCTGTCCGCCATGAAGGCCTGCCGCCCCGACATTCTGGCGGCCTGCGAAAACGCGTGGCGGCAGGGCTCAACCGATGGCGAATTTGTGCGCGTCGGCAAGGAGGCTTTTGCCCAGTGCCCAAGCGACTCGATCGATTACGCGGTGATGGAACGGATTGCGGCAGGCGCAGCCGGGTCTGACGTTGATGCGCCCGTGTTGCCGATCGGGGTCGTGCTTCCGTTGAGCGCCGGCTGGTCGGACGTCGGCGCCTGGGACGCCTTGTGGCAAGTGCTGCCCAAAGATGCATCGGGTAACGTCAGCCAGGGCGATGTGCTGCTGCAAGATTGCGAGAACACACTGGCACTGTCCGAAGGCCGCCTGATCGCCTGCGTGGGCGTGAGCGATCTGGTGGTGGTGGAAACGGCCGATGCCATTCTGGTCGCGCACAAGGACAAGACGCAGGACGTGAAGAAAATCGTCGATCGCCTCAAGCAGCAGGGCCGCTCCGAGGGCATCATCCACCGCAAGGTATTTCGCCCCTGGGGCTGGTACGACGGCGTCGATGCGGGAGATCGCTTTCAGGTCAAGCGCATTGTGGTCAAGCCGGGCGGCACGCTGTCACTACAGATGCACCACCACCGCGCCGAACACTGGATTGTGGTCAGCGGCACGGCCAGGGTTACCTGCGGCGAAAAGGCATTTTTGTTGTCTGAAAACCAATCCACATTCATCCCGCTGGGTACCACGCACCGGCTGGAAAACCCCGGCCGGGTGGCGCTGGAAATGATTGAGGTGCAGTCCGGCTCGTACCTGGGTGAAGACGATATCGTGCGCTTTGAGGATGTGTACGGACGCTGAGAGCCCCGTCAGGAATGACCTGCGGACTCAGTTGTTCTGCCTGCGTTGCAGCAATTGCAGAATGTGGCTCGAAGGTATGGCGTAGCTGATGCCCGACGGATGGGTCAAGGCCGATTCCCGCGTGCCTTTGATGAACACCATGTTGATCACGCCCAGCACCTCACCGGTGTCCGGGTCAAATACGGGCCCGCCGCTGTTGCCGGGATAAGCCGTGCCATCGAGCTGGAAAATATTGAAACTGGGGCCACCGCGCAAGCTGCGTATCACTTTTTCATTCAGTTGCTGCGCTGAAGCGGTGGGCAAAGCAGCCAGGGCGATGGACGACACCATGCCGCGGTGCGTGACCGGTGAGAAACCCAGAGCCCCCCCAATCGGGAAGCCCGTGAAGGCAATGGTCTGCCCCTCCTGAACCGCGCCCGAGTCGCCCACCCGCAGCGCCGGTGCCGCCGGGCCCTCGAACCGCAGCAAGGCCAGGTCATGGGTTTTGTCCACTTCAAGCACGGCCGCCGGGCGCATCTGCCAGTCTTTTTCACCAACCCTGACATGGACGACCAACGCCGCTTCCACATCTTCTTTTCCCGGTTGCTGCAGCACATGGGCGTTGGTGATGGCCAGGTTGCTGCTGCCCAGGTTTCCATTGGCCACGACAAAACCGGTTCCGCGCAGGGAAAATCGCGGGTTGTCGGTGTTCTTGTAGGTGCCCACAATGAGCACCGAGGGCTTGACTTTGGCGATCGCGCCGGGCAGGTCGGCTTTGAGCGGTCCGGCAAAAAAAACGGCGGCAAGCACGACAACAAATAGACTGGATCTCATCTTTCACCCTCCATGAATTCAATTCAAGGGACGCGATTTGCCCACCCCATTTATACCCAGGGAGAGGGCCAACCATCAAGCTTTCAGATCAACTTTGACAACCGGTTTCTCGTCGTCGTGCAATTTGGGGCGGATAAGCGCCTTGCGCCCCAGATGGTATGCCAGCAGATAAAAGGGCATCCGGATCCAGTGTGATCGAACATACAGTGCAAACCGTGCGACCCAAGTCGCGGGTGAATTGGTACTGACATGCACGGGTCGCAGCGCTCGCACATAGCAGGCATCCATCACCCATGCGACCAATGCCGGGGGCTTGCCAATTTGGGCCGCTTCGAGGACATGCGCTGGCACAGGCGTGTCCAGCATCAGCGTGGTGTACCTCAGCGCGTAATAAAGAGATCGTGTCAAACCCAGCGTCACTGCGCGCGGCACAAGCTGCTCCCAAAAGCCGGGTGCGGCTCCCAACTGTCGAAGCAGACTATCCAGGTCGAACAGGTCACGCAGTCCCTTCTCGAAGTCCCCCTCATGGAAAAGGTGAGTTGCACTATGCAGCAGCATATCCACCGGCTGCAAGACGTACAGGTTTGTGTGCCCTTGCAGCGGCACCACGGCCGCCAGCAGCGCGGGTGTATTGACCTTAACTCGGGCGGTCTCAGGCAGGATGGCGTGATGCACGTCAAGGGTGGTCCCGCGGCGCACGTGGCGCAGCGGGGGAATTTCATGCATCCACCGACGGTAATAGCGCTGGTCATACGCATCATGATGCCCGCCCTGCCAGCCATGCAGCATCAACTCGCTCTCGACGTTAAGCAATGCCGCCTTCGGGACAAGGATGTCAATGTCGGCGAAACTTCGCCCGTTCGCGGCCGCAAGCTTGGCCATGGCGTAGGCCGCACCTTTGAGCAGCGTCACCCGAACGCCGGCATCAGCGAGCTCTTTGCAAATGCAGGCGACTTCCCAACGCAGGGATCTATCTTGCCGGCTCGCCAATTTCAATGCAGAAGTCAGATGCAGGCGCGGTGCCATTGGCACTGTTTTCAGCAAGCCAGCGCCCTCTAGCGTATGCGCCAGACGAGCCAGCAGTCTCGTGCGGCGCGCTTGTCGAATGAGCAGATCCCATTGCTGACCTGAGAACCGGGTAATCACCGCTGGGGTGAGCAGCGCGGTCACAATCAAATCACGCGGCGGCGCCATCAAACCTGCCCCTGCAGCAAATTGTCAAAAACACGCTGGGCGTCATCGAGGCTGCTGTAGGTGAATTGATAACACCGGGTCCTGTCGACCAAGGCTGTTACCGCGTCAAAACCATTTTGCCCCTGGGTGTCATAGTTAAAAGATTGCTCGGCAAGCAGCATGAAGGTGCGGGCCCGGCTGTGCGGGGCCAGGATAGGCGGCGAGCCATGCACGTAGTTGGGCAAGACAATCCATGTGGCCTGTACCGGCTCTTTGACCCGCATCACGCTGGACACGGACGGACGCAGCAAGGCAATGGTTCCTTTCGTGGTGTCTGGAACGGGCGCCGTCATGACGGCATCGGGGGCAAGACGCTTGATGATGTCGATCGATTGATTTTTCAGGCTGATGGGGCGCGCCATACCGTAAATCAAGCCACTTTGCAGCTCATACAGCGCCAGCTCATCTGAAAGCAGGCGCCAACCCTTCATGACCAAGCCAGCGCACAGCGTGCTTTTGCCCGACCCCGGTGGCGCCGGCAACACCACCGCCTTGCCGTTTTTCTCAATGACCGCGGCATGGATGACCAGATACTGGTGGCTGTGCGCTGCGACGCACCAGTTCAGCCCCCACTCCAGCATGGCAAACGCCTGGGCGACCGGCAAGCCGGTAAAAGAGGGTTGGCCGTCGAACGAAAACCGCGCCTGGGGCTTGATCCAGCGTCGAACACCCGAGTCGCGCCAGACTTGAACATGGAAATCAGCAAACACATCTGGCCGGCAGATATCAAAGTCTGCATACATGAGGGCAATGTCCTGGGCCAGGGAAGGCACATCGCTCGCCACCCGCGCCACAAAGGGTGTCAGGCGCAACAACAGGTCGCCACAACGCAACAGGCGAGCCAACTCTGCCAAAGGAACTTCAGAGATTTTCAAACAGGGGTGTCGGTAACGAGTCCAATAGCGCGCAACTGTAGCAAAGTTGCTGAAATGAACTGCGGCAATTTGTCTTGATCGTCTGCCGAGATGAGGTCAGCCAGCTCTTGCGCAATCGCCTCTGCAGAAGCGGGGGATTTTTCAATCAAGCGGAGAATTTCAATCGCCGAAGACTCAATCAAATGCGTGTCGCCAGTCACCTTGTCGTAGACCACCGCCAAATCATCATCGTCCCATGATGCGAAGCTCAGCCTGGCGGGTGAAACGGTCGACCACAAGGCCAAGACGGTGCGCTCAATGAAGGGATGGGCCACGGCGCAGCCCAGTCCGTCACGCTTGGACAATGTAGTTGTTCTCTAAGTACGTTCGAATTTGAAACACTGTCCACGGATTGCCTACTGGATACGTTCCAGCCACGATCGCCTGCCAATTGGCATCGGTCACGCAGGTGGTGGGCGGCTTGGCCCCCACCGCGTAGTTCAGCTGGGCAACCAGGAAGTAGCCCTTGTCATCGTTCGTCAGGTGGCCCATGACCAAGTCCGACGGGGCAAACCCCAAAGATAACGGGTTCCAAAAATAGGGCGAATAGATGGTGCCAAGTTTGGTAGACAGATCTGAGAAGGTGAGCGCATTCGCGGCCGGGCTGCTTCCAAAAACGCCCGTAAACGCCGTCCATGCCGCATTGGTGCTGTCAGTCGAATTCCAGGCCGATATTGTGTAGCCCGTTGTCACCTCAACGGCGTGGCTAGCGTGCCTGGCCGCTTCGCTCGCACTGTTGCTGATTTGTGCCGAGCCCCACGCAGACGTTGAAATGCATTGCCCAGCAAGCGCTGACTGGCTGCTTAAGGTGACCAGCACCGGCACGGCTGAAGCCCCCAGTCTGATGAGCCGACGCCGGGATGGGGATGCAAGCGGACGCGTCTCCTCTTCGGCGCCTGCAGCCACTTCGCCCCTCACCTCTGTCTGCTTGTTGATTTGGTTCATAAACTAGCCTCACTCGTAACATACCTCACCGGCCGGTTTCAACTCCAATAGCCTCCACTCGCCAGGGATAATGCAAATTCCATGCCGTATGAATTAGATCGTTGATTTAATTCGATATTTAGTTTTGAAAACGCGCCATTGGATTCATAAGTGTAAAAACAATCGACAGCATTACAAACCTGTCAGGAGAGTTGCAACCTCACCCTGCGCCGGGAACTTGTCGCCCAGTTGAGTCAAGCCGTCGAGTTCTTTCCTGGCCAGATCTTTTTTTCCGCCTTTGATATGAATTTTCGCCAGGTTGAGTTTGAACAAGGCGTTCTGCGGCTGCAGCGCCAGGGCCTTGTTCTGAAGCGCTACCGCTTTGGCGTACTCACCTTTGTCTGACAGCAAAACCGCCAGTGTGTCCATGAAAGCGGGCTGGTTGGGTGCCAGGGCATTGGCCTTCTCGGCCAAGCCCACGGCGCCCTCCTTGTTGAGTTTTCCGCTCACCCAGGCCAGGTTGTTGTAGGCCAGTGCGCTACTGGGCTGCAGTTTGACCACTGCCGCATAATTCTTCTCGGCGCTTGCGTAGTCCTTGCGTGCCAGCGCCGCATCACCCAGATGAAGCAAAAAGGCGCCATCTTTCGGCTGCTCTTTCTGCCAACTGCTGGAAAACTTGTCAGCCTCCGCGCCTTGACCCGCCGCCACCAGGACCGCGTGCAGCTTGATCGCCAGCTCCGGCGCCTTGACGTGTTTGAGCCCGCCACGATAAACCGTGATGGCGCGGTCCCAACTCTTCTGCGAGGCATGGATGTCGCCCTCCAGGGCGTAGCCCGCCGCCTCTTCGGGGCGTTGCTGCTGCACCGAGCGCGCCATGGTCAGTGCCTCCTCAGGCTTCTTGCTGTCCAGCGCCAGCACAATCAAGGCCCGCTGCGCCTCCAGCAGGTCGGGCTTGATCTCAAGCGCCCGGCGCAGGCTGGCAAGCGCCGCCTCTGTGTTTTTACCCGCCAGGTGCACCTCCGCCAGGCGCATATGAGGCAGCACCGACAGGGGCTGCATGGTAGCCAGCTTGGTATAGCTGGCAACAGCCTGGTTGGGCTCGCCTGCCGCCTGTTGCGTCCGACCCAATGCATCGAGCAACTCAGGGCTGTCTGGCAAGGCGGCCACGCCGTCCTGGGCCGCCGAGACAGCCGCCTTGAAATCTCGCTGGCGCAGATCAAAATCGATCAGCAACAAACGTGACTTCACGTCCGTGGGGTTGGCGGTCACCGCACTGCCAATCAGCTTGGCGACTTCATCTTTGGCCGCCCCCGCCCGGGACGCGAGCTCAGCCAGCGCCAACCAGGCCTGGCCGTTTTTGGGGTCCTTCTCCAGCACCGCCTCAAAGCGCTTTTTTGCCGCCTCAGGCTTCTTGTCGGCCAAATCGATCGCGGCCAGACTGGCCACGGCCGGAAAATAGCGGGGGTCAATCACCAAAGCGCGCTCAAAGCTCTTTCTGGCACCGCTCACATCATTTTTGGCCAGCAGTGTTCTGGCCCGCAGCTGCGCCGCAAACGGCTTGTCCGGCTGCTTTTTCTCCAGCCCGTCGATCGCTTTCAAGGCCTGGTCAAATTCCTGTCGTTTCAAGTGCACGCTGATCAGGGCCAGGTCGGCGCTGGTGCCGGTGTCTGACGCGGCGATGGTCTGCAACTCATCAAAAGCACCGTCTGTCGCGCCACTCACCAAACGGGTGAGCGCCAGCGACGTCCGTTTTCTGCCGTCCTGGGGCGACTGCTGGGCCGCCTTGGCAAAATATTCTTCCGCCTTTTTCAGGTCCCCATTGAGCAGATAGACCTCGCCCGCCACGGAAAGCAAATTGGGATCAACGTGTTCCCGGCTCAGACCTGGCAACAAGGCGCTCAGTGCCTGGGCCGCTTGCCCGGCGCGCATATAGCTGATGACCAGCGCCCGGCGCGCCAGCAATGACTCGGGGGCCCCCTGCACCGCCCGACTCAAATAGTCCTGCGCCGCCGGCAAGGCATTGAGTTGCAGTTCGACCAGGCCCGCCAGCTGCAAGCTCTGAGCACTCTTGGGAACCAGCTGTAAAACCTGCTGCAGGAGTTGCCGGGCCAATTTGAAATCTTTCTTTTGATAGGCCCACTGCGCTTCCAAAAATTGGGTCTGCGGATGCCGGACCGCTGTTTTTTTCAAGTGTTCAATTTGTTGCTGGGCCTCGACCAGCTTGCCTTGCTGCAGCAGCAGCGTGATCACAGACACCTGAGCGGGCATGAAATCGGGCTTGATCTCAAGCGCTTTGCGGTAAGCAGCCAAGGCCTCGTCAGGCTGATTTTTGACATGCAGCAACAAGTCGCCTTTGAATACCCAGGCCTCCGTGCTGCGAGGCGACTTGGTAAGCACCTCCTCGGTCAAGGCAAGCGCCTGGTCAAACTCGCGCTGCCCCGCCTTCTGCCGGGCTTGCACCAGCAAAGCCGGCGCAAAACCGGGGTCCGCCAGCAAGGCGGCCTGCAGGCTCGCCTGTGCCTGCTCGCGCTCGCCCTGCATCGCATAGGCCGAAGTGAGCGAAACCTGAAGACTGGCCTTGGCCGACGCTGCGCCGAGCTCGGTCTTGGCGAACTCCTCGGTCACTTTGCGAGCCTTGCCTTGCGCCAGCAGCGCCTTGGCCAGTTGCGGCACCACCGCATCTTGCGGATGCTTCATGTCCAGCGCTTTGCGCAGTTCCAGTTCAGCGCCAACCGGGTCTCCCGTGTCGAGCAGTGCGGTACCCAACAAGTAGCGCGCCTCAGGCAAGTCGGGGTTGCTCTGCAGCGCGTTCTTGATCTGAATGACCGCCGCCTTGTTGTCATTCTTGGCCATGTAGTCTTTGGCCGAGCTGAGCATGACCTCCGGCTTGTCGTTGCAAGCTGCCAGCAACATCGACACCAGCAGCGCCGACAACGCGATCCGAGGCTGTATTTTCTTGACGTTCATTTTGTCACCCTGATAAGACGGTGGAAGAAGAAAAAAAATCATTTCAACGCAAGTCGGTGCATCAAGTCATACAACGTGGGACGACTCACCCCAAGCAAATCAGCGGCCCTGACCATATTGCCGTTGACGCGACCCAGCGCCGCCACAATCGCCCGTTTCTCGGCGTCGTCACGGATCACACGCAAATCCAGGGAGGTGTCGGTTTCATCGTTCTGGAGACTTTTCAGACCCAGGTCGTCGCAGCCGATTTGACTGCCATCGGCCATGATGGTGGCGCGTCTGATGCAATTCTCAAGCTCGCGAATGTTGCCCGGCCAAGGATGGTTTTCAACTGCCTGCACCGCGTCTTCGATCAGCGTCATGGCAGAGCGGTTCTGCTCCTGGGCAAAGCGTCGCACAAAAGCGTGTGCCAGCAAGGCGGCGTCGCCCACACGCTCGCGCAGGGGCGGAATGTTGACCACAATCTCAGCCAGACGGTAATACAAGTCTTCGCGAAACCGTCCTTCCTTGCTCAAGGCAGCCAGGTCCTGATGGGTCGCACAAACAATGCGTACATCAACCGCAATTTCTTGCCGACCGCCGACGCGTTCGATCACTCTTTCCTGCAAAAATCGCAGCAGCTTGGCCTGTAATGACAGCGGCAAATCGCCTATCTCATCGAGCATCAAGGTGCCGCCGTGGGCCATTTCGATCTTGCCCAAAGTCATCTTGGCGGCACCCGTGAACGCACCTTTTTCATAGCCAAACAATTCGCTTTCCAGCAGGTTCTCGGGAATGGCGGCACAGTTGATGGCCACAAATTTCTCCGCCCGCCGGGGTGACGCCTGGTGCAAGCCGCGCGCCAACACCTCTTTGCCTGTGCCACTTTCGCCCAGCAACATGACAGTGGCATTGCTGCTTGCCACTTTCTCAATCGTGCGGCAGATGCGCAGCATTTCGGGGTCACGCGTGATCAGGCCTGCCATGGCATCGGGTTGCTGCAGCGCCTGCAGCCGCCGGTTTTCCCTTTGCAGCTCAAACATCCTGAAGGCGCGCTCCACCGTCAAGTTAAGCAGCTCGGGCTCGAACGGTTTGGCAAAAAAATCATAGGCGCCCATGGCCACCGCACGCAGGGCATTGGCCTGGTCGTTCTGTCCGGTCAGGACAATTACCTTGATATCGGGATCGAACGCCATCACCTGCTCCAGCAACTTGAGCCCTTCGGACACCGAGTCGGCATCGGGCGGCAGGCCCAGGTCCATCGTGACCACCGCCGGCAAGCATTTGCGCAATTGCAGCAAGGCGCTGCTGCGATCATGGGCAGTCACTGATTCAAAGCGGTCGAGCGACCACTTGATTTGTTTTTGCAGTGCCAGATCGTCCTCGACGATCAACAACGAGCGTACGGTCTCCGGCGTCATGCAGCCTCCAGCGCGTGCAAGTCGGAGGTCATTTGCGCCTCAAACAGGGGTAAGAGCATCTTGACCGTCGTTCCTTGATTGGGCGAGCTGTCGACCTCGATCTGGCCGCCCAGCTCTTTGACATACTGAAAACTTTCATAGGCGCCAATGCCCATGCCGGAGGCCTTGGTACTCTGAAACGGTTTGAACAGTCGCTCCCGGATGAAGTCCTGCGACATGCCCTGCCCGGTGTCACCCACCACAATTCTGGCTTGACCGCGCGCGCGATCCAGATTGACCCAGACCCGCCCGGACGGGTCGGTGGCATCAAATGCGTTCTGCACCACATGGCCGATGATCCGCTCCAGGCGCTCCTCATGACCGCGTGTCACGACGGGCTCTGACAGATTAACCTCCAGCGTCCTACCCTGCCCGGCTGCCTGCGCCTCAATGCGCTGAATGATGCCACCCAGGTTGACCCCGAATGCCGTCCCTGGCGGCGTCGCGCCTTCACGCAACTGCAGCATCAACTGGCGCATGCGGTCCAGTGAGTTTTCAACGGTTAGCAGCATATCTTGCTGAAATTCCGGGTTATCACCCAGGCGCTTGGCGTTTTTGAGCATCAGGGAAAGCTGCGTGACAATGTTTTTCAAATCATGCACCACGAAGGCCGACATGCGATTAAACGCATCAAACTTGCGCACTTCCAGCAGGGCTTCCGTCGCTTGCATCTGCGCCAGAAAGCTGGCCGCCTGCTGGCCCGCTGTTTTCAGCAGATCAATCACCTCCCAGTTCACATCGACCCGCGTGCGCGCGCTGGCCAGCACGACAAAACCGATCAACTCCGGTCCGACCATCAGCGGCACCACCAGCCAGGCCTGCGCCAAGTCCTGCAGCCAGCGCGGCAATTTCAGTGCACCGTAGCGCCGGGAGTAGGAACGGTATTCCTCCAGATTCACCACCCAGCCACTGCTGGTCAAAAACTGACAAAGGGGCGAGTTAATGTCCTCTTTCTCCAGCGTCTGCGCCAGATTCCAGCGCGCCGTCTGGCTGAAAGCAGCTTCGCCCTTGACCCTCATCCACAGACCGCCGGCCGGACTCTCCAGCATGTCTGCCAAACCCCGGATCACCTGCTGCCCCATCTCCTGCGGCGAGTCTTTGGCCGCCAGGGTACGGGTAAATTTGAGCCATTCCTCGCGGTAGTCAAAACGGTAACGAAAGAAATGTTTGCCCAGAAATACCCGAAGCCGGGCACGCACCGAGCCCGACAGCACCAGCACAAGAAGGAGCACCAGGGCCGTAAATATCAATGCCAACTGGAGCGCCCGCCCCCACTCGCCACCAAAGTAGCGCACGTAGTAGCCGACACTGGATATAAACAGCAAATAGATTCCAGCCATCAGCAAGGTTGCCGAATGGAAAGCGGCCCTGGGTGACAGGCGGATGCTTGCGATCCAATCGCTTCGCCGCGTGGTGGACAGCAACAGAAGCGGCACCACCAGCGTGTGCACAGCGCCACGGATGCTGAGCGCATCGGCGTCGAGACGGTTGAACAAAGTGGCCTCTGAAAACAAATACAAGTCGAATAAAAATGCACCCGCCAAACCCAGGCACAAGGGTTTGATGTTCCAGCGTGCCTCTTCCGCCACGTTTCTGAATATCTGCTCCAACAAAATCATGGCCAATACTGACGACACCATGGAGCTCAACAAGATCAATTTTGAAGCGTCGCCCAGCGCGTTGATACGCATGGCGGCGAAAGCGAGTGCCAGCACGCCAAAGCCCACCACTGCGGCCGCCAGCGGGACCATCCAGGCCGTGCCAATCGCGGCGCCGGATGCTCGACTGGGTTGCAGCAAAATCAGAAGAAAGGCGTACCAACAGGCATAGCGCAGCAGGTCAGCCAAGGAGCTCAACAACAGAAACAAGGGCGAGCCGGTCAATAGCAGCGCCAACCCAAACCAACCCCACAAAGCGCTCCAAGAAACGGCCGCCAGCACCGCCACTTCGGACCGCTCACGCCTGGAGTGCCCGTAGCCGAGCTGAAGCAGCCGAAGGGCAAAAGCCGAATAGGCAAAACCCACCGCGCCATAGCTCCACGTCGTCAGTACAAGATTGGCTCTATCCATGGCTCAACCCCTGCCGCAGGACAGCGGCCTCGTCGCACAAGCAGGAAGCATGTTACTGCGCACCCTTGCCCATCAGGACGACGCCCACCGTCTCAAACAACACGACCAGATCAAGAAACAAGGAATGATTTTTGACGTAGTAAAGGTCGTACTGCAATTTTTCCGCCGCATCTTCGACCGAAGCCCCATAGTGGTAACGCACCTGCGCCCATCCGGTGACCCCTGGCTTCACACTTTGGCGCACCGCGTAGTACGGCAGTTCCTGTGTCAGCTTGTCGACAAAATAAGGCCGCTCCGGGCGCGGCCCCACCAGACTCATGTCCCCACTGAGGACGCTGAACAATTGCGGCAGTTCATCGATGCGCAGCTTGCGGATAAAACGACCGACCCGCGTCACCCGGTCGTCGGCCGCCTGGGCCCAGCGCGGCTTGCCGTCTTGCTCAGCATCCAGGCGCATGCTGCGAAACTTGATCACATTGAAGAGCCGCCCGTTCAAGCCGACGCGTTCCTGCCGATACAAAATGGGCCCGCCACTCTCCAGCAAAATAAAGGCGCCTGTCAGCAACATCAAAGGCGAGGCCAGCACGATCAAAAGCGTCGCACACAGCAGATCAAAAATTCGCTTGACCGCAGTGCGCACCACGCCTTGTCTGAATCCGTCACCAAAAATGAGCCACCCCGCGGACACTGAGTCACGACGAATCTGGCCAAAAGTCTTTTCAAAGTGGGTGGCAATGTCAACCACCCGCACACCGTGCAACTTGCAGTCCAGCAACTCGCGCAAGGGCATGCTGCCGCCACGGCGCTCGCTCAAAGCCACCACAATCTCATCGACCCGCTCGTCGATCACAATGTCTGTGAGCGATTTCTGAGGCGACAGCAGCGCCCAGCCGGAGATCTCAGCCACCGCTTCATTGGGGCTGGCGTAATAGCCGACCAGATCCACACTGGGATCCGAATTCTTCAGGGTGCGGCCCACCAGCCTGGCTCTTTCCCCCGAGCCAAAGACCAACACACGCTGACGCATCATGGCGCGGGGCGTGGCGTGCGCCATGTAGATGCGGTGTATCAGCAACAGGGCCACAGCAGCGATCAGCGCCAACAAGAATGTTTTCTCATCTTGTGGTGTGAGCGGTGACAGACGGAAAATGATGTAGGCCAACGACAACGAAAGACACAAAGACAAGACGGCGCGGGCCCGCGTCTGCCCCAAAGTGCGGTTGTGCACCCGCTGATAGAAGCCCAGACCCATATTGATCACCAAAATGCCGATGGCCGACAAGACAGTCACCGCCAGCACCACCGAGGAAACTGACGCTGGATTCTCCGCCCGCCACAGAACCGCCACCGCCACGGTCACTACCAGCAGTCCCAAATCAAAGCACATTTGTAGAAATGTACGTCTGTGAAAATAGTGATCGAATATTTTTATCATGTTCAAGCTCCACAGTCCCTTGCTCTGAATTGAGTCTGCCCTGCAAAGCCCAGAAGCGTTTGATTTTTCGCAACCGACCAAGAGAAACATGGTCCTGACTTGGATCAAGTTTTCGTCTTTACAGCTTTGCATCACCTGCAAGCTCGGGGAAGACCATGGACATCGGCGATTCAGCCGAGAAATGAAGCCGTCGGGGTTGGCCGTTATTCAACTTCCCTGGCGACTTGAGCTGAGACAAGCGCAAGAAGGCAAAACAGGAATGCCACTCTGGGCACGTCCATCAGGCTGCTGACCAGGCCCACCAGCAGTGCCCCACACAATGACGCCGCCAGATAGGGCGCCAACGCGCTGGCCCGGGCGCGCCCGAAGACCAGATGCCAAAGGGCATACGCCATCAAAGCGGCAAAAAGCAGCAAACCCACAAGCCCGCGCTCGATCAGCAGTTCCAGAAACAGGTTGTCGATGTGCCAGGGCACAAAGTAGGACTGTGCTAGCGGGAACCAGTGCGCCATGCCGCCGGAGAAGTCGCCATTTTCAAGTGGCTGCGCCGGATACGCCCCGATCAGGCTCACATTGTCAAAATCGGCAGCCCCGCCCGCATTCACAACCGACAGGGACAACATGGACAAACGGGGCGCATACCAGGGCCCGCCCGCCAAGGTCGGCCCTTTGAGTGGCAGCACCATGTTTTGCCAGTCATTTTTGTC
This sequence comes from Rhodoferax ferrireducens, assembly GCF_049302455.1. Classification (GTDB taxonomy): domain Bacteria; phylum Pseudomonadota; class Gammaproteobacteria; order Burkholderiales; family Burkholderiaceae_C; genus Rhodoferax; species Rhodoferax ferrireducens_B. Next base: position 113,769 of record NZ_JBAQMD010000015.1, on the reverse strand, counting down.
TGGCAAGACCCGACTAGATGCCAGCTGGCAAGGTCCGTCATAGAGCAAATGCCGTTCACACAACTCCACGTAAACGTCGGCTGCGTGCTGAACCCGAACATCCAGACTGACGCGATGGTCTGCCTTGGAGACGTTGACCACACGCTGCGTCAAAGCATACTGGCCCCCCAATCTTTTCAAAGTAAGGGGACCGTGCACCGTCACAAAAGCGTTGGCGGCCTGGCCCGGCTTTTGCTCCTCTCGCCACTTCACCTCGCCCGAGAACTCGCCTTGAGGAACATGGGCCGCGTAGTTTGCTGGCAAACGTCCGAGCCCCTTGCCCAGCAACCAGTCGGTCGGGCCATCCAGCAAATCAAGGCCACGGCGCCAATGTTCAACACGGCTGCCGAAGTCCCGATCCGCGCTGGCCAGGCGGTCCATCATGAATGAACCTGCCCCCAGCACCACCGCCACCTCTGCCACCAGCGCCAACAACAGCGCCAGGCTGGCCCTCGCCCGCCAGCCCTCGGGCCGGTAACGTCGCCACACGGGGCCAAAAAAGTCCCGCGCATTGAAGTTGGTCTTCTGCGCCCACAGCAACAAGCCCAGCAACAGCAATGGACCCGCAACAGCCAGGTAGACGCCGCGGGAAAATGTGGTCAGGCAAGCATAGGCCGTCAGCAAGGTGAGCACGGCAGCCGCGACCCAAAGCAGGGGACGCCGGGCAGCGAGCAAGGCCCACACGAGAAACGGCGTCGCCAACGCCAGGTAACCGTCTATCGCAGCGCCGCCTACATGCATTTCCCAAAACAGGGCAACGGTGCGATAGGGCATTGAAAAATCCAGCCAGCCGGGAAACGCAGCACGCTCCCACAGTACTGCCAGTGTGACCACCGTCAACCCCGCCACCATGCCGCCCGCGAACCGCTGACGGGCCAGCTGTCCTGACTGCTTGAGTTCACGCTGCAACAGGGGAACAAAAAGCAACGCAAAGCCCAGGCTCTTGAACACGCGCAAGCTGTTCAGCGCATCGGTGTACCCGGCGAACCAGTCAAAGGCAAAACCACCGGCGTCGGCGAAGCCGCGCAGCAAGGCCAGCAGACCGGCGAGACCGAACAGACCCAGCAAGGCCGTCGACCGCCACGACGAAAAAGGATTCTTTGTCTCGCGGCCCTGCGGCAGCGACCAGGCCAGACGTCCATAAACGCCCGCCAAGGCGCCCAGCAGCAAGACGTCGAATTCCTCAAAAACAAGCCAGCCGGTCCAGCTTGAAAAATTCAGCAGCGGCAGCAAGGCGGGCACCACAAAAAGCCATAGACCCGGCCGCCACGCCGCGATCAAGCACCAGATCGAAAAGACGGCCAACACCGCCATCGGCCACAAAGGGTGGTGCCAGGCCAGCGCCGCCCCGGCACACAAGCTGCCCAAAGCGACGAGCAACCAGAGGGGATGCTTCAGGGGGTCGCCCCTAAACAAGAACTTCAAGACAAGCGGGATGCCCCAAAAAGCCTTGCGGGCTGGCGCTGGCGCCATAAGCGCCCGACTGGAATACCACCACCAGATCATCGACTTGCGCCACCGGCAAAACCATGCGATCGGCCAGCAGATCCAGCGGCGTACACAAAGGCCCGACCACCGACACTGTTTCTGTCTCCAGCGAGCCGGCCTTGTTGCCAATCGTCACCGGGTAGTTCTTGCGTATCACCTGGCCAAAGTTGCCGGACGCGGACAAATGGTGATGCAGCCCGCCGTCCGCCACCAGATACACCTGTCCGCGCGACACCTTGCGGTCCACAATGCGGGCCACGTAAACCCCGGCTTCGCCCACCAGGTAGCGACCCAGTTCAATCACCAGGGCGGCGTCGGGCAATTCGGTCTGCGCGCGCTGGACCAGTTGGGCCAGGTTGTCGCCAATAGGGGCCAGATCAAGCCGTTGTTCACCCGGAAAGTAGGGAATGCCAAAGCCGCCACCCAGGTTCAGAAAGCGCACCGGCGCCGGCGCATGCTGTGCCAGCCGCAGCGCCAGTTCGTAAGACTTTTGCTGCGCTTCGCAAATCGAATCCGAACGCAAATTCTGCGAGCCGGCAAACAAATGAAAGCCTTCAAAGGCCAGACCGGCACGGCCGATGCGGCCCAGCAGCTCTGGAATCTGTTCCACATCCACACCAAACTGCTTGGGGCCACCGCCCATTTTCATGCCTGAACCCTTGAGTTCAAAGTCGGGGTTGACCCGCACCGCCACCCGCGCGCTCAAGCCCAATTCGCCGCAAATGGCCTCCAGCGCCGCCACTTCGCGAAACGATTCAAGGTTGATCAGCACGCGCGACGCCACCGCCTGGCGCAACTCGGCATCGCGCTTGCCCGGTCCGGCAAAGCTGATTTCCAGCGGGTTGGCGCCGGCATCCAATGCCACCTTCAGCTCGCCCGCAGAAGCCACGTCAATACCGTCCACCAAACCGGCCATCAAACCCACCACCGCAGGCATGGGGTTGGCCTTCATCGCGTAGTGCAGCTTGACCGTCCCGGGCAACACGCCGCGCAGCGCTGCCACCCGGGCGCGCAACAACGAGCGGTCATAGGCATAAAAAGGCGTTTGCCCCACCCGCGCGGCAAGCAATGACAAGCGCTCGCCACCCACTGTCAATTCGCCCTCGCGTACGGAGAACTGGTTCATGGGGGCATGCACGGGAAGTTGGCGTTCAGGCAGAGTCATAAATTGGGTTCCGCTTTCAATTTCAGGACGAAGCGGCGCTCAAGCGGCATGCCGCTCAAGCCACTCGGTTGCCAGTAATTTGCGGTCGATCTTGCCGTTGGGATTGCGCGGCAGCGGCCCGGCGACGAACTCGATGCCTGCCGGCACCATGTAGGCGGGCATGCGGGCACGGCATTCACTCATTAGGTCATTTAGGCCTCTAGCCCCCGTACCTATTGCGTTAGTAGCTATCACTTGTATAGCATGGCCCAAGCTGGGGTGATCGACGCCGAAGGCCACGCACTCGCCCACCATTTGGGTGGCGTACAAAATCTCTTCCACCTCGGTGGGGCTCACCCGGTAACCCGATGTCTTCATCATTTCATCGCGTCGGCCAATGAAATACAAAAACCCCTCGGCGTCTTTGCGCACCGTGTCACCCGAAAAAACCGCATATTCAGGCAACTGCAGGCCAGCCTCACGTCCGGGTGCGTCAGAGGCCAGCAACTTGTAGCGCTCCGCCGTCTTCTCAGTGTCATTCCAGTAACCCATGCCCACCAGCGCACCGCGGTGCACCAGCTCGCCAGGCTCTTCCGGGCTGCAGGCAGACCCGTCTTCACGCAGCACCAGAATTTCAGCATTCGGGATCGCCTTGCCAATCGAATCCGGGCGGCGGTCTACCTCATCCGGCGGCAGGTAGGTGGAGCGGAATGCTTCGGTCAGGCCATACATCAGGAACGGTTTGGCTTGGGGCACGCGCTGGCGCAACAGATTCAGTGTTTCACGCGGCATGCGTCCGCCGGTGTTGGCGAAATAGCGCAAATTCTCATTGATGGCCGCAGGCCAATCCAGTTGCGCCAGCTGGATGTACAGCGGCGGCACAGCAGTCAGCCCGGTCACTTTTTCCCGCTCCATCGCCTTGAGCACATCGCGCGGCATCAGGTAATTGAGCAACACCACGCGCGCACCGGCGTGAAACGCCGTGGTGAGCTGGCTGAAGCCCGCATCAAACGACAAAGGCAGCGCCGCCAGCAGCACGTCTTCGGGCTTGTTCTCCAGGTAAGAGGCCACGCTCTTGGCACCCGCCACCATGTTGCGGTGCGACAGCACCACGCCTTTAGGCCTGCCGGTACTGCCCGAGGTGTAAAGAATGGCCACCATGTCGACGTCAATCACACGGTGCCCGGGCCGGGCCGGGCTGCTGAGCAGGTCAGGCCAGGAGACCAAGGCCAACGGGCCTGGCAGGGTGAAGTCGGCTGAGGTTGAAGGGGCCACGGCATCGGTTACCACCACATGGCGCAGGTCATGGCACTCAGCCAGCACCTCTTTCATCGAGGCCAGACGCTCCGGCGACGTCACCAGCACGCGCACATTGCAGTCGCGCAAAATAAATGCCACCTGCTCCGGTTTCAGCAGCGGGTTGACCGGCACAAACACCGCCCCGGCCGCCGGTGCGCCAAAACTGGCGATGACAGTTTCGAAACGTTTTTCAAGATAAATGGCGACCCGCTCACCACGATCCAGACCCAGGCCCAACAAGCCGGCGGCAAACTGGCCGACGCTGGTGCTGAGCTCTGCGTAACTCAAATGTGAGGTGCCACTGGTCAGTGCAATCGCCTGCGGCGTGCGCTGGGCCGCCAGGGTGATCAGTTCGGGTAGGAGTGTGGATTCGGTCATAGAAATTAGAGAAAAAATCATGCCAATTGAGAAAAACCATGCGGGCACAAGACATCACACAACCCGCACGCGCTTTTGAACCCTAGAATAATCCTGATCGGCGAAATCGCTTCCCAGGGAGATTTAATTGAACATATCACAAGAAGTGCTTCGTGTTGTTGACGAAGTTCTAAGTCTGAATGGTCGCACCGCCACCTTCACGCGCGACACCCCCTTGCTGGGCGCCATCCCCGAGCTGGATTCCATGGCGGTCGTGACGCTCATCACCACCCTTGAAGAACAGTTTGGCCTGGTGGTTGACGACGACGACATCGATGGATCAACCTTTGCCACGGTGGGCTCGCTGACTGACTTTGTCAGCAGCAAACTGGCGACTTGAAGCGGCCCGTCTGTGCAACCGGAAGCTTTTTTTCTGCCTGCCGGGGCGGCGCAGACCAGCCAAAGCGACCAGCGTTTTTGCCTGTTTTACCCGGCTGAATGTGACGCGAGTGGCGGTGCAGCCCGCGGCTTGATGCTGTACATCCACCCCTTTGCCGAAGAGATGAACAAGGCCCGCCGCATGGCGGCCTTGCAGGCGCGTGCGCTGGCCCAAGCGGGTTACGCGGTGCTGCAGATGGACCTGCTCGGTTGTGGCGACAGTTCGGGCGATTTTGGCGACGCCAGCTGGCAAAGCTGGGTGAGCGACGTGGTGCAAGGCTGCCATTGGCTGCGCAAGCACGGCAACACACCTGGCGCGGATTCGGCCCAACTGCCGCTGTGGCTGTGGGGCCTGCGCGCTGGCTGCCTGCTGGCGGTGGAGGCGGCCAGGCAGCTTGACGCGCCCTGCAACTTTCTGTTCTGGCAGCCGCCCGCTGTCGGCAGGCCGCTGCTGCAACAGTTCTTGCGCCTCAAAGTGGTGGGCGACCTGCTGGGCGGTCAGGCCAAGGGCGTCATGGAAGGCATGCGCCAGCAGCTCGCCAATGGCTCACCGGTAGAAATTGCGGGCTACCTGCTGTCACCTGGACTGGCATCCGGGCTGGAGCAAGCGGCCCTGGTGCCACCTGCCGGCCCAGGCCCGACACAGCGACTGGAATGGTTCGAGCTGTCCACGCGCGAGGATGCCGGCTTGAGCCCGATCTCGACCAAAACCATCACCCAGTGGCAGCAAGCGGGTTACAGGGTGGGCGGCCACATCGTGCATGGCCCGGCGTTCTGGCAAACCACCGAAATAGAAGATGCTCCGGCCTTGATTACCGCCACCACTGCCGCTGTCTGTAACGATTGAAAAAATTGGCACACCTCACTGTGATGCCTGATGAGGGAGCAAGAAAAAGTGCCAATGAAATCGAATCGGCCTGATCGCCAGTCATTGGACCAGGCGTCGCAGTTGCTGCAATTGGCGGCGCGCCTGCACACAGCGCGCGCCAATCCGGATATTTGGCGCGAAACCCTGCTGGCCTTTCGGGATAGCACGCCGTGCCATGGCGTGCTCGATCTGGCGCCTGACGCGCCACTGGGGCCGGACGATCTGGCGGCGCTGGCGGGGCGCCTGACACACTGCGCCGCCTACAGCGATGAATGTGGCGGCGACGCGTCGCTCAGTCGCGCCCTCTGCGCGGCATTCGCGGTGCACATGCACACTGCGGCGGCTGCGGCCCACAAGACGCTACAGGCCGGGCTGTTTGATCAGCTGCCACCCACCTGGATCGTTGACCGCAATGCCCAGGTGCGCGAGGCCAACCCGGCGGCCAAGGCGCTAACCCAGTCTGGCGAGCGCGTCAGCCTGGTGGGTACGCGGCTGGAGCTGGCGGGCCCGGGTGGGGCCCGCGCGCTGCTCAAGGCTCTGGCCAAAACGGGTGCACGCACGCGACTTCCCTGGACCGACGGCAACGGCAAGCGCGTGAGCTTTATGTTGCGGGCGCTGCCAGATGCCACGCACGTCGCCGTCACCGCGCTGCTGGACGCGCCGGACCCGATGGAACTCGCCCTGGCGTTGGCCGAACAACTGCAACTGACGCCACGCCAAAGCGAACTTGCCGCCCATTTGCTGGCGGACCAGACGCTGGCAGGTGCCGCAAGGGCGATGGGCATCTCGCGCCACACGGCCAATGAGCATCTGGCAGCGCTGGAACAGCGCACCGGTGTACCCGATCGCAGAGGCTTGCTGGTCGTACTGCGCCGCGTCGCGCAGCGCTAAGGCGAGCCCCAGCAGGCCCATTTCGGCCAGACTGTCGGGATTTTTTACACTTGCGCGTCGAAGGTTGGGAAACGATACCCCCGCATTGTGTTGGGTGTCTCGGCTGGAATCACGCCAAAAACACCGCTGAAGTTGCCTGCATTGGAGATCGTGCGGTTCTTGGACGGCCGATTGACGGATTACTGGAATTCGTCACCCGCCAATGTGTGGGGGTGGTGGGGCTGACAGATGGATACCGAGGGCGAGGGTTGGCGGCTAAAAAAGTGGGTGAATTTCACAAGTTACTTCAATGAAAACAATGACTTGCAGATTTTCCTAAATATGTGGCACACATCGTGCAACATTTTGTTACGTTGCCCCTATCTTTTTGGGTAACGCATACCAGGAGACCTCAATGCTTCGATCGTCATGTATTACTGTCGCGCTGCTGACCGCCGCGCTCTCCGGCACCGTCATCGCTGCGCCGATGCTCGTGGATCGGGGTTTACCGACGGCCAACCTGAACAACGCCGCCGGCTCCAACCGCTCCAATGTTGCGTGGGCATTTGCTCCCACCTATGTCGTTGGTGACACGTTTACCAACACAAGTTCGCAGACTTGGTCAATTAGCAGTATTCGGCTGTGGACGGTAGGCCAAACCGATTCGACTGTTCTTCTAGGTGGAGTTAACGGATCAACCATCGGCGTGGCCGCAGGCGCAGGTGTGATATCGACACCGGTCTTTTACGCGGATGGTGTAGGCACAACCACCTACCAAGGTTACTCGGGCGCATTCCGGAACATGTCCCAGGTTGACTTCGCGGTCAATATCACATTGCTAGCCGGACAGACCTATGACTTCTTCCTCGATGGGATTGGCGCTGCCGCTGCGGGCCAAGGCACGACCGTTCCGTTCGTTCACGCGTCCAACGCGGCATTGAGTAGTTCCCCCCAAGACGGGGCGGATGGTTCGATGCTTTACCTGGATGTTCCGGGCGGGGTCGTCGATCCGCTAAGCATAGGGACGTGGGATTCAGCCGCGCCAGGCTGGGGGTGGGACAAGTCCTCCGACGTGAATGTGCAGGTGTTCGGCAACGCCATTCCCGAACCCGCCTCCCTCGCCCTCTTCGGCCTGGCCCTTGCCGGTCTGGCCGTATCGCGTCACCGCAAGGTCTGAGCTTCGGCCTCGCCGTACAAAGCCCCGCCATTGCGGGGCTTTTTTCAAGGTGCTCCCTGCGGGGCGCAAGTCCTCTCTGCTGAACCCAATCAACTTCCGGTTCGTCCTGCAAAAAGAACAGGACGTTTGATGCGTCAAGTACGGTTGCCTGACAATCTGCCGTTATCGAATTGGGTGCACAAATAGCCAAAACCCGAATTGCTTTTAACATTCGACTTCAATCTCTATAAGACCGCGCCCTAAAATTTTCCGACATGACCTACACCGAAGAGACCACCCTCTTCGCCTGCGAAGGCGACACCTTGCTTGGCATTCTGGCCAAACCTGAAATTCCGTCAGAGGTCGGTGTGGTCGTGATCGTGGGCGGCCCGCAGTACCGGGTTGGCAGCCATCGGCAGTTTGTGCTGTTGTCGCGCGCGCTGGCCGCGGCTGGCTACGCGGTGCTGCGCTTTGACTACCGGGGTATGGGTGACAGCGAAGGCAAGCAGCGAAATTTTGAAGCGGTGAGCGCCGACATTGCCGCCGCCATTGACGCACTGCAACAGCGTCTGCCCGCCATCAAACAGGTGGTGCTTTGGGGCCTGTGCGATGGCGCCTCGGCCGCCCTGCTCTACTGCCATGAAACCCGTGACCCGCGCGTCAGTGGCCTGTGCCTGTTGAACCCGTGGGTCCGCTCCGAGACCAGTCTGGCGCGCACCCAGGTCAAGCACTACTACACGCAGAGGTTGAGGCAAAAAGAGTTTTGGACCAAGCTGCTTCATGGGGGGGTAGCTTTGAAAGCGCTGCCTGGTCTGGTGCAGAATATTCGAGTCGCTTTTACAGGTGCGCGGCGTTCTGGGGCAACGACATCTCTATTGCCCTTTCAGCATCGCATGGCTGCCGCTTGGGATGCCTTCAATGGCAATATTTTTTTACTCTTGAGTGGCGACGACTACACGGCCAAAGAATTTCTGGAGTACGCGCGCACTGACGCCGCCTGGACAAACACGTTAACGCATCCGCGTTTGGTTCGCCACGAGTTGCAGGATGCGGACCACACATTTTCCAGCGTGGTCTCTCGCACCACGGCAGAAGAATTGACACTTGCAAAAGGTCTGCAACAACTCGGCCAGAGAGCCTGAACCTCAAGACTCTGGTGCCCCTTTCGGGCCTATGTGTAGTTTTGGACGTCCCCCGAAAGCAATGAACGGGCGTTGGCTGGACAGCATCCATTGAAACTGCCCCAGTCGCAAAAACAGTGCGCGCCCACAGTCTTTCGCCCCCAAACTCCGGTGCGATGCAATGGAGCGCTGATTAAACGCATTGATTCGGCTCACGGTATAACGTATGCTTTGCGGTTTGAGCAACGCATCAAAAGCATCCCATTGCTTGGCAAAGAGGAAACCCAGACGCTCCGATTCGGCCACAAAAACATCAAAATCCCAGACACAGCGCCCGTCCTGCGGGAGCAAATAATCGACACGTACTTCATCTTCAACGTAAGCATCGCGAATGAACCAGATGCAGCCAACCAGCACGTCATTTTTGGTCGCCACCAGGCACTGGGCGCCCTGGACAAAGCGTTGGTTTATCACCGCCGTTGGACGATCCAAGCGATTCAAAACAGGCTCGGGGGCTTGTAGCAGCCGAAATGTGAACGACTTGCCGCGCGTCGGCGGCAGACGCGGCTGATCGGCCAAAGGTTGAGCGACGAAGAGGTAGTAGTAAAGACCGCATGTGTTGCTGATTCGACGCAATAGACGATCCAACAAATACAAAAATGCGGCTGAGACGCCCAATTCACGAACCAAAAGATGAATGCGCTGCCAAGATGATGACATCATTCTCTAGTGAACCCCCTGAAAAATGACCATTGTGACAGTGAGCGTTCGAACAGGCCTATGCCATCCCAAAAAGAAGAAAGAATTCGATTTGTTTCGTCAGATGACGGCCAAGCCTTGAAGAACAGGAGACGAGCGACGCTCCAATAGATCCGATTTTCTCGCTTCTGTACATGCACCACTCTTGAGGAATATCAAGTTATTCGGAAAGCGACGCTATAGAGTTCAGGCAGTTAGTCGCTGCGTTTATCGGCTGGCATATGTGTTCTTGGGGCCAAGGCGCGGCAGCGGCCTGGTTTCCAGAGACGCCTGAGCAACAGAATTTACAAACAGACGGAGCCATTTCTGATGCACTTTAATCTCAGAACAGGTCTCAGATCTCTGCTGGTCGGCTTGTTGATGGCAATCTTCACCGCTGCAGCAGTTTTCGCGCAAGCACCTCAATCAAACTGTGGCGAGCTTCGGCTGCATCGAGCCGGGCAATTTGGCCCCTTCGATTACCGCACGGACAGGTCCAAGTTGGGCATCGTTGAAGATTACCATTTCACACCCGCTGTCGAAGCCCTGATCCGCGGAAGCTCTAGCGTCATACCAGGACCCGATTTGAGCTACACCCTAGGTGCATTTCCGAATCATCACAGAGCCCTGCTTGCCATGGTGCGATACGGCGAGAAGATGAAGTCATCTCGGCCGCCAGGCGCGAGTTACTCGGTGGAATGTTACTTTGACCGTGCGCTGCGGTTTCGCCCCGACGACTCGATTGTGAGGATGATCTACGCCAGCTATCTTTCAAAGTCCGCGCGCGCCCCCGAAGCCATTCAACAACTTGAGCAGGCAACTGCCTTCGCCGGAAACAATGCCTTTTCTCACTACAACATAGGCCTGATCTATTTCGATATGAAGGACTACGACAGAGCACTCCGTCAGGCTCACAAGGCGAATGAACTTGGGTTTCCCCAGACGGTTTTGCGTGACAAATTGCAGAGCGTAGGCAAATGGACTGAACCATCGGGCAGGCCAGTGATAGGGCCTGGGACCACGCCAACCAGCGAATCGGCTGATATTAAGAATTCAACCTTAAGTAGTCCCTCACCCGAGGAGAACCAAAAATAGAACACGTCCTGCCCTGTCCTCTATTTGCGGAATCCGTACGAAATCAACAGACAACTTCAGTGAATTGAACATGGAGACGGCACCAATGAACATTTGTATTCTCTATGGCGGCAGGTCGGGCGAGCATGAGGTGTCTCTTAAATCGGCCGCTTCCGTTGTAAAAAACCTCGACGCGGCGAAGTACAGGGTCACGGCCATTGGCATCGACAGGGCCGGACGGTGGCACCTACAGGAGTCGGTCGTATCAACGCTGGTGCCCGGCCAGGGAGACTCGCTGTCGATCGCGCCGTCGCGTCATTCGGTCTCAATCGTGCCTTCAGACGGCATCCATGCTGCGTCTGGCAAGCTCGCTATCGATTGTGTGTTCCCTGTGCTGCATGGCGACTTTGGGGAAGACGGCACCATGCAGGGGCTTCTCGAACTGGCAGGTCTGCCCTACGTGGGAGCCGGTGTGCTGGGCAGCGCCGCTTCGATGGACAAGGAGACCGCGAAACGCCTGTGGCGGGACGCGGGTCTACCCATCGTTGACTTCGAGGTCATTCATCGGACTAGCGCCACTGAAGATCGAAAAGCTGCGGGAGCGCGCCTGGGCTGGCCCCTTTTTGTGAAACCGTGCTCGGCCGGCTCGTCCCTGGGCGCTTCGCGCGTCACCCACGAACGCGAACTGGATGCAGCCCTGGCACATGCTCTGCAATTTGACAACCGGGCGCTTCTTGAGCGGTACGTGGATGCCCGGGAAATCGAATGCGCGGTAATCGGCAATGCTGAACCGCATGCATACGTGCCTGGGGAGATCATTCCGGACAAGAGCCATAGCTTCTATGACTACGCGGCGAAGTACACGGACCCGGACGGGGCAAAGCTCGTGGCGGAGGCTAGCCTCGATGCACCAACCCGTGAACGCATCATGCGCACCGCACAAGCGGCCTATGCAGCAGTGCGTTGCGAGGGCATGGCGCGGGTTGATTTCTTTCTGGAACGCAAAACAGGCGCTATCTTCCTGAACGAGATCAACACCATTCCGGGCTTCACCAATATCAGCATGTTCCCCCGCATGTGCGAGGCGTCCGGCCTCGCCTACCCCGATTTGCTGGACACGCTGATTACTCTCGCCCTCAATCGGGACGAGGGCAGGAAAAGCTTGCGTTACCAAAATTAAGCCGCGCTTGTCGCTACCAGTCTGCCTAGTCGTGGCCTGCAGCTCGGGCGGGCGGCAATTCGTATCTTCCGCCTGAAATCTTCCAGTAGCGGTAGTACGCCAACGCCGCCTTCAGCGCGTAATCAAAATTGCGGAATCCGAGTTTCCAGGCCCACCGCATGAATTGCAAAGACCCCTTTCGCAATACCGGCCGGGGAAACGTTTTGTCTCTCAACATGACCGCGCTTCGATCAAGAAGGTCCCGCTGCAGTGCCGCTTGATGCGCCTTCGATGCAGGCGTAGTCCACTGATCCGGCAAATCATCAGGAATCGAGACCGGACACGGGACATGACCTGGATAGGCCTGCCAAGGCACTTCGCGTACCGCCGGCTCGAAAAATGCCAGCCATTTGACGTAGAACGCATGGTACAGGCAAGGGTCTAGGGCAATCGCCATCAGGTGCTCCAGCAACTCACTATCGTAAAACGGCACCTGAAACTCAAGGCGGTGTTGGTCGATAGTTTCGAAGTGATTGACCAAATGCCGACGCGGGCCGTTCAGGTTCAGAAAAATATAAAACGCACGTACCGGATCGGGGTGGCGAATCGCTTCAAGCTCGCGGCGCAGTCGCGCATGCAGGTGACCAAGACATTGTTTGGCAAGTTCGGGATCTAGAATTCTGGTCAGAATGATCTTGTGCTGCTGGCGCAAGTAGACATCGATGGCACCATCCAAATCACCCGAGCGCAGCAGGCTCACGATCTCAGGGCTGACATACACATAGCCAAGCCCAACGCTTCCACCTTCACCGGTCCAGACAACCTGGGGATGTTCCGGCATTTGCTCATGCCGACGGGGTGAAGCGCGCCATGTGTCGGCCATCACTGCTGACCAGTTCGGCCCCGGTTCGGTGGGCAACTCATGGTGAATGGCGCCGCTTTTGTTCGCGTACTCCAAGGCGAACGCCTGGTCCTGCGTATTCGCCAGCGAAAAATTGAACGTATAGACCCGAGCGCCTTCTGCAAGAAGCGCCGCGACCACGCAGCGGGAGTCGAGCCCGCCACTGAGATAGGCAAACGTCGTCTTGTCGCCGCGCAATCGTCGACGTACGGCGGACTGGAACACCCGGTAGGTTTCTATCAACGCTTCTTCTTCGGTTGACTGCACTGGGGCAATCGCGTCCCACTGAAAATATTGCGATGACTTCAAATCGCCTTGATGAATGGTCACGACCTCGCATGGTAGAAGCATCTTGATGCCTGCGTAAGGAGTGCCCCCGCCGAACGGATAGCCAAAGCCGGAGATCTCCGCAACGGAGAGTACGTCCATTGTCTTGGGAACTTCCGCAAGGGCCTCCAGGATACGCAGCGCGCTGGCGAAGTAGACATAGTCATTGACAACCGTGTAGTAAAGCGGCCGCAACCCCAGTCGGTCCGCAACGAGGTAGCCAGTGCCCTTACGCGGATCGTAATAAGCGGCACAAAATGTCCCGCTGGCGCTACGCAGACTCTGAAAATCGCCTTCATCCCACTTTGTTTGCAGATACGCCAGGTGAGCGTCGCGGCCCGGACCAGCCGGCCCTTCGCAGGTGAGCAACGGCTCGCCGGTAAGTACGGAGAATGAACCTGTGGGCGATTCGCGATGCGCAGGGCGGTCGAATGCACCCATGTCGACCTTCACGAGAAATGCCTGGGCATCGCGGAATTCGATTGGCTGATCTTTGGGATTGCGGGAAACGTTCCTTTTCAAGGAATCGCAAACTGAATCTGGGATGCGTACCGAAGGGTTGCGACTAAAGACACCGGCGAGAATTGTCATTGATGTTCTTACTCCAATATTTTTCCATCTGTCGTCGGATTCTGTTGGCCAGCGCGAACGACTCTGCTCTACCAATCAAACCCTGATTCCCGGCAAATTGTGCGCCCAACGCTCCGCCTTCAGCTTGAATGGCAGAGTGTATTTGCCCCGGGCTTGTCCGCCTTTGCGTTTGCTCAATTCGCAATCTCCAAGGTCTGAATATAAACACCAGCTATGGACTACGCTAATCGGGGAAAGGTCAAGGTGAAAAAATTCATTGTCGACGTCATTTTGGAGCCCTTGATCCCACTCAAACGAGTGGAGTCCGATCTCATCTTTTGGGCACGCTTCGTTTTTCTTCTTCGCAGGCCTTTCGTCATAGGTATCACCGGCTCCGTTGGCAAAAGCACCACAACAGCGTTGGTCGCGGCTGTTCTCTCGCATCGGGACGCCCGGCAAATCGTCGGCCCGGTTGGCTGCACCATGGAAAACATGAACGACGATGTTGGCTTGGCGGCTACGCTGCTTTGTTTTAAGAGCTTTTTGATCCTCCCTTGGAGCTACGCTGGCAGGTTAGCAATGATTTTTCGGTTGCCGTTCCGCGCGTTGCGTGTCGTTTTAGGACGCTACCCGAAAGTCATGGTCCTGGAGTGTGGCGTTGGTTCGACCGCGAATTTGCACCGACTGGTCACGATTGCCCCACCAAACATCGCCGTAGTGACCCGGATTGGGGCAGCCCATCTCGAAATGATGAAGACGCTCGATGGGGTTGTGCAGGAAAAGAGCGTGCTCGTTCGTGCCGTCCCTCCAACGGGAGTGGTGATCCTGGGTCAAGGTCATGCGTATGTTTCCCAACTCGAGCAGGCGGCACGCGCGCCGGTAATCAAGGTGCCCGGTCAGGGAGTTGAACTCTCGCAGAATGTTGCCCGGGTCATATGTCAACACATGGGCATCCCCGAAGAGGCTGTGAACTCAGCTCTCAAAGACTTCAAAAACCCGAAAGGGCGGTTGAATCGACTGGAATTCGCTGGCATGACCGTGATCGACGACAGCTACAACGCCAACCCGATGTCAATGGAACTCGGACTTGATACCTTGGCCGAGACGGCCAAGCCGCCACATCGCCGACTGGCCGTCTTGGGATTCATGGCAGAACTAGGTCCAGAAGGCCCACGCTTTCACGAAGACGTAGGCGCCTACGCCCGGAACCGGACTGACATATTGATTGGCGTCGGAGAACTGTCCAAACTCTACAAACCCGATCATTGGTTTGACAGCAGCGAAGCTTGTGCGGATGCCATCGAGAACCTGCTCCATCTTGACGATTGCGTACTCGTGAAGGGCTCGCATTCAGCGCGAATGGAACTGGTCGTCAAGAGACTGCGCAAGATCGCCGAACGGCGCCTGAGCCCACCAGTGCAAGCTTGACGATCATGGAAATTCTCAACGCAGCCGAGTACTCAACTGACCGAGGAGGTCATGTCAAATTGGAAGGATGAGGGTTTTATATGCGACCGCTTGAAGGAAATTTCAAAACGAAAACGAAGAAGTTTGTGGTTAACTTCTTCCTTGAGCCATTGGTCCCTCTGCGCAGGCTGGAATCCTACTTTATCTTCTGGGCGCATCTCGTGTACCGGATTCGCAAGCCGTTCATCATCGGTATCACCGGGTCGGTCGGCAAAAGCACGACAACAGCGATGGTCGCCGCGGTTCTCTCGCACCCAGATGCAGAGCGCATCGTCGGGCCGGTCGGTTGTACCTTCAGCAACATGAATGACAACGTGGGTCTGGCAGCCACCTTGCTTCGTTTCGAGCATGTTTTTGAGATCCCTTGGAGCTATCCGGGCCGGGTGGCGCTGCTACTGTCATTGCCCCCTCGGGCCTTGCGCCTCCTTATTGGACGTTACCCCAAAGTCATGGTCCTGGAGTGCGGCGCCGGTTCGACCGCGAATTTGCACCGACTGGTCACGATTGCGCCGCCAGACATTGCCGTGGTCACCAGGATTGGCGCAGCCCATCTCGAATTGATGAAGACGCTCGATGGGGTGGTTCAGGAAAAGAGCGCTCTGGTTCGCGCCGTCTCGCCATCTGGTCTGGTCATATTGGGTCAAGGCCATGATTACGTGTCGCAGTTCGAGCAGGTTGCGCGCGCACCGGTCATCAAGGTGGGCGGCCAAGGCGTGGAGCTTTCGCAAAACATTACCCGAGCTGTGTGTCGACACATGGGTGTCCCCGATGCGGTCGTCAGCGCGGGGCTGAAAAGCTTCAAGAGCCCCGAGGGACGGTTGACTCGTCTCGACCTGGCCGGCATGGTTGTGATCGACGACACCTACAACGCCAATCCGCTGTCGATGAAGCTTGGCCTGGATACGTTGGCCAGCACGGCTGCTCAAGGACAGCGAAGATTGGCCATCCTTGGCAGCATGTCCGAAATGGGCGAAGAAAGCCACCGTTATCACGAGGAGTTGGGCGACTATGCGCGGAGTCGGTCCGATCTATTGATCGGCGTAGGAGAACTCTCCAGACATTACGCTCCTGATCATTGGTTTGACAGCAGCGACGCTTGTGCAAACGAAATTGAAAAGCTGCTCCGATGCGACGATTGCGTGCTGGTGAAGGGCTCGGCTTCAGCACGAATGAGTCGGGTCGTTACGAAGCTACGCGAGATAGCCAAGCAACGGCAACAGAGTGTGCCGTTGCTTGTCTGAGTGCCGTGGCAGGGCCCCATGTTCGGACGGCAAAGAGCGACCGCAGCCATCACGGATCCTGAACTATCTGTCGGCGGAGTATCCGCCGAATCGTGCCTGTTGAACTTAAGGGGAATGAATTGTCAAACTCAGGGGCCAAGCCAGCGCTGTCAATTTTCAAAGGTATCTGGAAAGGTGTTGAGTGGCGGCTCAACGGGTGGGCATGGAAACTCCGCAGTCGATCCGTATATCCGCTCCCCATTCTTGCGCCGTCCATCGCTTCGTAGGACCGCATTTATCGGAATAACGGGAAGCGCCAGGAAGACCACGACCAAGGATCTGGTCGCAAGCATCCTGGAACGCCACCTACTGCGAGGACAGAAGGGGTTTTGGACTTTGAATGGCCTTAGTGACGTTGAGACGTCCCAATGGTCTCGCTGCAAACAGGCCAAATGCTTAGGAGTACGCAAATGAAGTTGTTCGAAAGCAGGCACGGGCAGAAGGTAAAGCGCTTCATTGTTGGCAGCCTCTTGGAGCCATGGATTTCGACGCGGAGACTCGAATCCTATATGATATTTTGGGCACGTTTCGTGTACCGGGCCCGCAAGCCGTTCATCATTGGAATCACCGGATCGGTCGGCAAGAGCACTACGACCGCGATGGTAGCCTCTGTCCTTTCGAATCAAGACGCTGTGCATATCGTCGGTCCGGTCGGATGCACTGTGGACAATATGAATGACGACTGGGGTGTAGCCGCTACGGTACTCAGATTCAATGGTTTCTTCGAAATTCCATGGGATTACCCCCGCAGGCTGGGGATGCTGTTCCTGATACCTTTCAGGACCTCGCTCGCTCTTATCGGGCTATATCCGAAAGTGTTGGTACTGGAGTGCGGCGTAGGCTCGACCGCGAATTTCGACCGTCTGGTGGACATTGCGCCGCCGGATGTGGCCGTGGTCACGATGATAGGGGATGCGCATCTTGAAGTGCTTCAGTCGCTTGAAGGCGTGATGCTGGAAAAAAGCCTCCTCGTTCGTGCAGCACCCCCATCGGGATTGGTCATACTCGGACAAGATCACGAATATGTTTTCCAGCTTGAGCAGGTGGCGCGCGCGCCCGTGGTAAAGGTTTCGGGCATCGGCATTGAACTCTCACGGAATATTACGCGCGCCATATGCCGGCACATGGGAATATCGGAGGAGGTCATGGAATCAGGCTTGAGAGATTTCAAGAGTCCCAAGCGGCGGTTGGAGCGGCTGGAACTCTGCGGCATGACAGTCATCGACGACACCTACAACGCAAACCCGATGTCGATGAAGCTCGGGCTCGACACTCTGACTGAGACTGCCGGACCGGATCGTCGCCGAGTAGCCATCTTGGGCTTCATGGCCGAGTTGGCGGAAAAAAGCCCGCGTTATCACGAAGAAATAGGCATCTATGCGCGCAGCCGATCCGATGTGTTGATCGGCGTCGGTGAGCTTTCGAAATCCTATAACCCTGACATCTGGTTTGCCAGCAGCGAGGCTTGCGCCGACCGGATCGAAGGCCTGGTCCGTCTCGCCGATTGCCTGCTCGTGAAAGGGTCACATTCAGCCCGCATGTTAAGGGTAGTCGAGAGACTGCGCGATATAGATGAGAAACGAAAGATGTATCCCGGCCCGGCTGAAAATGCAGGGGCAGATTAAGAACCTATCCGTAAACAGTATTTACATCGAACTTGATCTTTCTGAATGCAATGATTGATGCTGCCAAATGGTTGAGCGTAAGAAAACTGCGATCAAGCTTCTCATATCGCACCAGCAGTTTGCGAAAACGATTGAATCAACTGTGTGCCACTTCAACCACCCGGCGCCTGGCTTTCCTCTTGGGATAGCGTTTGAGTTCGGCAGCCTCTTGTCCTCGTCCCTTGACATCCGGGGATGTAGCCATCCTTAATGACTTTCAGGGCAGGCGCTCCGGTGTAGCCAACATCGGCATACAAATGCTTGCGTCGCCTACGTGGCGGATTGGCACGTTCGATCTCGATGGCATCGAGTACGGCTTCCTGCACTTCCGTAACGTTCAGCGGGAGTGCCTTCCACTGGCAGCCCGTTCGCAGGATAAACACAATGCCTTCAATTACGAGACGGGTATTCGGGCTTGCGCCCACCGCCATTCTTCCGGGTGCAAGAGTCACCTGCCGCCCGCTGGCGCCTGGGATCATTCCAGCAGCGGCAGCCTGCATGACCAGCCATGGCGGTCGGGTCACCGGCGTCATCCCGCGTGGCTCACCGTCAAGAGAGCATGACACTGCAACCAGATTCCAAGCTTCGCGATGAAAAGGCAATCCTCGCCGCGCATAGTCAGCAGGCACTCCGAGTTTTCGATGAAGCGCGTTGACTCGTCCCGCGTAAGCATCCCTGCCGGAGCGGAGTCCCCTCACCATTTCCAGCCTGACCGCCATGTCCCAGACCACCCGTTGAGCGGTGCCATACCAACACAACCGCTGCCCGCGCTGCCACTGTGAGCGCCACGAGACAATTCGTTCGACCTCTTCCCAAGCCGCAAATAACCATCCATTCACAAGAACCCAATTCCGCCGGTCATAGCGCCATTCACGTTTGCATCGGCGACACCCGTTTGGACGTTGCAATGCTCCGCACCATCTCGATCACTTCGAGCGCGCCCTTGCGGTTGAGCACAAACGACACCGCACAATAGGCTATTGCCCCTACCGCGATCAAAACACCCATGCGCAGCACTCCCCCAAGCCCATAACCCGCGATGATGAACCGCACCGCGATAACGGCGCCGTACATCGTCAATCCGGCGCCCGCCGCGGGCGCCATTGCCGCGAAGACCTGCCTCGTGCGCAGACCAATGACAGGCGCGGATCGTTTCATGGCAAAAAGAAACAACGAGGGCGACAGCACGAGCCACGCCAAACTCAAGCCCCTCAGCCCGTCCGCATACGCGCCGGCGAAAAGCAGCGGAGGCGCGACCAAAGCTGCCCAAATGGTGTTGCGCAGCAAGATATCTGAGCGACCCATCCCCTGAACAGCAACTCCCACGAAGCCACCAATTATCCGAAACGGGATTATCAATGCGAGCACCTGCAGCGGGACCACCGCTTGCATCCATTTTGCGCCGAGGACCACCTCGACAATCTCCGGCGCGATGCTAGAGATGCCCCACAACAGCGGGAATGCAAAGAAACTCAAGATCCGGACTCCCAACAGCACGCTCTCGCCCACTTTTCGGACATCGTGCTGCATGCGCGAAAAGGTCGGAAACGCCACCTGATTGACGAGGCCGGCGATTTTATCGCTCGGCAAAGATGCGAGCTGTATGCCGACCGAATAAAAACCGAGGATTTCATTGCCTAACACCTTGGCGCAGATGATGACGTCAATCTGACTAAAAAAAGTCCCGAATAGTCCAGCAAGCGTAAGGTGCCCTCCGAAGGTCAGAAGCGATCGCATTCCTCTCATCGAAAGTTCCGGCCAGTGCAAGAAGGGCGCGAGGAAATTGATCCCAATGACTCTCCATGTCTGGCCGGCAATCGACCCCACGACGAGCGACCACACGCCTGCACCGGCGAAGGCCATTACAAGCGTCGTTACACTGGCAATGATTGCACCGGTCAAGTCCAGCAACGAACGTTTGCGGAACTCCATCCGTCGCTGAAGTAGAACGTTGGGAATAACATCGAACCCGCCGATAACAAACTGCAGTGAAAGCACTCTGATAACTGGGACCACCCGCGGCTCGGCAAAGAAGGCGCCGATAAGCGGCGCCGCGAGCGCCAGCACAGCGGCCAGCGCCAAGTTGAGAACGAGAACTATGCCGAACGTCTGACGCAGAGTGCGTTCGTCGAGGTCGGTTTTCTGGACTAGCGCCGGCCCGAGACCGAGCTCGGAGAACATCTGCAGAAATCCGATAAAGACCGTCGCCATCGAAAGCAGTCCATAGTCTGTCGGCGTCAGCAACCGGACCACGACGATCGTGATGGCCCAAGTGATCAGCTGACTTAGCAGCCGCACGCTGGCGGTCCAGCGAAAGCCCGACAGGGCTTGCGATCTAAGGCTCATATATGTCGTTCAAGAATTCAAGCCGATGCTGCTGCAGCAAAGCGTCCCGCAGATGCTTGGTCGTCCAGTTCGGATTGCCCGCCTGCATGTACCCCCCATACAACGGGAACGAACCAGGCATCGCGCCAAACGATCGGTGGACCGGTGCAATACTGCCACGCGCAATACCAAGCCCAGCGAACGTATGCTGAAGATCATCGGGGGTGAATGACCTTAACGTGCCTGGGACGAACCGCCTGAATGCCGTGACGTACATCCTCACATGCGTCTTGAAACTCTTTAAAGCAACCACTGTTGAAACTATAGAGGCAGGGCCTTGTTGAGAAATTCCGCAAGCGCCTCACTGCGCCCGCGCCGGGATGACTGTTGCACGATCAATGCTTGCGGCAGCACGGCTTTGCCTTGGCGCCAGTAACGCACCAGCAAGGGCAATACCCGGGCAATCTCGTCCGCTGAATCGAGACGCGCCATGTCAGTCAAGCCTGCCCCGCGCAAAACGCCAGCCGTGTCACCCCTGGGGTCAGTCAGCCCCAAAATGGGTTTCCCAGCACGCAGGTACTCGTATATCTTGGCCGGAATCTGCGCATTGCAGTTGCTGGCCTGCATGACCAGCAGGGCATCGACAGCCATCATTTCTGCCAGCGCCTCACGGTAAGGAATTGCCGGGCACAGTTCGATGAAGTCCTCCGCACCGTGGGCTAGAGCCAATCTTTGAAGCATCTCATCGTGCACCGATGCACGAAAGCGGATGTGCAACTCATCAGAGCCCAGCGTACCCTGACTCTTCAACCGGCCAAGCGCCACGAACAGTTGGGTCGGATCACGCTCCGATGAGTAAACAATGCCGCTGTGCAGCATAAGAAGCGGACGCTTGCCAGCGCCCAGCGCACTGGCGCTGTGGGGCAATAGCCCTGGCTGCAGTGCGGCAGACGCAAAGCTTTCTTCGTCATAGCCGTTTTCCAGCACGACCATGCGGCTGGCAGCGGCCGGGTAGCGCTGCTGGTACATGCGGACCGCACCGGGTGTTGTAAACAGACAGTACCGCGCCTGTGCTGCCGCATCTGCTTCGATGCCCAGATAGCTCTGCCAGGTGCGCGGGTCGGCCGGGTAGCCTTCTTGCGCCATGGGATCGCGAAAATCCGCAACCCACGGAATACCTGTCTTACGGTGCAGTGCCGAGGCAATCACATGCGCTGTGGCGATGGGGTAGGTAGACCAGATCACATCCGGCTTGAACTCTTCAATCAGCTTGAGCCCCTGTCGGATGGCGTCAAACTTCCAGCTGATCCAGCGGTCGGGCCGCGCCATCCAGCCCAGATACCGCCCCGCAATTTGCAGGTGACGGGCGGTGTCCAGTGCAAAGGCCCGGCGCACGACGGTACCGGCGGGCACATCGGCCAGCAGATCGTCACTGGTTTTTTCATAAGCGCTGGGGTGGGCGCTAAGCACCAGCGGCTGCCATCCCAGTGACGGCAAATGCTGTACAAACCGCAACGTTCGTTGTATGCCACTACTGCCCGCCAGCGGCGGGAAATGGTAGGCAATCATCAGGACTCGTTTCAAGTGGATTCCGGTCGTTGTTGCGGCGCTGGCACGCTCGCTTGAGTGTGATCGCAATCATAAATGTGAAAGATCAAGCGCCCAGCGAATTCGAGACAACCGAGGCGACTGATTGCGCAAGTTGACAATTTGTTCGCCTGTTCTTGATGATTCTCATATTCGGCGCACCGTGAAACCGGATGCAGTTGCGCATAATCCACCAACAACACAAAGAACAGCGAATCTCGCTGACCACGATCAACTGTCACTCTCAAATGGCTGCAACCGATAATTCATTTGCCTCCGGCTCCCCCAAATTCGCAGATACACGCTTGACCGAATTGGCGCGAACCGCCGGCGCCGTATCGGCCTGGCGCCAAGCAATTGCCCAAAACGGCCCTGACGCCGCTCTGGGGGTTTCTGGCAACTTTTCCGTGGGGCTACGTTTGCCCGATGGCGGCATCTTTCTGGCGGTGGATCGCTTTGCCATCTGCACCCTGTGCTACAGGGTGGAGAACGGGCAACTGCGCTTTGCCGCGCGCGCCGATGAATTGGCCGACACCAGCACCCAGATTGACCCGCAGGCGATTTTTGATTACCTTTATTTTCACGTCATCCCGTCGCCACGCACGATCTTCAAAGGCATTTACAGGTTACCGCCGGCGCACTATGCGCTGTTTGAAAACGGCCAGCTCAAGGTCGCACCGTATTGGGTGCCCAGCTTTGCAGAGCAACGCAACCCCTCGTTTGACGCGCTCAAGGATGAATTCAGGCAGCTGCTGCAGGACTCGGTCGCGACCCAGCTCGACGGCAGCAAACCAGCCTGCTTTTTGAGCGGTGGCACCGACAGCTCCACGGTGGCCGGCATGATGGCCCTGGCCAGCGGCAGGGTGGCGGCCACTTATTCGATTGGCTTTGACGCGCAGGGCTATGACGAGATGGAGTATGCCCGCCTCGCGTCCAGACACTTCAAGACCGAGCACCACGAGTACTACGTCACGCCGGATGACCTGGTGCGCAGCATCCCGACGGTAGCAGCGTCGTATGACCAGCCGTTTGGCAATTCGTCTGCCCTGCCCGCCTACTACTGCGCCAGGATGGCGCGCGAAGACGGCGTGAGCAAGCTGCTGGCGGGCGACGGCGGCGATGAACTGTTTGGCGGCAACTCGCGCTATGCCAAGCAGCGGGTGTTTGGCTGGTACAACCATGTTCCAGGTTTCCTTCAAAATGGCCTGATGGAACCGCTGCTGGGCACCCGTGCCGCAGCGGCCTTCGCCCTGACCCGCAAGGCGGGCAGCTACGTGGAGCAGGCCCGCGTGCCCATGCCCGACCGGCTGCAGATGTACAACTTGATCATGCGCCTGGGTGCCAGCGAAGTGCTAACGCCACAGCTCATGGCACAAATTGACACCGGGGCGCCGCTGCAACTGGAACGCGCGGTGTGGCAGATGCCCCAGAACTGCAGCCATTTGAATAAGGAGCTGGCCTATGACTGGCGCTTTACCCTCGCAGAGAGTGACTTGCCCAAAGTGCTGGGCGCGACCGGCTGTGCCGGGGTGGGCGTAGGTTTTCCTATGCTCGACGCGCGGCTGCTGGCGTTCTCGCTCAAGCTGCCGACCGCGTACAAGCTCAAAGGCCTGCAACTGCGCTGGTTCTTCAAAGAGGCGCTGCGCGGCTTTCTGCCCGACGAAATCATCACCAAGAAGAAGCAGGGCTTCGGCTTGCCGTTTGGCGTATGGGCCAACACCCACCCGGCCCTCAAGGCGCTGGCTACCGACTCGCTGCACAGCTTGGCGCGCCGCGGCGTGGTGCGTGCCGATTTCGTCCAGACCCTGCTGACGCAACGCCTGCCCGAGCACCCGGGCTACTTTGGCGAGATGGTGTGGATCTTGATGATGCTGGAGCAGTGGCTTGCAACCAAGGCGCCGCAGTACAGGCTTGCCGATTGAATTAGCTATTATTTGTATAGCAAGCTATGTAGGTAATACGGGGGCGGGATGGCCTAAATGCCTGAACCCCAGACTTTGGCTGTCACGCCGGACTTGATCCGGGATCGTATACACGTCAAGCGTTGCACAAGTTGACCAACACCCACCCGGCCCTCAAGCAGCGGGCGGCAGGCAGGGACTTGCGGGCGCTGCCCTCATTCGTAGGTGATGACCAGCTTCGGACGCAGTGACGGCATGCCAGCGAACTCACTCGAGTAAAACATCTTAATCGCACTGGTGTAGCCACTCACCCCCTTGAGGCGCCAGCCAAAGTTGGCGGGCGACGGGGCCAAGCTCATCCCCTGCACGCTGGAAGTCACGTCGAAATTGATCCAACCCGGATTAAAGTTTATCGACGCCAAAGCATCGGGTGTCGCAGCAATGTCCATACCCAGGCCGTTGGCGCCAGCAGTGGACCAGGACAGCCCCGGCAGGCGCCGATTCCAGGTGGCGGAGCTCTCCGACCAGTCCACTAACACGCGGTGCACGCCATAGACCATGTTGTAGTACGAGAACTTGTACAAGGACAAGGTCGCCGAGGTGATCTTCGTGCCGTTCGGAACAGGGCCCCCTTCGGACTGGAAGATCGCGAAGCGCATCAGCGACGAGTAGTCGCTTAACTTGTCCTGGAAACTGGTGTTTGCACCGAAGTTCAGCGTCTGGTGATAGTTAGACAGATAGGCGTCGGCGACAACGAACGGGCCCGCACCGCGCTGCAGCGTGACTGCCCCCGTACCGCCCGAGGCAGGTGATACGGTAATCGACACAACAGCAGAGGTTGTGCTCGCGCCTTGGTCGTCGGTGGCGACTGCGGAAAGGGCGCTGGCGCCCAAGGGAGGCGAGGTCCAGACAAAAGTGAACGGCGCAGCAGTGGCCTCACCGAGCTTGACAACGCCGACGTAAAACTCGACGCGTACCACGGTGCCATCGCTGTCACCCGCCGCGGCTTCAAGGGTGACCGGTGTGCCAAAGGGCACGGTGGTGCCAGGGGTGGGGTGTACCAGGTTAACCGTGGGTGGATTGTTGGGCACTACCACCGGGTTCACCAGGACTGTAACCAGGGCCGATGTCTTGGTGGCCCCCGCATCGTCGGTGGCCACTGCAGTGAGCGTGTGCGCGCCGACCATCGCGCCAGACCACAGCACCTCGAAAGGCGCGGCCAGGCTTTCGCCAATCTTGTTGCTGTCGGCGAAGAATTCGACCTTGGCAACACTGCCGTCGACGTCAGTCGCAGTGGCCGACATCACGATACCGGCCCCCTCTGTGAAGCTGGCGCCATTGGCGGGTGCCGTGATCGACACTGAAGGTGGTAGGTTGCCAGTTCCAGCCGGGTTCACCCAACCATGCGGCTTGTAGATCCAGATGTTGCCCTGCACCGAATCAGCCAGTCCCATAAAGACATCGAGGTTTGGCACGTACTTCCACTTACCAAGGATGCCGGTGCCAAGACTTTCGGTCGGTACCGCGCTTGGCGGAAGGGAAGCCTTGACAATGGTCCAGCCCGTGGCAACCGGCGTTGGCGGCGGTGTCACGGTCCAGACGCGACCATCACCACACCAGAGCTTGAAATCATTGCGAACGGGGTCAAACTCCAGACCACAGTTGCTCATATGGATGGCACCAGTTGACAGCAGTGTTGGAAATTCTCCGCTTGGGTCGACAGGTGTGATCATTTTGTCCCGATTGCCCGCATTGGAATTTGACAGGTCCCAAAAAATGAACGGTGTCTGGAGATGCGTCGACAGGAATATCTTGCGCAATGGGTCATAAGCGCAGGTGCTTTGGCCACCAGAGCCGCCGTAGTAATAGCTATTGACCTGTTTCCAGACATCGGCCGCGGGAGTGGCTAAGTCGCTTATTTCATAGCGGTACAAGCGGTAGGCCGTGCGCACATAGACCACGTCGCGGCCTGCCTCCACAGCATAGCCGGTGCAGCCGTTGGTCAGGGCTTCGACCGGAGGTTTTGATGATGCCGACGCATTCAGCCACGACTCGCGGTTCGACCACATATTTCCGCCGACAATTTCAGGATACGGCGCCACACGTTTTACGTGTGAGCCGGTGCTACCGCCCACCCTGTCGGCGTGCGCGCGGCTTGGGTCAAACAAGTAGGGGCCCGTGACGCGCGCTGTTGTGGCCGTAGCCTGGGTGAGATAGTGCCCGCCATTAGGGTCGGCGGCACCGCCCAGCACCAGCATGCGATCCAGAATCGGCAGAAAGATGGTGTTGTCATAAGTGTGAGCGGATGCCGGCGCCTTGTCGACACCGTCAATCGCATTCCAGTAGCCCAGTTGGGTCTGCACCATTTCGCTTGGTAGCGAGGCACGCTCCCACATCTGTGTGCTGGCGCGCCACAAGTAGACATCATTGCCGCGGTAATTCCCATGGCCACCACCATAAATCAGCAGCGTGGCGCGGTTGGAATCCCAGGCGAAGCCACTCCACGCGAGGATGATCCGCGAGGGCGTGGGGTTACCCCACCCATACAAGGGGCGCAGGTCGGGAGGGGTCCACACCGACGAGAAGGCATTCAGATTGACACGCCGCCACTCGCCTTCGGCCATGCCGGCCACGACCGCGAGCAGGTTAGAGACGTCCGGCGTGCCGGCAGTGGCGACCGTTGATTGTCGGCGCGCACTGGGGACGTCAAACGGACGTGGGGCCAGACCCGGCGCAGTGCTGGCAGTGCCCGCCGACTCGCCAATGTAAAGGGTCATCGTCTGGGACGCCAGCTGACGCTTGGCGTCCTGCGAGCGCACGGTGAAGGTGAACTCACCGGAATATGCCGGACGGCCAATGATGTCACCGGTCGCACCATCCAATACCAAACCCGGAGGCAACTCGCCATCCACGATCGCATAACTGTAAGGCGGCATGCCAGCCGACATACTGAGTTGTGCAATGTAGGGTTCATCCTTCAGGCCAACCGGCAGCTTGTCGGACGCAAATGCCATGGCTGGTGCCCGTTGGCCAAGATACTGCAGGCGCACCGCATCCACGTACAAGGGCGCGCCGTTTACGCTACGCAGCAGCAGCGCCCCGGGGATCGAGGGGTCGAACGGGTATGTTCCAAGCGATTGCCATGCGCCGCCACCGCTGCGTTGGCTCTGGGATACTGTGCTGTGACCGCCGTTGTATTCGACCGTGATATCCGCAGCACCGGCATCCGCCAGATTCTGCGGCCACCAGACGAACACTTCATAGTGACCGGCGTATGGCACCTGCAATGCAAAGCGCGCACTCGCTGCACCATTACTGCGCAAGACCTGCGGGCTCTTGGCCAAATAGCCGGTCACGTGGTCGAAACTGCCTTCGGTAACCAGCCCTGGACTTGTGACGTCAATCACCAAATTGGCAAGCGTCTGTTGCAGGCTGGCCGGGGTCGGCGACGTCGGCGTGCCTGAGGTATCAGCGCCACCACCACAAGCCGTCAGGCCAACCAGCATGAGCCAATAGCCCAAGCACCCCAATTTCTGACGTGCAACCCGGCAGAGTGAAGAGCTTGGGATGAGCCTATTCATGGGCAACGATGGTTTTGTGATGGGTCATCACGCAATAAGCAATTTTCGTGCTCGCGGCCTGAAAGCCAACTGGAACAACGGGTTAGTGACGCTTGACTTAATCGCTGTTGCTGACCTGTAAACCTTTCCGACAGGCCGGCGCGGAAAATATGCCTGGGCAGACGTTCACACGAATGGACGGTAGGCGATTACGGCGGACGAACTGCGCGCCATCCAGACAAATGACTTGACGGCTGGTGCGTAGCTCCATCGTTTACCGGCAACGTGGGCGGTCGGAATCGAAACACCGACCAGTGGTCGGCGTGTCACCATCCATGTTGACGCTGGATCTTGCGGCGGAACGATGTCGTAGAGCGCCGAGTTATCCGCCCCCGTCAACAGCACAAATTTATCTGCTTCAGGAACGAAATCGAATGGGTGGGATGAGCCGGACCGAGCTGGAATGCTCGTCGAGAGGGGTGGCACCATCCACCCCATTTCCGGGGAGGCGCAGCGAAGGAAGGCAAGCACCAGTTTGCCGCCCACGGTGCACGTCATTACAAGAATATCGCGCTCGGAGTCGTACCGCATGGTCACGCTGTCTGGATTCGCCGCAGGGGCTAATCGTGCCTTACTTGAAAAGCGTATCTCCAACTGCCGTTGCGTCACGACGTCAAGGTAGCGGATCTTGGGCGGGGCCGACGATAGGCCCGCAATCCACCAAAATCTCCTGCGAAGCGAATCGTAGGCGGAGCATGCCCCGGGAAACAAATAGCTGGTCGGCCCATTCACCGACCAGCGCACCCACTTGCCATTGCGCATCGCTGTGGATTGAAAATCAAATCGATGAGCCCAGCCAGTGCAGCCCGACATATTCACGTGAACGGCATAGCTGGAAACGCGGATCAATGACCCGCAAGGGGCTCCGCCATCGGCGGGCGGCAATATGGCGAGCGTGTCATAGGTATGACCCGCACCCGGCTGGCCATCGCCATACTCACAGTGCGACGAGTTGAACGCGGGATCGACTTTCTGGGCCAGTCCGATTGTGGAAATCCAGTTCGCACCATTGGCGCTTGGTGTTGGATTCGACAAGCGCTTGAACGTCAAGTCGTTCAAGTCAAGTACCACAACGCTGTTGTCAAAGGTGGCGGCGTGCCCACCGCCGTGGAACACCATCGCCCCCAAAGTACCCCAATACGGATTGAAGACACCCCCGGAGTAGTCGTCAATGATCTTCCCGAACGCGTATTCCCACCCAGCCAGCTTTCCATTTTGCGAAAGAAAGGTATTCGCGGTCACAACCGCCTTGATATCGCCTGCGCTTGCAGGCACCCAATTTGTTCCGGGTACTGGTGCAGCCAGTGCTATGTCACAGGCACTCAATGCCACGGCACCCACCTGCGTCAACGCGAACTGCAAGAATTGTCTCCGGTCAAATGGATTTTCCATAGCAGGGTCTCCGAAGCTGGCGAATTCTTCCAGTATAAGTTTAGACACGCCAACAGCTTTTCATCAGTTACAGGTACGTGAAATGATGCTGGTCTTTTTTTTCACGATAGATCAAAATTACATTTGACGCCTGAGCACTGGTCATCTACTTTTTTGTATTGAGGAATCAAAATGGACAGACGTAAGTTTGTTGCTGGAA
Organism: Rhodoferax ferrireducens; assembly: GCF_049302455.1. Classification (GTDB taxonomy): domain Bacteria; phylum Pseudomonadota; class Gammaproteobacteria; order Burkholderiales; family Burkholderiaceae_C; genus Rhodoferax; species Rhodoferax ferrireducens_B. Next base: position 84,785 of record NZ_JBAQMD010000015.1, on the reverse strand, counting down.
CCGTGGCAGGTGCAGGCGCCCTGACTTTCCCCGCATGCGGGGGGAGTACCAGTAACACAGCAACTTCCTCTGCTCCTGCGCGCCCCCCCCCGGAATTCCGGCAGTTCCAGACATGGGATGGTGGTAGTGGTCCAAATCGTGCATTTTGGAGCCGCAAGCTCCTGTTGCCATGGGTGAATTCCGGTCGCGGCGATTGGCTTGATGCCAAGCAAGCGCCACAGGGAAGCGTGCCCTATGCAGCAGGTAAGGTCTCCTTGGGTCCTCTTAAGCTCGACGTGACCAGCTTGGTGAACCGATGGGTAAGGTCAGGGCTAAATCGCGGCTTCTATCTTAGATCTGGAGAGAACTGGGCATTTACGTTTGCAGGACGAACCCATGGCGTGGTGAGTGCCCGTCCGCAACTGCTAGTTGTGTCGCGCAGCGGAACGACGGTAATTGAATGTTCGTGCAATGCAATGTGGTCGCCCAGCACGTACAAGTCCAATGACAGCCGGGCTACGTTTATGGTCGCCAAAGATAACCAGTTCGCGGCGTTGCAATTTGATATTTCAATGCTCACTGAGCCAGTGCAGAGCGCGACGCTGTCACTGACCTGCTTGTCATTCAAATATTTCGGCACATTGGAGGTCTTTGAGCTGAATCCGCCCGAGTTTCGTAATGGGGCAGGAGCACTGACGAAACGGTCCGGGTTGGCGAACAAATTTCCGTTTGATCGCGGATTGAGTGCGCATCCAAGCGTCGTTTTCGCTGGCGATTTCTCTGACATCTCAAGAAAGCGATGGCAAACCGGCGGCGTTGCCCCAATCACGAGCCAAGTGAAAGACCCCAACACGGGATCAACCTACCTGCGGGGACTGATTCCCAGGGGGGAGACTGCAGGATGCACGCTTGAGCGGACGATCGTTGGTGGGACCAGCGCCGGAGTTCCAGTCAAGACTGAGACTGAACTTTATGGTCGCTACTATGTCTTTCTTGAAGACGACTGGGGGTCTGAGGTCGACGCGAACAAGATGCCGGGGTGGGACGGTCGATTTGGATGGTGGAATTCCGCCGGCCACTGGGAAAACACGACCGGTAACGGTGGGTCACGCCCCACTGGACTGAAGGTACGAAATGCAAAAGCGAATCGTTGGGAGTACGAAGGAGCGTCAATGCGTGGGCACGGCGGAACACGATCAAATGATGGCAACCCCTACGATGATCTTTTCTGGATTGGTAGTTACATGTATCACCTGGATCAAGAGGGCCCGTACGGTGAGTCAATCAGGTGGCCGGGGATTGTCGTCGGGAAAGGCCGCTGGTATTGCATCGAACAATACATCAAGATGAATTCAATTGCGGGCCCCTTCGATGAAACCGGCAACGGCGTGGCCATCAAGGATGGAGAGTACAGAGTCTGGGTGGATGGGGTCCAGGCCTATGAACGGACAAATTTCCGGTGGCGCCGGCATCCCGAGATGGGAATTCAAGGATTCTGGCTCAACTGGTACCACGGCGGTATGGTTCCTGCCCCTCGAAACATGCACTTTAGGATGGATGCTGTAGTCATTGCACGCGCCTACGTCGGGCCTCGAAACGAACGCCTTTGAGGGCGTCTTCTCACGTCACGGCACTGGCTACCGCTTGGGGTGCGCTACGGCGCAAGTTGGTTAGCAAGCGTATGCCATATCTTGATCGGGTCCGGTCCCAAGGAGTAAAGCGCGGCAGCTGATGAACGTCGCCGGTCTGCATTGCGACGCCAGGCGCCGTCGAAAATGCAGCAACAAATCCCGCTTGCCGGACCATGGCAACGTGCTTGGCAGAGTAGTCCATGTCCGGCTTCCCATTTGGATAGGCAAAAAGGGAAACTGACTGTCCCAACAAGGACTCAAGAACGATTTTGCTATTTGAAATCTCTGGCAACGCCTGCTCATCGGGGATCTTTTCCAGGATTGGATGCGAACATGTATGCGCGCCGATTTGCATCCCCGCATTTCGCAACGCGAGCACTTGTTCTGATCGCATCATCAGGTCATCAGGCAAGCCACGACCAGCAATGTCAATTACTTGCGCCACTGCGTCTTGGCGCTCGCGCGGCCCGAGGTACTTTATATGGCAAAGCAATGACTCTATAGCGACGCGGCGCTGCTCATGTGATTCAAGACAATGAACGCCGAGTCCCGCGTCACTCAGATCCAGCGCTTTGCCATGAAAGACGCGAACGGCTTCGATGACTGAGTCATTCCACATGCGACCTCCATCCAGAAACGAAGTGGCAATAAAAAATGTTGCCGACATGCCATGACGTAGCAGAATCGGCATCGCATTGATGGCATTGTCAGCGTAGCCGTCATCAAACGTGATTGCGGCCGCGCGCGGCGGCAAGGTGCCAGTGCCAAGCCGCCACACCGCCTCATCAAGTGGAATGACTTGAAACCACCGCGCGATCCATGACAAGACTTCGTCGAAGCGACGAGCATCCTGCTCGCCAGGAAACAGTGGATCGGCCTGGGAAAGCACACGATGAAAAATCAGAATCGACAAACGAGCCTGCGTTCCGCCGGGGGACAACGCTCCGGCAATACTTTTCAAAATCACGATTGAAGCTTTCCGATCGCGGCCGCCCGTGTTTGATTCTTGGGAGCCGTTTCACCGAGAACACCTTGAGTCTCTGTTTGCCATCGCTTTTCTTGAAGCCAGCGTGATGACACCACTAATATCACCAGAATGTTATACGGCAGGTCGAAATAAGCGAGACTCAAAAAAGCACCCCCAACCATGTACCCCACCAGAGAAACCTGGCACATCCCCGCCAGGTAATAGATCCACTTTGTCTCCTCTCGCACCAGGGCGTCTCTGCGAATTCTGCCAGCTGTCCGGAATGCCAGCCACCAGACCAGCAAGAACAGGAGCAGGCCAATATAGCCATGCTCGCCGAGCACCGAGAAATAGATACTGTGTGCCACATGCACGTCACTTGGGTTCGCCGCGAATTTGGAAAATATCTCGGGTGTATAACTCTCGAACCCGCCACCAGAAAGCCGGCTGTTGGCCAAGTTGACGGTCATTCCCCATGCATTGATCCTGCCCATTGCAGAGCCATCCTGCTCATAGGTCCGAATGGTACTCATGCGGTTCTCCCACGAATTCGGCATGAAGGCAATGATGGTTGCCGCCACAATTGCAACGGTGATGCCGGTGGCGACCTTTCGATTCGACCGCGCCAAAAGCACCAGACCCATGGCTAACATTGCTAGGAACGCACCTCGCGATTGCGTACCGATGGCAGCGACTGCCGAAAGTACCATCAGGGCCAAAAGGCCTATTCGAATCAATCGGTTCACTGCAACCATTCTCAGATAATTTATCAATGGAATGGCCACGACTAGAGCGAGCGCAATTTCGTTGTTTCCTTCGATGAAACCACCCGGCGGACCCCAAACGGTACTAGCACCACCTGTAGCAATGGTAAAAAGTCCACCCTTGAAACCGTAAAACCCAATTGAAATAGCGTTCACCCACACGAAAAGTTCTATGTGCCTGCGCTCTCGCAAGGCGGCAAATGCAATCGCCGTCATCAACTGGATCTTCAAAACCTTGTTGAGCTGCTCCCATGAGATCAATGGGTAGAAGGCGAATGCTGTGGTCACGCACATCCAGATGACAAACGCAAACAGGACTTTGACCGGGGGTTCCCACGGCATATTCAGTTTGTCCCTGGTAGTAAACAGCGAAAGAATCGTGACGCCGGCTACTACTGCTGCCCACGGGGCGTTTTGGGCAAAATCCCACGCCAGCTTGTGGGGGTTCATGATGCTGATCCAGGTCCACAACAAAATGCCGATCCAGGTGTGCCGCAGGGCAAATGGCAAAGCGCCAAGAACGATACCAAGCATCAGTAAATCACGCACTTTTGACCTCCTTGCCATTCCCAAAAACCCTGACCTGACTCACAACATAGCGAAACTTGCCTGAGGATTCATTGGCAATGTCACTCACCCTTTCGACGCGAATATCAACGGCTTCACCCAACCGGGCTTTGAAGTCGCGAATGATGCGCGCCTCTTCGGCTGCGCCAAAGGCTGGCCCCGCCACGACCTTGACGATTGTTTGATCCAGCGACGACTGCTCAATTTTGAAACGTTCAACACCCGGCAGATCCCGCACTGTGTAGATCAATGCCAGACCGTGCATGATCGTGCCATTGCGGGCCACAACAAAGTCGGTCGTGCGTCCCTGAACTTCTTTCAGCACGGGCAAGCCACGGCCACACGCGCATGGCTTATCGTCCAAAACCCCTATATCACCGGTGCGATAGCGCACGAAAGGAAAGTCCGCAGTTGCCATGTGTGTGACGACAATTTCGCCAGCCTCCCCTGCGGCCGCAGGAGAGCCGTCTGGACGCACTGTTTCCACAATGATGTCTTCGGCGCTGATATGCAAACTACCCTCAGGGCACTGGTGTGCGATGAACCCTGCGTCGCGCGCGCCATAGCCGTTAGCCACCGGGCAAGCAAATACCTCACTGATGATGGCTCGTTGCTCTTCATAGAGCTTCTCGGAGGTGACGAATGCAACCTTGATCCCCAGATTATTCATGGCAACGCTTTTGTGCCGTGCGTGCTGTGCAATGAGAGACAGACTCGATGGATAGCCAAACAGCATGGTAGGACGAGTAACGCGGATCGTCTCCACAAACCGGTCCAAATTTTGAGGCGACATCTCAAAAGCTGGCAACAAGCGGCTTCGCAGCAGTGCATCACGCAGGCGCCTGACGCGGTCTTGTGCACCAATCTCCATCGGGCTACCCCACACGACCAGTTCAGAGTCGCCAATATCAACACCCCACCAACGGGTGGCGCGCCATTTGGCAGCGACGTCGTGGTTTTTGCGCCCCTTGCCCATGTAAAAGATGAGGGGCTCTCCGGAAGAGCCACCGGTGTTGTAACGGGTCAATGGGCCATAGCCTTCGGCCTTCAGCTTGTCGACGTTTTCCCGGATGTCTGATTTGGCGAGCAATGGCAACAGCTGCAATGCAGCGGTCGAGCGGACCGCGTTCGGGGCGAAATTGAGTTGTTTGAACAACTGTTGGTAGTAGGGCACACGCTGTCCGATATCGACCAGGAACTGCCGCAATCTCTTGGCACGGTAAGTCTCAAGTTGTTCAGCGGGCCACCACTGACTTTCTTCCAAGTGTTTTCGCAGTGCCACGGAGTCATGACCTTTGATGCGTTCGTGGAGCGGAAAAAAAACGTTCGAACATAGTGCGGTATAGAGACTCATAGCGCCCTCCCTGGCGTAGCAGACCGGATATAGGCATCCAGCCACTTGGCGCGTACCTGCGGCCAAGCATACTTCTCTGCCTCGACCAGCCCAGCCTGCCGCAGACTCGCGGCCATAGTGGGGCTCTGCAAGACACGAAGTACTTCCCGGGCCATGGCTTGATCGTCGCCGATTGGCACCAATAGGCCGGAGACACCGTGCTCGACCATATCCGGAATGCCGCCGGCACAGGTGCTAACCACCGGCACACCACTGGCGAAGGCTTCAAGGATCGAGATGGGCATGTTGTCGACCGTACTCGAATTGATCATGCAGTCAGCTGACGCGTACAAGGCTGGAATGCAGGCGTTGTCAATGCGACCTGAAAATTGCACGTCATCCGTCAGCTGAAGTTTCAACACCAGCGCCTTCAGGTTGGCAAGCTCGGGGCCACTGCCGGCGATCGTCAATGTAGCCCCCGCGAACGACTTTTTAACGACCGCAAAGGCACGGACTGCGGTCGGGATGTCGTAGATGGGCTCCAGATTTCGGGTGACAACAATATGCGGCGAATCGCCGAATACTCTCGGCCGCGTTGGCGTAAAGCGTGACAGATCAATAATGTTCGAGATGACATCGGCACTCAAGCGGTGATTGGCAAAGACTCTCTGCAAAAATACCGAAGGCGTCACGCGCATGGATGCCTTCGCAAGCATTCGTAGCACATACTTGGGGGCCTTTGCAAAAAAAGGATCCGCATTCCCACCCCGGTAATTGACGATAACCGGCGTCGCCCGCAGGCGCGCAACAATCATCGCTGGCGCCGCAAAGAGATGCCAAGCCCACCCGGAGTTGGCCAGAATGTGCATCACATTCACCCGCCCGGCAGTCCGCCACAAATGAGCCAGATACGGAACCAGGCGAAAGACAGCGCGCACCATGGGAATGCGACCCACCCAATGCGGTTGATACGGACTATTGGTTCGTACGAATTCAACGACCACACCTTCCGACTGGAGCAACAGGATAAGTTGCTGGCATTGATTGGCCATGCCGCCCGAGGGTGGCGGCAAGGGACCGACCAGGCCAACACGCGGCAACGGGTTCGCAGCGGAAGCTTCCAATTTGCATGTTGCGCTATTGACCATCTTGTACCGCGCCGGGCCTGGATAAAACGGGGTGCTGGCGACGCCGGACCCGCACCGCCGCAACCCAACAAAATAGCGCTGCGAGCGTCGCCAGAGATGCCACCCACACAACAACGAAAAGATGCATGCGCAGACGCCACATCGCATTGGCCTGGCGGCGGTTGGCCTCGGTGACCATCAGTTTCACCGGCGGAAATACCCCTTGCGCAATGCCCCCCAACTGCTCCAGTGAGCGCGAGACGCCGGAGAATGTACGAACCAACAAGGCCCGGTCGTAGGTAAACACATTGTTGCCCCACCACATGTACCACTCGGGCAACCCGCGACGGTAATAGCGCCAGGCTTTTTCTTCAATCGACCAGCCAACCCTGGCACCCGGGTAAAGCGGCGCCAGCGTGAGTTGCGGTGAATTGCTGAGCAAGGCCTGACGAAACTCAAGGGCAGACAGAGGCACCCCCACCGTTTCGAAATAATAGTAATTGTTGAAAATATCAACCAGTTGCCATCGCCCCAGTTGCCGATTCCATATTTCGGGCCAAATATGCCCATCGCCGCCAAACCCGTCAAAAGAGAACGCCCAGGACCGCACGGGCATGCCCGCAGCAAGGGAGATGGCCATGAACACGTCCACAAAATCGCCACAGTAGCCTTCGCCGCTGTCAACAATGCGCCGGTAAGTGCCGCGCAGGTCCGACTTGACTGCACCCCCCAACAGCACCGGGCTGCTGCCCAACAAATGACGACTGATGGTCAAGGCGCGCGCCCAGTCGTCAGGCAGCGCAGCCAGCCCGAGACGAGCCGCTACGTCAACAAAAAACGGATCAGCCGGCCCACGCTCTTGCAAGAAGCTGGGAGGCACGCTGGCAGGGGTCCAATTGAAGTTGACTGGGGTTTGGTCAGTCAAGAGCAAGGCATTGCGCATGCGCACAAGCTCGGTGGAGCTGGTCAGGTACGGCGCAAGCGACAACACGCAAAGAACAAGCACCGCGAGACTGAGCCAGGCGCCACGGCGCCACCGCAATGCAAGGCCCGACGACTGGTCCCCGTTTACCAGCATAAGCCTTCCACCTTGGCCCGAATGGCTGCACAGTTGGGCAGGTTGACCAGGTCGAGCACGAGCTGGTCGGGCCGACAGCGACTTGCCAGGGTGTCGAAAACCGCCTGATCAGCGAGCCCGACCACCAACACCTCGGACTCGTCAATAACGCCCTCTATGTCGGCGCGCAACATCTGCCCAATGTGGGGGAGATGTTTCTCAATAAAACTGCGATTGGCACCCAGCAGTTGGGCCAGACGGACCTCGGGGTCATAAATGGAAAGCTGCATGCCCTTGCCAATCAGTTGTTCGGCCAGACTGACCAACGGGCTCTCGCGCAGGTCGTCGGTGCCGGTCTTGAATGACAAACCAACAAACCCGATCTTGCGCTTGCCAGTGGCCAACAGTTTTTGCAGCGCCAGGTCAAGATGATCGCGGTTAGACGGCATGATGCCCGCCAGCATGGGAATCTCAACATCATGTATCTTGGCGAGATAGGTAGTGGCGCGCAAATCCTTGGGCAGGCAGGAACCACCGAAGGCGAAACCAGGGTTCAGGTAAGCGCGCGAAATATTCAGATGGGTGTCCTGGCACATCAGGTCCATCACCTCGAACGCGTCCACACCAAGGGCATCGCAAAGGCGGGCGGTTTCATTGGCAAAGGTGATCTTGAGGGCGTGGAAGTTGTTGCAGCAGTACTTCATCATCTCGGCGGAGCGCACCGTGGTTTCGAGAAATTTACAAGGCAACTGGCCAAACAGCTCTCGCAGACGCTCGACCGGATAGGCATGGTTGGCGCCTACGACGGTAAACGGAGGTTTGTCGTAATCACGAATGGAGGAGCCCTCGCGCAAAAATTCGGGCTGAAAACAAAGAAAAAAATCTTTTCCCTCTTTCTTGCCGGACTGCGCTTCAATGATCGGGCGCAAGACATCCTCCACCGTACCCGGAACCAGTGTTGAACGGAAAACGACCACATGCGGCTCCTGCTTTTCAGCAATGGCTCGACCTATTTCTTCAGCCAGGCGAAGAATGGCACCCTGATCCTGACTGCCATTGGCCGCAGATGGCGTGCCAACGCAGACCAGAGATATTTCGCTGTCAAGCACCGCGGCTTGTGCATCGGTGGTCACTGTGACCTTGCCACTGGTGGCCACTTGCGCCATGAGATCGACCATGCCCTCTTCCACCACCGGTGTCTTACCCGCCATGATCAAGTCAAGTTTTGTGCGGTCGATGTCAACCCCTATCACGTCGTGACCGTCGCGTGACAAACAGGCCAGCGACACCGCCCCCACATAGCCCAGTCCAAAAATGCTGATCTTCATGCAACTACTCCCTTGCTTTTTGAAAAATTATTGACGGCGCGGTCAATGATGCCGTCCAGGCGCGCCATTGAACGGGGCCAGGCGTGGTGGCTGAGCATGCGCAGCCGACCGGCCACAGCCAGGCGATTGCGCTCGGCCGGACTGTCGACAATATTCATAATGGCCTGCGCACAGGCTACCGGCGTGTCAGCGACAAGAAAATGCGTTTCGGACTCGGCATCGACGCCGCCAGCGGCGATGCTGCTGGTCACAACCGGCACGCCCATCGCCATGGCCTCCAGAATCTTGTTCTGCGTACCGCGCGCAATGTTGAGCGGTGCCACCATCAAGGCTGACTTGCGGACAAAGGAGCGAACATCCGGCACTGAGCCGGTCACCGTGACCCCTGGTAAATCACCCAGTTTGCGCATCGCAGGCGTCGGGTCGGCCCCAACAATCAAGAGTTTCATGCCCGGGCGGGCGCTCTTGAGCAGGGGCCAGGTCTCTTCACAGAAGCGCGCCATGCACTCCTGATTGGGGTAGTAGTCCATGCGCCCAATAAAGCTGATGGTGTCAGCGTCATAGGGCTCATCCGCAGGGCAGAAAAAATCTGCGTCCACACCGTTGGGAAACCAGTCGGTATCAGCCCCGGTAGCGTAGGCCTCGAGGGTCTCCCACTCGGCCCGGGTGGTGGCGCTACACAGGTCAAAGCGCCGGGCCAGACGCTTTTCGGCGGCCCGCATCTTGGCGCCCTCAAACCGGTACCCAAGCGACAGGGGAAACGGCTTGTAGTTGGCGTATTCAAACCATTTTTGGGAGTCCATGTCGCCAAAGTCCAGAATCTTGGGGACGTCTTGAACATGCTCAACGTATTGCGCGACCGAGGAGCAATGAACAAAAATAAGGTCCCACGGCTTTGACCTCAATAAGCCGCGCACATGTTTTTCCAACTCGGGGGAATAGAAGAACCCCATCGACGACGGCGTCGCCACCGGCAGTCGCACGAGCATGCGCGCCACCTGAACCCACTCGGTGACGTGCCCTATCTCGAAACCGTCGCAATAAGGCGTAATCCCCTTACTCTCCTCGGCCTCTTCAGGCGACCGGGCCAATGAGCAAACAGTCACCTGATGGCCGGTCGCCGACAAGTGGCGGATCATATTGAACGGTCGGATTTTTCCCCCGCGCTTGGGTGGAAATGGAAAACGGTGGCAGAGATACAGGATGTTCATGAGGCGTAGCCTTTGAGTTCGGCCGCAACGTCAGTCGGATCGCGATGATCCAGATAAATCCGGCTCCAGATTTCCAAATTGAGCAGGGCCAGCAAGACATCGGTGCCGTCGAAACGATTGGCCTGGTGATCGGCGACGAGCCGGTCAATCACAGACTGCCGAAAGAGTCCGCGCCGCTGCGTCACATCAGGGGCCAGCAGACGCCCCAGCAAGGGAGCGAGTTCGTTCTTGAGCCATGCCCCCATGGGGGTGCCGAAGCCGCGCTTTTTTCGTTCCAGAATGTCCGCGGGAAGAAGGTCATTCAAGGCTTCCTTCAGGACATGTTTGAGGTGACCACCGCGCACTTTGATCGCAGCAGGCATGGAGGCGGCCAGTTCCACCAGTTGATGGTCCAGCAGCGGCACGCGGCATTCAAGAGAGACGGCCATGCTCATTTTGTCGGTCAACATCAGCAAGTCATCGGGCAACTGTGTTTGCGCATCCACAGCAAGCATGCGATTGAGGGAATCTTCATGGCCCGCCCCGGCAAAGGCCAGCTCCAGCGGATCAGTTTGAGCAACATCGGCTTGCATCAATAGCGCGGAGACGGCCTCCCGATCCAGCACCTGAAGGTAGCTACGGTAGCGGTCATCGGCACCCATTTCAGCCGAAGAGAGAAATCCTTTGGCTAGGCGCAAGGTATTGAGCAGGCCGGAGTGGCGGTCAACCGGCAAGCACCCGGCGACAGACGCAGCAGACCGCCGCAACCAGCCCGGCAGTCGGCCGTATTGCTGCGCATAGTGGTCGCCTAGGTAGCGGCGATAGCCACCAAAGAGTTCATCCCCGCCGACACCGGAGAGAATCACTTTCACATCCTGCCGGGCGAACTCGGACACCAGAAAAGTGGTGATGAATGCGGTGTCCGACAGCGGCTCATCCATGTGCCACAGCAGTTTGGGCAGCAGGGAAACAACGTCGGGACGAACCACAATCTCACGATGCTGCGTGCCAAAAAGCTCAGCCACGCGACGGGCATAAGGTAACTCGTTGTAGAGCGCCTCTGCTTCGCCGCCGCTAAAGCCAATGGCGTAAGTGCGTATCGGCTGCTGGGAATGCTTCGCCATGAATCCGACCACGGCGCTGGAATCGACACCCCCCGACAGGAAGGCACCAATTGGCACGTCACTCACCATCTGCATGCGCACTGACGCGTCTAGCTGCGCCCGAACCCGCTCGATCCACTCACGCTCTGACAGATCCTGATTCATGCGCGGGGAAAGTCGCCAATAACGCCACTCGCGCACTTGGCCGTTTTCAACGGCGAGAAGCGTGGCGGGCGGCAATTTACGAATACCCTTGAAGATGCAGTCGGGCGCAGCGACATAGCCCAGGTGCAAGTAGCTGGCGACAGCACTGCGATTCAACTCGGCGCTGACGCCGGGCAATGTGAGCAGCGCCTTGGCCTCGGTCGCAAACGCCAATCGCTGGCCGTCTTGCATCACATAGAGCGGCTTGACCCCGAGCCGGTCACGGCCAATCAAAAGACGATGACGACGAAGATCCCATAGCGCAAAATCGAACATGCCATTGAGGCGCAGCACAAAGTCGTCACCCTCGGCCTCATAGAGGTGCAACAGCACTTCACTGTCTGACCCGGTTTTGAAGTGATAGCCTTTGGCCTGGAGTTCAGAGCGCAACTCCCGGTAGTTATATATCTCGCCGTTGCAGACCAACCAGAGTGTTTCGTCAAGGTTGGACAAGGGTTGATGCCCCCCCGCCAGATCAATGATTGACAGTCGGCGCATGGCAATGCCGCAGGGGCCGTCGATGTGCATACCCTCGTCGTCAGGCCCCCGATGTCGGGTCACGTTGCCCATGGCCGACAACAGCTCAGGAGCCACACCTTGCCCATCAAAACGATAAATGCCGTGGATGCCGCACACGATAAGACCTCAGGCTCGAATGAGTTGCGTGCGGTCATAACGGCTCAACGCTCGTTGATAGACCTCACGGTAACGTGCGACGCTGCCACTCCAGGTCCGCTCCAACTCCACGAAGCGACGCGCCTGCAGCCGAATCTGCGGCCACATTTCGCGTTGCGCCAGCACGTCTTCCAGTGCTTTCTCAAGTGCCGCAGCATCACCAGCCTTGAACAAAAAACCCGTTTCTCCGTGGCGAACCAGCTCGCGATGGCCCCCCACGTCGGAGGCAACAAACATGCGTCCCTGCGCCATCGCCTCGAGTGGTTTCAGAGGTGTGACCAGCTCTGTCAGCCGGATCGGCAATCGTGGGTAGGCCAATACGTCGATAAGCTCGTAATAGCGCTGTACCTCGGTATGGGCGACACGACCGGTAAAAATAACGCGATCCTGTAACCCGGCAGCAGCCGCCTGCGCCTTGAGATTGCTCTCTTGCGGCCCCCCGCCGACCAGCAGTAAACGCAAATCCGGGTGCCGTGGCAGCATGCTGCGTGCCGCTTCAAGCAGCAGATCAAGCCCCTCGTACCCATAGAAGGACCCGGCAAAGCCGATCACCGTGGCGCCATCTAGCCCTAGCGAATGACGCAAATGGGGATCGGGCTGTACGCCAAACTGGAACACACTGGCATCGACCGCATTGGGGATCACGGTGATCCGCTCGGCCGGAACGCCACGCGCAGCGATATCGCCCCGCAGCCCCTCACATATCGTGGTAATTTGGTCCGATTGGCGCAGTGCAAATGACTCTAGCGCGCGCGACAAGCGATAGCGAAAACTGCCTTCAACCGTGGTCCCGTGGTCCACGGCGGCATCCTCCCAGGAGGCCCGCATTTCGTAGACCACCGGTGTGTGCTGGCGCCGTCCCACCCACAAACTGGGTAACGCATTGAGAACCGGAGAATGTGCATGAATCACATCCGGCTTCGTCAGCCGGGTCACTTCACCCAGCCGCGCGGCGGTGAGTTGCATCTGGGTCAGCAAGCCCACGGGCCCAACACTCGGCGTGCGGTAAAAAGTCAAACCATCAATCGTTTCCTGAAGGGACGCTGTGGACCCTTGTTTGGGCGTTGTCAGATGAACGGTCTCCCACCCCAGCTTGCGCTGCTCACGCAAAATCGAGAGCGTGCGAAAGGTGTAGCCGCTGTGCAACGGGATGGAGTGGTCGAGCACGTGCAGGATACGCAGGCTCATACAGCCACCGCCGCCGGTTCAGTTACGTGGCCATCGACCACCTGACGCAAAAAGGCATCAAACATCAGCAACGTCCACAGCGGTGCGCTGTAGTCGCGCGCACCCGACTGATGGGCTTCCACCAAATGCTGCAGATAGACCGGGTTAAACCAGCCGGTCGCCAGCAGCCGGTCGCCCAACACCGCATCGCGCACGCGCTGCTTCAGGGGGCCACGGAACCAGCGCGCCAGCGGCACGGCAAACCCCATTTTGGGCCGATACAACACGTCTTGCGGCAGATAAGGCTCCATCGATTTTTTGAAAATGTACTTTCCTTCCTGGCCCTTGATTTTTTGGCTCGACGGCAAGGTAGCCAGCCACTCGACCAACTCGTGGTCCATCAAAGGCTCACGCACTTCGAGCGAGTGGGCCATGCTGGCGCGGTCGACCTTGGTATTGATGTCCCCAACCAGATAGGTCTTAAGGTCCAGGTACTGGATGAGCGCCAGCGGATCGTCGGTGCCAGCCTGGACCGCATGGCGGCGAAAGACCTCATGTGCGTTGTAACCGGCCAGCTCGGCCTTAAAACTCGGACTGAACAGCGCCTCACGCATGGGGCCGCGCAGGATGGAGACCGAATGGAAATAGGCTTGCACCGAACTGCGGGACAGTCCCTCGAACGTGGTCTTGGCGCGAAACATGCGCGGCGCCCAGTCGGCCTTGGGGTAAAACCTGCCTAGCGCACCAAACAGGGGGCGCCGCACGCCCAGCGGCAACGCGGCGCGCATGCGCTCTTCCATCAGGTGCAGGCGATAGCGCCGGTAGCCGCCAAACGATTCATCGCCACCATCGCCAGACAAGGCCACGGTCACATGCTTGCGCGCTAGCTGGCAAACTCGGTAAGTGGGGATGGCGGAACTGTCGGCATAGGGCTCGTCATACAGGCGCGCCAGCGTATCGATGAGGTCAAAGTCGTCGCTCTTGACGACCTCAAGACGATGGTTGGTGCGATAGCGGTCAGCCACCTTTTGCGCAAAGGCAGACTCATTAAATGCCGGATCGTCAAATCCGATGGAGCATGTGTTGACGGGCTCTTGCGACAAACCAGCCATGACGGCAACGACAGCACTGCTGTCCACACCACCCGACAGAAAAGCGCCGAGTGGCACTTCGGAAATCATGCGCAGGCGCACGGACTCTTGCAGGCGCTGCACCAGCTCGGCCTGGGCATCGCCTTCGGAGATCGGGTTGTCCAGACTGAACTGGACATCCCAGTAGGCCACTGGCTCGCCCAGCGGCTCGCCGCGCTTGATGGCGAGGGTGTGGCCGGGCGACAGCTTTTTGGATTGTTTGAAAATGGTGCGCGGCTCGGCCACGTAACCCAGCGCGAAGTATTCCTCCACTGCCAGCGGATCCATGTCGCGACTCAGGCCACCGTGGGCCAGGAGGGATTTAAGCTCGGAGCCGAACAGCAAGGTGCCGTCGTCGAGCAACGCGTAATACATGGGTTTAACGCCCAGCCGGTCACGCGCCATGAAGAAAGTTTGCTGATTGCGGTCCCACAGGGCAAAGGCAAACATGCCGCGAAAGCGCTTGACACAGTCGGCACCCCAGGACTCCCACGCGTGAACGATGACTTCAGTGTCGCTCTTGGTGTGAAACACATGACCCAGCGCCTGCAGCTCGGGAATGAGTTGCTGGTAGTTGTAAATTTCTCCATTGAAAACCACCACCACCGAACCATCTTCGTTGAACAGCGGCTGCTGGCCAGTGGCAATGTCGATGATGGACAGGCGCCGATGGCCCAGGCCCACACCAGGCTCGATGTGCAGGCTGCCCTCATCCGGGCCACGGTGCAACTGAGAGTCGTTCATGCGCTGGAGCACGGCCTGGCTGACGGCACTGCCGCCGCGGGTGTCAAAAATTCCGGTAATGCCACACATGATGTCTATGGGTGTTGTTGCTGGGCAAACGGCACAGGGCGCAGGCGGCGCAACTGCTGGTCGTACACCGACTGGTAGGTACTGACCATGGCCTGCAGGCTGAAAGTGGTCTGCGCCCGTTGCCGACCGGCCTGCCCCATGCTGTGGACCCGCTGCGGATTCAAGGCCAGTGCCACCAGGCGCAGGGCCATGGCCTGCGGATCGGAAGGAGCAACAAGGTCGCCGGTCTGCCCCTGCTGTACCAGGTCGGCATTGCCGCCCACAGCCGTCGCAACGACAGCCAAGCCACTGGCCATGGCCTCCAGTATCGTGTTCGAGATGCCCTCGGCCAGTGACGGCAAGGCAAAAATATGAAGACCACGCATGATGTCTGGCACGTCGCTACGCTCACCGGGCAGCCAAGCCAGTGCTCCCAAGCCTGCTGTGTCCAGCACGTCCTGGACCTGCGCGCGCAACGGTCCCTCCCCCACCATGATCAATCGCATGCGTTGCCGCAGTTCAGGAGCCAGGGCCAAAGCTTGCACGAAAGCATGCGCCAGCGTGAGCTGGTCCTTGACGGTCTGCATGCGGCCGACGGTACCCACCAGGCAGTGCTGTGCCGGATCAAAAGGGCAACCGGCGATGAGCTGCGGGCCACCGGGAGACGGATGGAAGCGTTCGGTATCGACCCCGTTGCAGGCCCGAGTGATGGCGTCCGGTGATACGTGCACCTTGTCTACCAGATAGTCAGCCAGATCACGCGACAGCGCCGTGTACTGGTGAACGAAGGGCTTGTAGAAACGGCGCACGCGCTGGTAGGTAACGTTGCTGCCATCCAGGTCTCCCACGTCGCGGCCGTGCTCACCATGAATGCGAACTGGCACACCGGCCGCCCAGGCTGGGGCCTGCGCCTCCAGCGCCGCGAGGTTGCGGCTGTGCACAATCGTGGGGCGCAGTTGACGGAATAACTTGAACAGTTTGGGAAATTGCCAGATACCGTGGCCTGGCGGTTTGTGCAGTGAAATGAACTCCACATCGCCACGCTGGATGCGCTGGCAGAACTCCGTTACCTCGGTCAGGGCCAGCACAGCGTGACGGTAGGCGTACGGTGGCATGTGGTTAATCAGATTGACAATACCGTTCTCCAGCCCACCGGTGTCAAAGCGGTGCATCACATGCAGCACGAGGGGGCGACGGTCTGTCATTTACAGGCGCCAGAGTTTGTAACCTGCGCCTTCGATAGCGCTGCTGTCGAAAGCGGCTTTGACGTCAATGAATGCGCCACCCCGGATGAGTTTTTTGCCGAAATCCTCCGCCGTCAGCTCTGCAAATTCACGGTGCGCAACAGCGGCGACAATGGCGTCAGCCCGGGGCAGGTCGGCCCAGGGCAGCAACGACACACCGTATTCATGCATGGCTTCGTCCGACTTGGCCCGTGGGTCGGTCACAAACACCTCGACGCCGTATGACTTGAGCTCATTGATGATGTCGATCACTTTGGAGTTGCGCAGGTCACCGCAGTTTTCCTTGAAGGTAAGCCCGAGGACGTTGACCTTGGCGCCCTTGACGTAACTGCCGGCCGCAATCATTTGCTTGATGGTCTGTTCGGCAATGAACTTGCCCATGCCGTCATTGATACGCCGGCCAGCCAAAATAACTTGTGGGGTATAGCCCAACATCTCGGCCTTATGGGTCAGGTAATACGGATCCACGCCAATGCAATGGCCACCCACCAGGCCAGGCTTGAAGTTAAGAAAATTCCATTTGGTGCCGGCGGCTGCGAGCACCTCGGTGGTGTCGATACCGAGCTTGTCGAAGATGATGGACAGCTCGTTCATCAGGGAGATATTCAGATCCCGCTGCGTATTCTCGATCACCTTGGCAGCTTCTGCGGCCTTGATACTGGATGCGCGATGGACGCCGGGCAGGATGATGGTCTCATACAGCCTGGCCACTTTGTCCAGCGTGTCGGGGCCGTCGCCCGAGACAACTTTGAGGATTTTGGTAAGAGTGTGCTCCTTGTCACCGGGGTTGATTCGCTCAGGAGAATAGCCCACAAAAAAATCCTGCTTCCACTTCAAGCCAGACTCGCGCTCCAGCACGGGAATACATACTTCTTCAGTGGCGCCTGGGTAAACCGTTGACTCGTAAACGACGATAGCGCCTTTTTTCATGTTGCGACCGACACTGGCGCTGGCACCGATGAGCGGGCGAAAATCTGGTATGTGAGCGTTGTCTACGGGTGTTGGCACGGCCACGACGATGATGTCTGCCTCGGCTAGCAGGGTGGGGTCGGCGGTGTACACGGCCTGTGGCGACGCTCGCATTTCCTCATCCGACAATTCTCGCGAGGGGTCCACACCCTTGAGACAGGACTCGACTTTGGACATTGAAATGTCAAACCCGATCGTGCGAAAGTGTTTACCAAACTCCACCACCAAAGGCAAACCCACATAACCCAAACCGATCACAGCAACCACACTCATTTTGAAACCTCCATGACATTTATTTATTAAAGAAAACTAAATTTTTTTGTCCGTCACTTATTTTGTTGCGCTGCGCGCAACAAGGCATTGATGCTCGGGTAGTTACCCATCAAAAAGGATTCCAGCACCGACTCTGCACCCCCGGTTTGATCTTTTGGGGTGTAGACAACAATGACAGCGCTGTCATCACCACGTCCGGTTAGCCGATAGAACAAGCTGTAAGCTTTGGCCAGGTAATCGTTCGCGGTCAAGATTCCATTGACCCAGTAGATATGCCAAACCATCAGTCGGCCCTGATAGGCTGATTGATCCAGGGAGGCGCTACGTAACTCTGCGGTACGCAATACACAGGTCTGCTTACCCGCCAATTCGACTGAGCGGCTCGCGCTTGCCACCTGAGCCCATTGCGGGTCGTTGCTGCGCACCAGCACATTGTTGGAGCTAACCAGTTTCTGACTGTAGGTCTGATGACGGTAATAAGCCAGATACAGGCCCACCACACGACCCTGACTGGCATAGCTTGCCGCCATTTCACCGGATGGGTTCTGAAAAGCAGGTTTGAAATGCACCACGTCCGGACTCTTGACTTGCCAGTCTGACGCCAGCGCCGCAGGGGCCGTCAGTTGCACAGTATCACCCTCAGTGCCGGACTCCAGCGCCCACAGGGCCAGATGCGGCGCCGCCAGCAGTGCCGCGAAACCAGCCGTCGCCGTCCACAGCCTTGACGCGGTCATTGCTGGCTTACTCTCAGCAGGAACCGAACCATGCGCACTCACCGCTTGCCCGGACTCCGTCCAGCGGGTGCCAATGATGAACATCAGCATCATCACGACGCCAAAAAAGAGCCAACCGTAAATCAGATGATCGACCCCGACTGCAAGCTTGTTGCCTGACAGGTGCCCCAGCATGACAATCATGTAAGCACGCACCCAGTTGGCAACAATTGGAACCAACAGAGAGGCGATCACGAACAGGACACGACGCTTGGTCGAATGGTAGTTCAGGTATGCAAAGAGGGTACCGACGGTCAACGAAGCGATCAGGTAGCGCACGCCACTGCACGCCTCCACCACCGACCAATTACCGGAGGGAATGACAAACTGAAGCCCCTCACGATAGACAGGAACGCCGCTGAGGCGCAGGGCCAACACTGTGAAATTTGCGGTCCACTCCATCAGATGGGGCAAGAGAAATTCACCAACAGGCACAGCAAAAAAAAGGAATCCCAGCGGGAAAATGATTAAACCTGCGACCGACCAACCCAACACGGCCGGTACCGTCAAGACCAGCAACGCCACAAAGGCCAACTGGGTCACCGCATTAACAGCCGCCAACTCACCCAGAAGCCACACCAGGGAAGCGGCCGCGATCAACACAAGCACCGCGGGCGTCGACTGGGGAGCCTGCACTGCGATCACCTGACGTTGCCGCCAAACCAGCCATAAGGCGATCGGCGGAACAAGAAAGGCATGGGCAAACGTGTCAGACCGGGCCCAGATAGTCACCATGGCGGCGCCAGTTTCGCGGTAGAGCACAAACGTCCAGAGCAAAAGCAGCACCAGCGCGACAAGCGCCTGCCGCCAGGGCTGACTCAGCTCGGATCGGATCACGGCAGCGTAAGGAGTGACGACGGCGTTCATGGTGCCTCTCGTGCTGGCTGACGGGCATTGAGATAGAGGTCCATGCGACCCCAATGCGCGGCCCGGCTGTAGCCTTCAAGCACCCTCAACCGATGTACCAGGTAAAGCAAGTTGGCCATGCTGAATTCAGCCCAGGTTGCGCACAACAAAGGGACCCAACCAGTTTGCAACCGCCAGGGGCAAACGCCGCCACGTGGCGATCAACAGCTTGTATCTGGCATTGGATGGGTTGTTTTGTGGCACGTCATCACGCTTGTAAAGACAGTATTCATAGTGCAGCGGCGTGGGCTCAAAACCCCAGTTTTTTTTGAAGGCGTAGGAGCCGGTCCCCAGCTTGCTGCGGCCATAGTCAAACACTTTGAGTCCGCGCGCACAGGCACGGCGCATCAACTCCCAGTATTTGAAATCGTTGGCAGCGAGCTCGCGCGCGGGCTCAAAGTCGCCCGCATAGTAGGGCAAGACCTCGCCCCGAAAGTAGAAACTCAACACACTGCTCAATGCCCTGCCATCGGGGTCACTGACCGTCAGCACCTCGCAATCTGCACCAAATTCGGCCTGTAAGGCCTGAAAGTAGCGCCTGGGCAGAGCGGGCGTGCCATGGCGGCGAACGTTGTCGGCATAAAGGGCAAAAAAACGCGCTACGTCAGAGTCAATCGTGCTTACCAGTCCATTCTTGATACCTTTGCGCACCATGGCCCGCTGCTTGCGCGGAATGGCCAACAAATTGGCGTCGTCGTCAGGCAGAATTTCCTTGCGAAACGTGACATACAGGTCTTGCCTGGGCCAGTCTGCATGGCGCGGATTGATGTTGCGCCATTCAAGATGCGCCACACCCAGTCGCCTGGCAATCTGTTGTGCTTCATGCTCCAGGGCTTGCGCCACCTGCTCATTGGCAGCAGCGATGCCGCCATACACAGCAAACGGCAAACCTGCCAGGGAGTTGCCAAACAACCAGCTATTGACGTGACCCAGCGGCAGTACACCCTGAACGCCTTCATCAGACTCGGCATACAGAAAGTAGGTGTCATGATGAAAAATATCTTGCACAATTTTTTGCCAGCCGGCGCGATGAAAAAAAGTCGCCTCCGGGCACGCCATGACAAACGCGTCCCACCGCTTGGCCGTGGCAATGTCCGCAGGCATGAGACGCTTGATGTTCAACATGGGCTGCTCAAGCGACGCTCACAGGTTGACTGAATCGGTCCAGGAAAATTTGATCCATGCGACCCCACTTGAAGTCCCCCAGCAGTTGATTCAAACGTCCTTCCATCCGGTCGATATTGAAGTAATGACGAAAGCGTGTCTTGCTGCTGATGCCGTCAATGCGCGGCTGTCCGGGGTCGATCTCCCAGGGGTGGAAATAGAAGACACCTGACTCATGCTCATGGCCGTTCACCCGGCTGAGCATCCAGCGTGACCAGGCATAGGGCAGCAATCTGAAGTAGCCCCCGCCACTGGATGGCAAGTTGCGGTTAAATACCCGCAACGTGGTAATCGGGATTTCCATCAACCCCGGACGCACTTCATAGGCAAAGCGCGGCGACTCTGGCATGCCGTAGTGGTCATGCCGGATCGGGTAGACGCTGGAGCTGTAGCGGTAGCCGGCCCGAGCCAGGCAGTCAAAGGCCCAGAGATTGCCACTACCAATGGAAAAACTCGGCGCGCGATAGCCATTCACTTCACTGCCTGATAGATCTTCCAAAACGATCTTGGCCAGCTGAATATCGGCAAAAAATGCAGCTTCGGTTTGATCGCTGGCGCGTTCGTGGCCGTAGCCATGACTGGCCAGCTCATGCCCTTCGCGCACGATGTGTCGCACCAGTTCAGGATATCGCTCTGCGATCCAGCCGAGCGTAAAGAATGTTGCCTTGGTATCGCTGTTAGCGAGCATTGCGAGGATGCAGTCAACATTGCGTTCGACCCGGCATTCACGCAGATTCCACTCGGAGCGGGCAATGTGCGGCGCAAATGCCGAGACCTGAAAATAGTCTTCCACATCAATGGTCAACGCGTTGGTGACGGGCTCCACTGGCAGGGCGTCTTTCATAGCACTCTCAGCCTCGACGCCATGTCTGCTTGCCGCTGCTTCAACCACGGGTACATGTCGGCGGCGATCCGCTGCGCAGCATGGCCATCCCAAAGCTCGGGCAAACGACCACGCTTTCCTTTGCCCGCCAGGATGTCTTTGACAGCCCCCAGAATGGCTTCCCGATTGCGCCCCACCAGCGTATTGGTCCCCTGCTCCACCGTAATCGGGCGCTCTGTGTTTTCCCGCAGTGTCAGGCAAGGCACCCCCAACGCCGTGGTTTCTTCCTGTAGCCCCCCTGAGTCAGTCAGCACCAAGGTGGCTTCGGCCATCAGTCCCAGCATTTCAAGGTAGCCCTGCGGTGGCAACAGCACCATGCGCGCGGGGTCAATCAAGTCCGTCAGACCAAAGCGCTCAATGTTGCTGCGGGTTCGCGGATGCAGCACAAACACCAGGGGCAAACTGGTCGCAACCTCCCCCAACACGCCCAGCAAGGCGCGCAGTGAGTCAGGATGATCCACATTGGAAGGGCGATGCAAGGTCACCACGCCCATCCCAAGCGGGTGACGAATGACGCCGGGATCGACGTGGCAGGCTTGCAGGGTGTGGCTCACGCTGCGGGCGTTCGCCCGACCAAAAACAACCGAGTCAATCATGACGTTGCCGGCAAAGCACACCTGGTGTGACGCGATACCCTCGCGCGCCAGATTGTCTTGCGCCGTGCGCTCCGTGGTGTAGAGCCGATCGGCGATCTGGTCTGTCAGTATGCGGTTGATTTCTTCCGGCATGGCACGGTCATAGCTACGCAGTCCGGCCTCGATATGCACCACCGGCACGTTTTTTTTAACCGCCACCAATGCGCAGGCCAGCGTTGAGTTCACGTCCCCAACGACCGCTACGCAGGACGGTTGGTAGGCATCAACAACCGGCTCAAACCGGCGCATGACCTCCGCCGTCTGCACCGCGTGCGTGCCTGAACCAACTTCAAGATTGACATCCGGGGTTGGCAAGCGCAAATCTTCAAACAAGCGCTCACTCATGTCTTTGTCGTAATGCTGGCCCGTGTGCACCAGTAGCACAGGCAGCGCTGGCACATGCGCCGCCATGGCCCTGAGAATAGGCGCCATCTTCATGAAGTTCGGTCGCGCACCCACCACGCAAATGACAGGCCCAAGATCAGCATCCGTTACTCGCCCAAGCAACTGATCATTCATGAATGGCTCTCCTGACTCGGTTTTCTCGCCGCCATCACCATTTTTTGCAACATGGCGAGAACTTCGAGATTAATGCGCTCGATCCGAAGCATGCTAAGTTCGAGACGACGCAAGCGGCCATCGTATTGCTCGGCGCTCAAGCCATCGATTTGACTGCAAAGGGCGCCGGCCAACGCCGACCCCGCTTGCAATTTGGTTGAATCGATATCGCCGGCTTCAAAGCTGGTCAGGCTTTGCACGGGCGCGTCATCAGAGGCAGATCCAGCCGACGCACTCGGCTTGACCGGGACTGCCGACTCATCGTTAATTTCGTTCACCACCTCGTTGACATCCTCCACACCAAAGGCGTCTTTGTTGCCCAGGAAGCCAAACAGCAACAAGCGGTCACAGGTGAGGTTGATGCGACGGGGAATGCCCCCAGAGGCCTTGAAAATGGCCTCGAATGCAAAGTCGTCGAAGCGTGGCCGACCCTTGGCGCCAGCACACTTCAAACGATGCTCAACATAGCCGCGTGTCTCGTCCTTGTCCATCGGCCCAATATGGCAAGTGGCCGTCACGCGTTGCCTGAGTTGCTGCATGGTCGGGCTCTGCAAAATCGTGCGGAACTCGGGCTGCCCCACCAGAAATGTCTGCAACAACGCTTGTTGGCCGAACTGGAAGTTGGACAACATGCGCAATTCTTCTACCGCCTTGGCTGTGAGGTTTTGCGCTTCATCGACGATCAACAGACAGCGTCTGCCCTGGCTGGTCTGGTTGACCAGGTAGGCCTCCAGCGCCATCAACACATCGGCCTTGGAAACATCTTTAACCCGTACCCCAAAAGCCGCGCCCACTAGGCGCAAGGTGTCTTCTGCATCGAGCTGCGTGGTGACAAGGTTGGCGGCCACGACCTTGTCGGGGTCAAGACTGGCGAGCAGGCCGCGCACAATAGTCGTCTTGCCCGCCCCCACTTCACCCGTGATCACGATGAAACCTTCGTTTCGTTGCACACCATACTCAAGGTAAGCCTTGGCTCGGCGGTGCTGCTTGCTGCCAAAATAGAAACTTGGGTCAGGATTGAGCTGAAAAGGCTTGCTATTCAACCCGTAATATGTTTCATACATGGATCAGAACTGCACATTCAAACTGACGGTAATGGCGGTTTCGCCATACGGCGCAGTGACGCTGCTGTAAACAACACGCCGAACACCGACGGACGCCGCGGCGTTTTTCCCAACTTTGCCCGTGAGCTGGATACTCAGCAAGCGCAAGCGTGAATCTTGAACGCTCAATTCCCCGGTGGTATCTTGCTGTGATGCCAGAACACCCAACGAATAGCCGGGCGTCAGGCGATGCGCATAATTGACGCTGAAACCGCGTTGGCGAACCAAGGGAGAAGTCGTGAAATCGTCAACACTGGTCGTCACCGTGTCAAGCCGACGGCTCTCGCTTCGGGTGACAGCAAAAGTCACGGTATCACGCACCCCTAACAAGACAAACGACAGGTCCTGCCGCCGTTGCAAGGACACGGTCGAGGTCAAAAAGCTGCTGATGACAGGGGTATTGGGGCTGATGCCGTTGGTCTGCAAATAGGCATTGATCAACTGGGCGCGTTTGATCTCGTCAGGCTCCAGGGAGGCGAACTGGCTGAACAAGAGATCGTAGACGGAACCCAGGCTGGAGAGACCGGTTTGCACGGGCGTGGTTAAAACATCTTTTGAGTCAGAAAATCTCCAGGCAGTGCGGGCCGTTCGGTGCTCAAAGCTGACGCTGTGCGCATCGCCGAATGGACGATGATCCAGCGACGCTGACAACCGGCTCCTCTCCGATGGCGACCAGTTCACTCCGACACCGCTGGTGTCGTAATTTTGTTTGTCAACAGTGGTGTAGTTATTGGCTTCGCGCCCAACCCTGCCAGACACGCTGAGCTGCGGCGTGATCGCATACGACAAGCCCAGGTTGAGTCGATCGGATTGAGTTTCGCGACCGGCGCTGTAGTCAGCCTTTTGCTGACTGGCATCAGCCGACCAGCCCAAATTCCCAAAGGCACGATCTGCTCCCACCTTGGCAGCAGCATCAACCGTCGTCACGTCAGAGCCAACGGCCGCATCGCTGCTGGTGACGGTCCGACTGTAACGCGCCTCATAGTTGGCAACACTCCCCAGACGGCCACGCACATAGGGTGAGAGACGATAGGTTGAAACCTCGGTCCGATTTGGATTAACAGACGTGTTGTCAATGGACTGCGCGCCAAACGCCGAAATCGATTGCTGTGAAATGTTGCCGCTGAAATCCAGAAAAGCCCAGTTGTCAATCACCTCCAGCGTGCCAAATGTGTTGAGGGCGTTTTGCGATTTTTGGGGCGATGAATCTTGCGCGTAGAACAATTCATTGCGTGAATAATCAAAATACGCGTGGACTCGAGCGCCCGCTACATTGACGAGAATGCCCGGACTGATCTGGGTAATTTGATCTGCCTGGGGATTGGTTGAACTCAGACCCACGTTGTTCGTCAGGACTTCGGAGATCGAGATGCGCGGCACAACGGATACCGGGCGTCGTGACCCCGCGTCTTCAACTGTTGCCTGCGCATAGGCACCCACCGACGCCATCATGAGCAGTCCGGCCGTTGGGGCGCCAGCAACCCGAAACCGCAACCTTCTCAATGCAAGGGGGCTACGCATCATGACTGCGTCGACAAGGAAGACAAGGCCGACTGCGCAGGCTCGTGTCCGTAGCCATAGCCGTAGCCATACCCATAGCCATATCCCCCTTTTGAAGCGGTTTTCGCCTGATTCAACAACATCAGCTTGACGGGGCAGGCCTCAATCGTGGCAAGCGCCTGCACAACATCTGACTTCAGGGTTTTTTCCGCCTGAACCACCACCACCACCTGACCCATGTGGGAGGCCAGCACGCGCGCCTCGGTGGCAAGAAGCAGTGGCGGCGAATCAAAAATAATGATCCGATCCGCATAGCGGGTGGCCAAATCCTTGAGCAATCGAGTCATTGCGTCACTTGCCAACAATTCGGTCGCGCGCGGATGCGGCGTGCCGCTGGGCAACAAGGACAGTTTGTCAATATTCGTTCTCAGCAGCACGCTGGACAAGTCCTTCGATTCGTCGAGCACCAGATCGAGCAGACCGGGGCCTTCAGTTACGCCCATCACAGCCATCACCGAGGGGCGCAAGACGTCAGCATCCACCAACATGACCGTGTAATCAAGTTCGGTGGCCATGCTCATCGCCAAATTGATGGCGGTAAAAGTCTTGCCTTCGCCCGGTAGTGCACTGGTCACCATGATCAGGTTGCCGCTCGTGACAGTGGAGGCGCCTTTGCCCATGGCGTTGCTGATCAGGGGCCGCTTGACGACCCGGTATTGATCCGCAATCTGGGATCGTGGCGCATTCGGGCTGACAATGCCAGCTCTTGCGAGTGCCTCCAGATCGATTTCAATGCGTCGTGACGTTGTGCCTGAGTGAACCCCTGGCGCCGTTGCGGCCTCCGCAACTTGGGGGACCCCGGTCACCGGTTTCCAATTTTCGTCAGGTGCGTGAGCCGCAGGTGTCACGACGGGCATCTCGGCACCAGCCTGACGCAGTTGCTCCAGGCGCACTGCCGCCTGCTCGATTAGGCTACTCATAGTTGGTTCATCCTAGCCGTCCGGACATCACGGAAAAAATGATCATCCCGGTTAAAAAAACGCCTATCAAGCCGCCGGATGCGGCCCAAAACTTTTTCAATTCCAATTTCTCTCTCAGTACCGCCCCATCGTCCAGCACCAGGGTCACCACACCCAGCAGCGGCAACCCAAGGGTCTCCTTCAGGGAACGCCCGTCGTAGAAGACAGCGCGCAACTGACTGGCGGCAAAGGCCGCAGCCAGTCCGACACCCAAGCCGGCCAACAGGGCAAGCGGCATCAGCAACAGACGGTTGGGCGCCACTGGTTGGGGGGATGCACGCGGCGGATCAATCAAGCGAAAGTCGGCCATGCCTGCGGCACTGTCCAGGTCGCCGGACATGGCGGCTGACTCTCGTCTGGAAACCAGGTCGTTGTAGTTCCTCTTGTTGATGTCGTAGTCCCGATTCAGTTGCGCAAGTTCTGCTTCAATTTGAGGGGCGGTTTTCATCAACTCGCGCGCCCGTGCGTAACGGGCCTCGTACTCGCCCACCCTGGCCCGCAACGCAGCCACCTGCACCTCGGAGGTGGCCAGCAGGCGGTGGAGCTCCTGGTAAGCCATGCTATTGGCAGACGCTGCAGCCGGATTCGCCAGCGCAGTCTTGCGCAGTTCCTGCAATTCCTTGGCTTTGGTGCTCTCAAGCTCCTGGATCAGTCGCCGGGTTCCAACCACATCGGGATGCTGCTCGGTAAAACGCTGCAGCAGCCCATCAAGCTGTCGCTTTTGGGCCTCAATACGCGCATCAATCTCGGGCGTTGAACTCTGCATGGCAGACTCCTGGAGCAGACTGCGAGAGGTGATGTTGGCGTTCTGATCTTTTTCGGCATCGAGCTGACGTTTTGCCGAATCCCGCGCGTTCTCTGCTTCACGCAAGTCCAGACGAGCCTGGCTCAGTTGGCTGCTGACAGCACCAATCTGTCCGGCCATGTCTTTCCCGTCCGCGTTCTGAAGCTCGATGTTGCGAAGCCTGAATTGCTTCAGCCGTGCCTCTGCTTCCTCAAGCTTCGTCACATAGGTCTGAATCTGCTCATCAATAAATTTGCGCGCGGTCTTGGAATCTTTGCGGCTGTCGCCCAGACTGGACTCAACAAAAATTGACACCAGGGACTGAACCACCCGCTTGGCCTTGTCAGGGCTCGTGTCGCGGTAGGACAGCACGTAAAGGTTGTCCCGGCCCACATTCTTGATTTCAAGCGTCTTCATCAAACGATCAATCAAGGCCTCGTGTTCGCTCTTGGATTGGGCTTTCAGGTCAAGGTCGGCCATGCGAACGAGTTTTTCAACATTGGGGCGACTGATCAGCGTGCGACTCAACATCACCACCTGCTGATCAACATTGGGCTGCACCGCCAAGCCCGACATCAATGGCTTCAGAATCGACTGTGTGTCCACAAAAATACGGGCGTTGGCTTCGTATTTATCGGGAACCGAAAGCACCACGAACAAACCGATTGCGGTGACCGCCCAGGCCACCAACAGGCCCAACCAGCGATGCTTCCACATGCCTCGGGCAGCGGTGGCTAATTGGCTAATGAGCTCATCCATCGGATTTAATCTTTGTGGTCAGGGTTGAAACGCTACCAAGCCGTCGTCACGCGACTCAAGCCGGTGGCCAGGAGGAGGCGGCTTTAGAACCAGCCTTGCGGAATAATCAGAACGTCGCCAGGTTTCATCTCGACATTGGCAGAGATATCGCCGCGCTTGATCAGGTCTTTGAGTCGCACCGCATAGCGCTTGTCGCCCTCTGAAGCACGTGTGATGGAGGCCGCGTTGCCATCGGCAAAATCGGTCAGGCCACCCACGGCAATCATCACATCGAGCACCGTCATTTTTTGTTTGTACGGCAGGGCCTGGGGTCGGGCGGCCTCGCCAACAACCCGAATTTGCTCGCTGTACGGTCCGACAAAGCTGGTCACAATGATCGTCACGACCGGGTCACGCACCAACTTGCTCAAGGCTTTCTCCACATCACGGGCAATTTCGACCGAGGTCTTGCCCTGGGCCACCAACTCATCCACCAGTGGTGTTGACACCTTGCCATCGGGACGAACCGGCACCGACATGGAAAGCTCAGGATTGCGCCAGACGATGATGTTGAGCGTGTCGCCAGCACCCACCACATAGTTGTAATCTGTTGCGGCTGCGCCCATTGGCGCAGGCGGGTAGGCCGAAGAGCTGGCGCAAGCGGCCACCATGGCGGTAATCAGACCCAAAACGACCCAACGGATCGCGGTTTTAGTAATGCAATATAAACTTTTCAAAGCGTATCCCCTGTACAGGTTGAAGGCGTTCGATGGGCTCGCGGGCTGGAACACGGTTGCCGTTCCGGCTTATGGCGCCACCCGCCGAATCACGCCTGAAGTCTGCGCTGATCGGCACTTCCTAAATTGATATTTCTCAAGAAACACTGCACATTGCTCAACGATCCGAAGACTGCAAAATTTCTGCTTTTTGAGGGTGCCGCGCCCATAAAATGGGCGGCTATGACCAAGCTGCTGATGGTGTGTATGGGCAATACCTGCCGCTCTCCGATGGCGCAGGCCGTGATTCGCAAACTGGCGCTTGAGACCGGGCTTGCGCAGCCATTTGAAGTGGCTTGCGCGGGCACCCACGCGCACCACCTGGGCGAACGGCCCGACCCCAGAGCGGCGCTGACGCTGGCGCGTCACGGCTACGAGATGGGCCGCGTTCGTTCTCGCAGAATTACAGAACAGGACTTCCAGTCCTTTGACCTGATTCTGGCGATGGACAGCAGTAATTTGACTGAATTACACCGACTGTGCCCGGCCGAACAGGGGCACAAATTGCACCTGCTGCTGGACTTTGCCGAAGAAATCAGTGAGACGGAAGTTCCCGATCCGTATTACGGCAACCAGGAAGGGTTTGAGCAGGTGCTGGCGTTATGCGAGGCTGGCGCCAGGGGCGTGATCCGGCGCTTGCTCCAGGGACCTTCAAAAATTGATGCCGCAGCACCCCCAGCGGGCTAGTGGCCAAAACTTGCCACTGTGCAGCCAACTACACCTGGTAGTAGTCGCGGTACCAAGCCACAAAACGGGCAATTCCCTGCTCAATAGGGGTGCCGGGTACAAAACCCACCCAATCGTTCAAGGCATCGGTATTGGCATAGGTGGCGGGCACATCACCATCTTGCAAAGGCAGTAGATTTTTCTCCGCCTTGCGGCCCAAAGCTTCCTCGATACAGGCGATGAAATCGAGCAAGGGCACGGGCTTGTTATTGCCAATATTGAACACCCGGTAGGGCGCGTTGCTTGTCGCCGGGTCAGCCAGCGCCGGGTCATAAACCGGATTGGGGCAGGCCACACGATCCAGTACCCGAACGACACCTTCGACGATATCGTCGACAAATGTGAAATCACGCTGCATCTGTCCGTAGTTGAAAACGTCGATGGGGCGGCCGTCCAGGATCGCCTTGGTGAACAGGAACAAGGCCATGTCAGGCCGACCCCACGGCCCGTACACCGTGAAGAAGCGCAGGCCGGTGGTGGGCAGACCATACAAGTGACTGTAGGTGTGCGCCATCAGTTCATTGGCTTTCTTGGTGGCGGCGTAAAGACTGACCGGATGATCCACACTGTCGTGCTCGGAAAACGGCATGTTGGTGTTGCCGCCGTACACGCTGGAGCTTGACGCGTAGACCAGGTGCTGCACCTGTGTGTGGCGGCAAGCCTCCAGAACATTCATGAACCCGACAATGTTGCTGTCGATGTAAGCATGCGGATTTTGCAGCGAGTAGCGCACACCGGCCTGGGCCGCCAAGTGAATGACGCGGTCAAATTTTTCATCGGCAAAAAGTTGCGCCATACCCTGTCGATCGGCCACGTCCATCTTGACGAAGCGAAAACCCGCGTGCGGGCTCAAGCGCTTGAGGCGATTTTCTTTCAGAGTGACATCGTAATAGTCATTGAGGTTGTCCAGCCCCAGCACTTCGTCGCCGCGCGCCAGCAAACGCAGTGCGGTCGTCATGCCAATGAAGCCCGCCGCCCCCGTCAAAAGTATTTTCATGAAGTTGATGCACGATCAGAAGTTGCCATGGGGCGCATCTTAATGGGTGCGTGTCAGCCAACCTGCGTCGGCATCAACGATTTCTGCTGGATTCGAAAAAAAAGAATCAGCAAATTTCGCGGCAATCCCATGCACACCATCTTTCTGATCGACCCTAAGCACCTGGCCATCGCACACCAATTTCAATTTCTCGCCCCGCACCGTCAGCTCAACCGCAAAGTACACGTGCGAACCCAGCGCTGGCGCGGTGTCAATTTCAAAATAAATGCCCGTTGCGCTGATATTGCGGGCCAGACCATGAACATTACCGATTTCGACTGGCAACGCGGTCTCGAATCGGACTGCACGTCGCCCATGCATCAAGGGCGGTTTTTTATTTTGAATTCTTAGGTGTTTCATGCTTCAACAACATCAGTGACTCACGCAACGCGAAAAACAGTCAAGACCCACCACAGGCCAAGGCAAGCCTTTCAACTCATGAAGCCGCAAGAACTGTGCCCAAAAAAACCACTTGTAAATTAATTGTTACAAATCAATGACTTGCAAAAATGATGGATTCCAGGCGTCCAGCTCCTGCTTCGGCCTCGCGCGGATCTGTAAACTAATCCGACACGTCATTGTCGCTTGCCCAAGCGCCACGAACGGGATGGACGTCGGCCCAATCCAGCACCGGTCAATCAATCGCTCAATCAGGCCGGCCCCTGGCCCAGCCTGTTGCAGACTTCCAGCGTGGCGGCGCTCTGGTTCATGCTGTAAAAGTGCAGGCCGGGCGCACCCCCGGCGCGCAGTTGCTCGCACAGGTCGGTCACCACGTCGAGCCCAAAAGCCTTGATGGATGCTGCGTCGTCGCCAAAACCTTGCAGACGCAAGCGAATCCAGCGCGGAATCTCGGCGCCGCAGGCATCGCTGAAGCGCATCAGCTGCGTGGAGCTGGCAATCGGCATGATGCCGGGCACGATGGGCAGGCTCAGGCCGAGCGCATCGGCCTCTTCGACAAAACGGAAGTAGGCGTCGGCGTTGTAGAAATACTGGGTGATGGCGGAGTTGGCACCGGCTTTGACCTTGGTGGCAAAAGCCTGCAGGTCAGCTTCTGGCGACCTGGCCTGCGGATGCACTTCCGGGTAAGCCGCCACCTCGATATGGAAATAGTCTCCTGTTTCAGCCCGCACAAACGCCACCAGGTCGCTGGCGTAATGAAACTCGCCACCAATGCCAAAACCGCTGGGCAAATCGCCGCGCAGTGCGACCAGGCGCTTGACACCCATGGCTTTAAGAATGGCCAGCTGTTCGCGCACCTTGGCGTGGGTCGCACCAATGCATGAAATATGAGAGGCCGCGCCAACGCCCTCGGCCAGGATGTCGCGCACCGTGCTGAACGTGCCCTCCTGGGTGGAGCCCCCAGCGCCAAAAGTCACCGAGCAAAACTCGGGCTTCAGTGCGTACAACTGCTGGCGCGCCACGCGCAGCTTTTCCACCCCGTCGGGGGTTTTGGGCGGGAAGAACTCAAAGCTCAGCGGGATTTGAGGGGTCGCGGTCATGACGGACTTTCTAAGGTTTCAGCTTGGCTGCGGCGATAAAAAACTCACGGTTGCCGTCGCCACCGGCAATCGGCGAATCAAACCACGCAGTCACGGTCAGACCCAGTGCGGCGCAGGCTTCGCGCAGGCGCTGCTCCACCAGCAAGTACATTGCGGCATCCTTCACGATGCCACCTTTGCCGACCTGGCCGGGTTGCAATTCAAACTGGGGCTTGACCAGCGTCAGCAGCGTGCCACCGCATTTCAGCAGTGGCACCACGGCGGGCAGCACCAGGGTTTGTGAGATGAACGACAGATCGGCCACGATCAGGTCGAATTCGGGCGCGAACTCATGCACCTCCGCTCCACCTTCTTCTACATCAAATTGGCCTCCAGCCCCCGTGCTTTCTTCATAAGCAGCTATCAAATCTGAAGCAACCAGGGCGCGGGCGTTGACTTTTTCAATACACAGCACACGCGGGTCTTCGCGCAGGCTGGGGTGCAACTGGGCGCTGCCCACGTCCACCCCGACCACCGAGGCGGCGCCGTGCTGCAGCAAGCAGTCGGTAAAGCCGCCGGTAGACTGGCCCACATCGAGGCAAGCCAGTCCGGTCACGGACAAGCCGACCTGTCTGAGCGCTGCCTCCAGCTTGAGGCCGCCACGCGACACGTAGCGCGCCTCGGCGTCGTTGAGCAGCTTCAGTTCAGCCTCCAGCGGAATCTCGTCACCGTTTTTGGTCACCGTCTTCCACTCTGCGCCCTTGAGCCACTGCACGCCATCGGCAATCAGGCGCTGGGCCTGCGAGCGGGTGCTGGCAAGTTGCCGTTGTACGAGTAATTGGTCAGCACGCATGATGTGTAGCGGTCATTCAGTCAGGAGGTCGGTTTTTTTAGTAGCGGTAGCTGTCAGCCTTGTAAGGGCCCGCTTTGCTGACACCAATATAGGCGGCTTGTTCATCCGTCAGTTCAGACAGCATGGCGCCGACTTTGCCCAGGTGCAGGCGCGCCACTTTTTCGTCCAGATGCTTGGGCAACACATAGACCTTGCCGACCTTGTATTGCTTGGGCTTGGTGAACAACTCGATCTGCGCAATGGTCTGGTTGGCAAAGCTGGAGCTCATCACAAAGCTGGGGTGACCGGTGCCGCAACCCAGGTTCACCAGACGGCCCTTGGCCAGCAGGATGATGCGCTTGGACGGTGTCTTGCCCTTGGCCGGGAAGATCACATGGTCGACCTGCGGCTTGATCTCTTCCCACTTGCACTTGTCCAGCGAGGCCACATCAATCTCATTGTCAAAGTGACCGATGTTGCAGACGATGGTCTGGTCTTTCATGGCCGCCATGTGCTTGTAGGTGATGACATTCAGATTGCCGGTGCAGGTGACAAAAATATCGCATTTGTCAGCGGCGTATTCCATCGTCACGACCTTGAAGCCTTCCATCGCCGCTTGCAAGGCGTTGATCGGGTCCACTTCCGTCACCCACACTTGCGCCGAGAGCGCACGCAGCGCCTGGGCGCAACCCTTGCCGACATCGCCATAGCCGGCCACCAAAGCCACTTTGCCGGCAATCATGACGTCGGTTGCGCGCTTGATGCCGTCCACCAGCGATTCGCGGCAACCATACAGGTTGTCAAACTTGCTCTTGGTGACCGAGTCGTTGACGTTGATCGCACGCAGCATCAACTCGCCCTTGGCGGACATGTCGTTGAGGCGGTGCACGCCGGTGGTGGTTTCTTCGGTCACGCCAATGATGTTTTTCAGGCGGCGGCTGTACCAGGTCGGGTCCACTTTCAGTTTGGCCTTGATGGCCGCAAACAGGCAAATCTCTTCTTCGCTGCTGGGCTTGTCGAGCAACTTGGCATTCTTCTCGGCGCGGGTGCCCAAGTGCATCAGCAAGGTGGCATCGCCGCCGTCGTCCAGAATCATGTTCGGGCCCTCAAGCGCCGTGCCCTTCTTGCCACCGAATTCAAAAATGCGGTGCGTGTAGTCCCAGTAGTCGGCCAGCGATTCACCCTTGATTGCAAACACCGGTGTGCCCGTGGCCGCAATCGCGGCAGCCGCGTGATCTTGCGTGGAAAAGATGTTGCACGAGGCCCAGCGCACCGTGGCGCCCAGCGCCTGCAGTGTTTCGATCAGTACAGCGGTCTGGATCGTCATGTGCAGGCTGCCGGTGATGCGTGCGCCTTTGAGCGGCTGGCTCTTGGCAAATTCTTCCCGAATCGCCATCAGGCCGGGCATTTCGGTCTGGGCAATGTTGAGTTCCTTGCGGCCCCAGGCGGCCAGGTTGATGTCGGCAATTACATGGTCAGACGAGTTGACGGGTTTCGATACGGTGCTCATGGCTCACTCCAAAAGTTGATTTGAAAAGCACTGAACTGCGCGGAGGACTTTTGGAAAAGGCTCACCCCACAGATCAGTGGGTGAGCGCGGTTGATGCGGTGATTCAGCCATTGGGCCCAAGCACGCGGTCCGAGCCTCGTTCACCCTGTGTGAACTGCAACGCTCCTCGGAAGAATGACAATTATACGGATTGCCGAGCCACCCGACGACGACGATCCGCCCTCTGAGTGCCATTTGCGTTGCGTTGCGTTACTATGGGTCAGCAAACCTTGCTTGTTACCTTTAGAGGAGCCTCATGAGTTCACGGTTTCAAATAGTTGCAGTGCTGTTAACGCTGGGGGCCAATATCGCAGTGGCGGCCACCACAACAACCAATCTCAACGTCACCGCAACGGTCAGTGCAACTTGTTCCGTCACGACAAGCGCGGTTGCATTCGGCACTTACGATCCCACTTCCGCCTCGCCAAAGGACGCCACGGGATCGGCGACAGTGACATGCACGTCAGGAACCACGTACTCCATTGCCTTGGATGCGGGCGCTCATGAAAGCACACCGGGCGATGCCAGTACACGAAGGATGCTGGCAAACACCGCCGATTATTTGCCCTACACGCTCTATCTTGACAGCGGGCACACAACCATCTGGGGGGATGGCGCAAACGGCACCAGCGTCAACCCGAGCTCTGGCACGTTTACCGGCGATGGCACCGATCAAAGCTATAGCGTCTACGGGCGCATAGCTGCCGGCCAATATGTGGCGGCTGGCTCCTACTCTGACGCAGTCGTGACTACGGTCACCTACAACTAGGATCCCCATGAAGAAGTTCTTCGTTGCCATGGCGGCCGCCGCCGTGCTGTTTTCTGTCACGGCAAAGGCCGCCGACTTAGCTGTCTTGCCTGTCCGGCTGAACTTGTCCACGAGTCATGATCGAGATGCGATCACGATCACGAACCGCGGCTTGGAGAATGTGGTCATGCAGGTCGAAACCGTCTCCTGGACCCAGGTCGACAGCCACGACCAGTATGCGCCAACCAAGGATGTACTGATCAATCCGCCTTTGTTCACGGTGTTACCGGGGCAGTCTCAAGTGCTGCGCATCGGGTTGCGCAAGCCGCCCACGGGATCGCGTGAGGTGGCGTATCGCGTTCTTCTGCGCGAGGTGCCACCCCCGGCGGGGAATGCAAGCGCAGACCCGAGTGCAGGACAAGCCAATGTGCGCTTGCTGTTACAGATGCGCCTACCTGTCTATGTGGCACCTGCCAAGATAGTCCAGAAGCAGCAATGGCAGGGGCGTCGCTCTGCTGACGGGAGCCTTGCCGTTGCGCTGACCAATATGGGCAACGTGCACCTGGTGGTCAATGAGCTCAGATTACACGCATCTGATGCAGCACCGGATGCACCCCCCCTCGCATTGCTCAAAACCAATGCTGCCGTTTTCTCGGGCCAAAGCCAAAGCTGGCAATTTCGCGGCGGCGAGAAGGCCATTCGCGGACAAAACTTCAAGCTTGAAGTCGTAACCGATCAGGGACCGCACTATGTGGCACTTGATCTGGAACGTCAATAAACAAATAGCCCGTCATCGCCCGGCGGCCCTGGGCCTTTTTCTGGCCCTGCTTTGCGCCGTCACAGCCGCCTCAGAAGTTGGCGTCCACGATGATTTGCTGTTGTTAGCCATCCGGATTAACGGCTTTGACAACGGCGAGGTCGTTCGTGTATTGCGTCTGATTCGGGGAGGCTCAGCCGTTGCAGAACGTCATCTGCGTTCATGGCATCTGGCCCCTCCAGCCGGGGAGCGGCTACAGGTTGATGGAGAGTCCTATGTGCGCCTGGCCGACATGGCGGGTGTGGAATGCCACATCGATCCAGTTAGTCAGACCCTCGTGGTCAAAGCCCCGGCCTCGGCGTTTGTCGCGACCTCGCTGGTCTACGGCAACGAAGGGTCCGTCCAACTGACACCTTCCCGCACGGGTGGTTTTCTTAACTATGACCTGTCTTGGCAGCGCGACAGCGGGCGGGCCAACTCCGGTGGCCTGTTTGAGCTTGGCGCCTTCAACGCCAGGGGCAGCGGGATCGCTACGGTTTTATGGAATAACGGACCGCTTCGAAGCGGATGGGTGCGACTGGATACCACCTGGAATAAGGATATCCCCGAACGGATGCAAAGCATTCACTTCGGCGACGCCATCAGTCGCGCGGGCAGTTGGGGGCGGTCCGTTCGCTTTGGCGGCATTCAGTGGACGACCGACTTTGCAACCCAGCCTGGCTTCATTGTGCAACCGCAACCCTCCATGCGCGGGGAGGCGATTGTGCCGTCCACCCTGGACGTCTATCTCAACAACGTTCGTCTTCTGCAAAGCGATGTGCCGCCAGGCCCTTTTGATCTGACCAATGTTCCGGTGGTGACCGGGCAAGGAGAGTTGCGGCTGGTGGTGCACGACCTGCTGGGCCGGCAGCAGGTCATTACGCAGCCGTATTACGCAAGCCAGCAACTGCTCAAGCCGGGGCTTCATGACTTCACTTACGAGGCAGGCTTGATCCGCCAAGACTATGGCATTGCCAGCGCCAACTATGGACGCTTCATCGTGGCGGCGACTGATCGACTGGGAATCAGCGCCGGGTTCACGCGCGAACTGAGAGCGGAAATCTTGAATGACCAGCAAACCATGGGCGCCAGCGGTGTCTGGTTACTGCCAAAGCTTGGCGCGATCCATCTGGGCACGCTCAGTTTAGGTGCTGCGTTCAGCCGTGGGCCGGATGGACATGGTCGATTGCTTGCCGTGGGCGCAGAGCGGCAAGGCCGAGACGTGAGCATCAGTCTTCAGGCGCAACAGGCCGACAGGAATTTTGTCCAGCTGGGCCAATTGCCCGGCTACACCCCTCGCCACACGTTAGGTGCCAACGTCAGCTTTCCACTTCGTGGCAGAGGATTTGGTTTGAGCTATACGCAGCGGTCAACCTGGGAGAGCAGGAATCAGCGAATGCTGTCCGCCAACTACAGCCTGCGGTTGGGCCGCCTGGGACAACTCGGCATGTACGCGCTGCGCAATTTGTCTGATGAGCCGACACTCACCATTGGCATCACCTTGACAATACTCCTTGATGCGCGGACCACCCTGAGCGCAGATTCATATCGCCAGGATGGCCAGGGGCGCAACATGCTCCAGTTGCAGCGCAACACGCCAACAGGAGAAGGGTTTGGCTATCGCCTGCTGGCGGGAGACGACGAGCATTATCTTGCCGGCGCCACAGTGAACTCGGACCGAATGACCTTGACGGCGGAGTCGGCTCAATTCGGCCGCCAGACAGGCCACCGTCTGGGCGTCAATGGCGGCATCGCGGGCACTGGCAGCGGCGTTTTTCTGAGCCGGCGCGTGGACGACAGTTTTGCCGTCGTCCAGGTGGCCGATTATTCCGGTGTCCGCGTCTATCGTGATAACCATGAAGTGAGCCGCACTGACGAGCATGGCCTCGCGCTGATTCCCCGTCTGCGGGCTTACCAGAAAAATGCGCTGCGTATTGAGCAGGCGGACCTGCCCGTTGAAGCAGAAGTTGACACATTGGAGCTCACATCGACACCCGCGTTACGCAGCGGCGTCGTCGTTGATTTCCCCGTGCGACGCAGTAGAAACGCCACATTCCGTTTGACGGATGACAATGGCATGGATCTCCCGCCAGGCGCGAATGTTCGGCTGGAGGGCGACTCCCGAAAGTTCCCAGTTGGCTTCAACGGCAGTGTTTTTGTCACTGGACTAAAGACGCATAACCGACTGATTGGCGAATGGGCTGGTCGCCAATGCGACGTCGAATTAACGCTGGCGGCGTCGGCTGAACCGATGCCGGACCTTGGCACGCTGACCTGCAAGGCAAAGACCCGATGAAAAAAATGATCCTCCATGCGGCGGCCATGCTGGGGCTGGCACTCCCCCTGCCCGCCTCAGCTTTGTGCACGCTACTGTGCTCGTGCACCGTGAGCACCACGTCGGTCGCATTTGGCGTTTACAACCCGCTGTTCGCCTCACCTCTGGACAGCTCAGGCAATGTCCGCATGACTTGCGGGGGCGTGGTCGGCCTGCTGGTTCCGTTTGACATCGCCATCAGCAAAGGCAGCTACAGCACCAGCTTCAGTCCCCGAAAGATGGCCAGCGGTTCCAACCGACTTGAATACGACCTTTACACCTCCAGCGCCCGCACCACCATTTGGGGTGATGGCAGCAACGGCACACAAATCGTTTCCGGCTCTGTTTTCATCGTCTTGCTGGGTGGAAGCTCGCAGGATTTCACGGTTTTTGGTCGCATCCCGGGTGGGCAGGTTACCGTGCCTCCGGGCACTTACAGCGACTCAACAACAGTCACCGTGACCTACTATTAGGTTCGGTTGTCTGAAGCGTTGGCGCGCTCAATTGCCCTGCGATCCCTGCATGACGAAAACCATCCCGAAGGCCCCGGCCGAGGGGGAGTAGGTCGATGCAAACGCCGCGAGCGCGCCCAGGCCCGGCGCTTGCAGGCTTTCCACCAGCACAGCGGTCTGGATCGTCATGTGCAGCGAGCCGGTGATGCGCGCGCCCTTCAAGGGCAGCAACTTGGAAAATTCTTCGCGAATTGCCATCCGGCCGGGCATTTCGGTCTAGGCAATGTTCAACTCTTTGCGGCCCCAGGCGGCGAGGCCCGGGTCGGCGATCACATGGTCTTGATTTTTGACAGGATTCGATACGGTGCTCATGGCTCACTCCAAAAGTTGATTTGAAAAGCACTGAACTGCGCGGAGAACTTTTGGAAGAGGCTCACCCCACAGATCAGTGGGTGAGCGCGGTTGATGCGGTGATTCAGCCATTGGGCCCAAACACGCGGTCCGAGCCTCGTTCAACATGCGTGAACTGCAACGCTCCTCGGAAAACGGTGATTTTCCGAAGCTGCGGGCCACAGGCCGACCAGCCAATCAAGAAGTCAAGGCGTCCTGTTCATGCGACAGACTGCCCCAGGACGATGGAGGTTTTGGACACGCCTTCTTGTGAAAACGACGCTGCCCAGGACCAGGATCAGGGTTATTTGAGTTCCACGTCTAGTCTTGGGGCAAATCCGCAGGGCCAACTGGTCCTTTGAAACTTGCCTGCAAAAAAATGGCCCGCCTGGAATGGCGGGCCGGTCGCTGGCTGTAAGGCGCCTACTGCCCGGCACGTTGCCGCGCCGGGCGGCAACGAATCGGGACCGACTCAGCGCAGCCGTTTTGGATAGGCCCCCGGCGAACCGCCTTTACCCTTCGACCTTCAATTCACTCTTCACGTCCTTGACGCCCTGGACTGAGGCGGCCAGTTTCAGCGCGCGCTTTGCAACTGCAGCACTTGGCACGGTGCCAGAAATTAGCACCACGCCTTTTGCGGTGCTCACGCTGATCTTGAGGGATTGCACGTCCTTGTCTTCGATCAGTGCGGCTTTGACCTTGGTGGTGATCATTGCATCGTCAGCAAATGCAGAGGTAGCGCCGGGAACAGCAGGAGTTGCAGAACCGGTCGCGGCGGGCTTGGTGGTCGCATCGGCCGGGGGTGCGGCATGCACCGACACGGCGGCGACGGAGGCCAAAGATACCAAAGCGGCGGTAAGCAAACGGGAGAGAGTTTTTTGGTTTTGCATGATGGTTTCCTTCTTGGTAG
Source organism: Rhodoferax ferrireducens (assembly GCF_049302455.1). Taxonomy (GTDB): domain Bacteria; phylum Pseudomonadota; class Gammaproteobacteria; order Burkholderiales; family Burkholderiaceae_C; genus Rhodoferax; species Rhodoferax ferrireducens_B. The sequence continues at coordinate 45,215 of NZ_JBAQMD010000015.1, read as the reverse complement.
AGATCGTGTTTAGTAGCCAGTAGTAGCACTCAACTACGCAACGCCGTGTAGCGTTACATCTACATCCACCGCAAGCGCCATGCCAGCGTCAAAATAACCAATGAATTCAATGAATTAAAAATAATTCGCAATGGGAATTGTGATAATGCCCGGATTTCCAGGCGTTTCTGTCGTCCCTGAGCGACAAGTCAATGCCATGAATGAGACAAACCCCTGATTTCAAAAGAATTATTCCTGTCTCTCTTCAGGGACAGATGCCTCGTCGGCCATGAACAGACTCGGCGTCAGCCCTGTGCAACCTTGGCAAACAGGGTTTCACCGAGTTTGTTCTCATTGGGGTAGTCGGGCCCGATGACTTCACACAAAACCAACCAAGGCACGATGGCTTGCATGGTCTTGAGGAACTCATCGCGTCGCGTGGGCTTGCGGTAATGCTCGAATCGCGATTCCACATCGGCGGCCCTCGCTAAGGTTTGTCGCCCCAGACGCATACAACGTTTCAGCCTCGGGCGGCATGGACCTTGATCAGCATTGCCTTAGATGGATGTCAGTTGTGACAGATCAACTCCGGCGCACGTGGCATACGCCGAAGACTTGAAAAGCGACCGACAATTCTGCCTTGACACACCGCCGTGCCCCTGATGAATACCCTATCCCGCGTTCTGACTGGTCTTCTGTTCGCCCTGCTGTCCTCGCTTGGGGTGGCGCAAGATCTCCCCACCAAATTTGATCCCCATCGGGATGCAGCCAAAGATGTGACGACGGCCCAAAGCTTGGCAAAGGCCACTGGCAGGCGCGTATTGGTTGACGTCGGTGGCGAGTGGTGCGTGTGGTGCCGCATGCTTGATCGATTTATTGCGTCACAACCGCCAATCAAGGCGTTGATTGACAGTCAGTACGTGTGGGTCAAAGTGAACTATTCACCCGAAAACAAGAACACGGCCGTACTCTCCAGGTGGCCCAAGATTCGAGGTTACCCGTATTTGCTTGTATTGGACGGAGCCGGAAAACTGCTGCACGCCCAAGGCGTTCAAGGACTCGAAACTGAAACGGAAAAAGAAGCTGACGAGAATTACGATCCCGACCGGGTCATGGCATTTCTCAATCGCTACGCCACTGCGACAAGCGTTTCTGCGCAACACTATTGAACATTGAACGCCACGACAGCTCATACTCCCGAAACCCAATACTCAATGTTTTTCAAAGTTCATGAGTGCGGTCAGATGACGAAGTTCGTTGGCCGGGGTCATTCTTTGGGACCTTCAGACCAGGGACCATCCATGATCAGGCCTGCCGACGCGATGGTTCGTGGAGATGCAGAAACTTGGTGTACAAATCGCGTGGTGGCGCGATTGAGATGCCTTTTAGTACTTGGCCGACATTGCCACGATGGTAAGACCCATGGCTGAGCACATGGAACAGCATTTCCTCTCGCGTCATTCTTCCCGAGTCACCATCAGTGAACTGAAAAGAAAGACTCTCCAGCAGTGCTTGGTCGGCGATCTTGGAGACATAGTTCTCGAACCAGAGGTCGGTTTCGGCGACAGCGAAATGAAGCTCAGCGAGTTCAGGTGTCTCCGGCGTATTCGTTGCCGTGTACGGGTGCTTCTCGCCAGCCAAGTGAGCGCGAAAGATTCGGTCGACAACGTAGATGTGGTTGAGCGTCCTGATCGCCGTGTGTAATGAAGCCGCGTGCTCCGTGGACATCATCGAGGCCACTACGTCAAAAAGTTCGCGATTGGCCCAAGACTTCTGAGCGAAAAGGGATGAGAGAATTTTCTGGGACATGGATTTGCAGTGAGGGAAATTGGCTGGCCTAAAACGGGATGTAGATCGTCTGGTATTCAGGCTGATCCAGTTTATCCGACCAAATAAACTCAACTCCACAACAGCTTACGAACGGGGTTTCCACCAACACCGCCACACGGCCGGTGGATTGGGTGTCCGTTCGGCGGCCCCATTCGCGGTGACCGCAACGCTGGCACACCTGCAACCGCGTTGACACCAGTACGCTGGCATACCCAGAGCGCCCGCCCGCGAGCGTGGGCCAGAGAACGGATACCCGATCCGCCAGCCCCACCACAGCGGGATAATTCAAAGCAAAATCAGCCTCTAGCCCCCGTCAATACTTCACAAGCAGCTACAAAATCAATAGCACCATCAGCCAACAGGCGAGACAGGCGGCGCAGCCCACACCGTCCCATCCGCCGCCAGCGTCTCCCCCTTGCGCTGCGTGATCAGCCCATAAGCCTGCGGCTGGCGGTGCAGGTCGAAGTTGAAGGTGGTGCGTTTGTAGATGGCGCAGAAGTCCAGGTCGCAGCGGGCAATGACCATCTCGTCGCCCTTGCTCAGGCAGCGCGCCACCACCTCGCCGGACGGCGCGATGATGCAGCTGCCGCCGATGCTGTCCACGCCCTCTTCCACACCGGCCTTGGCCACGCCCACGACCCAGGTGCCGTTCTGGTAGGCGCCGGCCTGCATGGAGAGCTGGTTGTGAAACAGCGACAAGTCGTCATGCTCCGGCGCGGGGGCGTTGTGCACCGGGGTGTTGTAGCCAATCAGTACCATCTCCACGCCTTGCAGGCCCATCACGCGGTAGGTTTCGGCCCAGCGCCTGTCGTTGCAGAGGGCCATGCCCATGATGCCGCCGAAGGCCTGCGTCACGCCCCAGCCGGGGCCGGGCGTGAAGTAGCGTTTCTCCAGGTGCTGAAAGCGCCGCCAGGGCTCGTGTTCCTTGTGGCCGGGCAGGTGCACCTTGCGGTACTTGGCCACGATCTGGCCGCTGCGGTCCACCAGGATGGAGGTGTTGTAGCGCACCTCGCCCGTGGCCTCTTGCGCCAGCTCGGCGTAGCCCAGGTAGAAGCCCACGCCCAGTTCTTTGGACAAGTCGAACAGCGGCTGCGTCGCGGCGTTGGGCATGGATTGCTCAAAGAAGCTGTTGATCTCGGCCTCGTCTTCGATGTACCAGCGCGGGAAAAAGGTGGTCAGCGCCAGCTCGGGGAAGACGATGAGCTGCGCGCCCACGGCGTGGGCCTGGCGCATCAACTCACACAGGCGGGCCACCACCTGGGTGCGGGAGTCAGCGCGTTGGATGGGGCCGAGTTGGCCGAGGGCGACGTTGAGGTAGCGGGGCATAGAAGTAGATGGGTAATAGTTGAATGAAGGCTGGCTTCGATCGTTCGTCAAGCTCACGACAGGCCAGGCTCAGCCCGAACGGTACGGTGTTGGCATGGACATAGCCGCCATCACGCAGGGCGGTTGGCCAGCGCCAGCACCACCTGCAGCAGCACCTGCGCGCCGCGTTGCAGGTCGGCCGGCTCGGTGTGCTCGCGCACGTTGTGGCTCAGGCCGCCCACGCTGGGCACAAAGATCATGGCGCTGGGGCAGATGCGGGCCAGCATTTGTGCGTCGTGCCCGGCTCCGCTGGGCATGCGCTGGTGGCTTGCGCCCAGGGCCTGCGCCTGCTGCTCCACGAGATTGACCACCATGGGGTCAAAGGCCACGGGCTCAAAGCGAGCCAGCGTGCGGTGGGTGATGCGCACGCCCTCAGCCTGCGCGGCCTGCTGGGCGTAGGTGTGTAAATCGTTTTCAGCCTGCGCCAGCGCGGCGCTGTCGGTGTTGCGCAGGTCCACGGTGAACACGGCTTTTTGCGCGATGACGTTGACCAGGTTCGGGCTCAGCCGCACCGCACCCACGGTGGCCAGTTGACGACCACCCAGGCGTGCGCTCAGTTCGCGCACAAACACCGCGACCTGTGCCGCGACCAGCGCGGCATCGTGGCGCAGCGCCATGGGTGTGGTGCCGGCGTGGTTGGACTGGCCTTCCACCGTGAACTCGGTCCACGAGATGCCTTGCACGCCTTCGACCACGCCGATTTGCAGACCCATTTTCGCCAGCACCGGGCCTTGCTCGATGTGCAGCTCCACATAGCTGTCCACCAGCGGCGCGCCCACGGGAGCCGTGCCCTGGTAGCCGATGCGTTGCAGCTCGGCCTGCACGGTTACGCCATCCGCATCGCATGTGGCTAGCGCGTCTGACAGGGGCAAGCCGCCCACGTAGACCAGGCTGCCCATCATGTCGGGCTGAAAGCGTGCGCCTTCTTCGTTGGTGAACACGGCCACAGCCAGTGGGCGGCGGGTTTGCAGGCCGACCTCACGCAGCGTGGCCACCACTTCCAGGCCGGACAGCACGCCGTAGTTGCCGTCATACAGGCCGCCGGTGCGCACGGTGTCGATGTGTGAGCCCATCATCACCGGGGGCATGTCCTCGGTGCCGGGGGTGGTGCCGACGATGTTGCCAATGGCATCGATGTCGACGCGCATGCCCAACTCGCGCATGCGCGCCACCGTCCAGTCGCGCCCCTCACGGTCGGCATCACTCAGGGCCAGGCGGTTGACACCGCCAGCGGGCAGCGCGCCGATCTGGCCCAGCGCCTGCAGGCTGGCCAGCAGGCGTGGGCCGTTGATCTGTGGGGCGGTCATGCCGCTGCCCCATCCTGCAGCACCTGGGCGGCGCTTCGGCCCACCAGTTGCTGGTACAGGGCGGGGTCGGTGTCGCCCTCGCTGCCAAACAGCAGCACGCGGCTCTCTACCCCCAGGCCGAGTGACGCGCGGGCGGTGCTGTCTTGGGCGCTGAGCAGGGCTGCGGCCAGGCCCGCCACGGCGGACTCACCGGCGACGATGACCGGGTCACCCCCTTGCGGGCCGGCCAGCAGGCGCATGGCATCAACCGCGGCGGCATCGGGGATGGTGCAAAAGGCATTGGCACCGGTGGCCAGAATGTCCCAGGCCAGCAGGGAGACTTCGCCACAGGCCAGGCCGGCCATCAGCGTGTCCAAGTCGCCCTTGACCGCGACCACCTCACCGGCGCGCGCGCTTTGCAGCAGGCAGTCGGCACGCTCGGGCTCCACCACCACAAACACCGGGCGCTGCTCGGCGCTGCGCTCCCAGAAATAGGCGCACACCGCCGCCGCAAAGCCGCCGACCCCGGCCTGCACAAACACGTGCGTGGGCCACTGCGGCAAGGCGCTCACGGCCTCGTGCACCATGAGTTGGTAACCCTGCATCACGTCACGCGGAATGTCCATGTAGCCGGGGTAAGAGGTGTCGGAGATCACAAACCAGCCATGGGCCTTGGCATCGCGGTCGGCCTGCTGCACCGAGTCGTCGTAGTTGCCGCTGGTGCGCAACACCTGCGCGCCGTAGCGGGCGATAGCCGCTTTGCGCCCCTCGCTCACGCTGGCGTGGATGTAGATGACGCAACGGCAGCCCAGCATCTGCGCACCCCAGGCGACCGAGCGGCCATGGTTGCCGTCGGTGGCGCAGGTGACGGTGATGTCGCCGCAGGACTGGCGCAGCGCGGCATCACTCTGAAGCTCGACATGGCTCACCGGGCGGCCCAGGCGCTGGCCCAGCTCGCGGCACAGCAGGCGCGCCACGGCATAGGCCCCGCCCAGCCCTTTGAAGCTGCCCAGGTCAAAGCGGGCAGCTTCATCCTTGTAGTGGATGCTGGCCACGCCTGCCTCGCTGGCCAGATGGGGCAAGGCGCACAGGCGGGTCACGGCATAGCCCGGCCAAGTGCTGATGACGGTTTGCGCCTGCGCCAGGGCGCTTGCGCTGAGCAGGGTGCTGCGATGTGCGCCATAAGGCTCGGCTTGCTGGAAGCGAGCATTGGACAGCAGAGTGAACGGGTGTTTTGCAAGTTGTGGCATGGGCGTGCTTTGGTTTAAAGAGAGGGTTCCAGGTCGTCCAGTTGGGCATGGACTTGTTCGATGGCGGCCATGCGGGCGCGGGCTTTTTTGGGCAGGTGGGCCAGCGTGGCGGTGGCCAGGTAATTGATGAGGCTGATGACTCCCACATAGGAGTCAAAAATGGCCTCACCCTGCGGCGGGCAACTGAACAGGGCCTGGGCGCGTGCCGCCAGCGCCGAGACACGCGCATCGCTGACCAGCACCAGCGCGGCACCGGCCTCGCAGGCAATGCCCACCACCTGGCTCAGGCGGCGCGTGCGGCGGCGAAAGTCCATGGCCAGCAGCACGTCGCCACTTTGTATCTCTGCCAACAGTTCGGCATCTTCACCCGAACCCTCGTTGAGCAGATGCACCTCAGTTCGCAACTGCGACAGCAGGGCCTGGGCGTAGAAGGCGGCCATGTAGCCGTTGCGATAGCCCACCACCCAGACGCGGCGTGCACCCACCAGCAGCTTGGCCGCCTGCTGCACGCTGGCATCACTCAGGCTCTCAGCCAGCGCCTGCAACTGCTGGGCATCTTGCGCAATGTGCTGCTGCAAGGGGCTGGCGCGCAGGCCCTGCTGCGCCACGCGACCCAAGGGTGAGGGCTGGGGCGCGCCCTGGCGCTGGTGCTGGCGGAAGGCCAGAAAGTCGGCAAAGCCCAGGCGCTTGAAGAAGCGCGCCGTGCTGGCCTTGGAGACACCGGCCAGCGCCGCCAGCTCGGTGGCACTGTAGGCCAGCAGGTTTTTTTCATGGGCCAGCACTACGTCGGCCAGCTTGCGGTCCACCAGGGACAGCGCCTCGTAGTGGGCCTGGATGCGCTCGCGCAGGGTGATGATCTGGGTCATGACAAGGCCGCCGGTTGGTTTTGGTGCTGACTTCCCCAAAACGGGGCGTTTGCACCAAGTAGAAACACATTTTTCATGAATTAATGCTTGAGAAACAGATATTTCATATTGTCCACCATCTGTTTGCAAGGGCAATGCCAGGCCAAACAGGTGGCACACATCTTGCGCAAGGCTTGGCGTGTCCCACTTATCTTGAACAGGAACCCTCCATGAAATTCAAACTGCTTTCTACATTGGCTGGTGTGTTTGCCAGCGCCGTTTTGTCCATGGCCACACCGGCCCATGCGGCGGACGATTCGCTGACTTCGATCCTGGCCAAAAAGTCCATCGCGCTGGGCGTGGCCTCCGACTTTCCGCCCTATGGCTACATGGGTCCCGACTTCAAGCTCACCGGTGTGGACGTGGCCACGGCGCAGCTGATTGCCGACAAGCTGGGTGTGAAGGCCGAGTTGGTGCCGGTGAGCACACCCAACCGCATTCCCTACCTGCAGACCAAGAAGATTGACCTGATCGTCTCGGCCCTGGGCAAGAACCCCGAGCGCGAGAAGGTGATCGACTTCACCGTGGCCTACGCCCCGTTCTTCCAGGCCGTGTTTGGCCCCAAGGCGCTGAGCATCAAGAGCTTTGACGACCTAGCGGGCAAGAGCATTGCCGTGACGCGCGGCACCATTCAGGACGACGTGCTGCAAAAGGTGGCCCCGCCCACGCTGAAGATCCAGCGCTTTGAAGACGATTCCACCACGGTGGCCGCCTTCATTTCGCAACAAACCCAGTTGCTGGCTACCGGCGCTGCCGTGGCGGCGGCTGCGGTGCAGAAGAACCCGCAAGTGCAGGCCGAATACAAGCTGCTGCTGAAAGACTCGCCCAACTTCATCGGTGTGCGCAAGGGCGAAACCGCGCTGATGGCCAAGGTGAACGAAATCCTGCTGGCAGCCAAGGCCGACGGTACGCTGGAGAAATACTCACAAAAATGGCTGGGCCGCGGCACGGGTGTGTTGCCTGAGTAAGCCTCAAGGCAATACTGTTCATTTGCCGTTCGGGCTGAGCTGGTCGAAGCCCTGCGATCCTTCGACAGGCTCAGGACGAGCGGGTGTGAGGTACTCCCATGATTGAATTCAACTTTGGCACCGTGCTGGCCCAGTGGCCCATGCTCTTGCGTGGGCTGGGCCTGACCGTGCTGCTGACCGCCTTCTCGGCGGTGCTGGGCTCCCTGGTGGGCACGGCCTGCGCCTGGGCGCGGCTGCATGGCGGCCCGATGCTGAAACGGGGGGTGGGTGCCTATGTGGAACTGGTGCGCAACACGCCCTTCATCATCCAGTTGTTCTTCATCTTCTTTGGCCTGCCCTCGCTGGGGCTGCGCCTGTCAGTGGAAATGGCGAGCGTGTTGGCCATGGTGTTGAACCTGGGGGCTTATGCGTGCGAGATCGTGCGCGCCGGGCTGCAGACCACCCCCAGGGGCCAGTTGGAAGCGGCCATGAGCCTGGCGCTGACACCATGGCAGACCTTCTCGCGCGTGGTGCTGCCCCCGGCACTGGCGCGCATCTGGCCAGCGCTGGTGAGCCAGATCATCATCGTCATGCTGGGCTCGGCGGTGTGTGGGCAAATCTCGGCGGAAGAACTCTCGCAGGCGGCCAATCTGATTTCCAGCCGCACCTTTCGCAGTTTTGAGTCCTACATCATCGTGACCGGCATCTACCTGCTGCTGGCCATTGCGCTGCGGCAGTTGCTGTACTGGCTGGGGCCGCGCTTCATCTTTTCCAGCCGCTAGCACCATGGCCCCACGCTTGTCGCTTCGCGTACTGCGCTGCCCCCAAGGGGCCGTCGTCGCCTTGGGGCGGCCCGGCGGCGACTAACGAGGATCACCATGGTTCAGTTTTCTCTCTGGGACATCTTCACCTTTTTGCTGGGAGCGCTACGCTGGACGGTGGCGCTCTCGCTGATGGCCTTCATGGGCGGTGGCCTGGCCGGCCTGGGCCTGCTCTTGCTGCGCTTTACCAAGCTGCGCGGCGCGGCCACGGCGGTGGCCTGGTATGTGCAAATCTTTCAGGGCACGCCGCTCTTGATGCAGCTCTTTTTGGTCTACTTCGGTCTGGCCTTGGCTGGCCTGGACACCTCGCCGCTGGTGGCGGCGGCGATTTGCCTCACCTTGTATGCCAGCGCCTACCTGACCGAAATCTGGCGTGGTTGTGTCAACGCCATTCACAAAGGCCAGTGGGAGGCCTCCACCAGCCTGGCGCTGACTTTTACGCAGCAAATGCGTTACGTGATCCTGCCCCAGGCCGGGCGCGTGGCGATTGCGCCCACGGTGGGCTTTCTGGTGCAGATCATCAAGGGGACTGCGCTGGCCTCGGTGATCGGCTTTGTGGAGCTGACCAAGGCCGGGCAGATGATCTCCAACGCCACCTACCAACCGTTTCTGGCCTACGTCTTTGTGGGCCTTTTGTACTTTGCCCTGTGCTACCCGCTGTCGTGGTGGAGCCAGCGGCTGGAAAACCGCCGTCTGGCCTGACCTATGACTCAATCTTCAACTCCTCCGTTTGCGCTGGTTGACATCCGTGGCCTGCACAAAAGTTATGGCCCCACCGAAGTGCTCAAGGGCATTGACCTGCAGGTGGGCCGCAAGGAAGTGGTCTGCATCATCGGCAAGAGCGGCTCAGGCAAGAGCACGCTGTTGCGCTGCATCAACGGCCTCGAAACATTCGAGCGCGGCAGCCTGTCGGTGGACGGCCAGGCCCTGCAACACGGCGATGCCAACGCCATGCGCGAGCTGCGCCAGCAGGTGGGCATGATTTTCCAGAGCTTCAACCTGTTCCCGCACCTGAGCGCCGGGCGCAACGTGATGCTGGCCCCGACCCTGGTCAAGGACTTGCCCAAGGAGGAGGCGCGCGCACGTGCCCAAGCGCTGCTGGAGCGCGTGGGATTAGGCAGCCTGTTTGATCGCATGCCCGATCAGCTCTCGGGCGGGCAACAGCAGCGCGTGGCCATTGCCCGTGCGCTGGCCATGGCACCCACCGTGCTGCTGTGCGATGAAATTACGTCGGCGCTGGACCCGGAACTGGTGGGCGAAGTGCTGCAGGTGGTGGAGATGCTGGCCGTTGATGGCATGACCCTGATTCTGGTCACCCATGAGATGGCCTTTGCCCGCAAGGTCAGCGACCGCGTGGTGTTCATGCACCAGGGGCTGATCCACGAAGCGGGCACGCCGGACGAGATTTTTAACCACCCGCAGACACCCGAGCTGCGGCAGTTTCTGTCGGCCTTGCGCGACTGATCCTGAAAAGTGTCGGCTGCGACCGTGGATGCCAATCGAAAATTCATGCCATGGCAACGCCACCCTTGACTTTGGACCAACTCAACGCAGCGCCGCTGGACGAAGTCTGCGCCATGCTCGCCGGCCTGTACGCGCACGCCCCCTGGATTGCCCGCGCGGCCCTGCAGCAGCGTCCCTTCCGGTCGCTGGCGCAGTTCAAATATGCGCTCTGCCAGGTGGTGACGAATGCCGGCAAGGACGCACAACTCGCACTTCTGCGCGCCCAGCCCGAGCTGGCGGGCGAGGCCATGGTGGACAAAAGCCTCACAGGCGAATCCACCAACATGCAGAACAAAGCAGGCCTCACGCCATGCACGCCCGCTGAATTTGAAAAAATCCAGCAGCTCAACAGCGACTACAAGGCCAGGTTTGGTTTTCCCTTCATCCTCGCACTGGGTGGGCCGCGCGGTCTGGGACTGCAAAGAGCCGAGATCATGGCCACCTTTGAGCGGCGACTGCAGGGTCACCCTGACCCTGAGTTTCAGGAAGGCTTGCGAAATCTGCACCGCGTTGCCGAGATTCGCCTCAACGACAAGTTCGGTAGGTCGATTGAGCGCGGCAATAGGGTATGGGACTGGCAGGAAGCGCTGGCGCAGTACAGCGACCCCGGCTACGCCGAACTGGGGCAACTCACCGTCACCTACCTCACCGACGCCCACCGCGCCTGCGCACAGCGCATCAGCAACAACATGCGTGAGGCCGGGTGCGACGACGTGCATATCGACGCTGTCGGCAATGTGGTGGGGCGCTACAAGGGCACGGGCGAAAACCCCAAGGCCCTGATGACCGGCAGCCACTACGACACCGTGCGCAATGGAGGCAAGTATGACGGACGCCTGGGTATCTATGTGCCGCTGGCTTGCGTGCAACGGCTTAAAAGAGCCAACAAGCGCCTGCCCTTCGATCTGGAAATCATTGCCTTTGCTGAAGAAGAGGGCCAGCGCTACCAAGCCACTTTTCTCGGCTCCGGCGCGCTCACCGGTGACTTCAAGCCCGATTGGCTCGATCAGGTGGATGCCGAGGGCATCAGCATGCGCCAGGCCATGGAACATGCGGGGCTCTGCATTGACGACATCCCCAAGCTCAAGCGCATCGCCTCTGACTACATGGGCTTTGTGGAAGTGCATATCGAGCAAGGGCCGGTGCTGAACGAGTTGAACTTGCCGCTGGGCATCGTCACCTCCATCAACGCCTGCGTGCGCTATACCGGCGAAATGCTGGGCATGGCCAGCCATGCCGGAACCACGCCAATGCACTGTCGCCGCGATGCGGCTGCAGGTGTCGCCGAGCTGATGCTCCATGTCGAAAGCCGTGCGGCTGCCGATGGCGATTCAGTGGGCACCGTAGGCATCCTGAATGTGCCTGGCGGCTCCATCAATGTGGTGCCCGGGCGCTGCCAGTTCTCGCTGGACTTGCGCGCACCCACCAATGCGCAACGCGATGCCTTGGTCAGCGATGTGCTGGCAAAAATTGAGCAGATAACCAAGGCACGCGGCCTGCATTACCACCTGACCGAGACCCTGCGTGCCAGCGCCGCCCCCAGCGCTCCCGCCTGGCAGCAACGCTGGGAAGCCGCGGTCGCAGCGCTGGGCCTGCCGCTGCACCGCATGCCCAGCGGCGCGGGCCATGACGCCATGAAGCTGCACGACCTTCTGCCCCAGGCCATGCTGTTTGTACGCGGTGAGAACGCAGGCATCAGCCACAACCCGTTGGAGTCCAGCAGCAGCGACGACATGCAGCTTGCCGTGCAAGCGTTTGAACACCTTCTCAACTCTCAGGCGCAAGAGCTAAGCTGAGGCCTGTGCCCTCAGCCCTGTACTTTTGACTGGAACACCCATGAACCACTACGAACAACTCGACGCCTGGATTGACGCGCACTTTGACGAGCAGGTGAAGTTCCTGCAGCAACTCATTCAGGTTCCCACCGATACCCCTCCGGGCAATAACACACCACACGCCGAGCGCGCTGCCGACTTGCTCGACGCCATGGGACTGACAACCGAGCGCCACGCCGTTCCCCACGAGTTGGTCAAGGCCGCGGGTCTGCAAACCATCACCAACCTGGTCGTGCGCCGCCCCTACGGCGCAGGCCGCACCATCGCGCTCAACGCCCACGGCGATGTAGTGCCTCCCGGTGAAGGCTGGGTGCACAAGCCCTACGGAGGTGAGATTGAAAACGGCAAAATTTACGGCCGCGCCGCGGCGGTGAGCAAGTGCGATTTCTCCACTTACGCCTTTGCCGTGCGTGCGCTGGAATCGCTGGGCATCGCCCTGCATGGCAATGTGGAACTGCTGTTTACCTACGACGAAGAGTTTGGTGGTGAAGTGGGCCCGGCCTGGTTGCTGCAAAACAAGCTCACCAAACCCGACCTGATGATTGCAGCGGGTTTCAGCTACCAAGTGGTGACGGCACACAACGGTTGTCTCCAAATGCAAGTCACGGTACACGGCAAGATGGCGCACGCGGCCATTCCCGAAACCGGCATTGACGCGCTGCAAGGTGCCAACAAAATCCTGACCGCGCTGTATGCGCAAAACACGCTGTACAAGCAGATCACTTCAAACGTAGCAGGCATCAAGCACCCCTACCTGAACTTCGGCAGCATTGAAGGCGGCACGAACACCAATGTGGTGCCGGGACGCGTGACTCTCAAGCTTGACCGCCGCATGATCCCCGAGGAAAGCCCGGCCGAAGTGGAAGCCAATATCCGCCAGCTGATTGCCGATGCCGCAGCGCAAACCCCAGGCATCACCGTGGAGGTCAAGCGCATTCTGCTGGCCCATGCATTGAAGCCGCTGCCGGGAAACAAGCCGCTGGTGCAAGCCCTGCAAAAACATGCCAGCGAGGTGTTTGGCGAACCGATTCCCGCGCTGGGCACGCCGCTCTATACCGATGTGCGGATCTTCTGCGAGGCTGGCATTCCCGGTGTCATTTATGGCGCCGGCCCGCGCACGGTGCTGGAGTCCAACGCCAAGCGTGCCGATGAGAACCTCGATTTGCAGGACCTGCGCCGCGCCACCCAGGTCATCGCACGCAGCCTGCTGGATTTGCTCGGCTGAGCGCTTGAAGACTGCCCCTATATGGTCACTGGCGACGGTGGCATGCGGAAAATGTGGGCACGCCACGCCGAGGGCGGCTAGCCTCAGCCACCTCCGGTAAAATCAGACGCATCCGGGCACTCGCCCGCATGCGCCGCGCCGCATGGCAGACCGGGCTATCGCCGGGTTCTGACGCAGGATGCGCGCGCTCTGACCCATTTCTGGAATTCTTGTGTCCTACACCGCTGAAACCCGCCGCCGCCGCACCTTTGCCATCATTTCCCACCCCGACGCGGGCAAGACCACGCTGACCGAAAAGCTGTTGCTGTTCTCGGGCGCGATCCAGATCGCCGGCTCGGTGAAAGCGCGCAAGGCCACGCGCCACGCCACCAGCGACTGGATGGAAATCGAGAAGCAGCGCGGCATCTCAGTAGCCTCCAGCGTGATGCAAATGGTCTACCGCGACCATGTCATCAACCTGCTCGACACGCCCGGCCACAAAGACTTCTCGGAGGACACGTACCGCGTGCTGACGGCGGTCGATTCGGCGCTGATGGTGATTGACGCGGCCAACGGGGTCGAGTCGCAAACCCGCCGCCTGATCGAGGTCTGCCGCCAGCGCGACACCCCCATCATCACCTTCATCAACAAGATGGACCGCGAAGTGCGCGATCCACTGGACATACTGGACGAAGTCGAGCGCGAACTCGGCATGCCCTGCGTGCCGATGACCTGGCCGGTGGGCCAGGGCAAAACCTTTGCCGGCATCATCAACCTGCGCACGCAAGTCATGACGGTGTTCGAATCGGGCAGCGAGCGCTTGCCGCACGACTTTGACGCCATGCCACTGTCCGACCCCGCTGCGCTGCAAAAGCGCTTTGGTCATGAATGGGACACGGCGCTGGAGAGCATGGAACTGGCCACCGGGGCCTCCCCCACCTTTGACCGCGAAGCTTTTCTGGCCGGCAAACAAACCCCGGTGTTTTTTGGCTCCGGCGTGAACAACTTTGGCGTGATGGAAGTGCTGGACGCCCTGGTGGACCTGGCACCGTCGCCGGGTCCGCGCACCAGTTCCTTCATCGTCAACAAACAGCCCGTCATCAAGCAAGTGCAACCCGAAGACGATGCGTTCTCCGGCGTGGTGTTCAAGGTGCAGGCCAATATGGATGCCAACCACCGCGACCGCATTGCGTTCGTGCGCATCGCCTCGGGCAAGTACTCGCCGGGCATGAAGCTCAAGGTCATGCGCACCGGCAAGGAACTGCGCCCGACCAGCGTGGTGACCTTCATGAGCCAACGCCGCGAGGCGGTCGAAGAAGCCTACGCCGGAGACATCGTGGGCTTTACCACCCACGGCGGCGTGCAACTGGGCGACACCATCACCGATGGTTCCGTCAACCTGCTGTTCACGGGTTTGCCGTTTTTTGCGCCCGAGATGTTCATGACCGTGGTGCTGAAAAACCCGCTGCGCACCAAACAATTGCAGCAGGGACTGGCGCAGCTCGGTGAGGAAGGCGCCATTCAGGTGTTCAGACCCGAGATGGGCGGCAACATGCTGTTAGGGGCCATTGGCCAATTGCAGTTTGAAGTGGTGCAGCACCGCCTCAAGGGTGAATACGATGCCGACATCCGCCTGGAAGCAAGCCAGTACACCGGCGCGCGCTGGATCACCGCCGACTCCCCGGCAGAGCTGAAAGAATTTGTCCACGCCTACCCGCAGCGCATGGCGCGTGACGCCGCCGACACGCTGGCCTACTTGTGCACCAGCCCCTACGACGTGCGCCTGGCGCAGGAACGTTTTCCGAAAATCCACTTTCACCCGCTGCGCGAGCACGCCGGCTTGGCGCTGCAAAGCGCAGCTTGACGCAGGGGCAAGCGACGAGCGAACCATGAAGGCGCTTGCTTCCTGGCCCCCACAAGACCGCCGCCAGCTCATTGGCGTCTTCACCGACATCGATGACACGCTAACGACAGACGGGGCCATCACACCAGATGCGCTGCAGGCGCTGACCCGTTTGAAAGCGGCCGGCTTGCATGTGATCCCCATCACCGGGCGGCCGATTGGCTGGTGTGAGCCGTTTGCCAATGGCGACCCGGCGCGCGCCATCGCACCCTGGCCGGTGGATGCCATCGTGGCAGAAAACGGCGCGGTCGCCTTTGCCACCGATCATTTATGCCAAATCAGCCTGCAGCCCCCGTGGAATAAGCGTATGAAGCTATCAAAACTATATCAACATTCAGACGCCGCGCGGGCCAGCAACTTCACCCGTCTGCAGCAAGTTGCAGCCCAGGTGCTGCACGACGTACCCGGCGCCAGGCTGTCGCAGGACTCGCCCGGCCGCAAGACCGACATCGCCATTGACCACAGCGAATTTGCCCACCTGCCGCCCGACCAGATTGCCCGGGTGGTGGCCATCATGCGGGCCGCCGACATGAACGCTTCTGTGAGCAGCATCCACATCAACGGCTGGTTTGGCAGCCACAACAAGCTTGAGGGCGCGCGCTGGATCGTGCGCGAATTGTTCGGGCGTGATCTGGATGCCGAACTGGATCAATGGGTGTATGTGGGTGATTCCACCAACGACCAATTGATGTTTCAGCACTTCAGGCACAGCGTCGGCGTCGCCAACATCCTGCGCTTTGCGGCCGAGCTGACGCACCATCCGCGCTACATCACCCGCAGTGAACGCGGCGCCGGTTTCGCGGAAGTGGCGCACACCATCCTCGATGCGCACGGTTAATATGAGGTTTTTGCGGCCAAGCCTGCAGCCGATCCAGGCACCGCCCCTAACCCAGCCTAAACAAGCGAAGCGCCATGTTTTTCACCACTGATCTCGCCACGATCTCGCATGGCATTCAGCTTGCCGTCGCCCCGGTCTTTCTGCTCACCGCCGTGTCCGGCATGATTGGCGCGGTGGCGGGGCGGCTGGCGCGCATCATCGACCGCGCCCGCCTGCTGGAAGATCGGATCGAAGCGGCGCCGGCGGCCAAGCCCATGGCGGCGGAGTACACCGAGCTGGCACGCCTGCGCAAACGCGGCGCGCTGGTCAACGCCTGCATTGCGCTGCTGACCTTTTGCGCCATTTTGATCGGCCTGACCATCGTGGTCCTGTTTCTCGGTGAAACGACAGAGTTGCAGATTTATCGCGTCGCAACCTTCTGTTTTCTGTCGGGGGTTCTTTTTTTCCTGGCGGCGCTGCTGTGCTTTTTTTGCGAGACCCTGTTGGCCACGCGTATTCTCAAGTTTGCGCGCCCCCCAAAAGACGTTTAAGCCAGGTTATTCAGGGGGCAGGATAATCCTCCCCCTATGGCATTAATTACCTTTCTCAACGCGCAGCTGGCTTTCGGCCATGTTCCCCTGCTCGATCACACCGACTTTGCTCTGGAGACGGGCGAACGCGTCGGCCTGATCGGGCGCAACGGCACGGGCAAAACATCATTTTTGAAAATCCTGGCCGGGCTCGAAAAGGCCGACGACGGCGTCTTGCAGTTGCAGCAAAACCTGCGCCTGGCGTATGTGGCGCAGGAGCCGCAGCTTGACCAGGATGCTACTGTTTTTGTAGCTGCTAGCGCAGGTATCGCGGGGGTTATCGCCCTGATTGATCAATATTGCGAGGGGGTGGGCGACCTTGATGCGCTGCAAAGCCAGATTGAAGCGCTGGGCGGCTGGAACTGGGAGCAGCGCGTCACCGAGACGCTGCACCGCCTGCATCTGAACGAAAACGACATCGTCGGCACGCTCTCCGGCGGCACCAAAAAGCGGGTGGCGCTGGCGCAGGCGCTCGTGGCCGAGCCCGACGTGCTGCTGCTCGATGAACCCACCAATCACCTCGACCTGGACTCGATCGAATGGCTGGAAGACCTGCTGATCGGCTTCAAGGGCAGCGTCGTCGCCATCACCCATGACCGGAGTTTTCTGGACCGGGTCGCGACCCGCATCATTGAGCTGGACCGCGGCATCTTGCGTTCCTATGACGGCAATTACGCCCGCTATCAGATTCTCAAGGAAGATCAGCTGGCGCAGGAAGCGGTCATCAGCGCCAAGGCCGACCGGCTGCTGGTGCAGGAAGAAATCTGGATCCGCAAGGGCGTGGAAGCGCGGCGCACCCGCAGCGAGAGCCGCATCGTGCGCCTGGAAAACCTGCGCGCCAGCCGCAAGGCGCACCGCGAAGCCGTTGGCAAGGTCAAGATGGACGTGGCGTCCGGCGCCGTGAGTGGCAAGCTGGTGGCCGAGTTGACGCAGGCCAGCCTGTCCTTCGGCGACAAAGTCATCATCAAGGACTTTTCGGCCACCATTTTGCGCGGCGACAAAATCGGCTTGATCGGCCCCAATGGCGCGGGCAAGACGACCTTGCTCAAGCTCATTCTGGGCGAATTGGTACCGGACAGCGGCAAGATTCGCCAGGGCACCAACCTGCAGGTCGCCTACTTTGACCAGATGCGCAACGCGCTCGACCTCGACGCCACGCTGGTGGACTTCATCAGCCCGGGCAGCGAGTGGATCGAAATTGGCAACCAGCGCAAGCACGTCAAAAGTTACCTGGGCGACTTTCTGTTCTCACCGGCACGCGCCAACTCGCCCGTGCGCTCGCTCTCGGGTGGCGAGCGCAACCGGCTGTTGCTGGCGCGCCTGTTTGCCCGTCCCGCCAATGTGCTGGTGCTCGATGAGCCGACCAACGATCTGGACATTGAAACGCTGGAACTGCTGGAAGAACTGCTGCAAAACTACGCGGGCACCGTGTTTCTGGTCAGCCATGACCGCACCTTCCTGGACAACGTGGTGACCAGCACCATTGCCTTTGAGGGCGACGGGCTGTGGCGCGAATACGAGGGTGGCGTGCAGGACTGGCTGCTGCAATCCAAACGCAGCAAGGAGATTCAGAACGCTACTATTTCAATAGCAGTCAACGCACAACAGACGGGGGCTAGAGGCCAAAAAAACACCAAGTCCAGCGACAACACGAAAACCGTGACGGCGCAAAAACTCAGCAACAAGGCGCAGCGCGAAGTTGACACGCTGCAGGCCAGAATTGACGTCCTGGAGCAGGAGCAGGCCGCCCTGCGCGCCACCCTGACCGACGCCAACCTCTATGCCAAAGACCCGGCACGCGCGACCGAGCTTTATGCGCGCGACGCGGCGATAGATGAGGAACTGCTGGCGGCGCTGACCCGCTGGGAAGAACTCTCGGCCATCTGAACCAGAGCGCCTTCAGACCCTCAAAGCACGCATGACCGACCACTACGCCACTCTGGGCCTGCGCAGCGATGCGACGCTGGCCGCCATCAAGAAAGCCTTTCGCCAACAGGCCTCGCTGCACCACCCCGACCGCAATGCGGCAGCAAGCGCCCCCGCGCGCTTTCGTGCCGTGCAAGAGGCTTACGAGGTGCTCTCCGATGCGGCCAAACGCCAGGCTTACGACGACAATCGGCGCCGCAACCTGCTCGACAGCCCGATCGATACCGCACGCGAGATTTGGCACAATTATTTCGATCAGTTGCTGCGCAACGTCCAAGACATAAAGACTCCAAGACCATGAATATTTCGCCCTTTTTCCGCAACCTGCGCTCGGCCTACCAGGCCGAGCTGGAAGACTTGAGGTCTGACTCCGAAGGCCGTGACGTGATGCGCCAGCGCCTGACCCAGCGACGCAAGGAGCTGAAATTCCTGCTGCAGATGATGGAGCTCAGTCCCGAGATGGTGGCGGTGATCCTGCATCAGGGCTTTACCTTCAAATCGCCTGCGATGATGGAACATCTCTTGAGCCTGG
Organism: Rhodoferax ferrireducens; assembly: GCF_049302455.1. Lineage (GTDB taxonomy): Bacteria > Pseudomonadota > Gammaproteobacteria > Burkholderiales > Burkholderiaceae_C > Rhodoferax > Rhodoferax ferrireducens_B. The sequence goes on along the minus strand of NZ_JBAQMD010000015.1, from coordinate 26,522 downwards.
CGCCGGAGGATTTCCCCGACTGGGACAGCCTGAGCGACGCGATTCAGCCGGCGCCTTGGGCGCAAGACTTGATCCAGGTCATCCGCAAAGAGCCCGTGGGCGACTGGTTTTTGACCGTTGCCGCCGGTTTGGAATACATGCACCACAAGCCCAGCACAGCGCCCGCCCACATCCATGAGCCTGAGGAGGACGCGGATGAAGACCTTGAGGCTGAAATGAACCCGTTGGACGCCGAAGAAGAAAGCGACGCCCGTTCGCGCGAAGAAGCCGGCGCCGACTGGATGGTCGAGCAGGGCTTCGACCGCAAAGATTAAGTCAAATAAATATGAACCACCTTGCCCTCATCACCAAAACCCAAAGCCTGATAGCAGCGGGCGACATCGTTGGCGCCGAGTCCGCCCTGGTCGAGCTGGCCGACACCGAGGGCGATTCAGCGCTGATGCTGGTGCTGGAGCAACTGCCGCCCAAAGACATCCTGGCGGTGATCCGCGAATACGACAACTCGCGCGAGTCTGTCATCAACCTGCTGGTGACGCCAAAGCAGTTTGCCCACGCGGTGGTGATTGAAAAGCAATACAAGGACCTGACCCGTACCCACCTGCGCGGCATGGTCAACTCGATCATCTTCAGGGATGGCTCAGATCCACTTGAGTTTTTGACGGCCATGGGCGACCTCGAAGGTGGTGCCGAGGCGCTGGCCGACTATTTTGAAGAAAAGTGGAGCCGCATCGAGGCCTTTGCCCGCACCGGCACCTTTGATGCCGTCGACGACGATGGCCAGATGCTGTCCGAGACCGCACTGCTGGGCTCGGCCTACGTGCCCCCGCGCATCGAACAGGATGAAGTGGCCGACCAGGACTGGATGGAGCTGGCCTGGATCCTGCGCTATCGGTGCCCCGACCTGTTCATTGAAATGCTGCTGGTGCTGCGCGCCAAAGCACGTGCGTTTGAGGCCGGACTCAGCGAGGAAGAAGAAACACCGGAGGATGATGGCAAGGTCGAAACGGGCGACACCGACCGCGGCAAAGCCACGCCGGCAGCACTTGAGTCCGATGAAGAGTCCGCCATCTAACGGCCACAAAAACCCAGCGCATTGCGTCACCATGCCCAAGTCTCCTGGCGCTGCCGCGTCCCTCGCCCCAGCGTCATCCGTCTCGCTCTACGACACGCGCCCGTTTTTTGAAAAGGCGCTGGTGTTCGGCGTGCAACACGGCATCATCGACCAGCAAAAGCTGGATGCCATTGACAACGATGCCCCCAAAGGCATGGTGCAAATTGCGCGCTATTTTGGCACTGAGTTTTTGCGCCCGGAGCTTGAAAAAGCCAAAGATCGAATCATCAATCTGGTCAGCCTCTATCTGGAAAACAGCAGCGGCGGCGATTTGCGGCTGGCCGCCGAATCGCTGCGCGATCATTCATTTTTGTCGCGCTCCAAGGGCGGCTCCGACCTGCTCAAGGCCTTGCTGGCCATGCCCCAGAACAGCCACTTTGGAATGAATGAGCGTGCCGGCTTCAGCGATGACAAGATTCCGCTGCTGGCCAAATGGTCGCTGGCCAGCCTGAGCGACTACCAGGCCGAGCTGGCCAAACGCAGCCAGGTGGCCCAGACAATGGACGCGGCCATCTGGTTGGCGGGCGCACTGGGCATGGAGGCCGACGAACTGGAAGACGCCAGCCCGGATGCCGAGGCCGTGATCCGCACCGCGCTGCTGACGCTGGCCTGCCGACGCCGCACGATGCCCGATTGGGTCGGGTTTGAAAAGATGGTGCTGGCGCTGCGCAAAAAGTATGAGGCGGCTGCTGACGCGAGCAGCCTGTTCCCAATCGCCATGCCGGCCAGGCTGCCGATCCATTTCAAAGCCGTGCTACAAAAAGTACAGCAGTCGGTAGCGGCTGATTTGCCAAAAATTCTGGACGCCAAAGTTCCCGTCAGAAAGCTGTTTAACCAAACGCCCGCCTTTGTGGGTCGGTACTTTTGGGTCGAAGACAGCTTGAGCGAAGTCGACCACTATGACCGCTCGGCGTCGCTGGCCTGGCACAAGGTCACCGGTGGGCACAGCGACGACAGCTCATTGCTCACCCTGTTCTTGTGTGTGGCCACTGAGACCGCCCCGAAAACCCTGCTGACTGAAAAAAACGCCACCGCGTTGATTCGCAAGATCCGAAAAACCGGCCTCAAACCCGACCTGGCCAGCCAGTACGTGGCGCTGCATGCCCCGGCGCAGCACCAGAGCGACTATGCCCGCTTGTGGAATGACTTCTTGCTGGATGCACAGCCCACGCTGCAAAGCGACCGGGACTATGGACTGCAGGACGCCTTGACCCTGTTGCGCCGTGAGTGCAATGTGAAATAGATGCTGGCCCGAGGCGGCTAGCGAAGGTGTTCGCGCCGCCGCGCTTCGAAGACGTACTCTTCCAGGTCCGGGTCCATCGCATTGCGCGACGAGATGATGCCCACCGGGCGGCCATTCTCCACCACAGGCACATGACGGAAACCGTTTTCCTGCATGATCAGCAGTGCGTGTCCATAGGTCTTGCCCGGCTCCAGCGTTTTGGGGTCGACTGTCATGACCTCGGTGAGCTGCGTGGTGTTGGCATCGCGTCCTTTCGCAATCACGCGAAAGACCGCATCGCGTTCCGTAAAAATCCCAAGCAGATGATCGTCGGCAACCACCAGGACGGCGCCAACATTGCGGTCGGCCATCAACCTGGCGGCGTCGCTGACAGTGGTTTCTGGTGGCGCAGTCAGAAACTTCTTGCGCTCCATGATGCTTTTAATAGGTTGATCAAACATGACGGTCTCCAATAGTGCATGCTAGCGGCCTTTTGAACTGCTCTTTTGACCCAGATCAAAACTCGCTTGAGAAGCCCGGAGCCAATGCGACCAAATTGCGGCCAAATGCTTCACCATACTGTCGTCGCCATTGAATCGGCGGCAATTTGCCGCTCCGATTCGACGCCCTCCCACCACGAAAAAGACCGCCACGGACGTCACTATTTTTTGCGTTAGGATAAACAGATTGACAGCTTCAAACCGCAGTTTTTTGTTTCACCCCACCAAGGACATTCATGCTTGATTCCACGCAAGCCCAAGCGCCGCGCGGCCATGGCGCATGGTGGCGTGCGGCCACCATTGCTTGCCTGCTGGTCATCGCCATCGCCACCGCCACGGGCGTGAGCATGTTTGAGCAGTTCAAGGCGCAGATTCATCATCTGCAAACCCAGCTGCAAAGCACCGCGCAGATCAAATACATTGCGGTGCTACTGGACGACAGCCAGGCCCCCGCCATGTTGATCACGCTGGACCCCAAAGAGGCGGCGCTGCAAATTCAGCGCCTTAATGACGTGACCGAGGGTCGCGCCGACAGCATGCAACTGTGGGCGCTGGCCGCCGACGGCCAGCCGCGCTCACTGGGAATTTTGACCAGCAAGGGCAAGACCTTGCGACTACCAGTCAACGACAAAGCGCTGGTTGACGTGTCCCAGCTCGCCATCAGTGTAGAAAACAAGGACGAGACAACGCAGCGCAGCCAACCCAGCCTGCCTTATCTATTCAAGGGCGCGGTCGTGCAAAAAGCTTTGTAGACCAACACGAATTCCTATCACCATCCCACTCTCAGAGGTTTCCCCCATGTCACTTTCCAGCGCAACACTGTCAGCCATTCAACAGGCTGGCTCCGCCGCCTACGCGGCCGATACCGAGCTCAAAAATGCAGTCAAAGACTATGCGGCGCGTGTGAACGCCGCGATGAGCGCCAACCCCTATGGCCTGGGCAATGACGCGTTGTTTGAAAACTGGAAGGTGGTGGCCCGACTCTCGCAGACGATGAGCGGGATCGAAGAGGAACTCAAAAAGGTCTTCCGCGTCGCCTCAGAATTGATCGCCGACGACCAGCCCAGCGTGCGGGAACTACCGGCTCTTGCCGCGCCAAAAGGGCCTGTAGCGGGACAGGCCTTGAGCCGTCAACAGGACCTGACGACGACCGATGTGGTGGTCAAGCGAAAGAAAAAAACCGCAACATCGAAAACCCGAAAGCTCAAGACCAAGGCGAACTCGCGCCCGGCCAAGCCCACTGGCACGGCAACCAGCCCGGTGGAACTCGGCGGGAACGCCGCCAGACTGCTGCAGCACTTGAAGACCCTGCTGGACGCCGACAAATTTACCGTGATCAATCAGACCGCGGTTGGGCAGGCAACCGGCATTCCCCTGGGGTCCATGACAGCGGCCATCAAGAAGCTGACTGCCAGCGGCGCCATCATGGCCGGGCCAACCGGGAGCTTCAAGCTGGCAGATTTCCACGGCGCGTAGCCAAGGGGAGAGACCGGTTTAGTCTGGGTATTTATCGACTGGAGGTGAAGGGAATCGAAGTGTTGTTTGTATGCCGCATAAACACTGGGTTTCCTCAATTCGATTTATTTTTGTTCCCCCGCCTGTTCCCCGTGGCCATGGGTTCTATTCCCTGTTTTCTGAGTTTCTCAAAACATGATAGCCCGTCTTTACCGTGCCACCCCACCAAAACGACCCACAAGCGCACTGCAGGGTGTGAGGCATGGGCAAAACGATTAAGGTTGTGGCGGGCTTCTCGCTATGCCCCAGCGCCCTTTTCGGATTCTGGGGCGTCTCTGAAATTTGCGTCAGTTTTCTACAAAACTGCAGTTTTCTCGATATTGGTATGCAATTTTTGTGCTGCCCAGTAAACTGCAGCCATGACAAACGTCGACATAATTACCTACGCTGGGGAAATCAACCTCAAAGGCTACGAGGCAATTTGCAATTTGCTAGCCCAAAAAAAGGCGGACAAAGCTCTGCTAGTCATATCTACACCTGGCGGAGACCCGCATGCTGGGTTTAGGATTGCCCGTGCGCTACAGCACACCTATGAAAGTTTCGACGCGTTAATTCCTGGCTCATGTAAGAGCGCGGGTACTTTGGTAATAATTGGCGCCAAGAAGCTCTACCTTGATGACATGAGCGAGCTCGGGCCGCTCGACGTTCAGGTGAAAAAAAGTGATGAGGTGGTTGGCCGAAATTCGGGCCTAGATATTTTGCAGGCGGTTAACTACTTGCAATCACAGGCGATGAATGCATTTCGCGGCTATCTACTTGAACTTACCCGCGATGCCGGACTCTCAACAAAGGTGGCCTCGGATATCTCATCCAAGCTGACAACAGGGCTTTACGAGCCCGTTTTTGCTCAGATTGACCCTATGCGACTGGCTGAGATGCAAAGAGCGATGGAAATTGCTTTTGCATATGGAAACCGTCTTAACGATAAAAGCGGTAATTTGAGGGCAGGCGGACTCGGCCAACTTGTAACAGGATACCCATCACATGGTTTTGTAATTGATCGCAAGGAAGCTAGAACCATCTTCACGGCAGTGGAGAAGCCAGAGGGCACATTGCTAGAGATAAGCAAGGGTTTAAAGGCTCAAATGCTGCCAAATATCTATTCCTCGATCCCAGAAGTCAACATATACTGTATTGGAGATCCAAATGGAGCAACATCAAGTGAAACAGCATCAAATTCCGTATCAGGTTCAGCAGGCAATGCGCCAAGCGATGGAGCGGACAACGGAAATAGCGAAGCTGAGTCAACACAAGGTGACTCAAACAACGACGCAGCAGCCAACCAAAGTGGCGCTCCCGCAGAGGCTGCGTGAAGCGCTTTTGCAGCACTGAGCACAGCAAGGCAACTCTATCTAAGCGGTTTCACCCGCTCTCCCACTCGGGCCTTGACGTAGTGCTCGGTCATAGCTCGGTTCTTGTGCGCCAGCAACTCCCACCGGTTCACCATCAATTCAAAAACTCGGGTTGCAGCGCTCATGGCGGACTCCAAAGAATCAGCTTGTTAAACCGGCTGTTAAACCTTCGCTCATTTGCTGAAATTCAAATGCAGTTGAGCTCGGTGCTCCCATTGGTAAAACATCGGTTTTTGCGCAGAAACGTTTTGATTAACAGACACCATTTGTTGATTCCAGTTTGAAAAGGGGAAAATAATCTGTGCGTGCCTTAACGTGCGGTCTAGAGGTGCAAGGTTTCCCAACATTTGACCCACCCCCCCGGTGTCGGTTTACCTCTTTCGCCCATTTCGGCTCCAAAAATTGTCTGGGTTTATGAAAGCGAACCTTCACGCTCGGTCTCTAGGCTAAAGCCCCCAAGACGAAATAACCCCCCCGGTGTTGGTGTCGCGCCGCCGCACCAGATCAATCCAGGACATGCGATCTCAGGCCGGCCCAGCCCATCCATCTGCAGCCGTCTCGCGCTGCGTCTTGCGGTCGTGGCAGGGTTTGGCCATTGACTGCCAATTGTGTTCAATGTCCCAGAACAGCACCATGTCGCCACGGTGCGGGATGATGTGGTCAACCACAGTCGCCAAGGTCACGCGCTTGCGTCCGTCATCACAATCCTCGCACTGGCATAGCGGGTGCGCTTGCAGAAACGCCTTGCTTGCCAGTTGCCATCTGTATGTGTAACCCCGTTCGGTGGACGTCGCCCCAGCCTTGCGCCACGAACCAGGCTGCATGACTGGAACACGGTCGGTTTTGGCCGTTGCCAAACGCGGTCTGAGCATGGACAGTTTCATGGATCAGTGCCAGACCTGCGGGACTTCGCAGCAGCCCAAGGCCGCCTGGCCAGTGCCACACTTCGGGCAACGCTCGACAAGACAGCCGTCGACGTGGAGCTGGCCCTTTTCGACGCCACAATCGCGGCAACGCGGGCCAGTGGCCTGATGGTCATCGCCGTAAGGGATGCGGTCAAATTCAACGCCACGGATGGTCTGTGTCGTTTCGTCCTGAGCCTCTTCAATGCGCTCAAGCCAGCCGGGGGCAAAATCTTCGGGGCGAATCATCTGTTTTCTCCTTTGTGTGGGTTCAAACGCAGCCAGTCGCGTGCATCGCTGACCGTGAGTAGCTCGGCCAGGTTTGCGCCACGAGAGAAAAGCCGGACGTGTGGTTTGCCCTCGGCCTTCAATTTCGGAGAAAAGAAAGCCAGCACGCCAATGCGATGCGCTTCGGTTGCAAGCTGCTTTTCTGGTGAATCGGACGGGCGCGGCATCAGTCGCAGTAAAAAATCGGCCCGTCGTCAACTTGGCAACCCGTGCGGCCGCCCATCAAATCCCAGAGCCGGACACGTTTACCATCGCATTCCGCGCGGTCGTCGCTGTGCAGGGCAATGACTTCATGGGGTAACGCGGCATCGCCGGCCGCCGGTGTGGCGAGCCCGATGCGCACATGCTCCACAAAGCTGGCCAGGTCGCCCCGGGTCAATGGTGTGTCGTCAGGAATCATTTTGCGTCCCTTCCATCAGCGCCGCGTTTCACAGCCAAAGTCCAAGCCGGCCCATCACCAGGGCGACTCGCGGTTTTGTAGTTGCAGTGCCAGAGGCTGCCGTTGTGCGTGGTGAATTGCCCCTTGTCGTACACCTTGCCGGCCTCGTGCGGCCCCTCATAAACCAGGGGTGCTTTCTCCAACTCGGCCATGCGGCCACTCAATTTTTTAATGCCAGCGAGCAGCACATCGGTCACATCCGTCAGCATGCCGACGGTCACCGGGGTCGTTGATTTGGATAATTCGGCCATGTTCGAGTCGCCCATGGTCAGACTCCGGCGTAGCTGGCGCCAGTGATACACACGACAGAGCCGGCCCGGGCCAGTTTCCAATTCATGCGGCGCGTGACGATCAGGCCAACGCTGTCAGTCTGAAAAAGGCTAACCATCGCGGTAGTCGAGGCTGCAGGAGTGGTGGTGTCGCCCGTCGGTGCGCTGTCCATTTCAACGGTCGCTTGACGGGAAAGCGCCAGCTCCGCGCCTTCATCGACCATGCAAATCGAGCCGGCATCCAACAACGTGATCGAGTATCCGTCGCTGTTTGGCTGGCATGCTGCGCTGACGATTGCGGGCAACCCGGCGAGCGAGCCACCCCGCGCGCCAAGGTCAGCGGCAGCACCACGGCCGCCAGCACGCAGGCCCAGTTTCGCGGCCAGTTTCGGGCTCATCACCCAGGCAGCGGTTTCAAGGTCGCCGGAGAAGGCGTCGAGGGCTGCGGCCAGGTCATCGGCAAAATCGGTGGTGGCGGCAATGGTCGCCGCGGCGTTCGTGACGCTGGCGGGCATCTCGCCAGCAATGCCGCCGTTGTCAGCGTCGATAAATGAGCGATCCGACAACTCGGCCACGGCCCGCGCCAGGTCGCGCCGGATCAGGTCTTCGGCCATCGGGTCGGCACTTTCCAACAGCTCTTTTGCAAGAACAACCAGAGCGGCAATTTTCAGCGAGGTCATCGTTTCGCGGTCGAAGGCGGTGGCGCTGACCGGTGTAGCTCGGCCTTGTGCAGTCCAGTAGGCGGTGGCGCCCGTGGACAGCGCGACGTATGGCGTGTTCACTGGCACGCGGCGCAGGCCCGCCAGCTTGCCCAGGATCGTCATCGGCCTCACGATTTCGATGAACTCGGCGACAGCCTGACGGGTGCCAGCAAGCTCGCTCAATGATGTGGTGGTGCCACCGCCGACGGCAGACTTAAGCAGCAAGTCAGCAACAGCGCTATTTGCACCCCACCGAGTAGCCGCGAGCGCGTGCGCAGCACCAGGGTCGCCTTGGCCCAGTGCACGCGCGATTGCCATGCGGGCGAAGGTCGTGCCTTTTTGCAAAATTTGAGTATTCATTTTTTTCGCTTTCAAAAATTAGTTTCGATGGCTCAATCGTCGGCCAATGCGTGGGCTTTGACCATGGCGCAGCGTGGGGTTCCATGGGGTTCCATGGGGTTGCGTGAACCTATTCGCAGCGCGTGGCCTCTATCCAGGCCGCCAGGTCGCTCAGGTTGTAAGTCACGCGATGCCCGCCACCGCCAAGCCGGTAATGCGGTGGTGCGGCGCCCTCAGAGCGTCGATTGGCAAGCGTGCCCGGCGCCAAGCCCAGCAGTTCGGCGGCCACTTCCTCGCCGATCCGGCCATCACCGCTGATAAAAGCCCCAGACTCGCGACAGGTTGCTTCCAGTGCGCGCCGGCAGGCCTCGATTCGATCCAGCGGGCCGGTCATTTGATTTGCCCCCGGTGGCTTGGCCAATCGCAAATCAGCAGTCGAGTTCCCTCGCGGAGCCGGTCATAAGCGCGGTCGCCCATGGCCGCTTTGAGCTCGATCGGCTTCAGGTTTGAAAGCACGACAGTCGGTCGCTCAAGCTGGTACCTGCGATCAACGATTTGAAAAAGTGTTTCCAGCTCGGCATCTGTCCCGCGCCCGACGCCCAGCTCGTCAAGTGCCAAGAGCGGGATGGTGCCCAGGTGCTCCAAAAGTTGATCGGTTGTTTCCAGCCCGTCTTCGATTTCCCAGAATGACCGCGACTCTTTGCTGTTCGACCAGCGCGCGCGCAACATGGTTTGAATTTGTCCAAAGGAGTGCATGCATGCAGCCAAGCTCCGCTCACGGATCGAATTGGAGACCAATGCAGCGCCCAGGTGCGTTTTTCCAGTACCGGGCAAACCCAGCAGCCACAAGCCACCGCCGGACGTCGTGGTGAACGTTTTCGCGAAGCCGACAACCGCGTCCAAAACTTCGCGCTGCTTGGGCGTAGTTGCCGTGAAGTTTTGAAAACTCGCGCGCAGGTTACGGCCGGCCAATCCGCAATTGCGCAGATTGCATTCAAGCCGTGCTTTCGCGACGGCAACACGCTGTTCGCGTGCTCTCTCGGCATCTTGCGCGGCAATGCGTTCTTGGGCTTCGCGTTCACACTCGGGGCAGTTGGCCCAGTGTCGGCCAAAGATGTGCATCGCTTGATAGCTGCCGTGAGTCGCGCATTCGCGTTTTATCGGGCCCGGTGCTGCGCCGCTTGCCGAAACACGATCATCAATCTGGGATTCCATCCTGCAAGCCTCCGTAGTAGTTGGGCTGGTCAAATCCGGTGTGACGGCTTGAGCCGGTGCGTTTGGAACTGTTCGCATTGAACTTGACCGCGTTTCCCACCCAGGTTCTCCATGCGGCTTGCCAATCCAAAAACAAACTGCCTTTGGACGTGTGGTGGTTTTTGAAGGCATCCAATTCGCCTTCAAGGTTCAACCCATTTTTTTCTGCCAGGGCTATCCCAGTGATGTTCGGTTGAAAGTTTTCAGGAAGTCGAGATTGTTTTTTTGGTCGGCTGGATTTCACCAATGATGTTTCTTTGGTGGTTAATGATGGTTTGTCTGCAATGGGTTGCAGGGGTTTTGGGCAATGCAGTGCAGGGGTATGCGCACTGCGGTGCAGGGGTGCAGCCGGGTGCAGGGGTGCAACGGGTTGCAGGGGTTCGGGCTGTTTTGTCGCCCCAACTTTGACCACAACTTTGTATAAATTGGTGCTGTGAGGCCCCTCGTTTTGGTGAATTTCTAACTCGCCACTTGCCCGAAGCGCGGCCAAAACATAGTTTGCATTGCGCGCTTTCATGCGGCATTTCTGCGCCAATGTGTTGACGGCCGGATACGCCCGGCCGTCGTCATCGGCAAAATCACCGATGGCCAGCAACATCAATAGTTCGCTTCCGCCGTGCTGTGAGTGCTCCCAAATACGGGCCATGGTTCGCACGCTCACAGCGTCACCCCCGTTTGCTTTGCGAAGGCTTGCAATTCGGCCAGGTCTTTGCAGTATTTGACATTTGCATATTTGCAAACAGTGAAGTCGCCTTCACGCCCTTTGTGGACTGCGTGTCCGGCAATAGCAAACTGCGCAATCAGCGTGGCCGCTAATTTCTTGTCTGGCGTAAACTCGTTGTGTGTGATTTCAAGAGCGGCTTCGGATGTGTCCAGCATCCCGGCCGCTTTCTCTTGGCTGGCACTCATGCCGTCACCTTGGCGCGCAGCCAGTTGGTTACATCACTTGCAATCCAGCGGGTGCAGCGTGTACCGTCTTTGACTGGTCGGGGGAATTTTCCGTCTGCTACCTTGCGGCGAATGCTTGATTCGGACAGGCCGGTGACTGTTATCACCGTTTGCATTTTCAGCAGGGCATCTGCTATTTGAACCGCCTGCAGCGATTGGGCAGACTCTCGGGGTTTGCGGGGCTTGTGGGCTCTCGCGGTGGCTTGTGGTTGCATATGGCACCTCCATGTGAATGAACATGGTGCGCATTACGACGGCGGGGTAATTTGCGTCAGATAAACCCCGGTGAATCTCACTCTCAAACCCCGGCGAAAGTGGCACATTTACCCCGGCCAAAAGGGTGTTTTACCCCGGTCAATCAGCGTTCGGGTCACCCACCAAATATTGCGCGTGCACTTTTGGAAAATGGGTTTTCAACATTCGCCATGCGGTCTCGTTTTGAATCGGTTTCCCCTTGCGGCGTTTTGGGTCTACCAGCCACAGCATGACCTCGAATGGGCAGAATAGCGGCTCTGCGCTATGCCTGCCACCCTGCCCGACAGACTTTCGGGCGGCAAGCAGCTTTGGCGCATCCTTCAGTTTGTCAAACCAGCTTGCATTCATGTCGGTGAACGCGCCGAATGCGTCGATCAATTGCTGCCGAGTGGCCAACAGGTCGAAGTCCACAGCCCCGGTCTGGTCTGTCACCACGAGCGCGGCCTGAGGCGCGGCCCTTTCTGCATCTTGTGTGACCTTACCAAAGACCACAGTCAGCGCGCGCTCGATGTCATCGGGGCGCAGCCAGTACGCTGAATACCTGTTCAGCTCCAGCGGCAGCGCGGCAGGCAGTTGCGTCCAGGTGCGCGGCGTAATTTCCCCTGTGTCAATCATGCGGGATACGAATAGCGTGGCCTCTTGGCGCGCAAGGGTGACAGCGGCTCCCTTGGCGTCCATGCGCATAGCGCCATCAGGAAAATGAGCCACATATTCGGCGCCAGCCGGGTTGCCCAAGGCCTCAACGCTTCGGGCGACTATGCGCTCGATCAGGTCTGAAAGTGGAACCAGGTTTTTCATCGATCAACCCTTCAAAGTGCAACGTTCGCAAGGTGCCACGCCCGAAGGCGCGGCGGATTTTCAGGCATTAGCCTAGGGCTGACAAAACTGTTGCTGTTAGTGGCTATGCGCCGACTGCTGGAGATGCTCAAGAGTGCGCTGGAAGCTCGCATCGCCTCTTGCAATATCACCCTTGCATTTGAGATGGATCTCTTTGTGCCGTCGGGCATTGAACTGCACGTCAGCATTCGAAACCAGTTCAATCATTTCATCAAGCAGATCATCCACCTCGGCGGCGACTGATTCGTCCACGCTGAACCCATGATTGTTGTTGATTCGCATGTCTTCCTGAAGCAAATAGCCAACGTGCGACCGCAACGCCTTAATGATCTTTTGACGATACTCGTCGGCTGAATTCACCATGAGGACCAAAGCACATTCAGCCATTGTTGCGGCATGGCGGACCTCTCTTTCAGCTTTTTGCTTGGCCGCTGCGGTTACTCGTTCAAACTCTCGCTCGGCGGTGAACTCCGCGTCCCGTGCGGCTCTCCGTTCAGCCGCTACCTCGGCCATGACCCCCTTCCGGATCGCGAATTTCTTGCCGACAGTGAATACGTGCATGTATTTTTCGTCCTGCTTCCCGTTGGTGCCCGTGCCACGCCCGACCCGCTGTCCATCATAAAAAGTGGAGCAAGACTTGGGCATGCCCGGTTGGCCTGGTAACTGATCGGCGCGCACTAGGCCGGCCGATACAAGCGCTTCAGCGGTGCCGATATATTCATCTGTCCATCCAAATTCGTTACGAATGACGCCCGGCGCGAAGTTGCCATCGTCAGCGGTCCTAGAATTGTCGGTAGCCATGATTCACTCCAATACAGTGGTTGATGGTCAGGGGCTGGGCGGTGTTTGCTCACCTACCGGCTCCGTCCGTTTTGTCCTGCAAAGTCCGGCGCAGGGCTTGCCGGGGTTTTGTCAGTGAACGCGCACCTCGATCTGGTGCCGCTTGGACAGCTCGCCCATGAGAATCGAGGCAACATAACGCGCACCCTCGCTTTCGTCACTATCGCCCTCAGTGATGTTTTTCAGGCGCAGGGCGAGGCCATCCATTAATTGCCGATCCGTTGCCAGCGCTGGGGCTTCGTGTGCCTTGCATGCCAGTTCGTGCCTTAAATTATTCATAGTGCAAGCCTCTCCATTGCCCCACATAAACCGGTGTGTGGCTTGCCGGTATTCATGCCCGTAGCGGTATCACTTGCGCGCCGTCGCGCAGCTTGTCCAGGTAATCGGCCCACTCGTTCATCATCTTGCGACGTTGTGCCATGTAGGTGGTGCGGTCGTAGGCGCTGCCCAGCGGGCCTGATTTGCCGTGCGCCAGTTGGGCCTCGATCACTTCGCCATCAGTCTCCAATTGCTCGCCCAGGATCGTTCTGGCCATCGCCCTGAAACCGTGGGCGGTCATTTCGGTGTTGTCGTAGCCCATGCGGCGCAAAGCGGTGTTCACCGTGTTGTCTGACATTGGGCGTTCACCAGTCAACAGGCTGGGGAACACGTACCGACCATGACCGGACAGTGCATGCATACGTTTGAGGCAGGCGACTGCCTGCGGTGCCAGCGGGACCAGGTGCGGCCGGCCGTTGATCTTGCCTTGTTTGGTGCGCTTCATGGATGCGGCTGGAATGGACAGCATGGCATTGTCAAAGTCCACCCACGTCCATTCCATTTGCCTGATGTTGCCGGGGCGCTGGAACAGCAGGGCAGACAGTATCAGGGCCTCGCGGGTGGTTGGGTGCCCGTGGTAAGCCTCGATTGCCCGCAACAGTTCACCGGCTTGCTTCGGCTCCAGCACAGCAGACATGTGCTTGACGATCACAGCCTGTAATGCCCCGCGCAGGGCATGGGCGGGATCGTGGGTGCAGCGGCCAGTGGCGATGCCGTACCGGAATACCTGCCCGGCATACTGGCGCAAAGAATGGGCGGTTTCGTTTTTCCCGCGTGTCTCTACCCGGCGCAAAGTCTCCAACAGCAGCGGTGCCGTAATGTCGGACACGGGCAGGCTCCCAAACCACGGGAATAAATTAGCCTCCTGCAAGCGTATCCACTTGGTGCTGTGCGCTTCGCTCCATTCTTTGATCTTGACGGCCAGAAACTCGCGGGCCACCTTTTCATAAGTGGTGGCGGCACTGACGCGGGATGTTGCCTTGTTGAGCTGGCGCTGTTGGGTTGGGTCTGTGCCTTGGGATAGCAGCTTGCGTGCATCGTCGCGGTTGATGCGAACGTCCTTCAGTTTGACGGCTGGATAGTTGCCGAGGGACAGGCGTTTTTCTTTGCCATTGAAACGGTACTTCCAAAACCAGCGTTTCGAACCGTTGGGCGAGACCTCCAGATAAAGGCCACCAGCGTCTGCAAAACGCGTGCGGGTCTTGTCGGCGGGACAGGTGGCAGCTTTGCAGGCGATTTCAGTAAGCATGGGGGAACAAATTCCAGTAAAAAAACAGAAAAAATGCTCTGTTCCCCCATTTTTACCCCCAAATGCTTTGCGTTGCAATGGGTGCTTATGACTGCACTTGACGGCCTATTTGCTCGTAAGTGCTTGATTTAATTTGGATTTTGACTGATTATGACGGCTTGTGAAGGTCATAAATGGAGCGGGTGAAGGGAATCGAACCCTCGTATGAAGCTTGGGAAGCTGCCGTTCTACCATTGAACTACACCCGCGTTTTGTAACTGCTTGATTCTTCTATAAGTTTTCAGATAAGTGTTTGATTTTCAACGTTTTTTAAACTTTCGTTGAAAATTTTATCACCACATCAAACCACATTAAACCGCATTCACTTATGATCTAGGCGTAGGTTTTGGCGTAGGTTTTTGGAACTTACGCCGCCTGGGAAATCCCCCCGACGACTTGATCACATGGAGATTGTAGTTCGATGTATTTTGATGCCCGCGCCGCAAAGCTGCTGCCACCCGGAGAACACATGGTTATCGACGGCTGTCCTGGGCTGCGACTAGTGGCTACGCAGACCGGCAAGACCTGGACCTACCGATACAAGGATGCCGCCAATCGAATGAAGCAGGTGCGCATCGGTCAGTGGCCGGTGATGCCGGCGCACGTAGCAGCTACGGACTGGCAAGCGTTGCGCGACCAGCGCGAGGCTGGCGTCGACCCGGCTGCACAGCGCAAGGCCCAGCGCCAGGCTGTCAAGGTCGAAGCGCCCGCGGTCTACACCGTGCGTAAGCTGTTGCAGGATTTCAAGGACGGGCATTTGCGCCAGAGTCGCAAGCCGGCAGGATTTGACGCAGCCGCAAACATGTTCGATCGCATCCTCGAGGACAAACCCGGCTTTGCCGACAAACCCGCTGATGAGGTTGCGCGCGCCGATGCGTTCGAGGTTCTGGAAAGCCGAAAAGCTACGCCAACGATGGCGCAAAAGCTACGCTCGTTATTCGGTTCGGCCTGGGACTATGCGCTCGATGCCGGCAAGCTCGATGGTGATGTGACCAACTGGTGGCGACTGGTGCAGCGCGGCCGGATCAAAAGCAAGGGCAAGGTGATCGGGGGCAAGCATCAGGGCCAGACGCGGCGCGTGCTGCACCCGGATGAAGTTTCGCAACTGCTGTCCTGGATTCCCAACATGCACGCCACCGGGCGCGATCTGGTGCTGATGCACTTATGGACGGCCACACGCGGCGCCGAAATTTTGTCCATGCAGCGCGACCACATTACGCAGACTGACGAGCAGTGGTGGTGGACGGTGCCCAAGTCGCTTACCAAGAACGCCAACGTTCCGCAGGCAGTCGATTTACGCGTCCCATTGTTCGGCCAAGCACTGGCCGTGGTGCAGCGCAGGATGGCGTCCATTGGGCCGTCCGGCCTGATGTGGGAGGATGCCAAGGGTAAGGCATATAGCCAGCATGATTTTTCGACCTATATCTACAACCTGCAGCCGTACAGCCCCAAGGTGACAGGGCGCCAGAGCATCAGCGGGCTGGTGCTACCAGTAACGCACTGGACGCCACACAATCTGCGACGCACGGCCAGCACCATGCTATCGAGTCTCGGATGCGTCAAGGAATACCGTGAGGCGATCCTGGGTCACGTTCAGCCGGGCGTTGAGGGCATATACAACGCCTACAGCTACGACGCTGAGCGTATTGAATGGCTCAAAAAACTGTCAGACCGTATGCAAAGCCTGATGCCAAAGTGATCAAGTCGGCTTGCCAGCGCGACCATGGCCGCTGTTGATGGGTGGCACAAAGTCCGACACTGGCCGAGCGCGCCCCCAGGCATCGAGCTCGTCCACCAACCAGGCGGTGCGCCCGGCAGAAATGCGCCGAGGTTTGGGCGCGTCACCCTGGGCTACCAGCTTGTCTAGCATTGAATCGCTGATCGACAGATACATCGCCGCTTGCTCCCGCGCCAGGTACAGTGGCTTGATGGTAATGATGGCATCCTTGGTCATTCTTCCATGTCGTCGGGTTCGTTGCTGTGGTCCATTTGCAAAAGTCAGATATCGTCAGGAGCCACAAACTGTAGCCATAGCAATGAGTTGATCTTGCGCGACAGGCTGTGCGGGCATTCACGGCGTTCCGAGTGCAACAGTTGTCATGTGTAAGCGGCGTGGGCCGTTATTGAGCGATATGGTGAGCTTGTTTGTTCGGAAAAACATGATTTACTCCAGCTGGACAGATGACGCCAGCATGTTTGGTAGTTGCTTGATACCGCTGGTGTGCAAGTGGGGTAAATGGGGCTAATGCGCTAACGCCTTTCAAAATTTAACTCATTGGGGATGCCGTGCGACAACCCCAGCCGTGGGGCTAACCCCTGGACGACGCTCAAACGGACTGCCAAAACAAAGTCGCTCCGCTTTGTTCGCCTTGTCAGCCCGTTTCAGCCCAGCAGAAAGGTTCAGTCTCGTGTCCGAATGGTCACGCAAGTTTCGCAATCTTGGTCAATTCGAAAAAATTCTTTGTGAATTGCCCGAAACCCAGCCAAGCTTGCAAGGCACCCGGTTTGCCTAATGCCACCCCGACAACGATCGTTGTCGCAATATCCGAAAGGATGATTCAACTCATTGGGGATGTCATTCGACAACCCCAGCCGTGAGGCTAACCCCTGGGCGACGCTCAAACGGACTGTCAAAACAAAGTCGCTCCGCTTTGTTTGCCTCGTCAGTCCGTTTCAGCCCAACAGCCAAACTCACCACAGGCGCGCGCGTCCATACTTGCGACGCACCCGTATTGGCTATCCGCCGTCGTGGCGGATAGTCGATTGGAGATGCAAATGAAAAGAATGTCCGGCGTGGTACTGTCAATCAGCCTGTCTACCGTCCTCGTGGCGACACGGCGCGCACAACGCGGTGAACTGTCGATTAATCTTTTTTGATCATGCCGCGTTCAACGTTTTTGAAACTCAGGGTTTCGCCCGATGAAGCAGACCGCTTCAACGCGCGTGCAGCAGCGCTGGGCGTCAGTGTGTCGCAGATGATCCGCGACACCACCTTGCATGGCGCAGTTTATGTCACCGTTGACAGAGCTCAGGCTGGCTACGAATTTCGTCGTCTGGGTGCCATGCTCAAGCACCTGTACCCGGCCAGAGATATCCGCTGGACGGCAGAAGACCGAAAAAAATGGTGGGCATTGATCCATGAGCTGCGTGAGCGCGCTGACACGCTGGAAGCAACCGCCTCAGGTGGCAAGGACAGGGCAGCCGGAAGGGTCCATGCTGGCTAAGGTCATCATGCTGAAGAAGTCCTGGAAAACGGTGGCCAGCGCAGCCAACTATGTCGTTGACGACCTCAAAAAGGCTGCTGAACAACCC
Organism: Rhodoferax ferrireducens; assembly: GCF_049302455.1. Lineage (GTDB taxonomy): Bacteria > Pseudomonadota > Gammaproteobacteria > Burkholderiales > Burkholderiaceae_C > Rhodoferax > Rhodoferax ferrireducens_B. The sequence goes on along the minus strand of NZ_JBAQMD010000015.1, from coordinate 8,832 downwards.
GAACCTGGCCACTACGGTCCAGAGGATGGCGCCAATTACCTGGCGCGCGATGGTGTGCTGGAAGCTGCATCCTTCAACATGGAGGGCCTCAACCCCACTGACCCGGATGATCGCAGGCAAATCATCAAGTTGATGGACAGCACGGCGCGGGCCTGGGCGGCAAGATCAAGAGCCCATCCCAAAACCAATCCGTTTTATCACGTAGTCCTTTCATGGAAGGCTGGCGAGCAGCCAACCGTTGACCAGGCCACGGTCGCAGCCGCCAAGGCGCTCAAAGCGGTTGGCATGGCCGACAACCAGGCATTTTTTGCGATCCACCGCGACAAAGATCACCACCACCACATTCACATCATTGCCAACCGTGTCCACCCTGAGCATTTGGTACTGACCGGGCCACCGCGCTATGACTTCCTTGTGCTGGACAAAACCTGTCGGGAGATCGAACTTGAACAGGGCTGGCAGCATGACAACGGCCCCCACGTGGTCATTGACGGTCAAATCAAGCGGCTGACGCATGCGCTGCGCCGCCAGCTTGGACTTGAAACCGACAAGTCACTTGCACCGCATGCACCTGCTGTGAAGGCGCGCATGGGGGAAGTCAAGGCAGGACTGCCCTCACTGGCCGGCTGGCTCAACAACAAGGTTGCACCAGAGCTGGTTGCAACGCAGAACTGGCAGGAGTTCCATCGCGCATGCGTCGCCAGAGGCCTGCGTGTGGTGAAAGTCAAATCCGGCTTGATTTTCGAGACCGACATGCTCGACAAGGCAACGCAAACCAAAGCGTCAGCCGTTCACTATGCACTGAGTCTGGGGCGCTTGCAAAAGCGCTTTGGTGAGTACCAGCCGCCCAACATTCCCATAGGGCAGACCTCATCGACCAACCGGTCGATTGACGGAGCCACTTACAACGATTACGTTGCCCGTGTTGCCTGTGGTACTGACCCGGACTCGCAGGAATATCCCGGGTGCACCGGGCGAGGCGAACAGCGCGATCAAGCCAGAATGGATCGTGCCATTGCACGCACAGCACTCTTTGAGCAATACAAGTCAGAAAAATACACGGCTAAAGACAACCGCAAGGCCGCAAGGCTGGAGCTGCGAGAGCTTCACAAAGCAGAAAAATCTGACCTGCTCCAACAGCTTGCGGCTTCTAAAACCGGGACCCTGACCCATCTGCAAAATCAATATGGGAGCCAGGTGGCGAGACTCCTGTGGGCAGCACAGCGCACGGCGGCGATGGAAGACTTGGCAGACCGGCAAAAGCGTGAACGCCTGGCGCTTACACATGCCAACGCGATGGAATGGTTGCCGTGGCTGGAGCGGCAGGCGGCGCTAGGCAACGAAGCGGCAATCTCCGCACTTCGCGGGCTGCGCTATCGGGCCCAGCGAGACAAAACCAAACAAAAGGCAGGCATCGAGGGCGAAGACCTCGGCCATACCGCCCCTGCAGCAAGCCGGGAAAACAGCATCAGGGGCACGGTACGACCCGACGACTTCGACATCCGCACAGCCCGGCTCAGGATCACACCAGAGCACTGCATTGAATACCTTGACACCCGTGGCACGGTACGACTGACCGACAGTGGACCGCGGATCGATGTGACGCAAGTGAACGACCCACAAGCCATGCGCGCCGGGTTGCTACTGGCCTCTCAAAAATTTGGTGGTGAAGTATTCGTCACAGGGTCAGTGACGTTTCGGGAGTTGGCTGCCAAAGAAGCTCTGCAAATGGGTATCAAAGTGAAAAACCCGGAATTGGCATTTTTAACCGCTGAGAAGACATGGAATAAAGAACTGGAGTTTTGAGTTTTATATACAACATAATATCAAGTTACCAATTAACTTTATAGCCACTCTGAGTTAAAATAAATAACGACTATCATGCTACTAAAAATAATAGTGCTTCATATTTATTTCCATCTGATTACGTTAATTTCCCATGACCAACAATCGTAGAACTGCAGCAAGACGCTGGATCAATAGCGCTGTATATCGGTACGGGCAAGTGGTCTTTCATGCCAAGTGGGCTCTTTGCATCGCAGTCACTTGCCTGGTCTGGGGAGGCGCGCTCTGGTTTGGGTCGCTAGCCTGGGATCAAAAGCAAGGTGCCATCCTGGCTCTGATGGGGTTTGGCGCATGGTTGACAGTTTGCAGATTTGTTTTTCCGGTATTGTGGTTTATATCTATCGAGGTCATAAAACGGTTATTTAGATATATTAATTATCGCTTCTTGTAAAACTTTCTCTATGACGGGTAAATACTGAATTACAACAATGATTCACATTTATTTCGTCATTCCAATCGATTATTTTGTTTTTTTTAAAATGATTACTTTTACGGTGGAAATGAATGAAGTACTGGCAAGCGCGCTGGCCCAATTTGTCAAGCGGGTTGGATTTTCAGAAATTCGCGGCAATGCAGTGAACGACTTTGAGGCGTACCTCATTCGAGATGCCCTCGACAGAGTGCGCATAGGGCTGGCAAACGCTGGTTTTTCTCCTCGGTGAAGACCACCAGCAGCATGGTGGTGGTCATGGCCTTCATGGCGACGGTCACTTTTGTCCAGGCAGAAGCGCAAGCATGGAGAGATCGCGTCGTTGCAGCAGTTCGACCCGGAGCCGTTGTGGCGCGGCGCGGCCTTGACAATGACCCCATCACGCAAGCGGTGCTTTTCGGCCAGGGTGGCGGCAAATGGAGTCATGTGGGCATCGCCGTGCAGTTGATACCGGATGGCCAAATCTACATTGAAAGTGCCATGCCAGGCGTTGGCACCAAGCTCGAAAAACCGGAGGTATTTTTCAATGCCGAGCAGGCTTCAGCGGGTGAAGTATTGCTGATACCCGAGGACAAGGTCGATGCCGTTCAAGGCGCTGCCAAATCGTTTTTGGGGCGGCCCTTTGACGACCAGTTAGCGCTGGATGATGACGGCAAAAAGCTCTATTGCACAGAGCTGGTGGCCATGGCACTGCAAAGTGCTGGGGTGATCAAAGATTTGCCAATGCGATCTGTTCCATTTTTGCCTCAAAAAGTCATTGCCCCTGACGATCTGGTTGCTGCAGTTCGCGCAACAGTGCTTTAGGAGCGAGGTTCGTTCGTAATCTGACCAATGAAGCCGCTCTATCCGGCGCAAAAACGCCACCAGTTCCGACCTGGTATAGCCCCCTGATGTGCCTACAAACTGTTGGGGCGAGCAGCGGCTAGGCAGCGATTGCTGACGGCCATGAGTGCCCGGTTCCGAGAAGTCCAGCGTGCATCCAATTTGGGTCTTATAACGACATCAACTGCAGAATTCACACCTGCAAGGTGCGGACAGATGTTTGATGCACGCAAAGGTCTTAACGCTAAAGCTACTACAATGTTTAAATGCGTTTCTGGTTAATCATTCTTTTGACGATTTTGATGCCGTTGCAGCTCTCCTGGGCAGCAACAGGGCGCTATTGTCAACACGAAAGCGATATCACAAGCAATCACGTTGGCCACCACACACACCAACACCAGGTCACTGAACGCACAGACTCAGGTGGAGATTTTGCAAAAACAATCTCAGTCGATTTGGATTGCGGCACCTGCCATGCAGGCTGTTCGGTGGCTATCCAGGAACCCGATGTCGTAAATAAAGTCGCTCTGACCTTGATGCTCGCCCCAGTGCGCATGGTGCGATCAAGTCCTGGCCCCGGAGACCGCCCGGAACGGCCACAGTGGTACGCCCTGGTTTGACCAGGGCATCGATCTACACACAAGCTTTAAACGCTTCGAGAAATCGATCCCTGTCAATCGCGTCAGCACTCGGTGCTGATCTGGTCAACAGTTTTCTGGATTTCTCCTCATGTTTCTTACCTATTGGCGTCAACGCCAGCGCATGCTTTGGGTCATTCTGGTCGGGGCACTGATTGGCCTGGATCGACTGACAAAGTCTTATTTTGCTAACACCATTGCACTGGGTGAAGCCATCCCAGTGACCGATTGGTTCAATCTCGTGCACGTGCTCAACAAAGGTGCGGCATTTTCTTTTCTTGCCAACGCTGATGGCTGGCAACGCCCCATGCTGATTGGCGTGAGTATTCTCGTGGTAGTGCCGATAACGCTCGTTTGCTTGCTCAAGAAGACTGACTCTTTAGAGCGCTGGGCCGGTGGCCTGGTGGTGGCTGGAGGTGCGAGCAATCTGATCGACCGCATTCATACTGGGGCGGTAGTGGACTTCCTTGACCTGCATTGGCGCGGATGGCACTGGCCAGCATTCAACCTGGCTGACAGTTACATTGTCTGCGCCATATTCGTATGGTTCTTGTTATTCAACAAGACCGATCTTGCACAAGCGACGCCAGTAAAAACCAAGGCTCAAGCATGAAACGCAGTTGGTATTTGCTTGTTTTCGCCTGGCTGACTGCGACCGCTGCGACGGCCAGCGCTTTTTTCATTGGTGAGGTCTGTAACGCTCCTGCGATATGGTCACCAGCACCAAGACTGTGGGCGGTGCAATCGGCAGTGGCGCCGGCGATGTGGCCGGCGGCACCACAGGCAAAGTGCTATTTTTCTGTTCTGGAGATGCTTCCAGTCCACGTTCAAAACGCGCCTGCAGGAATGTGTTGTCTTCCTCCAGGTAGCGCATTGCCGACTTGATGTCTGTCCAGCCAACATATTCCATCAAGTCCTTGAGGTCCCACCCGCTGGAGCGGGCCCAGCCTGCAAAGCCGCGGCGCAGGGAATGGCTGCTGTATTCGTCCACTGCGGCGACGCCAGCCAGTGACAGCATGCTACGCAAGAGGGGAATCAGGCTGTTGGGATGCATGGCCTGATCCGCGATATTTCCCCAGCGGTCAATGCTGCGGTATACCGGCCCCTGATCTAGCTTTGCCAAGCTGATCCATTGACTGAATGCCGTGACGGGACACAGCCGTGACAGTGATGGGCATTTGTAGACCCTGCCAAGCGCCTGGCGATCCCCCTTACTGCGGTCCAGATAGCAGGTCATGCCTTCCGACGCCACGATCTGGACGTTTTTGACCGACAACCTGACCAACTCATCAGACCGGAATCCCCGCCAAAAGCCCAGCAGAATCAGGCTGCGATCCCGAGTGAAACGGAGTTCGGCGGCATGGTCTGCGTCACGCTGGGCTTGCGCGATATTGCGTGCCTACCACGCATCCACCCGTTCCAGTACGTCCAACTCCAATGGCCGGGCTTTTTTTTCCGGGGCGTTGTGCACGGAACGAATGCCTTTGAGGAGCTGCCGGATGGTGGGGCTCTTGGTGGGGTCTGTAAAACCCTGGTCTACGTGCCAGCGCGACAACGCTGCCAATCGGTGGCGCAATGTGCTCCCCGAAAGGGTCGCTGCGTAATCTGCCAGGTAACGCGCAACGGCATCACTGCTTGCAGGCAACAGGCCTTTCCACTCTTCCTCAAAGTGCCGTACAGCCGAGGCGTAGCTCAGCAGCGTGTTTTCGCGCTCTGCTGCCTTGAGGTATTGGTCAACGCTTCCCATCGCTACATGATTCCACCGGGCACTATTTTTTCGCTCTCAGCCAACGATAAGGTGCTCGGCAAGGCATGGGAATTCTCAGATTGCATTATTGTGAATGATTGAATTTCTCAATTGATTTTAAGTCTACGGCTTTGCCATGGAATAGCCCATGCACGATGAGCAGAGCAGCGCCCAATGTGATCGCCACATCAGCGACGTTAAATGCGGGCCAATGCACAAGCCACCAATGAAAGTCAAGGAAATCCACAACCTGTCCGCGCAACACACGATCCGCGACATTGCCGAGCGCACCACCAAGGATCAGGCTGTAGCCCACCGCTTCTAGACGGGGTAGGCGCTGACACAGCATGCGTCCCAGCCAGGCAGAAACGACCAGACCCAGCGTGATGAAAAAGTAACGTTGCCAGCCGCCAGCGTTCGCCAGAAAGCTGAATGCCGCGCCGGGATTCAGGACATGAACGAGGTTGAAGAAGGGCGTGACTTCGACCTGTTCACCGTAAGCAAACGTGCGGGTGATGGCGCACTTCGCGAGCTGGTCGGTCATGACAGCACTGGCGGCAACTGTGAACCAGACCCAAGTCGATGTGCGGCGGGCCGATTGCCAAACAGGGGCGGCCAGCGGTATCAACCACCCGGCGAGCGCCGTGCAACTCAATCCAAGTCCCCATCCCGCGAGCACGTCAGCAGGGAAGTGCATGCCGGCTGCGATTCGTGACCAACCGACCAGCATGGCGTACAGCATTAAACCGAGACGACCACGGCGTCCCATCAAAGGCCAGAGCGCGCCGACCACCAGCGCGGTATAGGTGGAGTGTCCGCTGGGCAGGCTGTAGTGACGCTCGATGTTTCCGATCACGCTCACCATGTCGCCAAGGACGGCAGGCGGGCGTGGAAAGTCGAGCCAGAGCTTCAAGACGGTGGCGACCAGTAAAGCCAGCAAGAAGGCCACGCTAAAACCAATGAGGCGGTGCAAAACGACCGCGCCACGCGCCGGGTTGGTGGCCGACTTCGACCACCACCACAGACCCAGCATCGTCAGCGGCGCCGTCCAGTAACTTCCCACGAGGCTGAAGAACCACGCCAGCGGCCCCAGCGCGGCAGGCGTACCCGTGTTGATGGCTTGGAACAACGCGATGTTCAGGCCACCCCAGTCATAGAGAAAGAATTTCCAGCTCATCGGCGCAGCAGCCTCAAGCCATTGCCAACGACGAGCAAGCTGGCCCCCATATCAGCAAACACAGCCATCCACATAGTCGCTTGACCCGTGAAGGTAAGCACCAGAAATACTGCCTTGATGCCAAGGGCCAGCACGATGTTTTGCATCAGCACCTGCGCCGTCGCACGCGACAGGCGCACGAACGTCGGTATCTTGCACAGGTCATCGTCCATCAGCGCCACGTCGGCCGTCTCGATGGCGGTGTCAGAGCCAGCAGCTCCCATTGCAAAGCCGATGTCCGCTCGTGCCAAGGCCGGTGAATCATTGATGCCATCGCCAACCATGCCGACCTTGCCGCTTCGGGCCAATTGCTCAACTTCGCGCAGTTTGTCGTCTGGAAGCAGATTGCCTTCTGCACGGTCGATCCCGGCTTGTGCGGCAATGGCCTTTGCCGTGTGAGGGTTGTCGCCGGTCAGCATCATGGTGTTGATACCCATTGCATGCAACTCGGCGATGGCTCTCCTGCTACTGTCCTTGATGGTGTCCGCTACGGCGAATAAGGCATGAACCTCCTTTGCGCCGACCAACATCACGACAGTTTTACCTACGGTTTCCAGCGCCGCGATGCGCTGTTCCAGTTCTGGTGTGCATTGCCCCAACTCTTCGAGCATCCGGTGGTTGCCAAGATGGTAGACCTCACCGTTGATTTGGCCTTGCACACCCCGACCGGGCAGCGCGTTGAATTCGGCCACTTCGAGCAAGGCAACCCCGTCCGTCTGCGCGGCCTGTGCCACCGCTTTGGATACAGGATGGTCTGAGCGGGCCGCCAGACTGGCAGCGATGCTGCGACTATCCGAGGCGAGCGCATTGCCCCATGCGACAAAATCGGTTTGTGCTGGCTTGCCGTGCGTGATCGTGCCGGTCTTGTCCAGTGCCAGCCAGCGCAGCTTGCGGCCTTCTTCCAGATAGACGCCGCCCTTAATGAGAATGCCGTGGCGTGCAGCGGCGGCCAAGCCGCTGACAATGCTGACCGGTGTAGAGATCACGAGTGCGCACGGGCAGGCGACAACCAGCAGAACCAATGCACGGTAAATCCAGTCGAGCCATGCCGCACCCATGAACAGCGGCGGCAGCAACGCGACGGCGATGGCAACGCCGAATACAACGGGGGTGTACCAGCGGGCGAACTGATCGACAAAACGTTGAGTCGGCGCGCGACTCCCCTGAGCGGCCTCTACCGCGTGAATGATGCGGGCCAGTGTGGAGTGACTGGCCACGGCGGTGACGCGGTACTCGAATGAACCGGATTCGTTGATGGTGCCAGCGAACACCGAATCACCGGGGGCTTTCTCGACCGGGAGGCTTTCGCCGGTAATCGGTGCTTGGTTGACGGTGGAGAAGCCTTCCACGACCTGCCCATCCAGCGCAATGCGTTCGCCCGGTCTGACCCGAACCCGGCTTCCAATGGCGACCTGTTTAGCGTTCACTTCGCACCATGTACCGTCCGGCTGCTGTACGGTCGCCTGTTCTGGCGCGAGATCAAGCAGGCCACGGATGGCGTTGCGAGCGCGATCCAGCGACTTAGCTTCAATCACTTCGGCCAGCGCGAAGAGCACCATCACCATCGCCGCTTCGGGCCAGTGACCGATCAACATGGCACCCGTGACGGCAATCGACATCAGGGCATTCATGTTGAGGTTACGGTTCTTGAGCGCGATCCACCCCTTCTTGTAGGTGGAAAGGCCACCCGTGAAGACCGCGACAAGCGCCAGAACGACAACCGACCAGTGATTGCCGTTGTGGAGCCAGTAGACGGCCTCGGCCGCCGATGCAGTTACCAAGGAGATGCCCAGCGGCCACCAGTTAGTGCTCGATGGTGCTGGAGCGGATGCGTCGGTCAAAGCGGCTGCTTCGCATATCTCAGCGTCGAAACCTAGCGACTTCAACGCCGCCAGCACCTGCGGCAGCGTATCGGGCGCATGACTGACCGTCAGCGTGCGCTGAACCAGGTTGAAGTCGAGTGTTCCCACACCGGCCATCCCGGCGAGCTTGCCGCGAATCAGACCCTCTTCGGTTGGGCAATCCATGTTGTCGATGCGGTAGAGCGTCCGCGTCAGCCTGGCATCGTTCGTTGACGGTTCCGATAACGAAATCGGGGTAGCGACGCAGCCGCATCCTTTCGAACCACACTCGC
>NZ_JBAQMD010000014.1:0-12471 GCF_049302455.1 Rhodoferax ferrireducens | reverse complement strand
GCACTGGCGCGTTTGGCAAACAGCAGGAAGCTGGAATAGACCCCGGCATAGCCCAGCGTGAGCGAGTCGCGGTCGATGCGGATGACATGGTCCATGATCGGCACCACCAGGTCTTCGGCCACGTCCTGGATCTTGAACACATCGACCCCGGTTTCAATCCCCATGCGGGCGCATACGGCGATGAACACCTCCATCGGCGTGTTGCCGGCGCCGGCACCCAGGCCAGCGGCGGCGGCATCGATGCGGGTGGCCCCGGCCTCGATCGCGGCGATCGAGTTGGCGACGCCCATGGCCAGGTTGTGATGGCCGTGAAAGCCCAACTCGGTCTCGGGTTTGAGCGCGGCGCGCACGGCACTCAGGCGCGCTTTCACGTCGTCGGGCAGCATGTAGCCGGCCGAGTCGGTGACGTAGATGCAGTTGGCGCCGTAGCCTTGCATCAAGAGTGCCTGGCTGACCAGCTTTTCCGGGCTGGCCATGTGCGCCATCATCAGGAAACCCACGGTGTCCATGCCCAAAGCACGGGCCTTGGTGATGTGCTGCTCGCTCACGTCGGCCTCGGTGCAATGCGTGGCGACACGGATGGTGGCCACGCCCAGGTCTTTGGCCATCAAGAGGTGCTCGACGGTGCCGATGCCGGGGATCAGCAGCGCGCTGACCTTGGCCTGCTTCATCAGCGGAATCACCGCGCCCAGGTATTCCTCGTCGGTGTGCGCCGGAAAGCCGTAGTTGACGGAGGAGCCGCCCAGGCCGTCGCCGTGGGTGACTTCGATCAGCGGCACGCCAGCGGCGTCCAGGCCGCAGGCAATGCTCTTCATCTGCTCCAGCGTCATCTGGTGGCGCTTGGGGTGCATGCCGTCGCGCAGGGTCATGTCGTGGACGGTGATTCTTTTACCTTGGACAGTCATGGGGTGCTCCTGGCTCAGGCGACCGTGGCCATGGGTTGAAGATTGATCCTGCCAGCGAGAATCTCCTCGGCAAACATCTCGGCGGTGCGGGCGGCGGCGGTCATGATGTCGAGGTTGCCGGAGTACTTGGGCAGGAAGTCGCCCAGGCCTTCCACTTCCAGAAACACCGACACACGTTTGTCGTCAAACACCGGGCCATTGACCAGTTTGTAGCCGGGCACGTACTTCTGCACTTCCCTGATCATGGCGTGAATCGACGCGGTGATCTTCGCCCGATCAGGTTCGGTCTCGGTCAGGCAATGCACGGTGTCGCGCATCACCAGCGGCGGCTCGGCCGGGTTGATGATGATGATCGCCTTGCCCCTGGCAGCGCCGCCCACCTGCTCGATGGCGCGGGAGGTGGTGCGGGTAAATTCGTCGATGTTCTTGCGCGTGCCCGGGCCTGCCGATTTGGAGGAAATCGTGGCGACAATCTCGCCGTACTGGACCGGCTGTACCCGGGAGATGGCGGCGATCATGGGAATCGTCGCCTGGCCACCGCAGGTCACCATGTTGACGTTCATGACGCGCTGGCCCACAAGTGCCAGCAGATTGACCGGCGGCACGCAGAACGGGCCGATGGCCGCCGGCGTCAGGTCGATCACCAGGACGCCCAATTCAGTCAGCTTGCGCGAGTTCTCGGCATGGACGTAGGCCGAGGTCGCATCGAAGGCGATCTGCACACCATCCGCCAGCACATGCGCCAGCAAGCCGTCAACACCCTGTTCAGTGGTTTTCAACCCCAGCTCGTGGGCGCGCTTCAAGCCCTCGGAAGTCGGGTCAACACCGACCATCCAGACCGGATCGAGCACCGGGCTGCGCCTCAGCTTGTAGAGCAGATCGGTGCCGATATTGCCCGGACCGATCAACGCACATTTGATTTTTTTGCTCATCACCGGTCTTTCAAATCAATCGCATGGAACGCACTGGATTCCCGCCTGCGCGGGAACGATGTCTTGATGGAAGTTCCCTTTGCTCAATGGGAATGTCTGGGCACCTCGGCGCCACGACAACCGACCAGAAAATCAAAATCGCAGCCCTCGTCGGCCTGCAGCACCCGGTCTATGTACAACTGCTGGTAGCCGCCCTTGGCCGGCGCTGCGGGCTTGGCCTGCAGTTCAGCCTGGCGCTGCGCGATCTCGGCATCACTGATCTCCAGGTCCAGCTTGCCCGCATAACTGTCGAGTGCAATCCAGTCGCCATCGCGCACGATCGCCAGCGGCCCACCGGCAGCCGCTTCCGGCGCCACATGCAACACCACGGTGCCGTAGGCCGTGCCGCTCATGCGGGCATCCGAGATGCGCACCATGTCGGTGATGCCTTGTGCCAGCAGCTTGGGCGGCAGGCCCATGTTGCCCACTTCGGCCATGCCGGGGTAACCCTTGGGGCCGCAGTTCTTGAGCACCATCACCGAGTCGGCATCGATCTCCAGATCCGGGTCGCCGATGCGGGCCTTGTAGTGGTCAATATTCTCAAAGACGACCGCCTTGCCGCGGTGTTTCATCAGCGCGGGCGTGGCCGCTGACGGCTTGAGCACGGCGCCGCGCGGCGCCAGATTACCCCGCAGGACGCAGATGCTGCCATCCGCGACCAGCGGGTTGTCGAGCGGCCGGATCACTTCCGGGTTGTGGATCGGGGCGTCCAGCACGTTTTCCCAGATGGACTTGCCGTTGACCGTCAGCGCATCCTTGTGCGGCAGCAGGCCGCCCTCGCCCATCCGGCGCAGCACGCCAGGCAGGCCACCAGCGTAATAAAAATCTTCCATCAGGAAACGGCCTGACGGCTGCAGATCCACCAGCGTCGGTGTGCCCTTGCCCACGGTGGTCCAGTCGTCCAGCGCCAGCGGCACGCCGATGCGAGCGGCAATGGCCTTGAGGTGAATGGCCGCGTTGGTGGAGCCACCCACGGCTGCATTGACACGAATGGCGTTCTCAAACGCTTCGCGCGTCAGGATTTTGGACAACTTCAGGTCCTCCCACACCATGTCCACAATACGCATGCCCGACATGTGGGCCAGCACGTAGCGGCGCGCATCCACTGCCGGAATGGCCGCGTTGTGCGGCAGCGAGGTGCCCAGCGCCTCGGCCATGCAGGCCATGGTGGAGGCCGTGCCCATGGTGTTGCAGGTGCCGGCCGAGCGCGACATGCCGGCTTCGGCCGACATGAACTGGTTCAAGGTAATTTGCCCCGCCTTGACGGCTTCGTGCAGCTGCCAGACCACCGTGCCGGAGCCGATGTCACGGCCTTCATGCTTGCCGTTCAGCATCGGGCCGCCGGTCACGACGATGGTCGGGATGTCGCAGCTCGCAGCGCCCATCAGCAAGGCCGGCGTGGTCTTGTCGCAACCGACCAGCAGCACCACAGCGTCCATCGGGTTGCCGCGAATCGACTCCTCCACATCCATGCTGGCCAGGTTGCGGGTCAGCATGGCGGTGGGGCGCAAGTTGGACTCACCGTTGGAGAACACCGGAAACTCGACCGGGAAGCCGCCCGCCTCGGAAATGCCACGCTTCACGTGCTCGGCAATCTTGCGAAAGTGTGCGTTGCAGGGGGTCAACTCCGACCAGGTGTTGCAGATGCCGATGATTGGCTTGCCCTGAAATTCATGGTCCGGAATGCCCTGGTTCTTCATCCAGCTGCGGTACATGAAGCCGTTTTTGTCGGCTGCTCCGAACCAGGCGGCGGACCGCAATACACGTTTGGGCGGGGTGGACATCCGAGTCTCCTTCAATCTTTCGGGTTGCAATCGATGCCATCTTAGGTGCGGTAGAAATACAAAACAAATGAATTAATATGCGAAACAGATATTATTTTTTATATCAATCAAACGACAATCCGGATGAACACTGACTATCCCCGCCACTGACACCCCCAGACCCATGAATGACCATGACCATGACCCTGACGCCGCGCGGCGGACGCGGACCAAGCTCAAAACCCGCCAGATGTTTCTGTTGCTCGCGCTGGACGAAGCGCGCAATCTTCATCAGGCGGCCAAAGAGACCCACATGAGCCAGCCCGCCGCGTCGAAGATGCTCAAAGACATTGAGGAACTCTTTGGCGTGCCGTTTTTTGACCGGCTGCCGCGCGGCGTGCGGCCCACGCTGTATGGCGAAACCATGATCCGTCATGTCCGCATGGCGCTCACCAATCTGTCACAAGGTCAGGATTCGATTGCCACGCTGCAGGCCGGCCTGTCAGGCCAGGTTGACATCGGCGTGATCATCACGCCCTCCACGACGCTGGTACCGCAGGCGATCGCGCGCACCAAGCAGGAGGCCCCGCGCCTGTGTATCGGCGTTGAGGTCGGCACCAGCAATGAGCTGGTGGCACGCCTGAAGCGCGGGCAACTCGATTTCCTGATCGCGCGCATTCGGGAGCAGGAAGATGATCTGGACTTGTTGTATGAGGACTTGTCGGAGGAAACCGCGTGCGCCGTCGCGCGTGTTGGACATCCCTTGCTGGCGCGCAGCGATCTCAGCTTGAACGATCTGGCCGCTGCCAGCTGGATACTGTCGCCGCGCGGCAGCATTCTGCGCCACCGGTTCGACATGATGTTTCGTCGCATTGAGCTGGAGACGCCCGCCAATGTGGTGGAGGCCACGGCCATTTCAGTGATCACCAGCCTGCTGCAGCAAACCGATTTCCTGCATGTGATGCCACTGGAGGTCGCCCGCTATTACGTCCGATGCAGCGAACTGGCCATCCTGCCCATTGAGCTTCCCTGCAAGATGGACAGTTTTGGCGTCATCATGCGGCGCGATCAATTGCTGTCACCCGGGGCCAAGCTGCTGTTGCAACACGTGCGCACGATCGCGGCGGAGATCTATTGAGAGGCCGCGCCTTCGTGCCCATGCCCTTGATGCCTTGCCCAACTGAGCTCAGGAAGTCAATCAGTCATGATTGAAAAATGGAAAGATACGGAAACCGTCAGCTCATGCTATTGCGCACGAAAGCTTCGAATTGATCTTTAGGTAACGGCTTGCTGAAGTAATAACCCTGCACCTCATCACATCCCTGCAAGCGCAAAAAGGCCAGTTGACTGGCCGTTTCCACACCCTCGGCAATGGTGTGCATGCCCAAACTGCTGGCCAGATTGATGATTGCGGTGACGATCGCCTTGTCATCCGGATCATCGCTGATGTCGCGTACAAAAGACTGATCGATCTTGAGCTTGTCGACCTTGAATTTTTTCAGGTAGCTCAGGCTCGAGTAGCCGGTGCCAAAGTCGTCAATCGACATGCGGATACCGTGTTCGTCGAGCTTGTTCATGATCGCGATGGCGGCCGGCGGATCGTCCATCGCGGCGGCCTCCGTCAGCTCCAGTTCCAGAAACTCGGGGGGCAGCGCGGCCTCGTCGAGAATGCGCGTCACCAGGTCAATCAGGTTCGGATGGCGAAACTGCACCGCTGACAGGTTGACCGCCATCACCATGGGCCGCAGCCCGGCATCCAGCCACTGCTTCAATTGCCTGACGGCGGTGCGCAGCACCCACTCGCCAATCGCCAGGATCTGCCCACTGTCTTCGGCAATCGGGATGAACTCCACCGGCGAGATCATGCCCAGTTCGGGATGGCGCCAGCGTAAGAGCGCTTCGGCGCCCACAATATGACCATCCTGCAAGGCGATCTGCGGCTGAAAATGCAGCTCAAATTCATGCCGGGGCAGCGCATGGCGCAGGGCGTTGACCAATTGCAGGGTGCGCGCAGAATGGGCCTGCATCTCCTGCGTGAAAAAGCGGAAATCGTTGCGCGAGGCCTGCTTGACGCGGTACATGGCGGCATCGGCGTTCTTTGACAGGGTTTCAAAATCCTGCCCGTCATTGGGATAAAGGGCGATACCAATCGACACCGTGCTCACCAATTCATTCTGTTCAATCTGGCACGGCTGCGCGACGGCGGCAAGCAATTTCGCTGCGACTTGACTGGCAGCCGCTTCATCAGTGCCCGGCAGCAAAAGAATAAATTCATCGCCACCCAGCCGTGACAGGCTGTCTTCTTCCCGCAGCGCGGCCTTGAGTCGGCGCGAGACGTCCACCAGCAGTTGATCACCAACGCTATGCCCCAGGGTGTCGTTGATATTCTTGAAGTGGTCCAGGTCGAGGAACATGATGGCCAACTGGTCGCCGTGGCGCTGGGCCAGGCTGAGCGCGTACCGGAAGCGATCATGGAGTTGGCTGCGGTTGGGCAGGCCGGTCAGCTGATCAAAATGGGCCAACTGTTGAATCTGCGCCTCTGCCAGCTTCTTCTCGGTGATGTCGCGCGTGATGGAGAGGATGCAGTCAACTTCTTTGAAACGAACATTTTCCGCTGACATCAAGCCGTGAAGGACGTCGCCATTTTTCTTGACGAAAGTGGCCTCAAGATTGTTGCAACGACCTTCGGACTGCAATGCGTCAACCAGCCGCATCCGGTCTGCCGGGTTGCCCCAGAGATTGAGTTCGGTGGCGGTCTTTCCCACCACCTCGTCGTGCTGCCAGCCGGTGATGCGCTCAAAACCCGTGTTCACATCGACGTAGAGACCATCCACCCGCCGGGTGATGTTGACCGCATCCGGGCTGGTCTGAAACGCTTTGCGATAGCGCTCCTCGCTGTCGCGTAAATCGTCCTGCATTAACTTGCGCTCACGGTCGTCGGCAAAGTGGTCCAGCGCAAAGCTGATGTCAAGCGTCATTTCAAGCAACAGGTTTTGTGCCGCTTCGTCAAACGCACCCGTTTCACCGGCATAGAGCGTGAGCGCGCCAGCCACCTTGTCGCCGGCGCGCAGCGGCAAGGCCGCTGACGCTCCCCACCCGAAGCGCTCGCCGCGCGCATGCCAGGCCTCGGTGGTGGGGTCTCGCTGAAAATCCTGACACCACACGGGATGGTTTTCACGTACGGCGGTGCCGGTAGGGCCGACGCCTGACGCGGCAGCGGCATCAACCGAAATTTCTATCCCCTCCAGGTACTCGACACCGCTGCCGAATGAGGCTACCGGTTTGACCAGCTGGTCAGCCTCATCGAGCATGCCGATCCAGGCCATTTTCATGCCGCCAAAATTAACGGCATCCCGGCAAATGATCGGGAACAATTCACTTGCATCGCTGCAGCGGACGATGGCCTGGTTGCATTGGCTCAAGGCCGCGTAAAGCCTGGTCAGGCGCTCAATTTTGATTTCAGCGTTCTTGCGCTCGGTGATGTCGCGCGACAGCACAATGAAAGTCGGCGCATCACCAGGCAGGCCGGGCTTGCGTGAAGCGGAGAGCTCGAACCAATGCGCACCGTCCGGCAGGGCTAGCTGGATCTGCTTGCCGTGCGAGTGGCCGACTGCACTGGCTTCATGCACCGCAGCCAGGCAACTATCCGCCACCGCAACCGGCAACACTTCATGCAGCGTCTTGCCCAGCAGCTCGGCGGGCGCAGCGGCCAGCGGGTCAGAGCGCGGCGAATGGTAGGCCAGATAGCGACCGTCCAGATCCGTTTCAAAGAGCAGATCGGGCAGTGCGTCGAGCGTGCTCTGCAGCCGCTGGTTGAGCGCCACGAGTTCTACTGCCTGCGTATTGACGTCGACTTGAAGTTCGTTCGCGCGGACCCTGGCTGCGCCCGCCTGTTTCGCACCGTAGGCCAGCAGCACGCTGAACAGCGCCGCCAGTGCGACTTTCACGCTCAGGCCCTGCGGGTCTGCCCAGCCCGTCGTGGGCGCCACACTGAGGGTCCACTTGGCGTTCGGAGCCTTCAAGTCAAAATCAACGGCGTCAAGCGGGACTTTGGCTGACTGGGTGATGATCTGGCGCTGCTGATTCGCCGGATCGATGCGCCACAGCACATAGTCATAGCCGCGCGCAACCACCTGCTCGAATTGCGCCGGACCCAGGGATTGCTGCAGATTTTGCTGCAGGGCCTGCGCATGGTCGGCGGCCATGGCCAGCGCACGGGACTGCTCCAGCTGCCGGCGGTTCTGCTCGGAGCGATAGACCAGGCCGGCGGCCACCAGGCCCGAGAGCAGGAAGACGACGATGCCAAGCAGGGCTGGGCGCATGGGCTTAGCGAGAATCGGCATCACAAACCTTCCCTGTTGAAATGGTTGCATGGCACATGCCCGCCAATCACGCACACCTTGGCGCCGTGCTTGCGGTCAAATTGTAGAGGTGATCGGCGTCAGGTTCGATCACCTGTGTCGCTCACACGCTCACCATCACGCGCAGCACCTCTTCACCATAGGCTTCCAGCTTTTTCGCGCCTATGCCGCTGATGCCTTGCAGATCATCCAGCGACAGCGGCGCGCGCTCGGCAATGGCCGCCAGCGTGGCATCGTGAAAAATCACATAGGCCGGCAGGTTGTGTTCTTTGGCCACTTCGCCGCGCCAGGCTTTCAGGGCAGAGTAGCGGGTCTGCGCCGCTGCATCCAGCGCGATGGGCGTTTTGCCGACGCTGCCGGCGTGGACCGCGCTGCTGCGTTTGGCCTTGCGCCCGGCCGGGCTCGATACCGAGGCGCGCAACTGCACCGGCACCTCGCCCCTGAGCACGGCGCGCGAGGCATCGGTGAGTTGCAGGGTATTGAAGGCCTGGGCATCGACCGCCACGGCGCCGATGGCAATCAGCTGGCGCAGCACGCCGCGCAGTTGCACTTCGCTCAAGTCCGCGCCAATGCCAAACGTACTCAGGGTTTCATGGCCGCGCTGCGTTACCTTCTCGGTGCTTTTGCCACGCAAAATATCCATGATGTGCACCGCGCCATAGCTGCCGCCCATCTGCTGCACGCGGTAAATGGTGCTGAGCAGCTTGCGCGCCGCGTCGGTGCCGTCCCACACGGCGGGTGGATGCAAACAGTTGTCGCAATTGCCGCAGGATTTGCTCTCTTCGTCGAAGTAGTGCAGCAGCCGCACACGGCGGCAATCGGTGGCCTCGGCCAGACCCAGCAGCGCATCGAGTTTGCCGCGCAGGCCCTGTTTGAATTCTTCACCGGCCGGGCTCTCGTCAATCATGCGGCGCTGGTTGACCACGTCCTGCAGGCCGTAGCACATCCAGGCTTGGGCGGGCTGGCCATCGCGCCCGGCGCGGCCGGTTTCCTGGTAATAGCCCTCGATGTTTTTGGGCATATCCAGATGCGCCACAAAGCGCACATCGGGCTTGTCGATACCCATGCCGAAGGCGATGGTCGCCACCATCACAATGCCCTCGCTGCGCAAAAACTGGTCCTGGTTCGCTTGGCGCACCTTGGCGTCCAGTCCGGCGTGGTAGGGCAGCGCGGCGATGCCTTCATCGCACAACACGTTGGCAATGTCTTCCACCCGTTTGCGCGACTGGCAATAGACGATGCCGGCCTCGCCCATGTGCTCCTGGCTGATGAAGCGCAGCAACTGCTGCGTGGCATCAACCTTTTCGACGATGGTGTAACTGATGTTGGGGCGGTCAAAGCTGCTGATGAACAGGCGCGCGTCCTGCAATTGAAGCCGCTCCACGATGTCGGCGCGGGTCAGCGCGTCGGCCGTGGCCGTCAGCGCGATGCGCGGCACGCTGCCATAACGCTCATGCAACACGGTCAAAGCGCGGTATTCGGGCCGGAAGTCGTGGCCCCACTGGCTCACGCAGTGCGCCTCGTCGATGGCAAACAGGCTCAGTTTGCCGCGCTCGTGCAGGGAGTCGAGTTGCGCCAGAAAACGCGGCGTCGTCACGCGCTCGGGCGCCGCGTAGAGCAGGGTGATGTCGCCGCGCAGCAGCCGCCGCTCCACCTGCGTCGCCTGCTCGCCCGACAGGGTGGAGTTGAGAAACTCGGCGTTGACACCGGCCTCATGCAGCGCGCCGACCTGGTCGTGCATCAGCGCGATCAGCGGCGAGATCACGACCGTGATGCCCTGGCCGGCTTGCTCGCGCGCGATCGCCGGAATCTGGTAACACAGCGATTTGCCGCCGCCGGTGGGCATCAGCACCAGGGCGTCGCCGCCCGCCACTACGTGCTCGATGATGGCTTGCTGGGGACCACGGAACGCGCCGTAGCCGAAGACTTCTTGCAGAATGAGATGGATAGACAAAATCTGTCGCTATTAAATTAGTAGCTGATTGCGCAGACTACACGGGGGCTAGAGGCTGATTTGGCTTGAAATCCGGGCCGGGGCGCTTGATCACGCCGCAGGGGCCATGGTGCTTTCGGGCGCCGAGGTTTCATGCCCCTATTGTCCGGCGATTTTTGCTGCCTCAATCCAGCGTCTGACGATAACGTTTGAGGGCAATGGCGCCAACGACGAGCAAAAACAGCGCCATGGGCCAGAGATTGGGCACCACCTCACTGAGGCTGGCGCCTTTGAGCATGATGGCCCGCACCGCACGCAAGAGGTGGGTGAGCGGCAGCATTTCACCCAGCCCCTGCGCCCAGCCTGGCATGCCGCGAAACGGGAACATGAAGCCCGACAACAGCATGGAGGGCAAAAAGAAGAAAAACGTCATCTGCATCGCCTGCAACTGGTTGGTCGCCAGGGTCGAGAAGGTAAAACCCACGCCCAGATTCGCCAGCATGAACAAACCGATGACAAACATCAGCAGCGTCAGACTGCCCAGGATCGGCACCCCAAACAACAAAATGGCGGCCAGAATGATGACACTGAGCTGCACATAGCCAATGATGATGTAGGGCGTGATCTTCCCCACCATCACCTCGAACGGGCGCACCGGCGTGGCCAGCAGGTTTTCCATGGTGCCGCGTTCACGCTCGCGCGTCATGGCCAGCGAGGTCAGCATCACCATGGTCATGGTCAGAATGGTGCCGATCAGTCCCGGCACGATGTTGTAACGGGTCAGGCCTTCGGGGTTGTAGCGGCGGTGAATGCGCAGCTCAAACGGCGGCTCGCGCGGCTGCAGCCCGGCCAGTGCACCTTGGAGATCGTGCGCCAGCGCCAGCGGGGTGATTTGCCCCAGCGCCGCGATGGCGTTGCTGGCGGCGGACGGGTCGGTGGCATCCACCGCCACCAGCACGGCGGGTTTTTCGCCGCGCACCACGCGCCTGGAGAAATCGGTCGGAATCGCCAGCACGAACTGGACCTCGCCGGTCTCCAGCAGGCGCTCCGCCTGGACCTCGGTAGCGGGCTGGGCCACGATGTGGAAGTAACCGGTGTTCTGGATCGACGCCACCAGGCTGCGCGCCAGCGGCCCGTTGTCGTAGGCCACCAGCGCCGTGGGCAAGCCCTTGGGGTCGTTGTTGATGGCGTAGCCAAACAGGATCAGTTGCATCACCGGCACCCCGATGGCCATGGCAAAGGTGAGGCGCTCGCGCAGCATCTGCTGGAATTCCTTGACGATGATGGCCGCCACGCGCGCGAAGGAGAATGAGGCGCTCATGCCAGCGCCTCCACATCGGCCGCCGTGCCTGTGTCCATGAGGTTGATGAAGACATCCTCCAGATCCACCTGCGCCGGGGTCAGTTCCAAGTCAGCACGTGTCCGGTACGGTGCGAGGGATGCTTCAAGCAGCGCCGGGTCAACGCCCGCCACATGCAGGGTATTGCCAAACGCCGACACACTCAGCACGCCGGGCAAAGCCTTGATCGGCGCCACCAGGGCCCCCAGATGCTCGCCGGCGACGGACCACACGGCCAGGCCCGCCCGCCCGATGATGTCGGCCTGGGTGCCGCGCGTCAGTACCTGGCCGTTGGCGATGTACATCAGCTCGTGGCAGCGGGCGGCTTCATCCATGTAGTGGGTCGAGACCAGCACCGTGATGCCAAGCGCGGCCAGCCGGTGGATTTCATCCCAGAAGTCGCGCCGCGCTTTCGGGTCGACCCCGGCGGTGGGCTCATCGAGCAGCAAGAGGCGCGGCTCGTGCAGCAGGCAGGCGGCGAGGGCCAGGCGTTGCTTCCAGCCGCCGGACAGGGCGCCGGCCAGCTGGCGTTGGCGCTCGGTCAAGCCCAGCCGCTCCAGCGTCAGGTCCACCGCCCGCTTGCGCTGCGGCAGTTCGAACAGGCGGGCCACAAAGTCCAGGTTTTCGCGGATGGTCAGGTCTTCATACAGGCCAAAGCGCTGCGTCATGTAGCCGACCTGGCGCTTGATCTGCACGGCTTCCCGGATGAGGTCCAGCCCCAGGCAGGTGCCGGAGCCGCTGTCGGGGGTCAGCAGCCCGCACAGCATGCGAAGGGTGGTGGTTTTGCCACTGCCGTTGGGCCCGAGAAAGCCGCAGATGCGCCCGGTTTCCAGCTGGATCGACAAGTTGTCCACCACGGCGCGCCCGCCATAGCGCTTGGTCAGGCCGGTGACGTCAACCGCCAGGGTCACGGCGTCGCCCCGGCCACCGGCAACACATCAACCGGCTGACCGGGCTTGAGTCGGGCGCCATCGGCGGCGCTGGGCCGCGCTTCCACCATGAACACCAGCTTGGCGCGCTGCGCATTGGAGTAAATGACGGGCGGCGTGTACTCGGCCCGATTCGAGATGAACCTAAATCCGGCAGTTACCCTGCCATCGTGAGTTGATCCGTTCGGTGCCACGGCGGCAAAGGGCGGGTTATTTTCGCCACCACGTAGTCCAGGAACGTCTTCCAACGGTCTGTCAGAGGCAACTGCT
>NZ_JBAQMD010000013.1:0-17272 GCF_049302455.1 Rhodoferax ferrireducens | reverse complement strand
CGGGCATTGCCCCGGTATTTGACGCAAAACCAGCTCAAAGCATGGTTTTTGGAAAATCTTCACTTCGATGAAAACCGTGAAAACACGCGCCGTTGCTGGGGTTGACGGGTTTTCTGTCAAGCACTAGGTAATCATTTCCTTGGTGCCGCGAATCGACAGCGGCGACTTGGCTGCGATGGTGGTAGCAATCTCCAGCACGCCGGCGCGCAGCGACTCACGCGAATCAAACACCCGATTCACCAAGCGCATCTCACGCGCTTCGTCGGCGCTGAACTTGCGGCCGGTGTAGGCCAGCTCGCGTGCCATGCCTTCGCCAATCAGGCGCGGCAGGCGCTGCAGCGTACCCACGTCGGCGGTCATGCCGATGTCGATTTCCTTGATGGTGAAGTAGGCATCGACCGAGCAGTAGCGCATGTCGGCGCAGGTGATCAGATCAATGCCACCACCGACGCAGGCGCCGTGAATCGCAGCCAACACCGGTTTGCGGCAGCGCTCCAGGCTGGTCAGCGTGTCCTGCAGATCGAGGATGACGCGGCGCAAGGCTTCGCGGGTGCGTCCATCGCATTCGTTTTGAATTTGCGGGCCCAGGCCCATCATCATTTGCAGGTCGATGCCAGCGGTGAAGAGTTTGCCTTCGCCTTCCAGAATGGCCACGCGCGCCTCGGGCGTTTCATCGACCCACTGGAACGCTTTGCGGATCTCCTGCCACATGGTGGCGTTCATGGCGTTGGCCTTCTCGGGCCGGTTCAGGCGCACGATGGCGATGTGGTTTTCCAGAGTGACGGAAAGTGTCTCGTAGCTCATGTCTTGTTCCTCGATGCGGGTTGCAGATTATTGGGTTTTGGCAGCTTTGTAGGCACTTAGATAGGGCGCCAGACGCTTGCCCATTTCATCGCCCAGCGCTTGCAGGCCGCTCATGGGGCGCACCATGACTTCAAAGTCAACGATTTTTCCCTCGGCGTTGAACTGAATCAGGTCGATGCCCTTGAGCGCCTTGTCGCCCACCCGGGCGCTGAACTCCAGCACCACACTCAGGCCGTCCGCGCTGGCCAACTCACGGTGGTAGCTGAAGTCTTCAAAAACCTTGACCACGGTGCCCAAAATGAGTTGCACCGCCTGCGCACTGGCGTACGGCGTGTGCGCCATGGGCGAGCGAAAGACGGCCTTGGGGTGCAGGATGCTGGAGAGCTCGCTCACATCACCTTGGGCCACCATGGCGTGCCACTTTTTTAACGAGGCCGCCACGGCGGGCTGCACGCCTTGTTGCTGTTTCGCAGCGGGCGCGGTGTCGGCCCCTGTGCCTGCGCCTTCCAGTGCCACGGCCAGCTCGGTGCCCTGTTTGATGGCGCGTTTGGCATCGAGTTCGGCGGCCTTGTCGGCGCCGCCGATCAGGTGCACGCTGCAGCCGGCGGCCACCAGCGCGGCCTGCAATTCGCGTTGCGGGTCCTGGCCGGCGCAGACCACCACGGTGTCGGCGGGAATGGTCATGTCAACCTCACCCACGGTGATGTGCAGGCCGGCGTCGTCCACCTTGCGGTAAGTCACGCCCGCCATCATCTCGACCTGGCGGTTCTTCAGTGACGTGCGGTGAATCCAGCCGGTGGTCTTGCCCAGGCCGTCGCCCACCTTGCTGGTCTTGCGCTGCAGCAGGTAAACCTTGCGTGGGCTTTTTTCAATGTGTGGTGCGGTCAAGCCGCCGCGCGTGCTGTAGCTGGTGTCCACGCCCCATTCGGCGAAAAACTTGCTCGGGTCCAGACTCGGGCTGGTGCCACTGTGCAGCAGAAATTCAGCCACATCAAAGCCGATGCCGCCCGCGCCAATCAGTGCCACGGTGTGGCCCACGGCGCACTTGTCACGCAGCACGTCCAGGTAGCCCACCACTTTCGGATGATCGATGCCCTCGATGGCCGGTGTGCGCGGTGTGACACCCGTGGCCAGCACGATGTGCGTGTAGCCACCAGCGGCCAGTTCCGGCGCAGCAACGCGGGTTTTGAGTTTCAGCTTCACGCCTGTCAGTTCAATCTGGCGGCCAAAGAAGCGCAGGGTCTCGACAAACTCTTCCTTGCCCGGCACCTGCTTGGCGATGTTGAACTGGCCGCCAATCTCGGAGGCGGAATCAAACAGTGTGACCTCAAAGCCGCGTTGCGCGGCGGTAGTGGAAAAGGCCAAACCGGCCGGGCCTGCACCCACCACCGCGATGCTGCCGCGCGTCTTGGCGGGCACGATGTTGAGCAGCGTCTCATGGCAAGCGCGCGGGTTCACCAGGCAGGACGTGATCTTGCCGCCAAACGTGTGGTCCAGGCAGGCCTGGTTGCAACCGATGCAGGTGTTGATTTCGTCCGCCTTGCCCTGTTCGGCTTTGCGCACAAACAATGGGTCGGCCAGGAAGGGGCGCGCCATCGAGACCATGTCGCAGAAACCGTCGGCCAGTAATTGCTCGGCCACGTCGGGCGTGTTGATGCGGTTGGTGGCGACCAGCGGAATGCCGACCTTGCCCATGAGCTTTTTCGTCACCCAGGCCCAGGCAGCACGTGGCACTTTGGTCGCAATGGTGGGGATGCGCGCCTCGTGCCAGCCCACGCCGGTGTTGATGATGGTGGCACCGGCCGCCTCGATCGCTTGCGCCAGTTGCACGACCTCGTCCAGCGTGGAGCCGCCTTCGACCAGGTCAAGCATCGAGAGACGATAGATGATGATGAAGTTTTTGCCGACGCGCTCGCGTGTGCGGCGCACGATCTCGACCGGAAAGCGAATGCGGTTGTCATAACTGCCGCCCCATTCGTCATCGCGCTGGTTGGTGCGCGCGGCGACGAACTCGTTGAGCAGATAGCCTTCGGAGCCCATGATTTCGACACCGTCGTAACCCGCCGATTGCGCCAGTGCCGCGCAGCGCACAAAGTCGTCAATGGTTTGCACGACTTCGTCGGTAGAGAGCGGGTTGGGCCGGAACGGGTTGATCGGGGCCTGCAAGGCACTGGGCGCCACCAAATCGGGGTGGTAGGCGTAACGGCCGAAGTGCAGGATTTGCATCGCGATCTTGCCGCCGGCGTCATGCACGGCCTGCGTCACCACCTTGTGTTTGGCGGCTTCTTCTTCAGTCGTCAGGCGTGCGCCACCCGGCATCGGGCGGGCACGGTCGTTGGGCGCAATGCCACCGGTCACGATCAGGCCGACACCGCCCGCCGCGCGTTCGGCGTAGAACGCGGCCATGCGGGCAAAGCCGTCTTTGGCTTCTTCCAGCCCGACGTGCATCGAGCCCATCAGCACCCGGTTGGGCAGGGTGGTAAAGCCCAGGTCGAGCGGGGCCAACAGGTGGGGGTAGGTGCTCATGGCGTCGTCCTCATTCAAAAAGGTCAAGGTGGTCGAAAGGCTGCAACAAGTCCATTGCGCGGGGCAACTATGCAACCAGTTGCGCAGTTTATGGCAACTCAGAATTTTATGCAACCAGTTGCATAGTTGTGCTCATGCGCTTAGACTGGCTGACAGAAATCCCTGCCGCGCCGCCAAGTTCCCATGTCCAAATTCCCATGTCATTAGCCCACGCCGTATTGACCTCGCTGATTGAAAAGTCGTCCTCCGGCTACGACCTGGCGCGCCGCTTTGACAAGTCCATTGGCTATTTTTGGCACGCCACGCACCAGCAGATTTACCGCGAGCTGGCCCGCATGGAAGCGGCCGGGTGGATCGAGTCCAGCAGCGCACCCGACGCCGGCAAGACCCGCAAGCGCGAGTACCGGGTGCTCAGCGCAGGCCGCGCCGAGCTCGCACGCTGGGCACGCGAACCCTCCGCGCCCATGGACTTGCGCGACGAGTTCATGGTGAAACTGCGCGCCGACGCCGCTTTGGGCGAGATCGATTTACGCGCCGAACTGCGCCGGCGCATCGCCCTGCACCAGGAAAAACTGGCGCACTACCGCGCCATCGAGCAGCGCGACTTTCTGCACGGCAAGCCTTTGTCCCGCGAGGCCCGCATCCACCACATGATCCTGAAAAAAGGCATTCTGTTGGAGGAAGGGTCGATTGCATGGGGTGCGGAAATGCTGGCGGTTCTGGAATAGTCGCCGGCTTATATGTGCATTGAATGCACTTCAATGCCATTTTTTATTATTTATTTGCTATTACTAGAATAGCTTCTATACGTTTAAACACGGTGGCTATGTCTGGATTTGGTTATGCTGCATCCGAAGATTAAACATTCCAATTTTGCACATCAACCGATTTGCGTTGGTTGAACGCCGCGCCACGCTGAATCCGCAGACTCACCCCTTCGGGTAACGTAAGGCGTCACCAGAACCATCATCTCTCGCATGCTCCAAATTCGCCCCTTCTCATCCACCGACTCAGTCGTCGAGATCACTTTCCT
This sequence comes from Rhodoferax ferrireducens, assembly GCF_049302455.1. Lineage (GTDB taxonomy): Bacteria > Pseudomonadota > Gammaproteobacteria > Burkholderiales > Burkholderiaceae_C > Rhodoferax > Rhodoferax ferrireducens_B. The sequence continues at coordinate 12,909 of NZ_JBAQMD010000013.1, read as the reverse complement.
GCTCCACCGCGCGTACGCTCGTCTTGGCGACATGGGCCTGAATTACACAGCCGTCGATCAATCGACCGACGTTACTGCAAAGAGAATGAGTGGTGGACAGTGCTTCATCGCGGAATGGTCAGGTGCGCTCGCGGGAACCATCGTCGCTCAGCCAACCTACAAGACCAACGAGTGCGAGTATTTCACGCGGCTCGGAGTCGCCGCAGCGCATCAATTTGCAGTCGAGCCATCACTGCAGGGTCACGGAATTGGCCGCGCGTTGCTGACGGCCGCCGAAACCTGGGCGCTCGAAGGTGGATTCCACGAGATCGCAATGGACACTGCGGAGCAGGCAACTCACCTTATCGAGCTCTATGAAGGCCTGGGCTACCGCCGAGTCAGCTGGGTCCAGTGGTCGGGCAAGGTCTATCGAAGCGTTGTGTTGAGCAAGAGCCTCAAGTGACGCGGATAAGGGGACAGGCTCGAATCAGCGCGAGAACAAGCTACGCCATTGGCCAATTGACAAACGCCTGCCCGGCCAGGCCACCCCTCCAGCACAACCGTCGCAGCCTGCGGGTACAGCTTGGGAAAGAGAATGTCCAAAGCATCCGGCGGCAAGCCGATGCGGACCGGTTGACGACAACAAGTTACGTAGCTACCCTCGGCATTCTGTTTGACCGTTTGAAAATGGTCGTGAAGCGCCGCAAAGCAGCTTGCCAAAAGAAGCTGGTTGCGATTTCGCTGTGAATGACCGCTGACACGGAATGACAGACCTCCAAAACTAATCGAAAAATCCATTTACTCCAAGGTGCAAACATGAGCGAAGACGCGCAATTCCGGCCCCTGCCAAAGACATCGGTTTCCTCCAAGGGTTGTTATCTGCTGGAGGCATTCAATCCGCCAGTCGTTAACGTCGATTCTGCCGCCATTCTTGTCATGACCGACCTTTCACAGGTACCTTCGGCCACCATCAACGCAGACGCCTCTCTGGATGAAGCGAACCACTCCATGCTGGTGCGCGGCGTGAGGTTGTTATTTGTGGTCGGGGAGACCAACAACATCGTCGGAGTCATCACGACCGTCGATGCTCTCGGGGAAAAGCCCGTGCTGGTGGCACAAGCTCGTCAAACCAAGCGCAGTGAGCTGCGCGTTGCCGATGTGATGGTGCCTGTCGACAAAATGGATGCTCTGGATATTGAGGATGTCAAGAAGGCTTCGGTGGGGAACATCGTGGCCTCATTGAAAGCAGATGGCAGGGTCCACGCCATCGTGGTGGGCCAGGGCAAGGATGAAAAACAATATTTGCTTGGAATATTTTCGGCCTCGCAAATTGCGCGTCAGCTGGGGGTGCAGTTACACGGGCACGAAATGGCGAGAACCTTCGCAGAAATTGAAGCGGTCATCGCGGGCGTTTGATAACCCGACAAGGCGTCATCCCTGGCGGTTTGGCAATGGCATTTCAAGCCCCACTTTGAGCTGGCTGACGCCAGGCGACCGCTGCAATGACGGCGGCCAGCGCCTGCATCAGTGCGATGGACAGCACCGAGCCGCCCCAACCCCAGCCTTCGTAGGCCATCCCAGCCAGCAATGAGCCAGCCGCGCCGCCCGCGTAGTAGCTCATGTAGTAAATGCCGGTGGCCAGGGAGCGTCCTTCGCTGACGTTTTGAGCGATCGCACTGAGGGTGGCCGACTGGCAAATGAAGACGCCTGTTGAGCACACCGTCAGGCCGATGATGACCGCAGTCAAGGAGGGCAACAGGGTCAGCGACAAGCCAGCGGCGGACAGGGCCAACGCCCCCAGGAGTGACCTCAGGAAACCGAACCGGACAACATATGGCCCTGCCAGCGGGGTCGCCAGAACACCCACCAGATAGACGCTGAAGACATTGGCCAAGCCAGCGGAAGAGAGATTGAAAGGGCTTGATGCCAGGTGCAGGTTGACATAGGTGAAAGTGCCCACCAGCGAGAACAGCACGCAGAAACCCACAGCACAAGCCGCCATCAGTCGCTTGTGATGCAGGTGACGCCACAGCGTGCCAAACCCCGCTCTCATATTTCGGTTGGCAACAAAGTAACGTGAGGGAGGCAGCAGCCACAGCACCAGCAAAGCCCCAAAAAGATTCAGTAGGGCCAGCGTGACGAACGCACCGCGCCAGCCCAACAAATGACCGGCGTGACCCGTGATAAAACGGCCGCAAAAGCCACCCATGACCGTGCCGCCCACATAGGTGGCGGTCATACGGGCGACCCCGCCCGAATGGAATTCTTCGGACAGGTAGGCGATCAGGACCACCACGATGCCAGGAACTGCCAGCCCCTGAAGGAAGCGCAGAAAAATCAGCGCGTTCAGGCTACCGGCCACAGGGATCAGGGCCGTCGGCACCGTCAGGGCGAACAGGGAGGCGCAGATGATGACTTTGCGTCCGAAGGCGTCGGAGAGCATGCCCATGAAGGGAGACACGAGCGCCACCGCCAGCACGGTTGCCCCCACCGTCAACCCGGCTTGCACGGGTGAGGCGTGAAAATCCTGCATCACCATGGGCAGCACCGCCTGCATGGAGTAGACATTCAGAAAGGCAAAAAAGCCGATCAGCCAGACGATGAGCCGCGACGCCTGTTGGCCGGCCTGAGGGAAAAAAAGTTGCATTCTGCCGATGATAAGGAAGGGGGTCAGGCTCGAATCAAATAAGGAGCGTCACGCCAGGCTCATCAAGCTGCGCCGGCTCTCAAACTGCCGGACTTTCCCGCTCACCGGGTCGACAAATTCAATGCGCCGGGCCAGCAGTTGCAGCGGGTGCGCGTAGTCGACTTGTCCTTCGGGCGTGAGGGTAGGGTACAGGCCATCGCCCAGAATCGGCAGGCCCAACGCCGCCATGTGCACGCGCAACTGGTGGCGTTTGCCGGTGACGGGTTGAAGCTGGTAGCGGGCCAGGCCGCCGCGCACTTGCAACACCTCAATCCGGGTCACGGCATTGGGCGGGCCGCTCACCTCGTGCTGCAGCATGAAGTGGCCTGCCTCCACGATGCGGCTTTGACGCGTCATCGGTAGCGCCAAACCCTCGCGCCACGGGGCAATTGCCTCGTAGGTCTTTTCGACGTTGCGCTGGCTGAACAGCGCGTGGTAGGCGGCCCGGGTTTCGGGCTGCACGGAGAACATCACCAGCCCGGCGGTGTCGCGGTCAATGCGATGCACCGGCACCAGCGTGTCGATGCCCAGTTTTTGCTTCAGTCGCACCAGCACGGTCTCTGCCAGGTAGCCGCCCGAGGGCATCACCGGCAAAAAATGCGGCTTGTCGACCACGATCAACTGATCGTCCTGGAACAGGATCACCTCATCAAACGGAATGCGCGGCTCATCCGGCACAGCGCGGTAGTAGTAGACCCTTCTGTGGCCCTGGTAGGCGCTGTGGGGCGCGAGCTGAACGCTGTGCTCATCGACCACATCGCCTTGCGCCATGCGCTGGTGCCAGACGTCCCGAGGGATGGCGGGAAAGCGCTCAGTCAAAAAATCAAGGGTGGTGGGCCAGGCGCCAGCGGGCAGCCCGATGCAGCTGGGCCCGACGCCGTTGCGGGCGGGCGGTTTGATGAAGTCAGACCCGCTCAAACACGATATCCCACACGCCGTGCCCGAGTTTGATGCCGCGGTTTTCAAACTTGGTCAGCGGCCGGTAATAGGGCTTGGGCGCGTAGCCTGCCAGCTCCGGGTGGCTTTGCGTGGCCGTGTTCTTCAGCAGCGGCTCCTTGCTCAGCACTTCCAGTATTTGCTCGGCATACGGCTGCCAGTCCGTGGCGCAGTGGATGTAGCCGCCGACCTTCAGTCGTGCGGCCAGCTTGGCAATGAGGGCGCTTTGAATCAGGCGGCGCTTGTTGTGTTTTTTCTTGTGCCACGGGTCGGGAAAGAAGATGTGCACGCCATCCAGACTTTGCAGCGGCAGCATGTGGTCGATGACCTCGACGGCGTCGTGCGCCACGATGCGGATGTTGCGCAAGCCTTGTTCGCCAATGCGCTTGAGCAGCGCACCCACACCAGGCTCGTGCACCTCGCAGCACAGGAAGTTTTTCTCCGGCATCAGGGCCGCGATATGGGCGGTGGCTTCGCCCATGCCGAAGCCGATTTCCAGGATGACTGGCCCAGGATTTATATCATTTTGGCCCCTAGCCCCCGTCGCGTCTGCGTAAGTAGCTATAAAATCAATAGCGTTTGTTTGGTAGGGCAACAGGAATTGGGGCCCCATGTCTTCCAGGGCCTTGGCCTGGCCGGTGGTGGTGCGACCGGCGCGGCGTACAAAACTCTTGATTTCTTTCGGAAAGGCCACGCCCTCGGGCGCGCGGCCCCGGATGCGGGGTTGGCGCGCAAGGCTTGGGTTGTCAGGGGAGGTCGGTTGGGTGCGGTTTGTATCGTTCACGGGACAGGATTGTAGAGACGATGGCGGGCGCAATCCCCCGGGAGCTCGCTACCAGAGCGGCCGGGCGACGATCATCGCTTCGGCCGCCGCCGCATCGAGCGGTTGGCCAAAATGGTAGCCCTGCCCGTATTCCACCTGCAGCGCGCGCAACTGTGCCAACTGCGCGGCATTCTCGACCCCCTCGGCAATGATGTCCATGTTCAGGGCGTGGGCCAGGGTGACGATGCTCTGGATGATGTCGGCGCTCTTGTGGTCAACGTCCATGCGACGCACGAACGAGGCGTCGATCTTCAGTGTGTTGATCGGAAAACGGTGCAGGTAGGACAGCGATGAATAACCGGTGCCGAAGTCGTCCATCAGCAGCTTGATCCCAAGGGCGCTCAATTTCTCCAGCACCACCGCCGCCTCCTCGGCGTGCGCCATGAGCAGGGTCTCGGTCACTTCGAGCTTGAGACTGCTGGTGGCCAGGCCGGTTTCCGCCAGCGCGGCTTCGATTTGCTGCAGCAGGGTGGGCTGGGTGAACTGCCGCCCGGCAAGGTTGACGCTGATCTGCATGGGCGGGTGATCCGGGTAGCGTTGCTGCCAGCTGTGCATCTGGCGGCAGGCCTCGGTCAACACCCAGCGACCGATCGAGACGATGAGGCCGGTCTCCTCGGTGAGCGGGATAAATTCGCTCGGTGGTACCAGTCTGCCATCGGGGCGACGCATGCGAACGAGGGCCTCGAAACCCGCCAGCCGGCCCGTTTGCAGCGACACCACGGGCTGGTAATAGACAAGGAATTCCTCGCCGTGCGCCACTGCCCGGCGCAACTCGGTTTCCATTTCGAGAAGAGCGACGACACGCTCGCGCATATCGGCGGCGAACAACTCGTAGCACGCCCCGCCGCGCCGCTCGGCGTTGTGGCTGGCCGTCTCGGCGTCGCGCAGCAGCTCGCCGGCGTCGACGTAGCCCGAGTGGCCAAGAACGATGCCGATGCTGGCGGTCGTGAATAGTTCATGCCCCTCCAGGTTGAAGCCGACCGCCAGCGCAGATTGCAGCTGCTCGGCATAACGTGCCGCCACCTCTGCGTCCTTGGTTTCGTCGAGGAGGATGGCGAAGCTTTCGCCGCCGATGCGGGCGATCGTGTCACCGGGGCGCAGGCCGCTACTCAGGCGTTGCGCGATGGCGATCAGCAACTGGTCGCCGTAGGCGCCGCCCAGGCTGTCGGTGATCGTGCGGAAGCGGTCAAGCGTGAGGAACACCAGCGCAAAGCCGCGCCTGGATTCGATCTGGATGCGTTTCATGGCATCGTCGATGCGGGTCAGAAGCAGCGCGCGGTTGGGCAGACCGGTCAGGCTGTCGCGCAGCAGTTCTTCCTCGATCACTGACGCAATCATGACCCGTGCCGAGGCGGTGCCGATGGCGCCCGCCAGTTGCGCCTCGCAGTAACGCGACAGCTCGGCGTCGATCTCCTGCGGCCATTCCAGGCCGCGTTGGCGGGCGTAGGCGACGAGCGCCTGGCGGGCGTTCTCGGCGCCAAGAAAACGCACCATCAGCGTATGCAGATCGAGCAACGAGCCGCTCGCGCGCCAGACCCTCTCGGCGTCGCGGCCATGCTTGAATACGTCGACGAACAACGCCGCCTGCGTCTGTTCGACCAGGCTCTGCCCGCTCATGATCGACACCGTCAGGTAGGCGCCGACGTTGGCCAGCATGCTCCAGAGCATGGCGTGGCTGATTTCGTCGAGCCCTTCCAGGCCGAACAGGGCAAGCGGGCGCAGCTGCGCGATGGCAAACGGCCCGTATTCCAGCAGCGCCATGGGCAGCCAGCCGGAGCGGGCGAAAGCCGGCAGCATCAGCGTATAGGCCCAGACCAGGAAGCCGGCGCCGAGCCCGGCCAGTGCGCCGCTTCGCGTACCGCCCTTCCAGTAGATGCCGCCCAGCAGCGCCGGGGCAAACTGGGCGACAGCGGCAAAGGAAATGAGGCCAATCGACACCAGTGCGTAAACCTCACCGGCAAGCCGGTAGTAGCTGTAGCCGAGCAGCATGCCGAGCACGATGGTGGTGCGACGGATCGCCAGCAGCAGGGCGGAGATATCGGCGCGCTCGGTCAGGCGCAGCGCCTTGATGCGCAGCAAAATCGGCATGACCAGGTCGTTGCAGACCATGGTTGACAGCGCGATGCTCTCGACGATCACCATGCCGGTGGCGGCCGAGAAGCCGCCGAGGAAGACGAGCAGCGCCAGTGCTTTTTGCTGCCCGACCAGGGGCAGGGTCAGGACGAAGGCATCAGGATTGACGCTGGTGCCAAAATGCAACAGGCCGCCCATGGCGATTGGCAGGACGAAGAGGGAGAACAGGAAGAGGTAAAGGGGAAAGAGCCAGATCGCCTTGTTCAGATGTGCCTCGTCGACATTCTCAACGACGGCGACCTGGAACTGGCGCGGCAGGAACATGATGGCCAGCATCCCGACGAAGGCTGTCGAGAACAGCTCGGCCCAGCTGTGGTAGATGTCCATGACTGTGCCCGGTGCCAACGCCAGCCGAGTGGCAGCGTCGGCGGGCGAGGTCCAGCCGCGATAGGCCTCGGTCGAGCCGCCAATGGTGAAGACTTCAGCGATGCGCGGCACTTGCGCGGCACGGGCGAAGATGTCACGCACGCCGTCGTACATGCCCCAGGTGACGAAGATTCCGACTGCCAGAAAGGCCAGCAGCTTGACCAGCGACTCGAAGGCAATCGCGGCCACCAGACCCTCGTGACGCTCTGCGGCGTCGATCTTGCGGGTGCCGAAAACGATGGTGAACGCCGCCAGGATCAGGGCCGCGTAAAACGCCGTGTCGTGCCAGATGCTCTGCGGCGGCTGCGGCGGTGCCAGCAACAGGATGTCGGGGTAACTGCGCAGGATGCCGAAGCTGGTGGAAATCGCCTTCAGTTGCAGCGAAATGTAGGGTGTGACGCCGACCAAGGCGATCACTGTGACCAATCCGGCCAGCGCCGCGCTCTTGCCGTAGCGTGATGAAATGAAATCGGCCAGCGATGTGATGCGGTTGTCCTTGGAGATTCGGATGATCTTGCGCAGCACCATCCACCACAGGGCGATCATGACGGTGGGTCCGAGATAGACCGGAAGGAAGCCAATACCGCTGGTGGCGGCGCGCCCGACGCTGCCGTAGAAAGTCCAGGCGGAGGTATAGACGCCAAGTGAGAGGGCATACACATAGGGGCTGGCGATCAGGCTGCGCCCGGCATCGGCCGCCTTGTCGCCGCGGTAGGCGATGAAGAAGAGCAGTCCCAGATAGGCTGCGACGGCGAAAATGATGACCCAGGCCGACATGATTCAGTCCTCGAAGACCGGCAGTGGGGTCCGACCTTCGCTGCCCATGGCGCTATCTCCTCTCGATCACGAGCGCCAGCAGGCCGATCAGCAAGGCCCAGGCAACAAACACATAGACATACAGCAGTGGGATGCCGCCCAGCATGACGGCGCGGTTGAACAGCGCCAGCAGGGGGTAGTTGAACAGCAGGTTGGCGAACACAAATATAACGGCCAGACGCTGCATTTTTGTGTTTGACTGGTTCATGGAGTCCTCCGCTGAGGTGTTGCGCTTGTTGCGCCATCAGCCTGAAGAATAGGCCGATTGGGTCACCGGCGCAACCCGCTCGCTCAACTGGGAAATCCCCGACTTGCGCGCCGCGCCGGCGCTACCAGCGGGCAGGTCCGGCACGCGGCCCAACGAAGAATCTTTTTTTCGTCCGGCAAGAATCAGCTTAAGCGCCAACTTTCAAGAACAAGTCCTGATCGGGCGCAAAGTTGGCGTGCAGCGGCATCAGCGCGCCGCCCAGCGCGCGGGCATCAGGGCCCACATTGCCCGCGATCACGTTGGCAGGCCACAGGCCTTCCCAGTTGTAGCGCTTGAGTGCTTGCTGGGTTTGCGCGATCAGGAGGGCCAGCAGCGGTCGGCAAAACGAGCCGTCGATCACCACCGCGTCGATGTCCAGAAATGCCGTGCCACTCACCACCGCGTGGGCCAGCGCGTTGGCGGCCTGCTTGAGCCAGGCCTGGGTTTCAGCCTCAAACGGTGTCGCCAGGGCGCGGTCGTCATAGGCGGCGTGGGGGTCCAGCCCCCGGGCCGTCAGACGCTGCTCCAGTTCCCACAGCGACGCATGGTGAATCAGTTGTGTGGGCGCTGTGTCGCCCTGTGCCATGCCGCAGGGCAGCGAGGCCACCGCCCCCGCATTGCCGTGTAAACCGCCATGCAAGTGCGAGTTGATGACCAGCCCGCCGCCCACAAAGGTGTCGACAAACACATATAAAAAGTTCTTCAGGTCGCGCCCGCGCCCGGCCACCAGTTCGGCCACACAAGCAGCCGAGGTGTCTTTGGCAAAGCTGACGGGTGTGTTGGTCATGGCCTGCACTTGGGCACGCAAGTCAATCTGGTTCCAGGTCTCTGACTGGGCCTCGGACAGGCCCAGCATCTTGTGCCAGCCGCCCAATTGAAAAGGGGCCGCCACGCCCACACCGACCAGGCGGTCTTTCAAGGCACCGAGTTGATCACCCATGGCCTGCAGTCGCTCCTTGATGTCGGGTAGCAGCGAATGGGCATCGGGAAACGCATAGTCCAGGCTTTGGCGCTGGCGCACCTGGCCGCAGAAGTCCACCATCAACCAGTCGGCACTGCGCCGTCCAATCTTGATGCCAATGGCAAACGCGCCGTCCGGGTTGAGCGACAGCGGCACCGACGGCTGCCCAATGCGCCCGCGCACGCGGTCTTGCTTGAGAATCAAACCGTCCTCGACCAGTCGGGTGGTGATGAGTCCGATGGTTTGCGCGGTGAGGCCGGTAAGACGCGCCAAATCCGCTTTGGGCAGACTGCCGTTGAGCCGAATCGCCTGCAGTACCACCCGCTCATTGAACTGGCGCATGCCCACATGGTTGGAGCCACGCGGGCGCAGCAGGGCAGGGGCTTCAACGGTTGGGGCGGGGCGCGGGGGTGTCATGGGCGTAGATTTTCGCCGATGGCACCTTTGCGCAAAATAAAGTTGCCAAACGGTTGCAGTTCGCCGGTCACCACATAGGCGTAGGCCGCGCGAGCGCGCTCGTAAAACGCAAAGCGCTCCAGGGGCTCTGCGCTTTGGCCGCTGCGCAGCTCAGGCTTGACGAGCGCCAGCACCTCGCGTTGCAGGGCCGACAGGGCAGGGGGCTCTGTGCCGCTGACCTGCATGAAAGCCACCGGATGAGCCACGTCAGCCGCCAGTGGCAACACCGAGGTGATCGCCTGCATCACGTGCGCCATGGACGTGCCCGGCAGCCGCATCACCGGCTTGCCTGCGGCAAACCGCATGGCGGTGAAGTTGGCGTCACCCAGCACCAGCGCGTCGTCGTGGCCCATTTCCATCAGGATTTTGAGCAACTCGGGGGTGAGCAGGGGGTTGATTCCTTTGAGCATGGCGGGCTTTCAGGCGTGGGCGTTGGCGGGCAACTCGTCCACCGTCTTGGCGCCGGTCATCACGGCCACGGTGTCGCTCATGCTGATGGTTTTGGGGTTGACCACCGCGGCGCGTTTGCCCAGGCGCTGGATGTGGATGCGGTCCGCCACCTCAAACACGTGTGGCATGTTGTGGCTGATCAGAATCACCGGCAGGCCCTTGTCGCGCACCCGGCGAATCAGCTCCAGCACCATGTTGCCCTCTTTCACGCCCAGCGCGGCGGTGGGCTCGTCCATGATCACTACGTGCTGGGCAAAGGCGGCCGCGCGGGCCACGGCCACGCACTGCCGTTGGCCACCCGACAGGGTTTCCACCGCCTGTGTCATGGAGCGGATGCCAACCTTGAGTTCCTGCATGCGTGCAATCGCCTGCGCCAGCATTTCTTTCTTGTCCAGCAGGCGCAACATTTGGCCGAGAAAGCCGGGCTTGATGAGTTCGCGACCCAGGAACAGGTTCTCCGCAATGCTCATGGCGGGGGCCACGGCCAGGTCTTGATAAACCGTCTCGATACCAGCGCGGCGGGCATCGATGGGGGATTTGAAGTGAACCGGCTTGCCGTCGAGCAGCAATTCACCCTCATCGGGCACGGTGGCACCTGACAAGGCCTTGATCAGCGATGATTTGCCGGCCCCGTTGTCGCCAATGATGGCCATGATTTCACCCGCGCGTAGTTCAAAGTCGGTGCCGTCCAGCGCGGTCACCTGGCCGTAGCGTTTGACGATGCCTTTGGCCTGCATGATCAATGGTCTTGTTGCTGAAGTGTTCATCAACGTGCTCCCTTGCGAGACATCTGGTCGGCAGCGACGGCCAGAATCACCAAAATGCCGGTGATCAATGTCTGGTACACCGAGGCCACGCCCATCAGGGTCAGGCCGTTGCGGAACACACCCACAATCACCGCGCCCACCAATGAGCCCAAAATAATGCCGCGACCGCCAAACAGGCTGGTGCCACCCAGCACCACCGCGGTAATCGCGTCCAGGTTTTCGGTTTGCCCGGCGTTGGGGTCGCCCACGCCGGTGCGCGCCACCGACAGCATGGCCGCAATGCCATAAAAGAGGCCAGCCAGAGCAGCACACGGTCCACGTTGATACCTGTCAGACGCGCCGCCTCGGGGTTGTTGCCGACCGCGTACAAATGGCGTCCCGGGGCGGTTTCGCGCAGTACAAACCAGGCCAGTGCGTACAGAAACAGCATGGTCACGGTGCCCAGACTGACCTCGGTGCTACCCAGATTGAAGGTATTGCCCAGCGTGGTCATGGCAGCGGGCAGGTTGGTGATGGTTTGCGATTCAGAGTAAATCTGGGTGATGGCAAAGGCAATGTTGAGGGTGCCCAGCGTCACGATGAAGGGCGGTAGTCTCAAGCGCGTCACCAACAGGCCGTTGATCAGCCCAAAGCCCGTGGTCACGGTCAAGCCGCAGACGATGGCCGCATAAGGGTCCATGCCGTAATTGACGGCGAATTTGGTCATGACAACGCCACCCAGTGCCATCACCATGCCGCAGGACAAGTCAATGCCAGCGGTCAAAATAATCAGGGACTGGCCAATGGCCAGCACGCCCACCACCATCACTTGCTGCAACACCAGTGACAGGTTCTCGCCGCTCAGGAACCGGTCCGACTGGGTCGAAAAAAACAGGCAGGTGACAGCCAGGGCCAGCCAGGGCCCCAGGGCGCCCCAAGGGATATTGCGCTTTTGTGTCGTGGACATCACAGTCTCCGTAGGAAAATTTGGGGGCAAGACTTTTGAAGTGCCAAAGAATCGTTTTTTCGTCATGGCGAGCGCAGCCCGGCAATCCATGAGCGCCTGGATTGCCGCGTCGCTGCGCGCCTTGCAATGACGGTCTTTTTTAAGCTGTTGACAGCTTACTTATTGCCCCAGCACAGATCCATACCGACTTTGGTGTCCACGCTGTCCACACCGGCGACAGCCTTGGACGCGATCAGGGTCACGCCGGTGTCGGTGTAGCCAGAGGCCTTCTTGCCGCCCTTGGCGTATTCCACGCCAGCGGCCACGCCCATGGCGGCCATCTTCAGCGGGTATTGCTGCGAAGTGGCCGTGATGATGCCGCGGGCCGTGTCTCTGATGCCCTGGCAGCCACCGTCCACCGACACAATCAGCACGCCTTTTTCTTTGCCGGCTTTCTTCAGCGCGTTGTAGGCGCCGGCAGCAGCGGGTTCATTGATGGTGTAGACGACGTTGATGTCGGGGTTCTTTTGCAGGCAGTTTTCCATGGCGGTCTGGCCCTTGGCCTGATTGCCGTCGGTGTCGCCGGCGCAAACCGTTTCTGCGGTTTTGGAGAGTTCATTGGACTTGGCATCATTGGCCTTCAAGCCAAAGCCGGTCATGAAGCCGTTGTGGCGTTGCGCACCCACCGGGTGGCCAGGGAACAAATCGAGCATGGCAATCCTGGCCGGCTTGTTGCCCAAAGCGGCCTTGGCATATTGGCCAATCAGCACACCCGCCTTGTAGTTGTCGGTGGCAAACAGGGCATCAGCGCCTTCAAACGGGCTGTCCAGCGCAATCACCTGCACGCCTTTGGCCTGCACTTTTTTCACCGTCGGGCCAATGGCATCGCCGCTGGCGGTGATCAGAATGGTTTTGGCACCGGCGGCCACCATGTTTTCAATCGCGGTGATCTGGCCCGCGGTGTCGCCGTCCGCCTTGCCAGCGGCGCTGAGCAGCTTGGCCCCCATCTTCTTGGCTTCAACTTGTGCGCCTTCTTTCATCTTCACAAAAAACGGGTTGGTTTCGGTCTTGGTGATCAGGCCAATGACAGGCTGGTCAGCAGCGAGAACGGCGCTGGTGGCCAGGGTCAGGCTGCTCAGCAGCAGGGTGGTCGACATTTTCATTCGGTTGCTCCTCGTTGGGTTTGACCTTGCGGGTCGGTGGGGTCGCTCTGATGCAGGGTGCTGGGTGCGGGCCTGCGGGAAATTACGCTTGTTCGATCAGCGTGGCTGGACTATAGTCCTGCCATTGTTACTAAATCCAATAGGTAATCCCCCGGCTGTGCCGGGGTGACAGTAGAAGTTTGACATTTGCATTGGTATGGA
>NZ_JBAQMD010000012.1:0-7261 GCF_049302455.1 Rhodoferax ferrireducens | reverse complement strand
TGCGCGAGGCCTCGTTGACCAGGATGCGCAGGGCTTCGCCAGCGCCGTCCAGGCCGTTGGCAAGCAGGCAGGCATAGGCTTCGTGCAGCGGGTTGTTGACGTCGTCAAGTTGGGTTCTTTGGGCCATTGCCAAACTTGCGGATCAGATCGCGCCCCTCGAAGCTCACTGTGTCGCCGACTGCAAAGTCTTCTCTGCGTGGCAGGACCTCTTTGGATTGCTGTGGGGCCCTTACCGATGGGTCGAATCCAACAGCAGCGTAGCGAATCCATTTGTACTTGCCGTCATGGGATGCATGAACCATGAGCTGGTCGGGCTTGAACTCGATGACCTTGGCGCCATGCATGCGGTTGCCAGGGTTGATTGGCGAAGCTCGTCAACCGACAATTTCTGACAGGTTTTTGTCAATTGACAATTTCTTGTCGAAACAGCACTACTGCTATTCTCGCGCTGCGGCTGTCACCCAATCTCCTTGTATAGATCCGACAGTCCCGTCAAATCTGATTCGGAACCAGCAAACAAGTGGCACGCAATTGCTTTCAGGCTCGGCACATTTATGCTTCCAGTGACATCGGCAGAAATGCCAAGTCCTTTTTTATTGCCTGCAGGGTCGCAGACGGTCAGTTCAGCGCGGCGCGCACGTCGTCCTTGTAGGTGTAGAGCGTGACGCTCGGCTTCGTCAGCTCGCCTTTGGACGTGAACGCGATGTTGGCGGTCACGCCCTTGTAGTGGGTCTTGCCAATAAAAGGCACATAGACCTTGGGGTCCACCGAGTTGGCACGCTTCATGGCGTCCGCCAGGACGAAGGTGGCATCGTAGGCGTAAGGGCTGTAGATCTGGAACTGGCCGGGGAAGCGGGCGTCGTACTTCTTCTTCCAGGCAGCGCCGCCCTGCATCTTTTGCACCGATGCTCCGCCGGTGGCGCAGATCACGTTCTTCAATGTGCCCGCCTTGCTTGACAGCTCCGGCAGTTTTTCGGTGCACAGGGCGTCGCCACCGAAGTATCTGACATTGCTCATGCCAAGCTGTTCCATCTGGCGCAGCATCGGGCCGGCCTGGGCGTCGAGGCCGCCGTAGAAGATAGCGTCGGGTTTTTTGCTTTTGATGGCCGTCAGGATGGCCATGAAGTCGGTCGCCTTGTCATTGGTGAACTCCTCGGCCACGATCCGCATGCCCTTTTGCTGGGCCGTGGCCTTGAACACATCGGCCAGGCCTTGGCCGTAAGCCGTGCGGTCGTCGATGACGGCGACCGTCTTGAGCTTGAGCGCGTCATGGGCAAAGTACGCCAGCGCCGCGCCCAGCGCGTTGTCGTTCGCGATCAGGCGAAACGTCGTCGGGTAGCCGTGCTTGGTCACGTCCGGGTTGGTGGCGGCTGCGGTGATGTGCGGCAGGCCGCACTTGTTGTAGACCATGGAGGCCGGGATGGTGGTGCCCGACTGCAGGTGGCCCACCACGCCCGCCACATGGGAGTCGCACAGCTTCTGCGCCACCGTGGTGGCCTGGCGCGGGTCACCCGCGTCGTCCTCGGCGGCCAGTTCGAACTTGATCTTCTTGCCGCCAATCACAAGCGCCTGCGCATTCAGCTCGTCGATGGCGAGGCGTACGCCGTTTTCGGTGTCCTTGCCAATATGGGCAATGCCGCCAGACGTTGGGCCGGCGTGGGCGATGCGGACGATCTGGACATCCTGGGCAAAGGCCACGACAGCCGTCAGGCCCAACGCGGCAGCGGCGGTCAGGCGAAGTGACATGGGATAAGAGATGGCAAGTTTCATGGTCATTGATCCAGCTTTCAAATAAGGACAAAAGTGATCAGGGTTTACCCTGATTGGCTGATGTTACTACTTGGCACCGTCAGGCTTGGCGCAAGGTAAAGCTGTCAAACAGGGCCGCCACCTGGGCCAGCAGCTTGGCGCCGGGGTAACCCAGGGTGGACCCGGCATTGAGCCGGGCATCGCCACAGCCGGTCGCGCGAAATACCTGCAGCACATAGTGGCGCACTCCCATGGCCTGCAAGGTTTTCGCCAGCGCCAGGATGTCGGCTTCGGTGTGCAGCGCGGGATGCACCGTGGTGCGAAATTCGTGCGCGATGCCGCTGGCGAGCACCAACTCTGCGCCGGCACGCGCCTGACGCGCACTATCAAAGATACCGGTGATGGCGTCGTAGCCCGGCCATGAAGACTTGACGTCCAGGCCGACCCAGTCCACCAGCGCCAACACCTCGGCCAAACGGCGCGGGTACATGCCGGCGCTGTGCAGGCCAACGCCAAAACCGAGTGAGCGCACCGCACGTATGGCGTCTGCCAGACCGGGGTCCATGGTCGGCTCGCCGCCGCTGAAGACGACGGCATCAATCAGCCCGACGCGCCGCTTCAATAAGTCAAGCACGGCGCTCCATGACACCGGGCTGCTGCCGGTGCGTGGCTGCAGATGCGGGTTGTGGCAGTAGCCGCAGCGCCAGGGGCAGCCTTGGACAAACACTGCGGCGGCGAGTTTGCCGGGATAGTCGGTCGCGCTGAACGGCGTGACGCCGCCTACTTTGAGGGTGAGCGCTGGCGCGCCGGCCGCCGACGCGTCGACCCGATCAGGCGCCGGGCTGACTCGGGCTGCAGCAGCGCTCATCAAAGTAAGTGCGCTCATGGAACTCGCCTTTTTTGCCGGTGTTGAAGGACGACATGGGGCGGTGGTAGCCCATCACGCGGGTCCACACCTCGCAGCGCTGGCGTTCGTCGTCGCGCAGCACGACAGCTTGGCGGGTCAGTAATTGTTGTTCGCTTAGATCGGTCATGTCAGTCTCCTTGGGTATTGGTTTCGAGTTGTTTGCGCGAAATGAGGTCGGCGTCGCATTTGGGGCAAAAGTCATGACGTCCGCCCAGGTAGCCATGTTTCGGGCAGATCGAGAAGGTGGGCGTCACGGTGATGTAGGGCAGATGAAAACGCGACAGCGAACGCTTGACCAGTTGGCGGCAGGCCTCGGCGCTGCTCAGGGGCTCGGTCATGTACAGGTGCAAGACGGTGCCGCCGGTGTACTTGCGCTGCAGATCGTCTTGCAGTTCCAGCGCCTCAAACGGATCGTCGGTAAAGCCCACCGGCAGTTGGCTGGAGTTGGTGTAGTAGGGCATGTCCTTGGTGCCCGCCTGCAGGATGTCCGGGAACTGTTTGGCGTCTTCCTTGGCAAAGCGGTAGGTCGTGCCTTCGGCTGGAGTGGCCTCCAGGTTGTACATGTGGCCGGTCTGGTCCTGGAATTCGAGCATGCGGGCGCGCACATGGTCGAGCAGGCGCACGGCAAAGGCGTGACCCCACTCGCCGCTGATGTCGTACTTGTCCTGCGTGAAGTTGCGGATCATCTCGTTGATGCCGTTGACCCCCAGCGTGGAGAAGTGGTTGCGCAGCGTACCCAGGTAGCGCTTGGTGTAGGGGAACAGGCCATTGTCCATGTGGCGCTGGATCACCTTGCGCTTGATCTCCAGGCTGTCCCGGCCCAGCTCCAGCAGGGCGTCAAGCGCTGCCAGCAGGGCCGCTTCGTCGCCCATGTGCAGATACCCTAAGCGCGCGCAGTTGATCGTGACCACCCCGAGCGAGCCGGTCTGCTCGGCCGAGCCGAACAGGCCGTTGCCGCGCTTGAGCAGCTCGCGCAGGTCCAGTTGCAGGCGGCAGCACATGGAGCGGATCATGTTGGGCTTGAGTTCCGAATTGATGAAATTCTGGAAGTAGGGCAGACCGTATTTGGCGGTCATTTCGAACAGCAGCTCTGCATTGGTGCTGTACCAGTCAAAGTCTTCGGTGATGTTGTAGGTCGGAATCGGGAAGGTGAAGACCCGGCCCTTGGCATCCCCGGCCATCATGATTTCAATGTAGGCGCGGTTGATCATGTCCATCTCAGGCTGCAGTTCACCGTAGCTGAACGCCATCTCCTTTCCCGCAATCACGGGAATTTGCTCGCGCAAATCTTCCGGACAGACCCAGTCAAACGTCAGGTTGGTAAAAGGCGTTTGCGTGCCCCAACGCGAGGGCACATTGAGGTTGTAGATCAGCTCTTGCAGGCTCTGGCGGACCTCGTCGTAGCTCAAGCTGTCCTGCCGGATGTAAGGTGCCATGTAGGTGTCGAACGAACTGAAGGCTTGCGCCCCGGCCCATTCGTTCTGCAGCGTGCCCAGGAAGTTGACGATCTGTCCGACCGCGCTCGACAGGTGCTTTGGGGGCCCCGATTCGACCTTGCCCGGCACGCCATTCAGGCCTTCATGCAGCAGCGTGCGCAGCGACCAGCCGGCGCAATAACCGGCCAGCATGTCCAGGTCGTGGATGTGCAGGGCGGCACTGCGGTGCGCGGCGCCGACTTCGGGCGGGTAGACGTGATTGAGCCAGTAATTGGCAATGACCTTGCCCGAGACGTTGAGTATCAGTCCACCGAGCGAGTAGCCCTGGTTGGCATTGGCGTTGACGCGCCAGTCCAACTGCTGCAGGTACTCGTTCATGCTGGACTCCACGTCCACCAGGGTTTTGCGATCGCTGCGCAATTTGTGATGCTGCTCGCGATAAACGATGTAGGCGCGCAGCGTCTTGGGGTAACCGGCGTCGAACAGGGCGGATTCGACCGCGTCTTGAATCTGCTCAATGTGCGGGGTGACTTGACCGTGTACCTTGATTTTGGGAAGCACCAGGTAGTGGGTCAGTCGCTGCGCCTCGGTGTCGTCAAACTCGCCGCTGACCTGGGCAGCGCGTGCCAGGGCGTGGGCTATTTTGGCGCCGTCAAACGGCTTGATGCCGCCGTCGCGCTTGATGATGTGACTGAAAACGGGTGGCTTTGTTGCGCTCATCTTGTTCCCCTAAAACACTATAGGTAGTGCGGAGCAAGATATTAACCACTAAATGTAGCGTTTGTGCAGATTTAACCCTGTCAAGAGAATCTTTCTGTCTGCGCTTGATCCAAATCAGCAAATGGGCAAACCCGGACCCAGCCAGGCCGGGACTCAAGGGAGCGCGGCGCCGAACACCGCGTGCCACAGCGCCAGCACCGCATCGCGCTCGGCCTGCAGTTGCGGCAGACGAATCTGGTAGGGCTCATCATTCAACCGTGCGCGGTGCTGCACCTGGCGCAGGGTACGGTAGGCGCTGGCCGCCGCATGGCCGACACCGACGGGCAACAGGCCCATCACTTCCGCGCGCTCAAGCAGGGCAATGTTGCCCAAGTTGTCAAGCAACTCGGGTAGCTGCGCCGACTGCGACAACACCAAATACTGCATGACGAATTCCGCATCAATCATGCCGCCGGGGCTGTACTTGACGTCAAAATACCCCTCTTTGCCAGCATGGGCGTCGCGCAGCCGCTCCCGCATCGCCTTGATTTCTGTTTTCAGGCCCTCTGCCTGGCGCGGCGCGGAGATAACCGATTTGCGAATGACATCAAAACGCTGGCGCAGCGTGTCGTCGCCCAGCACAAACCGGGCCCGCGTCATGGCCTGGTGCTCCCAGGTCCAGGCAGTGTTAGAGCCACGCTGCTGCTGGTAGTTGGCGTAGGCGTCAAAGCTGGTGATCAAGAGCCCGGCATTGCCGTTGGGACGCAAGGCGGTGTCTATCTCGTACAGGTCGCCCTCGCCGGTTTTAACCGTCAGCCAGTTGATCAATTTGCGCACCAGGCTGGCATAGACTTCCGGAGCGCGCTCATCATCGTCGTCAAAGACGAACACAAGGTCAAGATCGCTGCCATAGCCAAGTTCCTTGCCGCCGAGCTTGCCGTAGGCGATGATGGCAAATTGTGGTGTTTCCCGGTGCCTGTTCTTCAGGCGACTCCAGCACCAGCGGGTAGTCACACGCAGGACCGCCTCAGCGAGTGAACTCAAGTCATCGGCGACGGCCTCGACCGTCAACTTGCCTTCCACATCGCGCGCCAGGGTACGAAACACCTCGGCGTGGTGCGCGCGGCGCAGCAAATTGAGCAGGGTCTCGTCGTCGTCTTCGCCGGTGCCCGCCAAGGCGGCACGTCGGTGATCGAGTTCATGCTCGAAGTCACTGGCAGAGAAGCGCTCGTCCAGGAAGTCGGCGCTGGCCAATTCATCAATCACCCCCGGGTGCAGCAGCAAATAGCGCGCCGGCCAGCGCGCCGCGTCGAGCAGGCGCAGCAAGCGCTCGTGCACATTGGGTCGCTCCAGCAACAGGGCCAGGTAGCTTTCACGCCGTAAGAGCGGCTCCATCCAGTCCACCAGGCGCACGGCAGCGGCTTCCGTGGCTCGGCCTTCGCGCACCCACTGGGCGGTGCGCGCAATGAGACGCAGCAGCCGGGTGCGCGATTCTTCTTTCAAAGCCAGCACCCGCGGGTGCTCGCGCCAGTTGGCCACCCGCTGGCGGAACTGATCCGTCAGTTGTTCCAGCACGTCGTCAAAGCCGGGCGCGGCGGCCGACTTGGCGCCATTGCCCCCGTTGCAGCCCTTGCAGTTCTGATCCGCCCCGCCGCCGAGCAGTTTGTCAAATTCTTCGGCCACCACTTCGCGGTGCGCGTCGAGCTGGTGCAAGAGCTGGCACGCGGTGGCAAAACCCAGGGTGCTGGCGATCCAGGCCAGGTCCTGGTCCTGCGTGGGCAACACATGGGTTTGCTGGTCGTCCAGGTACTGAATACGGTGCTCGACCTGGCGCAAAAAGACATAGGCATCGGCCAGTGCCTGCGCCGTGCTTTTCGGCATCAGTCCCGCTTTAACCAGCCGCGGCAGCGCTCTGAGCGTGGCACGCGTTCTGAGCTCGGGAAATTGCCCGCCGCGCACCACCTGCAGTAATTGAACAATGAACTCGATTTCACGAATGCCGCCGCGCGACAGCTTGACGTCGTTGGCCCGCTCCGGGTGCCCGGCGCTGCGTTTGCTGGCATGCTCGCGAATCTGCCGGTGCAGCACGCGCAACGCATCAAACACGCTGTAGTCAAGATAACGCCGGAACACAAACGGCATCACCACGCTGCGCAAGGCCAGGGTCGAGCCGTCCGCCACACAGCCCAGCGGGGCCACGACCCGGCTCTTGAGCCAGGCAAATCGCTCCCACTCCCGGCCCTGCACATGCAGGTATTGTTCCAGCGCGTCCAGCGACACGGCAGGTGGCCCTGAATTGCCGTTGGGTCGCAGCGCCAGATCAACCCGAAACACAAAGCCGTGCTCCGTGGTGTCGCCCACCAACGCGTAAATAGCCCGCACCGCCTTGGCAAAATATTCCTGATTTGAACTGCGGCCACGCCCCTGGCTATCGCCGGCGGTGTCGCCGTCTTCGTCGTAAACGTAGATC
>NZ_JBAQMD010000011.1:0-80369 GCF_049302455.1 Rhodoferax ferrireducens | reverse complement strand
TGCAGAGAGTCTTTTGCCTGGCGGTCGCGGGCTAAAGAGCTGAATCAAAACTGGGGCGGCCGTTCCGCGAACGGTAGGCAAAAGATCCCGTTGGACTAAGCCGCCACTCGAGACGGTGGCGTGCTATGGGTATTGAATCCGCAGCACACGCATTGGCGGCGCATGGATCGGAAAATACTGGCAGTTGAGTTGCACAAGGCTGGCGTGCAACCGAAGATTGTGCGGCTTTTGCGTGCCCGTCGTGGATAATTTTTCGGAGTGGCGCGCCGCCATCCCCAGGAGGCTGCGAGAGCAGACAAAGTGGTAGCTATCGCTTCGAGATGCCGACCGAGAAGCGATGGTGAATGTGGCCAAGTTTGGATTCATGGTGCAGTGGGCGGCGGTCCGCGTGGCAAGGTCCCTGGCAGGAAAGTTTCGATGCGCACCATCTGTCCATGCCCGCAATGGGGGCAGTCACGCAGCGACACGCCTGTGAGGCGCTGATAGCGGTCGCGGTAGTCCTGCGCATCGAGCGGCACCACCACCGGCGCTGGTGCCGCCAGCAAGTCCCGACAATGGTTCAGCCTGACCTCCCGATAGCGATTGGCCAGCAGCCCGTAGTGGCGGATTCGCTGGAATCCAGATGGCAGAACATGCAGCAAGAAGCGGCGAATGAACTCGTGTGCGTCCAGGCGCATGGTTTTGTTGCGCGACTCGTGGCGGTAGTCCTTCCAGGCGAATGTGACTGCTCCATCGCTGAACTCGCGCAGGCGGTTGTTGGAGATCGCCACGCGATGGGTGTAACGGCCAAGATATTCCAGCACCTGCTTGGGGCCGCCGAAAGGCGGCTTGGCGTAGACCACCCACTCGGCACGCGATGCCGGCGCCAGATATTTGGCGAAGTCAACGCGATTGCGCAGCGCCTCAAGACTGTTGAAGAATTGCAGCTCGCCGTGATCGAAGGCCAGTTGCAACTGAGCGATGAACAGTCGGCGAAACAACCGGGACAGAACCCGCACTGGCAAGAAGAAGCCTGGACGGCACGAGATCCAGCGCTCACCGTTCGGCGCTATTCCACCGCCTGGCACCACGCAGTGCAGATGCGGGTGATGCAGCAGATTCTGCCCCCAGGTGTGCAAGATGGCGATAAAGCCGATCTCGGCGCCCAGATGTTTGGCGTCGCCAGCGATGGTGCGCAGCGTCTCGGCGGTGGCTCGAAACAGGATGTCGTACACCACGGTCTTGTTCTGGTACGCGATCGCGGCAATCTCCTGCGGCACGGTGAATACCACGTGGAAATACTCCACTGGCAGCAGCTCAGACTGGCGGTCCTCAAGCCACTGTGCACGCACCAGCGACTGACACTTTGGGCAGTGCCGATTCCTGCAACTGTTGAATGCGATGCGCTGGTGCCCACAGGAATCGCACTGCTCGACGTGGCCGCCCAACGCCGTGGTGCGACATTGCTCGATGGCACTCATGACGCGGCGCTGCCCGCGGCTCAGTGCCGCGTCATGGTCTTCACGATAGGAGGGGCCGACCTGACGAAATATATCCGCCACCTCCAGCCCGACAGGGCGCACCGCTGGTCCTCAAAAATGAACCTGCGGACTGACCGTCGGTTGCAGCGTGTCCGCTTTGGGTAGCAGATCGAATGGGCTGACCGTGGCACACACGGTGCTGGTGGCGATCTTCAAATAGCGCGAGGTGGTGGCCAGGCTGCGATGTCCCAGTAGCAACTGGATGGTGCGAACGTCGGTTCCAGACTCCAGCAGGTGCGTTGCAAACGCGTGACGCAAAGAGTGCGGGGTGATAGGCTTTGTGATGCCAGCGGCACGGTGGGCTTTTTGACAGACCTGCTCGACGGCGCTCCTGGTGATCGGCTGACCGGGGATTCCTCCCGGAAACAGCCAAGGCTTGGGACGTTCAAGTTTCCAGTACGCACGCAGCACATCGAGCAGCCGGGGCGAGAGCATCACGAAACGGTCCTTGCGTCCTTTGCCTTGATCAACTCGCAGCACCATGCGCTGGCTGTCGATATCGGTCACCTTCAAGTGCGTGGCCTCGGATACCCGAAGGCCAGCGGCGTATGCCGTCATCAAAAGGGTCCTGTGCTTAACGCTGTCGACGCAATCCAGGAAATGCATGACTTCCTCGGGGCTCAAGACCACCGGAAGTTTGAACGGCTTCTTGGGCATCGGAATCTCGTCAGGCGCCCAGTTCTGTTTGAGCGTTACCCTGTAGAGGAAGCGCAACGCCGCCGTCGCGATGCCGACGCTGGTGGCTGAAAGATTGCGCTCGGCAGTCAGGTACACCTGATAGGTGCGAACATCCTCAGGTCCGAGAACCTCAGGCGATCGGTGGAAATGTTTGGCATAGGACGAGATCTGCTGAAGGTACGACTGCTGGGTGTTCTCGGCGAGGTTGCGGATGCTCATGTCTTCGAGCATCCGCTGGCGTAGCGGTGTCATGGCAATGCTCCTTTACGGATTGAAGGGATGAAGTGCTGCGAGCAGCGAGTCCATCGTCCTGCAAAAGGAGATTGCTGAAAAGTCCGAGGTAGCCTGCTGGACTGGCGAACCAGTTCGCGCGTCAGCGGGTTAGTCCAGGAATTTCTATGGGGCGTAATGGCTTATCAGGCGTTACATCTTGCCAAGCATACGCTGTAGTGAAGTGGAAGCAATGACAACACTGATATGCGCAAAGAAGAAATTCCCGCTGATATAACGTACCTCGCGTTCAATTTTTTTTATTGGTTCTCTCGCTTCGAGTACGCCCTCAAGGAAAACGAATTTCTCAAGTGTCATGTTGGCGGATCAAGAGCTGAGCCGGGTTGGGATGAGTTTGTCACAAAGTTTGAAACAAATTACACACCTTCTGAGCAAGCATATGCCTTGTTGAAGGCGAGCCCAGAGGCCCAAGTGGTGGCAGAAAACAATCAACTCGCCTGGAAAGCCGTTGACCTGTCCAACTGCAAATCAGAACTAGAAAAAGTTGTTCGCCTGCTGAAAACCATCCGAAACAATCTCTTTCATGGAGGAAAGCATGGTGGCGCCGGCTGGGACGATCCGAAGAAAACAAGTTGCTTGCTTTCGTCCGGCATGTTGGTTCTGGACCAACTCGCCGAGCTCGCGTCAATTGAAGCTGACTACAGGCAACGCTACTGATGAAGATCACCGCCCGAGGACTTTCCCGGTAGTCTAGCGGACCTGCGCGAAGGTCATCTAACCCCTGTGACTTGGTACGTTGATCGTCAACTTTCGAGCGGCGCGAAAGTCAGGTATGTGTCTTTTCCAGCCATCCAGCCAAACGAATCGAGCCCGGTCGGAGCGGTGTCTTTGTTGAATGAAGCCTCGACCTACCCCGCAATGCCCAGCAAGTCCATGATGCCCGAAATAAACGTCAGCGGATGCGCCGGGCAGCCCGGCACATACAGCGCCGGTTTGAAGTTGTCCAGAAACTGGCGGTCCAGCGCATCGCTGTCGGCAAACACACCGCCCGAAATGGCGCAGGCTCCCACGGCAATGACCAGTTTCGGCTCGGGAATGGCATCCCAGCAAACTTGCAGGGCTTCTGCCATGTTGCGGGTGATGGGGCCGGACAGCACCAGCGCGTCGGCATGGCGTGGTGAGGCCACGATGTCGATGCCATAGCGGCCGAGGTCGAAGTTGACGTTGGAGAGGGCGTTGATTTCCATCTCGCAGCCGTTGCAGCCGCCGGCTGACACCGAGCGCAGTTTGAGCGAGCGGCCAAAGCGCTTGTGCAACGCCGCAGACACTTTGATGGGGTCAAGGTTGGGGTGGGCGCTGCTGACCGTGAGGGCCTCGCGGCTGGTGGCGCACAGCTTGACATCATTGTTGAAGCTCAATTTCCGGCTGGGGCAGACTGGCTCGCAGTCGCCACACAGCACGCAGCGACCCAAGTCAATATGGACCGGGTCGGGCTGCGTGGGTTCCAGCCTGATGGCGCGGCTTGGGCAGACCTGCACGCAGGCCTGGCACGCATCAGCGCACGCGGCATCGCTGATCACGGGCTTGCCCCGAAACCCGCCCGGTGTGGCTGCGCGCAGATCAGGAATGTATTGCGTGCCCTGGGATTTTCGAACCGCGATGGACTTAAACATGGGGCATCCTACAAATCGTTGCCGCAGTAGGAGAGGTCAAAACTCTTGTTGCAGATGGGAAAGTCAGAAATGGCGTTGTCGCGCATGGCAAACGCCAAACCGAACCAGTTGGCTGTTGATGGGTCCTGCACCTTGTAGTGCCGCAGTTCACCTTTGGCCGATGTCTCAAGCACCTGCAGCACCGGCCCGCGTGTGCCCTCCACCAGCGACACGCACAGTGCTTCAGCCGGCAGTGCGGCCGGGATGCTGCGCTGGGCTTGACCCGCCTGGCTCAAGTTCAGCGTGGTGTCGCTCAGCAGTTGGAGCAGCCAGGCCACCGAGGCATCGACCTCGCGCATGCGCAGCCGCATGCGCGCCCAGCAGTCGCCGCCGGGCTCGGTCACCATGGACAAGGGCGCGTGGCCGTACGCCACACCGGGCCATTGGCTGCGGGCATCCAATGCCACGCCGCTGGCGCGCGCCACCGGCCCGGTCAGACCCAGGTCCAGCGCGGCCTGCTGACTGACTGTGCCGGTGCCGTGCAACCGGGCCTGGACGCTGCGCGCTGCCAGCATCAACTGGTTGATTTGCGTAAAGTCCGGGGCAAACGCCCTCAGGGTTTGCGTCAGGTCCTGCTGCAGCGCCTCCGACAGCGGTTTGGCTTGGCCGGGTCGAATCCAGCCGCGGCCAAAGCGGTTGCCGCAGACACGCTGGCTGGCGTTGATGATGGCGGTGCGCAGGCGGCCGTAGGTGGCACCCCCCTGCAAAAAGGCAATGTCAGTGGCCATGCCACCCAGCGTTGCCAGGTGCATGGCGATGCGCTCCATCTCTAAAGCGATAGCACGTGACGCATGTACTGCGGGGGCTAGAGGCTGATTTGACATAAATTCCAGCGCGGCGCAATAGCCCCAGGCGTAGGCCACGGCCGAGTCGCCGCAAATCGACTCCACCAGCGGGGTGAGCTGCCACACCGGGCGGCGCAGCAGCAGGCCTTCCACGCCGCGGTGTTGGTAACCCAACTGAATTTCCAGGTGATGAACATTTTCACCCAGGCACATGAAGCGGAAATGCCCGGGCTCGATCACGCTGGCGTGAATCGGTCCGACACCGACTTCATGCACCTCCTGCCCGCGCACCTTGAAGAAAGGGTAATCCGTCATGCGCTGCTGGCGCTCGCCCTCAAAGCGAACGGGTTTGAGCCAGGGGTGGCCGTCGGGGAACAAACCGGTCTGTTCCCACAGTTCGCGCTCAAAAATCTGCGCCGCCGGATGTTGGGCGGTGAGGCAGCGGTAGTGTTCGCCGCGCAGTGCCGTGGCGCGCAGGATGACCAGCGCACCCTGCGCGGGCTGCAACACCGCAGTGACCATGATGATGTTCGCCCCAAGTTCCGGCGCCGGCCTGCCAAACAGAGTCAGCAAGCGCTCCCCGGCTTGCAGGCGCTGGCCGCACAGCTGCATCAGCTCCTGCAGGCTGGTCGCGGCAACATCGCGCAAGGGGAACAGTGTCAGGGCTTGTGCCGTTGTCATGGTTAACCGCCAATCGACTGCGCCACCGCAATCAGCAATTGGGTGATGGGTTTGGGGGCGTAGGTGCCGAGCATGATCAGGATGAAGACAAACCCCAGCTTGGGCAGGGCCGCGATCCAGGATTCGTGCACCGGTGGCCCTTCGCGTTTGGAGGCCCCCCACAGCATCGGGAACACCGTGCGCCCGGTTGCCACAAAAATGATGGTCAGCATCACACACATCAGCGTGAACGCCATCAGGTTACCCGCTTGCACGATGCCTGAGAGGATCATCATCTCGGCCAGAAAACTGGCAAACGGCGGAAAGCCCAGCAAGGCAAAAATGCCCACGGCAAACAGCAAGCCAGAAAACGGCATGACCCGGATCACGCCGCTCAGCGGGGCGACATCGTTCGTGCCGTAGACCGCGCGCAAGCGTCCCGCGGTCAAAAACAGCAGCGACTTCACAAAGGCATTGCTGACGATGTAGAGCACGACGCCATAGGCCGCCGCCTTGCCGACCGACAGACCCAAGGCGATGACGCCGGAGGAACTGACGCAGGCATAGGCGATCAGACGTTTGTAATTGCGCACGGCCATCACCTGCACCGCAGCCACGACCAGCGACAGATAGCCCATGAGCAGCAGCTCCTGGGACACAAAATGGGACTCGAAGCCCTGAAACACCTGCAGAATACGAAACACCGCCACCACACTGATGTTGAACTGCACCGCCGCCAGCAGCGCGCTGGTGCTGGTGGGCGCGGCTTCGTAGGTTTCGGGCATCCAGCTGTAGAGCGGCGCCAGACCGAGCTTGCCACCCAGCCCAAACAGCATGAAGGACAAACCCAGCCGTTGCCAGCCATCACTGTTGGTGGTCAGTGCCTGTCCGAGTTGATCAACCGAAAAGCTGATGTCGATGCCGCGCAAATCGGCTGATTGGGCCAGACACATGAAGCCCAGAAAGGTGATTGACAGCGTCATGGCCGAGTACAGCATGTAGCGCCAGGCCACCCCTTTGGGTGAGGCTGCATCACCGCGCGCCACCAGGGGTGCCGCGCACAAGGTGCTGAGCTCGATCAGCGCCCACATCAGAATGAGGTGGTTGGACATGACGCCCAGGTTGATGATCAACATGAAGGCCAGCATCAGACCCGCACGCGAGCGGATGTCATGGGACAGGACGTTTGATGTGTGTTCGCGCGACAAGATATAAACGCTGATCCCCAGAAACACCGTGTTGACCAGCACCACAAAAAGCAGCGAGGTGGCGTCGAGCACCAGATAGCGCCTGGCAAAGTACAGCGGCAGTTCCGCCAGCGGATGCGTGATGAACAAGGCCACCGAGGCCAGCCAGTTGATCAGTGCGACAGCCACCAGGGCGGGAGCGACCCACCTTGTGTCGGGTGCCACCTGGTCTGGCGACGCCGTCAGGACGGCGGAGGAGGGGGAAGCGAGCGCGCTCATGCCATGTCCTTCAAGGCGCTGGGCGCCACTGGGGCCGGGCTGTGCCCACGCACCAGCCAACTGCCCACCGCCACCGTCAGGATGTACACGCCGCTGACCGCCAGGTGCACCGGCAGCGGCCAGGGCTCGGGCATCAGCGACTCAAACAGCGCCAAGGCGTTTTCCATGAACAACAAGCCGACCAGCTGGGCGGCGGGTTCCCGGTTGGTGGCCAAAATCAAAAAGGCAATCATGACGGTGGCCGCCACCACGCCCAGCGTGAGCGCGCGCACGTCAGCGCGGGCACCGTCGCCAAAGCGGAACGCCAGAATGATCAGGCTGATGGCCACGCCCCAGGCAAACAGGTTGGAGGGCATCAGGTCCTGCCGTGCGGCACTGTGCCCGGACAGGGCCCGGCGCAGCAAGGTCGGCACCAGCCAGGCGCGCACCAGCAGCACCTCCAGCCCCAAGGCCAGCACATGCAGCGACAGCTCCGAATGACGGGTCATGCTGATCCAGCCCAGCGCCAGTGCCTGCAGGCTCAGCCAGGCGGGAGCCACGTGGATCTTGCCAAAGAAGACGGGAATCACGGTGGCCACCAGGCACAGGATCAAAGGTAGTGTCATAAGCCGCTGGCTCCCAATCCGACCACCACCATACTGACGAGCGCCGCGCCCGAGCCAATCAGCACGTAGCGCGTGACCCAGCGCATCGGCAGCCGGGCGGTCAGTGACTCGATGCAACCCACCAGCAGCGCCACCAGCAGCATCAGGCCCAGCGACACCCCAATGGCGGCAACGGGGGCTACCTGCGGGTCCATGGGATTGATCAGGGCGGCAATCAGACCCGCGTACAGGGTCATCTTCAGCGCGGCGGCGTATTGCATGGCGGCCAGCTCCGGGCCACTGTGGTCCAGAATCATGACTTCATGGATCATGGTCAGTTCCAGGTGCGTCAGTGGGTCGTCCACCGGCAACCGGGCGGCTTCCGTCTGCAACAGAATCAGCAGGGCCAACACCAGCGGGAACACGATGACCGGGAAGTAAGGCGTTGTGTGCAGCTGTCCAATCAGGTCGGCAAAGCTGCTCATGCCGGTGGCGGCGCCTGCCGCGCCGATCAGCAGAAACAGCGCCGGCTCGGCATAGGTGGAAAACGACGCTTCCCGCGCCGCGCCCATGCCTTCAAACGCGCTGCCGACGTCCATTGCCGAGATCATCAGCGCGATGCGCGCCAGTCCCAGGGTGTAGGCGACCACGACGAAATCGTGCGAAAACTGCACCGGTGCAAACTGGCCCAGCATCGGCACCATGCTGGCAGCCGCCAGGCCGCAGACCAGCACCACATAGGCGCTTGAGCGAAACAGCGGACTGGCCACGGTGCTGATGATGGGGCGCTTGCCCAGCAGCCGCCGCAAGTCAGAGGCCGACTGCAACAGGCGCGGCCCCTTGCGCCCCGCCCACCAGGACTTGGTGCGGTTGACCAGCCCGACCAAGACAATCGGCAGGGTCAGCACCAGCAGCCCATGGGTCACGGTCAGCAGCGTATTCAAGGCAAGCCCCCCTCGGCCAGCAACACCAGCGCGCCGATGGCCACGATGGCAGCCAGACCGGCCGCAAAGGCGATGCGCGGGTCGTCTTCATGCAGTTTTTGCGATAAGTCGCTGGCTGATTCATCGCCGTGGCTGATCACCGCAAACAGGCGCCGCTCGACCGCATCCACACAGTCAGTGATCACGTAGCTGTCACGGGGGAAATACCCGGCGGGTGCTTTTTGCCGCTTGAGCATCAGCATGATGTTTTTGAATTGGCCGGCAAAGTCGGCCGAAAAACTCCCACCCGTGTACTGCATGCGCGCATTGGGCGCGCCATAGCCACAACCCCAGGTGGCGTTGCGGCTGGGTGTTTGTCGTTTCAGGCGTGCGCGCAACCCCACCAGCGCCAGCACCACGACCAGTACGGCCACCAATCCGGCCGAGATGGCGCCGATGCGCAGCAGTGTGCCGGTGACCGACTGCAGGGTATCAAGGGCCACGGCATCGGGCGTCAAATGCAGGAACAGGGCTGTGGGCGCCGCCACCAGGGCAAAGCCCAAGGTGGGTGCCACGCCCAGGGCCACCGTTCCGATGGTATGGACCACCATGGGGAACAGCATCCAGCCATTGGCTTCGTGCGCTTCAGGCAGGCTGGCATCGCGCGCGTTGCCCAAAAAAATCACGCCAAAGGCGCGCGTGATGCTCAGGGCCGACACGGCCCCGACAAAGGCCAGCGCCGCGGCCGTCAGGGCCAGCGTGAGTTTGGCCCAGATATTGATGCTTTCACCCGTGAACAGGCCCGAATAGATCAGGAACTCGCTGGCAAAGCCGTTGAACGGCGGCAAGGCAGAAATCGCCACGCCGCCGATGATGAAACACACGGCGGTCACCGGCATCAGCTTGAACAGGCCGCCCAGGCGTTCGATGTCGATCACATGCTTGATCTGGTAAACGCAGCCGGCCGCATAAAACAACTGGCACTTAAAAAACGCGTGGTTGAGCACGTGCAGCAAGCCGCCCCCAAAACCAAGTGCCACCAGCGTGGGCATGTCCCAGCTCAGCCCCAGGCAGCCGACGCCAAAGCCGATGCCGGCAATGCCGACGTTCTCGGTCGATGAATAGCCCAGCAAGCGTTTCAGGTCGCGCTGGCCCACGGTATAGAGGCCACCGACCACGGCCGAGGTGACGGAAAACGCAATCAAGAACCAACCCATCCACTCGTCCGGTTTGCCCGAGATCATCAAAAAATGCACCAGCGCATACAGCCCGGCTTTGTGAATCACGCCTGACATCAATGCCGAGACATGCGCCGGCGCGGCCGCATGGGCGCGCGGCAGCCAGGAATGAAACGGGAAAAATGCTGATTTCAGGCCAAAGCTGGTGACCAGCAGCAAGAAGACTGTATTGCGCACCGTGCCTGGGTTCTGGCTCATCCAGTCGCCATAGTCATCCAGAAACCACGACTGGGTGTTGGTGTAGAGAATCATCACCGCCGCCACCAGGAAAATCAGGCCGACATGGGTGGAGACCAGGTAATTGAAGCCGGCAAAGCGCACCTTCTGGTTGGGGTAGTCCCAGATCACCAGCAGCCAGGCCGACAGCGCTGCTATTTCCCAGCCCAGCAAAAAAGTGACGGCATGTTCGCCGACGTACACCAGAATGAACGAGAGCGAGATCATGTTGAGCAGGCCAAAGTGCACGCCGATGTGGCGTGGGCTGTCAAAGTACTTGCGCATGTAACCCATCGCATACACGCTGCCCAGCAGCGTCATGGGCAAGGACCAGCTCAGAAAGAATGCGCCTAGCGCGTCCAGCCTGAAATGCAGCGTGCCGATGGGGTAGGCCCAGGGCATGTCACCCGTGACATCCGGGCCGCCAAACAGCACTGGCAGCGCGACCGACCCGACCAGGGCCATGGCAATCATCTGCGACACCAGTCCGGCGCTGGCGCGCACGATGTTGCGCGCCGGCAGCAGCGCCAAAGCACCACCCGCCATTAGAACCAGAACCGCCTCAATGAGCTGGTTCATGGCGCTGGTGCGCGCTCAAATGCAAACCGAAGGACGAAATGAGGAGAAAAATCTAGAGGCAACATGGGGACACCGCAAACGATCTGAACACCAGGGGTTCAAACGAATGCGGGTGGCCCGCAATGCCGAAGACGCATGCAACAGCGTCTGCGCTTGGAGAGCGGTGACATTAACCGCGGTGAATTCAAGGAATGGAGCGTGCCCATGAGGAGCGCGATTCTACGCCCGTCAACGCACCCGCATGCCCGCAAGGGCCCCGGCAAACGGCTCCAGGATATAAATGCCGGGGTTGGCTTTTTCGTCGGCATGGCTGGCGGCCAGCACCATGCCGTCGCTGACACCGAACTTCATTTTGCGCGGCGCCAGGTTGGCCACCATGACGGTGAGTTTGCCGATCAGCTGCTCGGGTTGGTAGCTGCCCGCGATGCCGCTGAAGACGTTGCGGGTGTTGGCTTCGCCCACATCCAAAGTCAGGCGCAGGAGCTTGGTGGAGCCACTAACCGCCTCGCAATTGACGATCCTGGCAATACGCAAGTCGATCTTGCTGAAGTCGTCCATGCTGATCACCGGGGCCATGTCTTCGCCGCCTTGTGCTATTGATTTAGTAGCAACACATTCAGGTTCCACGGGGGCTGGAGCCTCAAATAATGCTTCAAGTTGCTTGACATCGACGCGTTGCATCAGGTGCTTGTAGTCGCCAATGCGGTGGACCGCACCCAGCGTCTGACTGACGCTGGCAAAGGTGAGCGGCTCGATATTCAGGAAATTTTCCACCTGCGCCGCCAGCGTGGGCAGCACCGGCTTGAGGTAGGCTGTGAGTGCCCGGAAGGCTTCGATGCAGACCGTGCAGACATCGTGCAGGCGTGCCTCCATGCCGGTTTGCTTGGCCAGTTCCCAGGGCTTGTTGGCATCCACATATTCATTCACCCGATCGGCCAGCAGCATGGTCTCGCGCAAGGCCTTGGCAAATTCGCGTGCCTCATAAAGTTGCTCGATGCTGGTGCGCTCAATCTGAATCTGTTTCAGCAGCGCCGCCCCGTCGTCTGAAATGACGCCCAACTGGCCGCCAAAACGCTTGGCAATAAAGCCGGCTGCGCGTGAGGCGATGTTGATGTATTTGCCGACCAGGTCGCTGTTGACCCGCGCCATGAAATCTTCCGGGCTGAACTCCACGTCCTCGTTGCGTGCCGTCAGTTTGGTCGCCAGGTAGTAGCGCAGCCACTCCGGGTTCATGCCCAGGCTCAGGTACTTGAGCGGGTCCAGGCCGGTGCCGCGGCTCTTGCTCATTTTTTCGCTGTTGACCGTCAAAAAGCCGTGCACAAACACCGCGTTGGGCGTTTTGCGGCCGCTGAAATGCAGCATCGCGGGCCAGAACAGGGTGTGGAAAGTGATGATGTCCTTGCCGATGAAGTGGTACTGCTCGGTCGCCGGGTCGGCCATGAAGTCGTCGTAATGCCGCGCGCCCGTTGTTGCGTCGCCGGCCAGCTTGATAAAACGGTTCTTCAGCGAAGCCAGGTAACCGATGGGTGCATCCAGCCAGACGTAGAAATATTTGCCCGGTGCATCGGGAATTTCGATGCCAAAGTAGGGCGCGTCGCGGCTGATGTCCCAGTCGCCCAGGTCACGCTTGCCCTCGGCATCGGGCAGCAGCCATTCCTTGATCTTGTTGTAGACCTCGGCTTGCAGGCGCGACTGACCGCGCGGGTTGGTGTCCGTCGTCCACTGCTCCAGAAATTCAACACACCGCGGGTCCGACAATTTGAAAAAGTAATGTTCCGAATCGCGTAGCACAGGGGTGACACCACTCAAGGCCGAGTACGGGTTCTTCAACTCGGTCGGGCTGTACACCGCGCCGCATTCTTCGCAGTTGTCGCCATACTGGTCTTTGGCGCCGCACTTGGGACATTCGCCCTTGATGAAGCGGTCCGGCAAAAACATGTTCTTCTCGGTGTCGAAAAATTGGGCGATGACGCGTGTGCTGATCAAGCCGGCGGCTTTGAGATCACGGTATATCGCCTGCGCCAGTTCGTGGTTTTCCGCGCCGTCGGTGGAATGCCAGTTGTCAAAACCAATATGGAAACCGTCCAGATACGGTTTGCGCCCGCTGGCAATGTCGGCCACAAACTGCTGCGGTGTCTTACCGACCTTTTCAGCGGCAATCATGATCGGCGCGCCGTGGCAGTCGTCGGCGCAGACAAAATGCACCGCGTTGCCCATCATCCGCTGGTAGCGCACCCAGATGTCGGCCTGGATGTACTCCATGATGTGGCCAATGTGGAAATTGCCATTGGCATAGGGCAGGGCGGTGGTGACGAAGAGTTGGCGTGGCATGGAGCGGGGCTTTCAAAGACAGCCGCTGATTTTAGTCGGCTGCGGTCCTCACTACACAGCCCGCCCGTGCCAGGGCCACTTGTTTCAAACTTGTAGCTGAGGCTGCTACGCCTGGCGGTGTCGCAGCTAAAAGCCGCTCACCACCCCCGTTCAACGCTTGTGAACGGCATCCTTGACCGCTTCTTTGGCATCTTTGACAATTTCCTTGACATCGCCGAGCCGCTTTTCTGCCTTGCCTTCGACCTGCTTTTGCAGGCCCTTGGCTTGTTGCTCCTTGTTGCCGACCAGTTTGCCGGCTTCCTCCTGGACTTTGCCTGCGATGTCTTTGACTGTGCCTTTGACTTGATTCTTGTTAATCATGATGGGTTCCCAGAGTGGTTAAACAAATTTCAACGCTTGTGAGCCACCTTGTGACTCGCAAGCTAAATGTTAGGCAACCGTCAAGAAATCGTCTGTACGCTTGCGTACACAGGGTTTAGTTCTTTTTGAGGCACCTTGGCCGTTGGCCCCGCCAGCCTTGCGCGCAAACCCCTGCCCGTCAATGGGCGGTCAGCGCAAACGCAAAGGGTCCAGCCGGCGCTCGACAACTGGTTTGTCAGGCAGTTCGCCGCGCTGGTCAGCGGTCGCCGGCGCGACCCAGCCAAAAAAAGTGCACACCTCGACGCGCTGCCGCATGGCGTCGGCGTGGCCCAGCGCCATCAATTCGCGGGTGTAGCCGCCCTCAAACAGAAGATAACTCGCCAGTGCGCCGCCTTTGATATCTTCCGGGCTGCTTGACACGCCGACGCCGCCCAGCATGGTGCGTACCGCCGGTGGCAATTCGGCAATGTGGCGGGAGGCAATCGTGTCGAGCCGCTGCGACGGTTCAATCATCAACAACTCCAGCGGCCGCAGCGCACTGCCGCAGCGCGCCTCGGGCGGCACCAGCGACAGGGTCTGGTTGATGCGGCGCATGCGCTCCACGTCCACCGCCAGCGCGTCCAGAAAGATGTTGGACAGGGTGTGGCCAGCGATCTGCGCCAACGACGGGTAACTGCTGGAGGTGTGCAGATAGGCCTCGTTCCTGGGTTCATGCATACGTCCGGCGCCAATCACCAGAATGCGGCTCGCGCCCAGGTGGATCGCCGCCGCCACGGGCGCCGACTGGCGCATGGAGCCGTCCCCAAAATAGTGGGTCAGCCCGTCAATTTGCAAAGGTGTGGCCGGAAACACAAAGGGAATGGCCGACGACGCCAGCAGGTGGGCATGCGTGATGCGGTCGCGCACCGCGCGCCGCTGCGAGCGCTCCCAGGGCATGAGCCGCTGCTCACCCTGAAAAAAAGTGATGTGCTCGCCCGAGCTGTAGCTTGATGCCGTGACCGCCAGTGCCTGCAGGTGGCCCATGCGAATGAGTGCGGGCAGGCGCTCCAGCGGGACCAATTGGTCAAGAAAATCGACAAGAGGCGAGTTGTCCAGCAAGGAGCGGGGCTTTTTGTGACGCCATCTGGCGACCGCCCAGCCCAGTGCCAGCAAGCCCATCAAGGTGGCGCCTGAACGCAGCATGCTGAAGGAGTCGGACCGGTAGATCTGCTCGGCATGAATGTTCCTCCAGACCTCGGCGATGAGGCGCACCGTGGTGTCGAAATCATCCGCGCCGCAGGCCAGTGCCGCGGCATTGACGGCGCCGGCCGAGGTGCCGGTGATGATGGGAAACGGATTGGTGCGCCCGGTCACGCCGGCCGCTTTTCTGATGTCGGCAATGGCCTCCAGCACGCCGACCTGATAGGCCGCGCGCGCGCCGCCGCCGCTCAGCACAAGGCCAGTGGTTGCAGGCAACGGGGGGAGGTTGGGCACGTCAAGATTATCAGCCGGTGGGGTCGCGCATCCGGCGGGGGTTAACCCGAATTCGCCCAGCCAGACAAGGTCAAAACAGTCTTCGGTAGACTACCCGCCTCAGGAGAAAATTAATGAATTTGACAGAACAGACGCTGATGGATGCGCTCAAGAGCGTGCTCGATCCCAATACCGGAGCCGATTTTGTCGCCTCCAAGTGCATCAAGAATTTGACCCTCACCGACGGTGATGTGGCGTTTGACGTGGAGCTGGGCTACCCGGCCAAAAGCCAGATTCCTGGTATTCGCAAGGCGTTGATCGCGGTGGCCAAAGGGGTGGCCGGTGTCAACAACGTTTCGGTCAACGTGACCATGAAAATTGCGGCGCATGCGGTGCAGCGCGGCGTGCAGCTGTTGCCAAAAGTCAAGAACATCGTGGCGGTGGCCTCCGGCAAGGGTGGCGTCGGCAAGAGCACGACGGCGGTCAATCTGGCCCTGGCCCTGGCCGCCGAGGGCGCCAGCGTGGGCCTGCTCGACGCTGACATTTACGGCCCCAGCATTCCCATGATGATGGGCATTGAAGGCCGCCCCGAGAGTGAAGACGGGCAAACCATGGAGCCGCTGGAGAACTATGGCGTGCAGGTCATGTCGATCGGTTTTCTGGTGGCACAAGACGAGGCCATGATCTGGCGCGGCCCGATGGCCACGCAAGCGCTGGAGCAGTTGCTGCGGCAAACCAACTGGCGCGATCTGGACTATTTGATTGTCGACATGCCCCCCGGCACCGGCGACATTCAGTTGACCCTCAGCCAGCGCGTGCCCATGACCGGCGCGGTGATCGTCACCACGCCGCAGGACATTGCGCTCATGGATGCCAAAAAAGGCATCAAGATGTTCGAGAAAGTCGGCGTGCCGATTTTGGGCATTGTGGAAAACATGGCCGTGCATGTGTGCAGCAACTGCGGTCACGTGGAGCATATTTTTGGCGCCGATGGCGGCAAGAAAATGGCGGCTGAGTACGGCATGGATTACCTGGGTGCCTTGCCGCTCACCATGCAAATTCGTGTGCAGGCCGACAGTGGCAAGCCAACCGTGGTGTCCGACCCCGAAGGCGAGGTCGCCGGCATTTACAAGGCGGTGGCGCGCAAGGTGGCGGTGTCGATTGCGGCCAAGAACAAGGACTTTTCTTCCAAGTTCCCGTCCATCAAGATTTCGAAAAATACCTGAGTAGAGCTCAACAGGAGGGGTCATACGCCGGTGCCGCCCGGCGTGTTGCCGGCATGTGCGTTACCGAACAGACGCACAGCGATGCGGACTGCATGCTGTTCATCGTTATTGCAACAAAGCGTAATGGACAGTGTCGAATCGGGCGTGCGCCGCGTTATAGCGGTGTAGCTATCGATTCAGACAGCTAGTTCTTGGAAGGAAAAGCCATGCAAAAGCAGTCTCTTGGTTTTCGGGTGCTCGGCTTCGTTGTCGGTGCCGCGTTTTTCGTCTTCAGTGGTGCGGCCAGCGCTGACCCGCCCTCGCGCGTGGCACGTCTGGGCTACACCGCCGGCGCGGTCAGTTTCTCACCGGCGGGCGAGAACGATTGGGTCCAGGCCACGGTCAATCGGCCGCTGACCAACGGCGACCGGCTCTGGACGGATGCGGGCGCGCGGGCCGAAGTCCAGGCGGGCGGCGCGGTGATTCGCATGAACGCCAACACCAGCGTTTCCGTGCTCAATCTGGATGACCAAATCACCCAACTGCAATTGACGCAGGGGACCTTGAACGTTCGGGTACGCCGCCTGGCGCCCAACCAGGTGTTCGAAGTCGACACGCCCAATCTCGCCTTTACGCTGCGCCAGCCCGGCAGCTACCGCATTGCGGTGGACCCCGACGGCAATGCGACCGACATCATCGTGCGCCAAGGCCAGGGTGAGGCGCTTGGAGAAGGCGCCGCCTATCTGGTTGATTCGCGGCAAGCCTATCGCTTCCGGGGAACCGATTTGGGCGAGTACGAGTATCTGGACGAGCCGCGCCTGGACGAATTCGATCGCTGGGCCGCTGATCGTGATCGCGCTTTCGACAACTCGGTTTCGGCGCGCTATGTGTCGCGTGACGTGGTCGGCTACCAGGATCTCGACGCGAACGGCAGCTGGCGTGTTGATGCGACCTACGGTAACGTCTGGATTCCGAATCGCGTAGCCGCTGACTGGGCGCCTTACCGCGACGGGCACTGGACCTGGATCGACCCTTGGGGCTGGACCTGGGTCGACGACGCGCCCTGGGGCTTTGCAGTGTCCCATTACGGCCGTTGGGCAAATCTGCGTGGCACATGGGGCTGGGTACCAGGTCCCGTGCGCAGCACCGCCTACTACGCCCCGGCACTGGTGGTGTTCGTGGGTGGCGACAACTTCCGCTTGACGATATCCAGCGGCAACGTCGGTGGTGTGGCGTGGTTCCCGCTGGCGCCGCGCGAGGTCTTTCGACCGTCCTATCCGGTCAGCCGCGGCTATTTCGAGAACGTCAACCGCAGCAACACGGTGATCAACAACACGGTGATCAACAACACCTACAACATAACGAACGTGACCAAAGTTGTCTACGTGAACCGGCAGGTGCCGGGCGCCGTGGTCGCCGTGCCGACAACCACGTTTGTGCAGTCGCAGCCGGTGTCCCGGGCGGCGGTCCGCGTCAACCGGGAAACGGTTGCCCGCGCAGCGGTGGCAGTCAGCCCGCGCGTCGCACCGACCGAGCGCAGCGTGCATGGTGCCGCGGTGCCCGCCGACAAGCCGCCAGCCCGCGTGTTCGAGCGCCCCGTCGTCGCCCGCAGCGCGCCACCGGCGGCACACGTCGGATTCGCGGCGCAACAGCAGCAACTGACTTTGAAGCCCGGCAAGCCACTTGAAGACGCTGCGCGCAAGACCCTGAAACCGGCAGCGGATGCGCCCAGGTCCGTTGTCAAAGTGCTTGCCCCTGCGCAGGTGACGCCACCGAAGGCGCCGCCCCCGCCACTGCAACGTGCGGTTGAGCCAAAGCCCGTCCAGCCGCAGCTCGCTCCATCGGCTCCGGTGCCGCAGGCAACACCGCAACGGCCCGTGCCGCCCAAGCTGGCCCCGCCTCCACAAATCCAGGCCGAACCCAAGACCGGGCCGCGTGGCCGGGCGCAACAGCGTGAAAACGACCAGCAGCGCGCACAGCCCATCGTGCCTGCGTCGCCTGCACCAGTGCAGCGCGCGCCCGAGTCAAAGCCGGTCCCGCCGCCGGTCGCTCCAGCAGCACCGGTGACACAGGCGCCGTCGCAACGGCCCGTGCCGCCCAAGCTGGTCCCGCCTGCTCAAGTTGTTCCACCGGCACCGGCCATCCAGCAACCGGCGAAAGCCGCACCCGCCCCTGCCGCCCGGCAGCTTGAGCCTCGTCCGCCGGTGGCTGCGCCGAAACCACCGCCACCACAGAGCCAACCGGCACCCCAGGCGGAGCCGCGTAGCCAAAAACCAACACCTGCCGCCAGCAGGCCCAATGACAAGGGAAAGGGTCGCGATGGGCCCCAACGTGAGGAAGATAAGCGCGGGCCAAAAGGGTAGTCAGGGCCTGCTCACGAAGGT
This sequence comes from Rhodoferax ferrireducens, assembly GCF_049302455.1. Classification (GTDB taxonomy): domain Bacteria; phylum Pseudomonadota; class Gammaproteobacteria; order Burkholderiales; family Burkholderiaceae_C; genus Rhodoferax; species Rhodoferax ferrireducens_B. The sequence continues at coordinate 62,045 of NZ_JBAQMD010000011.1, read as the reverse complement.
CCGGTCACCCTCACCGGCAGCTTGGCGTCAACGGCTGCAAACCGGGCTTGCCATTCGTTGCCAAGTCGGTTAGTTTGTCGGCCATGCCCACTTTACCCATTACTGCACCCGCTTCGCCGAGGGTCCTGGCGACGCCGGATCAATTGCGCCGGACGGCACAACGGCTGTCAAAGCTCAAAGGCCGCCAGCCCGACGATGTCTCGCTGCAGGAACTGCGCGCACTGATTGGCGTGCCGCCGCCTGGCGGCCATCGCAGCGACCTGTTGATCGAGCATCTGCACTTGCTCAATGATCGCTACCGTGGCCTGTTCGAGCGCCATCTGGTGGCGCTGGCCAGCGACATGAAACTGCCCATGGCAGAGGTGTTTGAGGTGGCCACCTTCTACCACCACTTCGAGGTGATGCGCGACGGCCAGAGCCCTGCGGCGCTGACCGTGCGGGTCTGCGACAGCCTGAGCTGCGCGATGGCGCGGTCCGATGATCTGCTGGCGCGGCTGCCGGGGTTGCTGGGGGCGTCGGTGCGTGTGATGGCCGCACCGTGCCTGGGGCGTTGTGAGCAGGCGCCGGCCGTGCTGGTGGGGCAACGGGCGGTTCCGAATGCAACGACGGCTTCGGTGCTGGAAGCGGCCCAGGCGGCCTTGCCGGACAAACCGGAATATATACAAAATAGGGCTCTAGCCCCCGTATTTACTGCACACTATGCTAGTAATTTAATAGCGTTCGAAACCTACCGGCAGCACGCTGGTTACGCGCTGGCGGCCGCCGTGGTGAATGGTGAAGAGCCGGCGGAGGGCGTGATTGCGGCCCTGGAAGACGCGGGCCTGCGCGGCTTGGGCGGTGCCGGTTTTCCGGCCGGACGCAAATGGCGCATCGTGCGCGAACAAAACGCGCCGCGTGTCATGGCCGTCAACATCGACGAAGGTGAACCCGGCACTTTCAAAGACCGCAGCTACCTGGAGCGCGATCCGCATCGCTTTTTGGAAGGCATGCTGATCGCCGCCCAAGTGGCGGGCACCGAGGCCTGCTACATCTACCTGCGCGACGAATACCACGACGCGCGCAAGATGTTGACGCAAGAGATCGAGGCCCTGCAGGCCGATCCGCCCTGTCCGCTGCCCTACATCGAACTGCGCCGTGGCGCGGGTGCCTACATCTGTGGTGAAGAGTCCGCCATGATCGAGAGTATCGAAGGCCAACGCGGCCAGCCGCGCCTGCGCCCGCCCTATGTTGCGCAGCTGGGCCTGTTTGGCAAACCGACGCTGGTCCACAACTTTGAGACGCTCTATTGGGTGCGTGACATCGTTGAAAAGGGCCCGCAGTGGTTCAACAGTTTTGGCCGCCATGGGCGTCACGGCTTGCGCTCGTTCAGCGTCAGCGGGCGCGTCCGGCTGCCCGGTGTCAAGCTGGCGCCGGCAGGCATCACGGTGCAGGAGCTGATTGACGAATACTGCGGCGGCATGCTGGACGGGCACACGCTTTACGCCTACCTGCCCGGTGGTGCCTCGGGCGGCATTCTGCCGGCCAGCCTGAACACTATTCCGCTCGACTTCGACACCCTTCAGCCCTATGGCTGTTTTATTGGCTCAGCCGCGGTGATTGTGCTCAGCCAATTCGACCGGGCGCGTGATGCAGCGCTCAATGCCATGCGTTTTTTTGCCGCTGAGAGTTGTGGCCAGTGCACCCCGTGCCGGGTCGGCACCGCCAAGGCCGCGCGCCTGATGGAAGCACCGGTGTGGGACAACGCCACGCTGGAGGACTTGAATGTGGTGATGGCAGAGGCGTCCATTTGCGGCCTGGGCCAGGCAGCGCCCAATGCGGTGCGTTGTGTGCAGAAATACTTTCCCCAGGAGATCGTTTGAATGAAGGCGTCCGCCAAACCGGCTGAAGTCCAGCCGCCAACCCTTGCGTTCAAGCTCGACCAGCAGACCCTGCAGGCTTTTGAGGGGGAAACCATCCTCAAGGCGGCGCAGCGTCATGGCGTCGACATTCCCCATCTTTGCCACAAGGACGGCTTGCGTGCCGACGGCAACTGCCGCGCCTGTGTCGTGGAGATCAAGGGTGAGCGCACCCTGGCGCCGAGTTGCCGCCGAACTGTGACGGCGGGTATGGAGGTGCAGGCCAACAGCGAACGCGCGGTGAAGAGCCGCAAGATGGTGCTGGAGTTGCTGCTGTCGGACATGCCTGATGTGGGGCACAAGTGGACCCTTCGCCAAGCTCAGGATGATCGGAATCCCGTTCGGGCAGAGCCTGTCGACGCCCCGGTCGGCCGGCACGGTGAACTCAGCGACTGGGCGTCACGCCTGGGTGTCACCGTGCGTCCCGAACTCCAGGCTTTGCGCCGTGCGCAACCGGCAACGGACCTGTCGCATCCGGCGATGGCGGTCAACCTCGATGCCTGCATTCAATGCACCCGCTGCGTGCGCGCCTGCCGCGAGGTGCAGGTGAACGACGTCATCGGCTATGCCCATCGTGGCGCGCAGAGCCAGATTGTGTTTGACCTCAACGACGCCATGGGCGACAGCAGCTGCGTGGCCTGCGGCGAATGCGTGCAGGCCTGCCCCACGGGCGCGCTGATGCCCAAGACGCAGATGGGATCGCAGGCGGTGGACAAAACCGTGGACTCGGTCTGCCCCTTCTGCGGCGTCGGCTGCCTGCTGACTTACAAGGTCCGGGACAACAAAATTGTCGCGGTCGACGGCCGCGACGGGCCGGCCAACCACGACCGCCTGTGCGTCAAAGGCCGTTTCGGTTTCGACTATGTGCACCACCCGCACCGGCTCACGCAACCGCTGATCCGGCGTGCTGACGTGCCCAAAGACATGGCCGTGACGCGCGATCCGGCGGACTGGGCCAGCGTGTTTCGCGAAGCGAGCTGGGACGAGGCGCTGGACCTCGCGGGCGCCACGCTCAAAGGCTTGCGCGATACCCATGGCAAGAAAGCACTGGCCGGCTTTGGCTCGGCCAAGGGCAGCAACGAAGAAGCCTACCTGTTCCAGAAACTGGTACGCACCGGCTTTGGCTCCAACAATGTGGACCACTGCACGCGCCTGTGCCACGCCTCCAGTGTGGCGGCGCTGCTCGAAGGCATTGGCTCGGGTGCCGTGAGCAACCAGGTCAATGATGTGGACCAGGCCGAGCTGATTCTGGTGATTGGCTCCAACACCGCGGGCAACCACCCGGTGGCCGCGACCTGGATGAAAAATGCGGCCAAGCGCGGCTTGAAGATCGTCACGGCCGACCCGCGTGGCACGGACCTGGACAAATATGCGTGGCGCAAGCTGCAGTTCAAGGCCGACACCGACGTGGCGCTGATCAACGCCATGATCCACACCATCATTGAAGAAGGCCTGGCCGACACCGCTTTTATCGCGGCACGCGTGTCCAATTTTGAGGCCGTGCGCGAGAGTGTGCGCGCCTTCAGCCCGCAGGCCATGGCGCCGCTGTGCGGCATACCCGCGGCCACCATTCGTGAAGTGGCGCGGGCCTATGCCAAAGCCAGATCGGCCATGATTTTCTGGGGCATGGGCGTCAGCCAGCATGTGCACGGCACCGACAACGTGCGCAGCCTGATCGCGCTGTGCATGGTGACCGGCCAGATTGGTAAGCCGGGCTCCGGCCTGCATCCGCTGCGTGGCCAGAACAATGTGCAGGGCGCCAGCGATGCCGGCCTGATCCCCATGATGTTTCCCAACTACCAGCACGTCACCGACAAAGCCGCGCACACCTGGTTTGAGAAATTTTGGAACACCAAGCTGGACGACCAGCCCGGCTACACCGTGGTGGAAATCATGCACAAGGCGCTGGCACCCGAGAGTGATCCGCACAAGGTGCGCGGCATGTACATCATGGGCGAGAACCCGGCCATGAGCGACCCCGACCTGAACCACGCGCGCCACGCGCTGGCATCGTTGTCGCATCTGGTGGTGCAGGATATTTTCATGACCGAGACGGCCTGGCTGGCCGATGTGGTGTTGCCCGCCGGCGCCTGGCCCGAGAAGACCGGCACGGTCAGCAACACCGATCGCATGCTGCAGTTGGGCCGGCAGGCGATCGATCCGCCGGGCAATGCCAAACCCGATCTCTGGATCATTCAGCAGATGGCACAGCGCATGGGTTTGAGTTGGGATTACCCCGGTGAGCACAGCGGCGTGGCTTCCGTTTATGAAGAAATGCGCCAGGCCATGCACACGGCCATCGGCGGCATCACCTGGGAACGCCTGCAGCGCGAGGGCAGTGTGACCTACCCTTGTTTGAGCGCCGATGATCCTGGCCAGCCCACCGTGTTCATCGACCACTTTCCTACCCCTGATGGCCGTGCCCATCTGGTGCCGACCCTGCTGATCCCGGCCGACGAAAAACCGGATGCGGACTACCCGCTGGTGCTGATTACCGGGCGCCAGCTGGAGCACTGGCACACCGGCAGCATGACGCGGCGCTCAACGGTGCTGGACGCACTGGAGCCGGTTGCCACCGCCTCGGTTAATGGCCGTGAGCTGGAGCGCCTGGGTGTGGTGGCTGGTGCGATGGTCAGTTTGCGCTCGCGCCGCGGTGCGGTGACGGTGTGTTTGCGCCGCGATGACGGCACCCCTGATGGCACCGTGTTCATGCCTTTTGCCTACCGCGAGGCGGCGGCCAATTTGCTGACCAATGCGGCGCTCGACCCGTTCGGCAAAATTCCAGAATTCAAATACTGCGCGGTGTGCATCACGCCCGCCAGCTGAGGCAAAGCCGCACGGTGGGCGATTCAGTGCGCTGATTTTTCGCGGACTTCCGGTGCCGGGCCGGTGAGCGCGAAACGCATGTCGCCTCGATGCTTGCGGCTAGCGGCGGATGGCACCCCTGGTGCGCAACTGACCGCCACGTTCGTATCCAGCGCTACGCAAGAATCTTGATCGTTGCGAATGACGGTCACTTGAATGAGTTCGAGAAAATCATGCATTTGTTGATGTTTTGCATACAGTCAGTCCCCATAGAAGCAGAAACTGGAATTAGTTCTGTGAAAGGGTTTAAAGATGAAAGCTTTAAAAGAGTTGCGTTCCATCGTGGGCGCTAGCATCAAGACAGTGGCGGGTCTCTTTTTTTCCGCTGCTCTCAGCACGGGGGTGGCGGCCGGCAAACTGCCGTACAGCTACTTTTTCGTGGGTGAACCAGCAAAAACACCCGTCATTGTGTCGTCAGACCGGGCAGCAACGCCATCTTATGTGCTCATGGGCGGGGGACCGGACGTTGACCAAGCATTTCAGTGGCTGATTCAACGCGCAGGCATCAAGCCAGGCACGGGCGGGCGCTTCGTGATCATCCGTGCCAGGGGAACTGAAGCTTATAACCCCTACATCTACTACAGCGATGCCAACGGCGGAACTTCAACGCTTCCACCCGTGAATCAGGACGGCTGGGTCGGTGGCGGTTATTTGGGACTCAGTTCAGTCGAGACCTTGGTGATCCCCAGTGTTAAAGCCGCGAACGACCCAACGGTCAATCAGATTGTGGCCAGGGCGGACGTCGTATTCATCGCGGGTGGCGATCAAAGTGATTACATCAAGTATTGGAAAAATACCCAGCTCGACTGGACGCTTCAGTCACTGATAAACAAGAAAGTGCCCATCGGCGGAACCAGTGCAGGTTTGGCGGTGCTGGGGCAGTTTGATTTTGCTGCACTCAGGGGCACAGTCACCTCTGACCAAGCACTGTCCAATCCTTTCAATAAATACATGAGTCTGGACCCCACGCCCCAGACCTTGGACCCAACAAGCCCAACGTCCATTGCTGGCGGCTTTATCACGCCATCGCCGCTGTTCAACACGATCCTGGATGCGCATCTTGATGAGCGTGATCGAATGGGTCGCCTGGTGACGTTCGTATCCCGCCTGATTGGACCCTATTACGAGTCAGGTTGCAGCGGAGGCATTCTCGTGCCGAAGGTATCCCAGAACTTGTCAGCCACGCCTTATGGCGACATCATTGCGCGCGGAATAGGGGTCGGCGTGGAGGCTGCATTGTTGGTTTCCGGGGATGGTGGCCCCCGGACTCCGATCGTGGCTAAACTTATCACAAACCCGACGACGACGACCAAGAGCGCTGCTTATTTTGTGTTGCCGCAAAATTACCCTGGCCAATGTGTGGCAGGACAGGCTTTATCCGGGGTAACTGCCACGGTCGTCAAAGTGGACAAATTGAATCCTGCCTTCAACATGTCATTCTGGTCAGGTGGTTACAGCCCGTACACGCTCACTGTTACCAATGGTGTCATGACGGTGTCTGGTAACGGCAACTCTCCCTATTGATGCTGGCTCGCTGTTTCTGAAAATCATTTATCTCGGGGGCTGAGGTAGTTGAGATCGGGCCGCATGGCCGACCAACAACCCGCAGCTCTACCCGCCTAGAATCCGCAAATCGCCCTTTGCGGGCCTGCCTCATGACCTCAGGTAAGCACCATGCCCAAACTCAAACTCACCTATTTCGATTTTCACGGCGGCCGCGCTGAGCCCGTGCGTCTGGCCTTGCATATTGGCGGCGTTGCCTTTGAAGACCACCGCTTTACGTTTGCTGAATTTGCCGAGGTGCGCAAGTCCACACCCTTTGGCCAAGTGCCAACCCTGATGGTGGATGGCGTGCAGGTGACGCAGTGCGATTCGATTCTTCGATACGCGGGCAAGCTGGCGGGTTTGTACCCCTTTGACGCGTATCAGGCGCTTTTGTGCGACGAGGTGATGTACGTGGTGGAAGAAGCCAGCGTCAAGATGGGTCCGAGTTTTCGCATGACGGGCGATGCCCAAAGGGAAGCTCGCAGTGCCCTGGTCAATGGCTCCATGCCCGTGTACCTTGGCTGGCTGCAAAGCCAGTTGCAGGCCCATGGCGGTGAATACTTTGCTGACAATCGTCTCACTGTTGCTGACCTGAAGGTGTTTGTCGATGTACGCACACTTAATTCCGGTCGCCTGGACCATGTGCCTGCCGATCTGGTGGAAAAGGTCGCGCCTGCACTGAATGCACATATGCAGCGTATTGCCCGGACCCCGGCTGTGGCGCAGTATTACGCCAAGTTCAGTGCTTAGGAATCGCTCGGGCCGGCAAGAGAGTTGATGAGAAACTGTTTCTCCATGGTGGAAAGCCTGAGCCATGAGTTTGTGGCGGCTTTCGCTGCGCGCTTTCGGTTAGACTGAACCAAAGGAATCATCACTATGGCAGGCGTATTCGGTAAAGACCCCAACATGAAGAAAAGCAACCACGCGGAGCTCGAAAGGCTCAACTTGGAGCGCAAACGCAAGTTGGCAGAAGCGGCTGTCAAGTTCACTCAAAAGAGACCTGTCGCTCCAAGCAGCGAGGCAGCGAAGCAGCCGTGAAATAAGGTCTATTCAGATAAAAATGAAGGCCCCTTGATTGGGGCCTTCATTTTTTCTGTTCAGTCTGCACGAAACAGCATTCGACAAATCACCGGCGCAAATGACACTCAACCGGCATTTCAGCTTGTTCCTTTGCGGACAGTCAGACCGGCAACATTCACCCGACTACGCAGATGCGAGCAAGACAGCCCGTTCTTCTTGCGTCATGATGGCTTGTCCGGTCAAGCTAACTGTCACCTCCCCAAAGGTGCCCGGCAGCGCGTGATGAAGGCGTGGGGCTGGCGTTGGATAACCCCGCCCGCCATGGCGCTGCTGTCAATCCGTTACATTGCTGAACCTTATGCCTACCCTTCGTCCCTTTATTGAAGTCGCCGTCATCATGCGGCGCGAGCGCACCACCGGAACATCGAGCCACTGGCAGCCTTGGCGCTGGGCGCTGGCGGAGGTGGTTCCACACGAAGCCGGTTTTGGGGACGTGCCCCGTCTGCTCTATAAAAATGATAGCGAAGAACGCTGGCTGCATCCGGGCTACAGGGTCGAATTGTTCAAAGACGATGCCGAAGGCTACCACCTCAACGCGAGCACGCAAACGCCGGGCTGGTTTGTGCTGTGGCGCATGGAAGAAGAGGCCAGCATCAGCGATGAGCCCATTGCCAAGCCCGAGATGGTGAGCCTGAGTTATTACGACGCCGGCCGCTGGCTGGACGCACAGGAGACGGTGGAGCAGGTGCCGGCGCCAGCGCTGGTGGTGGCGTGGTTGCAGGCGTTTGTTGATGAACACCATGTGGTGGAGCTCAAGCGCCGCAAACGGCCCGAGAGCTTTCGCGCCTTGACCGACCGCTTCGGCCAACCCGCGTCTGTCAGCACCGAGAAAAAATCGGGGGGTGAGCATGGCTGAGGGTTTTCTGGGCCGCTGGTCGCAGCGCAAGCAGGCCCAGCGGGCGGGCAAGACGCTTGACGAACCAGCTACCCAGCCGGTTCCCGTGGTGGTGGATGCACCTGACGCCCGCGCCCCAGCGCTTGGCCCGCAACCTGCGCCGGTCAAAGCCACGCCAGACGCCGACCCGATCAATCAGGGCGGTGCTGCCGGGCCAGGCGCGCCAGCCAGCCCGGCCCAAGTTGCGCCGCTGTCTCTGGACGATGTGCAGCGTCTCACCACCGAGTCTGATTTCAAGCCCTTTGTCGCGCGTGGTGTCACCCCTGAGGTGCGCAACGCGGCCATGAAAAAGCTGTTTGCCGACCCGCATTACAACGTGATGGACCGGCTCGATATTTACATTGACGACTATTCCCAACCTGACCCCCTGCCGCAGTCCATGCTGCGGCAAATGGCCAGCGCCCAATTTCTCAACCTGTTTGAAGAAGAGAAGATTCCCCCCCCGCCACTACGGGATGATGCCAATACCCGCAGCGCCGATTCCGTGGCACAGTCGGCCCAGCCGCCTGACGCCGGTGTTGCCACTCCACCCAAGAACCCGCCGCAAGCGCCGGGCCCAGACCATGACCACACTGATTTGCGACTGCAACCAAACCATGCCGCTGGACGCCAGAAGTCTGGGCGCGGCACTGAATGAAAACCTGACGCTTCACTCCACCCTGTGCCGCCGCGAGGCCGGTGCTTTTCTTCAAGCGGTGCAGACCGGCGAGGACCTGGTGGTGGCTTGCACCCAGGAACAGCGGCTGTTCGTCGAACTGGCCGAGCAGGCCAGCGCGACGCAGGCGGGTGCCCCGCGTGCGATCTCCGGCTACGCACCGCTGCGCTTCGTCAACATCCGTGAAACGGGTGGCTGGAGCCGGGACGCAACGCTGGCCAGCCCCAAAATTGCCGCACTGCTGGCGGTAGCCCATTTGCCAGAGCCCGAGCCGGTGGCCACGGTGACTTATAAAAGCGCCGGACGGCTGTTGATCATTGGTGAGCTGGGTGCGGCTGAACGCGCGGCCGAGTTGCTGGGTGATGCGCTGGACGTGACCTTGTTCACGCAAGGCGCAGGCGACGCGGGCGCGGCGCAGGAGCGGCGTTACCCGGTGCTGGGCGGGCAGATCCAGTCCTTGACGGGCTGGCTGGGGGCGTTTGAACTCCAGTGGCTGCGCAGCAATCCGATTGATCTGGATTTATGCACCCGCTGCAACGCCTGTCTGGCGGTCTGTCCGGAAGATGCCATTGGGCTGGATTACCAGGTTGACCTGAGCGCCTGCCAGGCACATCGCGCCTGCGTCAAGGTTTGCCAGGTGGCCGGGGCGATTGACTTCCAGCGCGAGCCCCAAATCTCACGCGAGACTTTTGACCTGGTGCTGGATTTGCGCGCCACGCCCGCCTTCAGCCAGCACGCCTTGCCGCAGGGTTATTTGCGCTGGGATGGTCGGAGCCTCACGACCCTGCTGCAGCTGCGCGGCCTGGTCGGCGAGTTCGAGAAGCCGCGCTTTTTTGTCTACAAACCCAAGCTGTGCGCGCACAGTCGCAACGAGAAAACGGGTTGCACCGCCTGCATCGACGTCTGCTCGGCCTCGGCAATTGAAAGCGACCGCAGTCGGCAACAGATCAAAGTCAACCCGAACCTGTGCATTGGTTGCGGCACCTGCAGCACGGTGTGCCCGACCGGCGCCATGGGCTTTGCCTACCCCCGCGCCAGTGATCAGGGCGTCAAGCTCAAGACCCTGCTGGCGACCTACACCCGCAGTGGCGGCAAGAATGCCGCGCTGCTGCTGCACAGCCAGGGCGCGGGCGCGCGCTTGCTGGGCGATCTGGGGCGCGCCGCGCAGTTGGAGCGTGCCAGCAAAACAGGCACACATGGCGTCCCGGCCCGGGTCTTGCCGCTGGCGCTGTGGCATACCTCGTCGCTCGGGCTGGAGGTCTGGCTGTCTGCCGTTTGTTATGGTGCGTCGCAGGTGTGGGTGCTGTTGACGGACGAAGAAGCGCCGCAATACCGTGCGGCACTCGAGGGCCAGGTGGCGGTGGCGCAAGCCATTCTGTCGGGGCTGGGCTACCAAGGCGAGCACTTCCGCCTGCTCCAGGTCAAAGACGCGCGTGACCTGGCAGCGCTTGACCACGACTTGCAGGCGGCCCCGGCGCAGACGGTCGGCCGCACGGCGGGCTTTGCGGTGCAGGCTGACAAGCGTGCCACGCTGGAGCTGGCGCTCAGCCATTTGATCGAACAGGCGCCGGTTAAAACCGACGTGGTTGCACTGCCCGCCACCGGCTCGCCGCTGGGAGCTCTCGTCATCAACAAAGACGCCTGCACCTTGTGCCTGAGCTGCGTCAACGCCTGCCCGGCCAGCGCCCTGCAAGACAATCCGCAGGCCCTGGAGCTGCGGTTTGTTGAGAAAAATTGCGTGCAATGCGGCTTGTGCGTCAAGACCTGCCCGGAACAAGCCCTGACGCTCATGCCGCGCCTGAGTCCGCAACGCAACGAAGCCGTGGTGCTCAACGCGATGCAGCCCTACGCCTGTGTGCGCTGCGGCAAACCGTTTGGCACGCTCAAGGCGATTGAAGCCATGCTTGGCAAGCTGAGCAGCCACAGTATGTTCCAGGGCGAGGCGCTTGCCCGCTTGAAAATGTGCGCGGACTGCCGCGTCATCGACATTTATTCAGCCGACAACGAAACCAAAATCACCGACCTCTGACCATGTTGCCAACCCCCGAAACGCTGCCCAGCAGCGCGCTTGACGAAGAAACCGCCCGTTCAGAGCTCTATGGGCTTCTAGCCCTTATGTACTATGCGCCTCCAGCTACTGAATTAATAGCGCAACTGCGCCTGGCCGTGACCGAGGCGCCGGCGGCTGGGGCTTTTCTGGAAGAACCCTGGCGCGCCCTGGTGGGGCTCGCACGCGAGATGACAGACGTCGCGATTCAAGATGAATACAACGCCCTGTTTGGCGGCGTCGGCAAGCCCGAGGTCTACCTGTACGCGTCCCATTTTCTGAGTGGTTTCCTCAACGAAAAGCCGCTGGCGCGCCTGCGCACCGAGTTGAACAGCTTGGGGCTGGCGCGCGGTGACGCCATGCTTGACACCGAAGACCACATCGCCTACCTGTGCGAGGTGATGCGTTATCTGATTGCCGGCGACGATGTGGCGGTGGCCAACCTGACGCGCCAGCGCGCCTTCTTTACAAGCTACCTGCAGCCCTGGGTGTTGGCGCTGTGTGACGACCTGCAGCAGCACCCCAAAGCGCGGTTCTACGCGGCGCTGGCCGAGCTGACCCGCGCCTTTATGGCAGTGGAGACGCAGGGGTTCGACATGCTGGCCTGATGCGGGGTGGTCAGTTCATATTTTCTGCGACCGAGTTGGTGTTTTCCCTAGTCTGTTAAACGTATCATTTTGCGAATGATCATGGTAAGTTCAAGCTCATTACATAGGCTATGCAAATAATTGCATAACAAAAGCGTTACTTGGAGACCATCATGCCCAACAGCCAACCCAAACCGTCCCGTCGCGGATTTTTTCTTTCGGCCTCCGTGGCCGGTGCTGCCGTCGCGTCGGCTGGCTGGTTGAAGACGAATACCCCGGCGGCGGTGGCCGAGTTGCCAAAGCCAGCGCCTGAAAAGGGCGGTGGCTACACCCTGAGCGCGCACGTCCAGCAGTATTACCAGACCACACGCGTCTGAGTGTCCCCCTCGTATCGATCCTGCGCTGATTCAGTCCTGAATCACGCCGACCTTGGAGAGTCCCATGTTGTTGACCAGAAAATCCGGGCCATCTGACCCTGTTGCCCGTTCCCCATTTGTGCACAGTTTGCGCCGTGGCTTGTCGCAAGCCTTACCCACGATGGATCGGCGCGCTTTTTTGCGCCGCTCCGGCCTGGGTGTGGGCGTCGGGCTGGCGGCTTCGCAACTGACGCTGGTCAAAAAGGCAGATGCAGCGCAAGGTGCTGTGGCCCTAGGTGAAGGCAAGATCGAGATCAAGCGCACCGTGTGTACCCATTGTTCGGTCGGTTGCGCGGTCGATGCCGTGGTGGAGAACGGGGTCTGGGTGCGGCAGGAGCCGGTGTTTGATTCCCCCATCAACCTCGGCGCCCATTGTGCCAAGGGTGCGGCCTTGCGTGAGCACGGCCACGGCGAGTTCCGCCTGCGCTACCCGATGAAACTGGTCGACGGCAAATACAAGCGCATCAGCTGGGACACCGCCTTGAGCGAGATCAGTGCCCGTATGCTGGAGCTGAAAAAAGCCAGTGGCCCGGACAGTGTGTACTTTGTCGGCTCCTCCAAACACAACAACGAGCAGTCGTACCTGCTGCGCAAGTTTGTCAGCTTCTGGGGCACCAACAACTGCGACCACCAGGCCCGCATTTGCCACTCGACCACGGTGGCCGGTGTGGCCAATACCTGGGGTTACGGCGCCATGACCAACTCTTACAACGACATGCAAAACAGCAAATGCGCGTTGTACATTGGGTCGAATGCGGCCGAGGCGCATCCGGTGAGCATGCTGCACATGCTGCACGCCAAGGAAACGGGTACCAAGATGATCGTGGTGGACCCGCGCTTTACCCGCACCGCCGCCAAGGCCGACGAGTTTGTGCGTATTCGTTCCGGCTCCGACATCCCCTTCCTGTTTGGCGTGCTGTACCACGTGTTCAACAACGGCTGGGAAGATAAAAAATACATCAATGACCGGGTCTATGGCATGGACAAGGTCAAGTTGGAAGTGATGGCCAAGTGGACGCCTGACAAGGTGGAAGAAGCCTGCGGCGTCAAAGAAGAGCAGGTGCTGCGCGTCGCCAAAATGATGAGCGACAACCGCCCCAGCACGCTGGTCTGGTGCATGGGCCAAACCCAGCACACCATTGGCAATGCCATGGTGCGCGCTTCGTGTATCTTGCAACTTGCGTTGGGCAACGTCGGCAAGTCCGGCGGCGGCACCAATATCTTCCGCGGTCACGACAACGTGCAGGGCGCCACCGATGTCGGCCCCAATCCTGATTCACTGCCCGGTTATTACGGCATTGTGGAAGGCTCCTGGAAGCACTTCGCCAAGGTCTGGGGCGTTGATTTTGAGTGGATCAAAAAGCAGTTTGCCAGCCCCGCCATGATGAGCAAGCCCGGCATCACCGTGTCGCGCTGGATTGACGGTGTGCTGGAGAAAAACGAGCTGATCGACCAGGACTCGAACCTGCGTGGCGTGTTTTATTGGGGCCATGCGCCCAATTCTCAAACCCGTGGCCTGGAGATGAAGCGCGCCATGGACAAGCTTGATTTGCTGGTGGTGGTGGACCCCTACCCATCGGCCACGGCAGCGATGGCTGCCATGCCCGGCAAACCCGAAGACTTGAACCCGAACCGGGCGGTCTATTTGCTGCCAGCGGCCACGCAGTTTGAAACCAGTGGTTCCGTCACAGCCTCCAATCGCTCCTTGCAGTGGCGTGAAAGAGTCATTGAACCGTTGTGGGAGAGCCGCAGCGACCACATGATCATGCAGCAGTTCGCGGACAAACTCGGTTTTGGCAAGGAACTGTCCAAGAACTACAAGATGCAAAAAGTCCATGGCATGGATGAGCCCATGCCGGAAGACATCCTGCGTGAAATCAATGCGGGCGTCTGGACCATCGGCTACACCGGCCAGAGCCCGGAGCGCCTCAAAGCCCACATGCGCAACATGCACCTGTTTGACGTGAAAACGCTCAAGGCCAAGGGCGGCAAAGACAAGGAAACCGGTTACGACTTCACCGGTGACTACTTTGGTTTGCCTTGGCCCTGTTACGGCACGGCCGCGCTCAAGCACCCCGGCTCGCCCAACCTTTACGACACCTCCAAACACGTGATGGACGGCGGTGGCAACTTCCGCGCCAACTTCGGCGTCGAGCGTGAAGGTGTCAACCTGCTGGCCGAGGACGGTTCGTATTCCCTGAACGCCGATATCACCACCGGTTACCCCGAGTTCGACCATGTGCTGCTGAAGAAGCTGGGTTGGTGGGACGACCTCACCGAGGCGGAGAAGACAGCCGCCGAGGGCAAGAACTGGAAGACCGACCTCTCGGGCGGCATCCAGCGTGTGGTCTTGAAGGTGCATGGCTGCCATCCGTTTGGCAATGCCAAGGCGCGCGCCGTGGTGTGGAACTTCCCGGATGCGATTCCGCAGCACCGCGAACCCCTGTACGGTATCCGCCCTGATCTGGTGGCCAAGTACCCGACCCACGACGACAAGAAGGCGTTCTGGCGTTTGCCCACGCTGTACAAGACGATTCAGGACAAAAATATCGCGGACAAGGTGCACGAGAAATTCCCGTTCATCATGACCTCGGGCCGCCTGGTCGAGTACGAGGGCGGGGGCGAAGAGACCCGCTCCAACCCCTGGCTGGCCGAGTTGCAGCAGGAGATGTTCATCGAGATCAACCCCAAGGTCGCGGCTGACAAAGGCATTCGCAATGGCGATCGGGCCTGGGTGTCAACGCCCACCGGCGCACGCATGAATGTGCAGGCGCTGGTGACCGAGCGCGTCGGGCCCGATACCGTGTTCCTGCCGTTTCACTTCTCCGGTCGCTGGCAGGGCGCTGACATGCTGGCCTATTACCCGAATGGCGCGGCGCCGATCGTGCGCGGCGAGGCCATCAACACGGCAACCACCTATGGCTACGACAGCGTGACCATGATGCAGGAAACCAAAACCACCGTTTGCAACGTCGAGCGGGCCTGAAGCCTTGCGGGACAGACCAAGAGTTACACGCAGTGAACTTTGCTCTGTCCTCAACTGATTAGAGGAGATTTGTATGGCACGTATGAAATTTGTTTGTGACGCCGAGCGTTGCATTGAGTGTAACGGTTGCGTCACGGCTTGCAAAAACGAGCACGAGGTGCCCTGGGGAGTGAACCGGCGCCGGGTCGTCACTTTGAATGACGGCGTACCGGGTGAAAAATCCATCTCGGTCGCCTGCATGCATTGCAGCGACGCGCCCTGCATGGCAGTCTGCCCGGTCAACTGCTTTTACCGTACCGATGAGGGTGTGGTGCTGCACGACAAGGATGTGTGCATTGGCTGCGGTTACTGCGCTTATGCGTGCCCGTTTGGTGCTCCGCAATTCCCGTCGCAAGGCACGTTTGGTGTGCGCGGCAAGATGGACAAATGCACCTTCTGCGCCGGTGGCCCCGAGACCAATGGCAGCCAGGCTGAGTTTGAGAAATATGGCCGCAACCGGCTGGCCGAAGGCAAGCTGCCGGCGTGTGCTGAAATGTGTTCCACCAAAGCCTTGATCGCAGGGGACGGTGACGTGGTCGCTGACATTTTCCGCAACCGGGTGCTGCACCGCGGCAAGGGCGCCGAGGTCTGGGGCTGGGGCACGGCTTACGGTTCCAAGCAAGCGGGTCAACCCGGCGTTGCCGCCCCTGAAGGAGCGAAATCATGATGCGCATATTGTTTGCAATGGTCATGCTGGCTGCCTTGAGCGCCTGCGGCGAAAAGCCGCAAGCGTTGCAAAGCAGCAAGAAGGATGCCTCAAGCTACACCGGCACCGGCAAGGCGTTTGCCAACCAGGACTGGAAGCAGGGCGACAAAGCCAGTTGGGAGTCGCACCTGAAGGCGCGTAATCAGTACGGCCAAAACGACTACACGCGCATGAACTGAGCAGGAGGCCAGGATGAAAAAAATCTTTTCTATTGCCTCTGCTTTTGCGCTGACACTGGTGTTGTCCTCGGGCTCTGTCGGGGCGCAAAGCACACCTGCCCCCACGCCAGCGGCGCCGGTTCCGGTCGTGCCGGCGGCGCCAGCGGATGCAGGGGCCATCAAGGGCCAGAATATTTTCGAGGTGAAACCCGACGCCAGCCAGGAGCCCGGTTACGCCACGCAGACCAATGGTGAGCGCGCCAAGGTGCAGCCGGGCAACAACGCGCCGATGTGGCGTCAGGTTGGCTCCGGTGTGACCGGTTACAGCAGCCTGCCAAAAGCCCAAGCGCCCGAGGCCGGTGTGCTGATTCAGCCCTTCGTGCAGTACCCGGGCTCGCGCCTGACCAATGCGGGGGAAGCCTGGCGCCAGGTGCGCAACAACTGGATCATTCCCTACGGCGGCTCGCTGGTCTTGATTGTGTTGATCGCCATCGCGCTGTTTCATTGGCGCATTGGTCCCATGAAAGTCAATGAGCCCTACACCGGCCGCAAGGTGGAGCGTTTCACACCGTTCGAGCGTGCGGCGCACTGGACCAACGCCATTGCGTTCTGTATTTTGGCCATTTCGGGTCTGATCATGGCGTTTGGCAAGTTTTTCCTGTTGCCGGTGATGGGCCTGAGCCTGTTCGGTTGGCTGACGTACTTGTTAAAAAACGTGCACAACTTCGCCGGTCCGGTGTTCGCGGTGTCGCTGCTGGTGGTGATCATCACCTTCATGCGCGACAACCTGCCGGCCAAGGGCGATGTCAATTGGATGCTCAAGGGTGGCGGCATCCTGTCCGGGAAGGAAATCAAGTCCGGGCGCTTCAATGCCGGTGAAAAGTTCACCTTTTGGGGCGGCGTGTTCGTCTTGGGCCTGATCGCGGTGGTCACAGGCTTGTTCCTGAATCATCTGTTGCCCGTAGTCGCTTACGACCGAAGCAATATGCAGATTGCGCTCATGGTGCATGCGGTGTCGAATGTGATGATGATCTGCATGTTCCTGGGCCACATCTACATGGGCACCATCGGCACCAAGGATGCCTACCAAGGCATGCGAACCGGTTATGTCGATGAGGGCTGGGCCAAGGAGCACCACGCGCTCTGGCTGGACGACATCAAGAGCGGCAAGATACCGGCCCAGCGTTCGTCGACACCGGTTTCCGGTCAACCCGTTCAAGTTTGAGATGCTTGAGAAAGCCTGTATGAAAAAACATCTGAAACAAATCTTTGTGATCAGCAGCCTGCTCTTGATGGGCACCGCCGTGATGGCCAAGTTGCCCGCGCCATCGGAAGAAGCCAAAGCCAAGGCGGCCGAGGCGGCGGCCAAGGCGGCATGGAGCGGCAAGGTCGACGCCTACCTCAATTGCAAGGCGCAGGACAAGGTGGCAGCCCATTACGTCCAGACGGCCAAAGCCGCTGGCAAGGACGTCAAGCCGGCCCCGTCCATGCCGCCCTGCGCCGATCCGGGCGCTTTTTCGTACGCGCCTGCTGTCGCTGCCAAGCCGCTTGAGGCGTCTGGTGCTCATTCGCCAGCGCCCACGGCCACCAGCCCACCCAGCAGCAAAACGCCGGCGGCGGACATTGCCCCGGCCAAAAAGCCCTGAGCGCCTTGCTGCCGTATCTGACTCAAGCCCGCGCGCCACTGACGCGTGAGGTGACGGTGCTCAATGAGTGGGGTGACGTGAACACGGTCTCCATCCCGGCTGAGCGCGCGCTCACCGTTTATGTGGACAAGCGCGAGTTGGTGACGCTGATGACGCTGGGCGCCCAGCCCGAGTTGCTGGTGCTGGGCTTCTTGCGCAACCAGCGCCTGGTGCAGTCGGTGCAGGAGATTGAATCCATTACCGTCGATTGGGACGTGGGCGCCGCCGCCGTCAAAACCCGCCAGGGCATCTCGGACATTGAAGCCCGTACCGCCAAACGGGTAGTCACCACCGGTTGCGGCCAGGGCAGCGTGTTTGGTGACCTGATGGCGCAGGTGGACCGTCTGGTGCTGCCGGCGGCCACACTGACGCAACAGCAGCTGTACGGCATCGTCAACGCCATCCGGCTGCAAGAGACCACCTACAAGTCATCCGGCTCCGTGCATGGATGCGCCTTGTTTCGGGGCGAAGAAATGTTGGTATTCGTGGAAGATGTGGGCCGCCACAACGCGATTGACACCATTGCGGGCTGGATGTGGCTGCAATCCGATGAGGCTATGAGCGGCCAGGACAAAGTTTTTTACACCACCGGCCGCCTGACCAGCGAGATGGTGATCAAGTCGGCGCAAATGGGGGTGCCGATTGTGGTGTCGCGCAGCGGCATCACCCAAATGGGGCACGACGTGGCGCAGCGCCTGGGTTTGTGCGCCATTGGCCGCGCCACCAACAAGCGTTTTCTTTGTTACAGCGGCGCCGAGCGCTTGCTGCTGCAGCCGGAACTGGCAGGTGCCCGGCTGCAGGCCGTCGCCTGAGCTGACTCTCATCGCTCGGCGACCGTCCCGAATGATGAAACCGTTCGGCCTGAGCCTGTCGAAGGGGTGGTTCGACCCTTCGACAAGCTCAGGGCAGGCCAGGCTCACCACGAACGGTGTTTCACGTTAACGCGACGGCGCTCGCCTGTTGCCCCAAGCCAATTCCGAGCGCTGGTGTCGGGACAATGCGCTGGCCTTGCGGCAAACGGTCTGCGAGTGCGCTAAGGTAGCGGCATGAACATTTCTTTCTGGCGCCTTGGCGCTCGCTCTTTGTGGCGCGACCTGCGCTCCGGTGAACTTCGATTACTGATCGTGGCGGTCACGCTGGCGGTGGCGGCCTTGACGGCGGTTGGCTTCTTTGCCGATCGGCTCAAGGGCGGTCTGCAGCGCGATGCGCGGCAACTGCTTGGCGGTGATGCGCTCATTTCAAGCGACAACGCCACGCCCGCAGCCTTCGCCGAGAAAGCGCGCGCGCTGGGCCTGGACGTGGTGCAGACGCTGGCTTTCCCGACCATGGCGCGCGCGCCGCAGGCCCTGGGTGGCGCCAGCAAACTGGTGGCCCTGAAGGTGGTGGAGCCCGGTTATCCGCTGCGCGGAAAATTGCAGGTCAGCGGCCAGCCGGGTGGGCCCGCCAGCATCACCACCACCATTCCCCAGCCCGGCGAGGCCTGGATCGACGCGCCCTTGCTGGACGCGCTCGGGGGCCAGATGGGAGACGCCTTGCTGCTGGGTGACAGCCGTTTGCGCATTGCCAAAATTATTGTCAGCGAGCCGGACCGGGGCGCTGGTTTCATGAATTTTGCGCCGCGCGTCATGATCAACCGCGCCGATGTGGCGGCCACCGGCCTGATCCAGCCCGCCAGCCGCTTGACTTACCGCCTGGCCGTTGCTGGCGCCGACAGAGGCGTAAATGCTTTTGTCGACTGGGCCCAGCTTGAAGTCAAAAAGCCTCAGGTGCGCGGCGTGCGCGTGGAGTCGCTGCAAGGCGGGCGCCCGGAGCTGGGGCAGACGCTGGCGCGCGCCGAGAAGTTCCTCAACCTGATTGCCTTGCTGGCGGCGCTCTTGAGTGCCGTGGCGGTGGCGCTGGCAGCACGTGGTTTTGCGGCCAGGCACCTCGACGACTGCGCCATGCTGCGCGTGCTGGGTTTGAGCCAGCGCAGCATTGCCGCCAGTTATGCCTTTGAGTTCACACTGATTGGCCTGCTGGCCAGTTCGCTCGGGGTGGCCATCGGCTACGCGGTGCACTACGCGTTTGTGCTGCTGTTGGCCGGTCTGGTGGCGGCGGCGCTGCCCGCCGCGGGCCTGTGGCCGGTAGTCTTCGGCCTCGGAATGGGCCTGACGCTGTTGCTGGCCTTTGGCCTGCCGCCGGTTTTGCAACTGGCACGGGTGCCGCCGCTGCGCGTGATCCGCCGGGATGTGGGCAACCTCAAACCCGCCTCCATCGGCGTGCTGGGTCTGGGCGTGGCCGGTTTTGCCGTGCTGCTGCTGGCGGCCAGCAGTGATGTCAAGCTCGGTCTGATTGCGGTTGGGGGCTTTGCCGCCGCCACCGTGCTGTTTGCGGTGTTGAGCTGGAGCGCGGTCATGCTGCTGCGCCGTGTGGTCAACGAGCGCACCGCGCCGCGCGCCGTGATTCTGGCCATGCGGCAGATTTCGGCCCGTCCGGCGTATGCCGTGGTGCAGGTCAGTGCGCTGGCGCTCGGCTTGCTGGCGCTGGTGCTGCTGGTGCTGTTGCGCACCGACCTGATCAATAGCTGGCGCCAGGCCACGCCGGCCGATGCGCCGAACCGCTTTGTCATCAACGTCATGCCGGAGCAGGGCGATGCGTTTGCGGCCGCCCTGCGCGCTGCGGGGGTGAGCAAATTTGACTGGTATCCCATGATTCGCGGCCGTCTGGTGGCGATCAACGGCCGGGCGGTGACACCCGACGACTATGCCGACGACCGCGCCAAACATCTGGTGGACCGCGAGTTCAACCTGTCCAACAGCGCGAAGAAGCCGGCTCAAAATGAATTGGTGGCCGGTCGCTGGATTGAAGAAGAGCCCGGCGCCATCAGCGTGGAAGAAGGGATTGCCAAAACACTCGGCCTCAAGCTGGGCGACAGCCTGAACTTTGACGTCGGGGGGCTGCAGATTCAATCCAGAATCACCTCCCTGCGCAAGGTGGACTGGGGCTCGATGCGGGCCAATTTTTTTGTCATGTACCCGGTCAGTTATCTGCCCGATGTACCCAGCACCTTCATGAGCGCCTTCAAGGCGCCAGCCGCACCTGGCTTTGACAACACCCTGGTGCGCGCTTTCCCCAACATCACCAGCGTCGACATGACGGCCACGCTGGCGCAGGTGCAGCGCGTGCTCGATCAGGTGATTGGTGCAGTGGAGTTCTTGTTTGCCTTCACCCTGGCGGCCGGCCTGGTGGTGCTGTTTGCCGCCGTGACCGCCACGCGCGAGGAGCGCGCCCGAGAATTTGCCATCATGCGCGCCGTCGGCGCCAAAAGCAGCCTGCTGCGCCAGGTGCAACGGATCGAGCTGATCGGCGTGGGCTTGCTGGCCGGTTTTCTGGCCTCCATCGTCGCCAGCGCGGTCGGTTGGGCGCTGGCGCGCTATGTGTTTGAGTTTGACTGGATCGTCTCGCTCTGGGTGCCGCTGCTGGGGTCCCTGAGCGGCGCGCTGCTGGCGCTGGCGGCCGGTTGGTGGGGTCTGCGTGACGTGCTGCGCCGCCCGGTGGTGGAGACGCTGCGGCGGGCGGCGCAGTAAATGCTATATAATTAGTAGCATACTATGAAGTAACTACGGGGGCTAGATGCCAATTTGACTATGAACATCGAGAAAAAACCGGTTGCTGATACACCGTTCGACCAGATCGGCGGCGAACCCAAGGTACAGGCATTGGTGGAGCGTTTTTACGACCTGATGGACCGGGAGCCGGGCTACCGGGCGGTGCGTGCGGCGCATGGGAACGTGCTCGACGATGCCCGGCAAAGGCTGTTCTGGTTCTTGTGCGGCTGGCTCGGCGGGCCGCAACACTATGCGGAGCGCTTTGGCCACCCGCGCCTGCGGCGCCGCCATCTGCCGTTCAAGATTGGTACGCTTGAACGCGACCAATGGCTGGCCTGCATGGATCAGGCGATGGGCGAGACCGGCGTGCCCGACGCGTTACGCAGTCAGCTGCGGGAGGCGTTCTTCAAGACCGCAGACTTGATGCTCAATCCGCACGACTAAGGCGTCACCGTCGCTTACCCGCGCGATGCCATCAGCAGCACCACCAGCGCACCAGCGCCGCCGTCGGCCGGTTTGGCCTGCACAAAGGCCAGCACTTCGGTTTTTTGGACCAGCCAGCTGTGCACCCGGCTTTTCAGGATCGGCGCTTTGCCGGGCGAACCCAGCCCTTTGCCGTGGATCACGCGCACGCAGCGAATGCCGTGCTTGTGCGCCTCGCGGATGAAGAGACTCAACACTTCGCGGGCATCGTCGCGGCGCAGGCCGTGCAGGTCCAGCTGACGCTGGATCGACCAGTCGCCCCGGCGCAGCTTGCGCGTCACATCCGGGCCAATGCCGGGGCGGCGAAAGCTCAAATGTTCGTCGGTTTCCAGCAGGGTTGACACATCAAATTCGTCGCTGATGGCCTCACGCAGTACCGCTTTTTCATCCCTTTGGTACTGCATCGTCAGCGGCATTTTTTGCTCTACTTTATGCAGCACCTTGCGCTTGTCTGGCAGGGGCTGGACGGTTCCAGCGGCCCTGACGAACAAATCCTTGTCGCTGGCGGCCTGCTTGACGGCTTTCACCTGGGCGCTGGCCTGTTCGGTGCGCTGCCTGGCTTTCTCGGCGATGGCTCTTTTGACCACCTTGAGGTCGGTCAAAGCTTTGACCTTGACGGGCTTGGTCATCACAGCAAGCCCCGCTCTGCCATTGACAGCGCTTCGCCCGGTGCCACGATGACGTGGTCCAGCACCCGCACGTCGATGAGTGCGAGCGTTGTTTTCAGGGTCTGCGTCAGCATCTCGTCCGCGCGCGAGGGTTGCACCGTGCCGCTGGGGTGGTTGTGCGCCAGCACCACGCTGCTGGCCTGGTGGTGCAGGGCGCGCAGCACCACTTCACGCGGATAAACACTGGTTTGCGTCAGGGTGCCGCGGAACAACTCTTCCAACGCCAGCAGGCGGTTTTGCACGTCCAGAAACAGCACGGCAAACACCTCATGCGGTTTGGCCGCCAGGTGCAGTTGCAGGTAGTGCTTGACGGCGTCAGGCGTGGCAAAGATGGTGCGTTCTTTCAGTTGCTGGGCCAGGGCGCGGCGTGACAACTCCAGCACCGCCACCAGTTCGGCCCTTTTGGCCGGCCCCAGACCCTTGATGCGCTTGAGATCGTCGGACGTGGCGTGCAGCAGGCCGGCAATGCCGTCAAAGCCATCGTTGTCGTCGCTGCCGGATTTTTTGAGCTCCAGCAGTTCGCGCGCCATCTGCAGCACGCCTTTGCCCTTGATGCCGGTGCGCAGCAGGATGGCCAGCAGTTCGACGTCGCTCAGGGCGCCAGGGCCGCGCGCCAGCAGCTTTTCGCGCGGACGGGCATCGGGGGGGAGGTCTTTGAGGGGCATGAGTCAGCCATTTTAGAAGGGGCAGTTTAGACGGTCGTCTCGTGCAGCTATTCGATAGCCGCAGGCAAACGGCGGGCCAGTCAATGAACAGCTAACTGGTGCGATCGTTTGCTCGACCGGCAGTGCAGGTCAGGTCAGACCACGGATAGATCAAACATGGCCAGCGGCCGCTCGCCCGCCAATGCTTGCAACAGGTTGGTCGTCGCCAACACCGCCATCGCATGCCGGGTCTCGAACGTCGCCGATCCAATGTGCGGCAACGCAGTGACCTTGGGATGGGTGCGTAAGGGTGAGTTCAGTGGCAATGGTTCAGTTGCAAACACATCCAGTCCAGCGGCGCGCAGTGGGCCGTGGTTCAGGGCCTGAAGCAGCGCCTCTTCTTGCACGATGGCACCCCGGGCGCCATTGACAAATATCGCGCCCGGCTTCATCAAACCAAACTCGCGCGGTCCCATCAAGCCACGGGTTTCATCGGATAAGGGCAGCACGACTGCCACAATATCGGCTCGCTGCAGCAGCTCCTCCATCGGCGTGTGCGTGATCTTGCCCATCAACTCTGGCAGCTCTTTGGCGGCGTCTATCGGGTGACGGTTGTGATACAGCACCGGCATTCCAAAACCCAGTGCAGCTCGGCGCGCCAGTGCCTGGCCGATGCGCCCAAACCCGAGTATGCCCAGCGTTTTTCCGTGCACATCCCAACCAAATAAATCTTCACCAATGTTGCGCTGCCAGTGGCCGTCGCGCACAAGGTTGGCCAGTTCCACCAAGCGACGGCTGCTGGCCATGATGAGTGAAAAAATAGTGTCTGCAGTGGTCTCAGTCAGTACGCCGGGTGTATGGCACAGCATGATGCCGCGCTTTGCCAGTGCCGGCAATGCGTAGTTGTCCACACCGACCGATACGCTGGAGATGACCCTGAGTTGGGGCGCACCGGCCAGTAAACCCTCGTCGATGGCATAACTGGAGCCGATCATGCCTTCAGTGGTGGCCAAGGCATCACGAAACCTGGCGGCCTGTTCGGGCACACGCGGGTTGGCCACGGTGACTTTATGTTGTGCCTGCAGGCGTGCAAGCTGGTCGGGCGGCAGTTCGCGGAAAACCAGGACATTTTTGCGAGTGGTATCAGACATATTTTCAGACTCGACTTTGTTTCCAGGGATGGGTCACAGCCCGGCTTCATTGAGTTGGGCACGGGTTGGAAGCCCTTCGCTGTCTCCCAACACCTGCACGGCGCGCGCGCCAATCCAGGCGCCTCGCCTCACCGCCGCAGGCACGCTCAGACCGTCCAGCAGGGCACTGATGACCCCCACCGCAAAGCCGTCACCGGCACCAACCGTATCCACCACCTTGGACACCGGAAAACCAGCCACATATCCTGTTGCGCTATCGCTATCAAAATAAGCGCCTTCGCGCCCAAGTTTGACGACCGCCAGCTTGGCGCCGCGTTGACGATAAAAGGTGGCAATGCTTTCTGGCGTGTCCTTGCCGGTCAAAAAGCGACCTTCCTCCAGACCGGGTAATACCCAGTCAGCCCGTGTGGCCAGGTCATTGATGGCGCTACGCATCAACTCCGGTGTCGCCCACAGGGTGGGCCGCAGGTTGGGATCGAATGAGACGCTGCGCCCAGCCGCGCGCATCAGATCCATGGTTTTGGCGGCGGCGGGCAAGGTCGTCTCCGATACGGCGGCAAACACACCGGTGGCGTGAAAGTGTCTTGCGCCAAGCAGCCAGGCTTCATCAATGTCTGCCACACCCATATGACTTGCAGCGGACCCTTTGCGGTGATATTCGACGGGCGGGTCACTGCCGTCCGTGACGCAGCCCTTGAATTGAAAGCCAGTTGGTTGCGATGCATCACACACCACATGCGAGCAATCGATTCCTTCATGTGTCATTGCAGCGAGCAAATAGCGGCCCATGGAGTCCGTCCCCAAGCGGCTCGCCCAACCGACCTTGAGGCCCAGTCGCGCCAGACCAATAGCCACATTGGTTTCAGCCCCCGCAGTGCGCTTGTAGAAAGCCTGTGCCAGCTCCAACGGACCGGGCCGGTCGGCCACCAGCAGCATCATGGCCTCGCCAAAGGTAATAACGTCCAAAGTATTCGTCATATTGCAGCGCACTTCTGTTTAATGAATGCGTAAAGTGGGCTTTGCCAAGCTGGCGGCGACCGCGCGAAGGTGGTCGATTTCCTGTCGCGTGACGGCCACCAGGTCGTCACCTGTCAGCGGGTACTCAATGGCCCAAGGTACGCCGGTGGGCAAAGCTCGCAGGATGGCACGCCAAGGTGAGCTGGATTCAGCCAGGGGCACGGCCACCCAACGCTGTGTCTGGCGCTGAACGCCTTTGCAATGCACATAACGCACCTGTGGCGCCAGCACAGCGGCAGCCTGCAGTGGGCACTCGCCGCTCCAATGCCAGTTGCCCATGTCAAAGGTCATGCCCAGAACCAGCCCTTGGGCCGAAGCAGCGCTGAAAAAATCCTGCATGGCAGCCAGCGTGCCAGCCATCGGAGTCTGATCGTTCTCAATGACCAACTCAACTTTGCTTTCCTTTAAGCGGCCTTGCAGGGTGAGAAGCGTGCTGTGCGAGCCAGGGCCAAAACCACCAATCGACATTTTGATTTTTGGTGCAAGCAAAGTCTGGGCGGCAGTCAGCGCACGCTCCAGCGCGGGTACGTCGAGCGTGCCGTCTGGAGCCCAGAGATAGTCCGCACTGGAGTAAACGAGATCTTTACCAAGGGCACGCACCACCTGGGCAATGGCTGCGAGTTCGCTTTCGCCATCCACCAGTAGTTCGCTGCGCACTTCAACACCATCAGCGCCCGCTTGAAGCGAGAGTTGCGTGAACCACAGTTGTCCGAGGCGGCGGACTTCGGCCGCGCCAAAGGCAGATAAGGAAATCAGCACCGGTGTGGCCATCTGAATGCAGTCAGGCTGTGCAGAACAGGCAGATGACGTTGTGGGTGAGAAAACGTCAGTGCGCATGCTGAGAGTTCAGAATTTGCCCCAAGAAATTGCGGGTCGTCTCATGTTGCGGGTTGCTAAAGAACTCTTGCGGTGGTGCCTGTTCAATGATTTTTCCGTCCGCCATGAAAATCACACGATCGGCCACGCTGCGGGCAAAACCCATCTCATGCGTGACACACAGCATGGTCATGCCGTCGTCTGCCAGGCTGATCATGGTGTCAAGCACCTCCTTGACCATCTCCGGATCGAGCGCCGAGGTGGGCTCGTCAAAAAGCATGATTTTTGGCGTCATGCACAGGGCGCGTGCAATGGCAACGCGTTGCTGCTGGCCACCCGAGAGCTGGCTGGGGTATTTGCTGGCCTGCTCAGGAATCCGCACACGATTCAAGTACTTCATCGCGATGCTCTCCGCCTCGGCTTGGCTCAGTCCGCGGGAGTGAATGGGTGCCAATGTGCAGTTCTGCAAAATGGTCAGGTGCGGAAACAAGTTGAATTGCTGGAACACCATACCCACTTCCTCGCGCACCGACTCCACATTGCGACCACCCGCCGTCAGGTCGATGCCGTTGACCACAATACGGCCCTTTTGTACCGTCTCCAGGTGGTTGATGCAGCGAATTAGTGTCGACTTGCCTGACCCCGATGGGCCGCAGACCACAATGCGCTCGCCAGCCCGAACATTCAGATCAATGTTGGTCAGTACCTGAAATTTGCCAAACCATTTGTCCACCGCTTCGATGCGGATGATGGGCTCGCTCCCATTGGCGGATGGGTTGGGGGATTGCATTGCGTCTGTCATGAAAACACCGGTGAAAACAAGAAGATCGGGCTTATTGCATTTTTGGCAGGTCGGTTTCCAGCCACTTGCGATAGAGCTTGTTGAGCTCGCCGTTGCTTGTGTTCCGATCCACGAAGTCGTTCACTGTTTTCAGGATTTCAGCTTGGCCGGGACGCATGACGATCCCCATGACCTGCTGTCGGAGCAGGAACTTGTTTTCAAAGGCGTTGGCAGGTGCACGTTTATCGATTTGCGCCGCCACCGTTGTCGAGCAACCGATGGCGTCCACCTGGCCCGACATCAAGGCCTGCATGGCCGAAGCGTCATCGTCAAAGCGGCGAATCTCGGTGCCTTCGGGGGCCACGGCGGTCAGTGCCACGTCTTGTGTGCTGGCACGGGCTACGCCAACGCGCTTGCCTTTGAGGTCGGCAGCCGCTTTGATGCTGGCTTTCTTGTCACCGTACAACACAATGCTGGCCGCCGCATAAGGTTTGGAGAACTGGACCTGCTTGGCACGCTCAGGCGTGATCGCCAACGAAGCGACCAACAGGTCGACCTTATTGGTTAGCAGGAAGGGTATGCGGTTGGGGCCTGTTACGGGCATCAAATTGAGCTTGACGCCGAGGTCCTTGGCCAGCAGACGCGCGACGTCGGCATCATAGCCATCAGGCTGATTGCTGCTGTTCATGGTCCCGTAGGGTGGAAAATCCACCAGCATGCCAATGGTTAGTTCACCCTTTTTCTTGATGTCGGCGACCGTCTGGGCCATGGCGGAAGGTGCCCAGGCAGACAGGGTAGCGGCCAGGCCCAATGCCAGCGCGGTAGTTGTGAATACGCGGCGTTGCAGATGCTTGAACATAGGTAAATCTCCGTGAGTTGAAGTGAAAATTACAGGTTGAGAAAAAAGGAGGTGATCAGCGCGCCAACGCTGCCGCTTGTCGACGCTCCATGCGAGCGGCCAATAAAGACAGTGGCCAGCACAGCACAAAATAAATCGCCGCCACTGCGCTGAAGACGATCAGTGGTTGGAAGGTGGCGTTGTTAATGATCTGCCCGGACCTCGTGACCTCGGCGAACCCGATGATGGCGGCCAGTGAGGTCCCTTTGATGATCTGCACCATGTAGCCGACCGTGGGTGCCAGCGCTATTTTGAAAGCCTGCGGCAAGATCACATGGCGCATACGCGCCAGGTAAGGCAGGTTGAGCGCCTGTGCGGCTTCCCACTGCCCGGCCGGTATGGCCTGGATGCAGCCGCGCCAGATTTCGCCGAGAAAAGCGCTGCTATTGAGTATCAGCGCCACGCCCGCGGCCACCCAGGGATTGATTTCAAAACCTGCCACCGGTGCACCGAAAAAAACCAAAAATAGCTGCAGCAATAACGGCGTGCCCTGGAAAATCTGAATGAAACCGCCCGAGAGGGCTTGTAGCACGGGCTTGCCGGAAGTACGGCTCAGCGCAATGATCAGTCCGCCGATCGCGCCGCCGATGAAGGCAATCATGGAGAGTGCGACGGTCCACTTGGCTGCCTCAAGTATGAACAGGAATTCGGAAAAGCCAAAAGTACGCATTAGCGGCGATCCGGGTAGTGAAGGGCAAGTCGGTAGATCACACGAAACAGCGCTGAAAATGACAAGGCCAACACCAGGTAGATCACTGCGACGACGATGTAAATCTCGAAACTTCGAAAGGTTTGCGACTGTAGGTTGGCCGCAACCGAGGTAAGGTCGTCCGCCGAAATGGCCGACACCACACTTGAGCTGAGCATGAGCAAAATGAATTGGCTGGTCAGCGCTGGATAGACAGTGCGCAGGGCCGGTTTCAAAATCACATATTGAAATATCTTGTGGCGCTTGAGATTGAGCGCCAACCCGGCTTCAATCTGACCTTTGGGAATGGATTCAATACCGGCGCGGATGATCTCGGTGGCATAGGCGCCCAGATTGACCACCATGGCCGTGAGGGCGGCGGTGTGAGCCGACCAGCGCAAGCCCAATGCGGGCAGTGCAAAAAAGAAAAAGAAAAGCTGCACCAGAAAAGGCGTGTTGCGGATCAGTTCGATGTATGCATTGATGAACCAGCGTAGCGGTCTCGGTCCGGCAGTCTTACCCCAGGCGCACCCGATGGCAACCATCAGGCCTATCAACATGGCCAGCATGGAGAGTTCGATGGTGCTGAGCGTGCCTTTGACCAGCAGTGGCCACGCCGCAAAAACATCTCCAAATTGAAATACGTAATTCATGAGTGTGCAACAACGAAATGAGGGCCTTTTAGGGCTTAAAGCCTTTTGTAGTGGGGACTGAAAAAGGTCGTCATTGGGATAGGAACTGAAACCGGTTTCAGCGAATTATAGAAATTGAACGAAGGGTTGTAATCATGGAAAACCCTTGGGCCTATCAGATGACCGCGGTGTGGGATGAACCGCGCGTCACCAGACGGCCGGACAACAAGATCTGGCGCGGTGGCAATTCCAGACCCTTTAGACGCTCAATAAGGCAGCCCGCTGCGATGCGCCCCAAATCGTCGGTCGGCTGGGCGATAGTGCTCAGCCCTGGGCCAACATAGGGCGACCACTCGGTGTCATCAAAGCCGACCAGACCAACATCGGGGCCCAGACGCAAGCCAAGACGCGCCATGGATGCCACCACTCGTAAAGTCACGACAGCGTTGCTGGTGAGCACGCCGGACAGGCGCTGGCCAGCGCGCTTACGCAGGTCGCGCAAAGCGTTGTCCATCGCTTGCCCCCCGTCCCCTGTGCTTTCGAACGTACGGCCTTGCAGGCCGGCGATGCTCTGCGAGAACTCGCTGATAAATCCGCGAAAAGCAGCTTCTCTCTCTTCACGAGAACTCACGTCCGTGACCGGTTCTGACACAAACAACAATTCGCGATAACCCGCCTCCACCATATGACGCAAGCCAAGGCGCACGGCGCCAGCGTTGTCCAAGGACACAAAGTCGGCTTGCATTTCATGATGACGCCGGTCTACCAAAACCACTGGCTTTCCGTGGCGAGCGGCATCGGCGGCGGCACCGGCATCATGTCCAAGGGTGTTCAGAATGAAGCCTTCTACCTGGTAGGCAGTGAGCGCTTCAATGGCTTCACGTTCACGGCCGCTGTCATTACCCAGGTTAAAAAGCATGAGCAGGTAGCCGGCTTCCTGGCAAGCCTTTTCTGCACCACGCAGAACCGCCACAGAAAATGGATTGGTCACATCGGCCACCACCAGTCCAATCAGCCGTGAGCGGCCACGTTTAAGTGCCTGCGCCATGGGGCTGGGGCTGTAAGAAAGGGCGGCAATGGCTACTTCCACTCGCGTGGCAATTTCCTTGGTGAGCAGTTTGTCGCGATGGTTCAGAAATCTGGAAACCGTTGCCTTGGAGACACTTGCGGCGCGTGCGACATCCGCAATTGTGGCGCGTGCCGAAGCCGGGTTGATTGGGATGGATCGCGGAAGTTTTTTTGTGCTCATCTGAAATTTGGCACGGATTTAGGGTCGAGCTGAAACCAGTTTCAGCGAATGGTAGCATTAGTTCACCAAGCATCTTTAGTTGTGTGGCCTCCGATACGCCCCGACCGCCCATGGTTGCGGACGATCGACCGGCGATCGGGAACGGGCCTTTGAATTTGAGAGCGGCTTACCCGCAGCCATTCGCCCGGCCTGCGCGGGTTAGACTTCGACACGCTTCCAGGCCGCTGCGTCGAATGGTCCTGGTCATGAACGTTTTTTTGAAAGTGTGTCCGCTATGTTTGATCACCTGTCGAGCTCGATTTGTCTTCCAGTTGATGCCGCCACAGCAACTCTGGTGGGCCGTGTCTGGTTAAACGATGTCGGGCCAGTGCTGGCGTGCATCAAACCCGACGGTGTCTATGATCTGAGTCCGGCGGCGGCCACGATGTCGGAACTGCTGGAGATGGACGACCCCGTTCGTGCGGTGCATCAACATGGCGTCACCCGCATTGGCGACACCCAGGCGGTGCTCCGAAACTCCTCCCAGGACGAGCGAAACCCGGCATTGCCCTGGTTTCTTGCGCCGTGCGATCTGCAGGCTATTAAAGCCAGTGGCGTGACTTTTATTTCATCCATGCTGGAGCGGGTCATCGAGGAGCAGGCGCGAGGAGACGCCAGCAGGGCCGAAAGCGTGCGACAGGCGGTCGTGGCGGTGATCGGTGACAACCTGAGTAGCATCAAGCCCGGCTCCGAGGCGGCGGTCATGCTCAAGAAGGCTCTGCTGGCGCAAGGTGCATGGTCGCAGTACCTGGAAGTGGGCATCGGCCCTGATGCCGAGATTTTCACCAAATCGCAGCCCATGAGTGCCGTGGGTGTTGGCGCGGAAGTCGGCATCCATCCCAGCAGCCACTGGAACAACCCCGAACCGGAAATCGTATTGGCGGTCAACAGCCGCGGGCAGGTCCGCGGCGCCACGCTCGGCAACGATGTGAACCTGCGCGACTTTGAAGGGCGCAGTGCCCTGTTGCTGGGCAAGGCCAAGGACAACAATGCATCGTGCGCTATCGGGCCATTCATCCGCTTGTTTGATGAACACTTCAGCATGGACGCGGTGCGCCGTTGCGATCTGGCGATGCAGGTCACGGCGGCCAACGGTTTTCTCATGCAGGGCAGCAGCTCCATGAGTCAGATCAGCCGTGATCCGCTGGAATTGGTCCAGCATGCCTTTGGCCCGCATCACCAGTACCCGGACGGTTTCATGCTGTTCCTGGGTACCATGTTCGCTCCCACGCAGGACCGGCATGGTCCCGGCCAGGGCTTCACGCATGAATTGGGCGACGTGGTAACAGTCTCGACGGAAACCCTTGGAAGCCTGGTCAACCGTGTCAACACTTCGGATAAGGTTGCGCCGTGGACCTATGGCGTTAGGGCGCTGATGCAGGATCTGGCCCGGCGCTGTCCACGCTGACGCTCAGGCGATGCCTTGAACCTATTTACCTCAGCGCGTGAACGGCACGACCAACTGGTGCTGCTCGCCCAAGCCCTCGATCCCCAAGGCCATCACGTCGCCATTCTTTAGATACAGCGGTGGCTTCATGCCCAGGCCCACACCGGGCGGCGTGCCCGTGGTAATCACGTCCCCGGGCATCAATGTCATGAACTGGCTCACGTAGCTGACCAGCTTGGCGACACTGAAAATCATGGTTCGGGTTGAGCCGGTCTGCATGCGTTTGCCGTTGAGGTCCAGCCACATGCCGAGTCTTTGCGGATTGGGCACGTCATCGCGTGTCACCAGCCAGGGGCCGAGCGGGCCGAAGGTGTCACAGCCTTTGCCCTTGTCCCAGGTGCCTCCGCGCTCGATCTGGTACTCGCGCTCGCTGAGATCATTGATGGTGCAGTAACCAGCAACAAAGCTCAAGGCGTCTTTTTGTGACACATACTGCGCTTTCGTGCCAATCACCACTCCCAGCTCCACTTCCCAATCGGTTTTCTTGGAGCCCTTGGGCAGCATGACCGGGTCATTGGGCCCCTGGATGCAGGTGGTGGCTTTCATGAACACAATCGGCTCCTTCGGAATCGGCAGCCCCGACTCGGCGGCATGGTCGGCGAAGTTCAGGCCGATGGCAATGAACTTGCCGACACCGCTGACCGGGCTGCCCATGCGCGGCGAGCCTTTGACCAGCGGCAGATTCGCCGTCTTGAGCTTGCGCAGCCTGGCCAGCGCGGCATCCCCGAGTTGATCGGGGCCTATGTCCTTGATCACGCCGCTCAAGTCGCGCAGTTTGCCTTCGGCATCAATGAGGCCGGGTTTTTCTTTGCCCGGCTTGCCATAACGAACGAGTTTCATAGTTTCTTCCTTTGCGTTGATTGTTGGATGATCAGTTGAGGTATCCGGCCAAATCGAGCTGGTTCATATGGTCATGCCACCGTCCACCGAGAACAGCTGGCCGGTAGCAAACACCGATTCGTCGCTGGCCAAGTACACCACGATGGGTGCAATTTCGTGGGCTTGGGCCAAGCGTCCCATGGGCTGGCGCGCGATGAAATTCTTGCGCGCCTCAACCGGATCTGCATAGCTGTTAATACGGTCACTCAGAGAGGGCGTATCCACGGTGCCTGGAGCAATGGCATTGCAGCGAATGCCCTGTCCCACAAAATCGGCTGCGACCGATTTGGTCAGACCCACCACAGCAGCCTTGCTGGCGCCGTAGGCGAAGCGGTTGGGCAGGCCCTTGAGGCTGCTGCACACGCTGGACATGTTGATGATGCTGCCACCACCAGCCTCAAGCATCTTGGGCAGCGCCGCCTGGATCATCCAGTACTGCGCGCGCACGTTCAGGTTAAATGCGAAGCTCCACTCGTCATCCGTGACCTGAAGGATGCTGCCGTTGTGAACAAACCCTGCACAGTTAAATAGCACATTGACCGGTGCGATGCGCGCCACCAGGTCCTGGATGGCAGCCTTGTCCATCACGTCCAGCCGGGCCGTGGTGACATTGGCCACGCCGGCATAACTCTCCAGCAACTGGGCGTTGACATCGGTGGCCAACACCTGCGCACCCTCGGCGGCCATCGCCAACACGCTGGCGCGGCCAATGCCCTGGCCTGCGGCTGTGACCAGTGCTGTTTTTCCTTTGAGTCTCATGGCTTCTCCCTTGGTTAAAAAAGGCGGACGCACACTAGCCTTGCTAGGGTTTCTACGGATGTTCAACATCGCAGATCGTGCAATTATGAATTGGCCTTACCACCCGGCCAATTGAGACTAACCCTAATTCACTTAAGTTATGAGACGAACCATTCTCGTTTGGAGCATGCCCATTGTCATGCGCCTGCTACGCAAGAAGCAGATAACAGAGGTGTATGTCAATGGATGATCTGAAAGGCAAAGTCATTCTTGTTACGGGTGCGTCCACCGGTATCGGTGCAGCCTGTGCAAAAGCCTTCGGCGCACTCGGCTGCAAAGTGGCGGTGCACTACAACAGCTCCAAGGCCGCTGCGAAGGAGGTGGCCGAGGCGGTCGAAAAGGCCGGCGGCGAGGCGCTGGTGGTCCAAGGCGATCTCCGCCGCAGCACCGATTGCGAACGTGTGGTCACGGAAACGGCCAAGCATTTCAAACACATAGACGTGTTGATCAACAACGCTGGCGCCTTGGTCAAGCGCGTGCCTATCACCGATGTCAGCGATGAGATTTTCGACGACATCGTGGGCCTGAACGTACGCTCGATGTTGATGTGCACCAAGTACGCCGTACCGCACATGACGAAGGGCAGCAGCATCATCAACTTGACCAGTATCGCCGCGCGCAACGGCGGTGGGCCGGGCGCCAGCCTGTATGCCGGCTCCAAGGGCTTTGTCAGCACTGCGACCAAGAGCCTCGCCAAGGAACTCGCGGGCCGGCAGATTCGTGTCAATGCCGTCGCCCCTGGCGTGATCACCACGCCGTTCCATGACAAATTTTCCACGCCCGCGCAACTCGAAGCGATGCGACTGACGATCCCGATGGCTCGGCTCGGCACGGCCGACGAATGCGTCGGCGCTTTCATTTACCTCGCCTCGGAAAAGCTGTCCAGCTATGTGACCGGGCAGATCATCGAGGTCAATGGCGGGCAGTACATGCCTTGACGCTGCCCATTGCCCAATCCCAAGCGACGAGAGTTGCTGCAAATTGATCAACCCAATCAGGGCGTAGTAACCGCGCCGCTTCTACGAGGAATATCTTATGGCCGAACGTAATCAATGCCGCTTTTCAGGCGCTCATGCCGGTGTGACCGGCGGCAGGGCCGCCTGCTGATGGGCGCCACTGATCGTTATTGCGCTGAGGCGTTGACGGGCTTCGCAGTCAAGCTGCTACAGACGGCGGGGGTGGATGGTGCGCCGGCCGAGGCGGTCGGCCGGACGCTGGTCGAGGGCGACCTGATGGGCCACGACACACACGGGCTGGCATTGCTTGCACCTTATGTCAAGGAAATCGAGAACGGCACCATGACCCGCTCGGGCACCCCGGAGGTGCTTGCCGATCGTGGCGCCTCTCTGCTGTGGGACGGGCGGCGTTTGCCCGGGCCCTGGCTGGTGTTGAGCGGCATTGATGCGCTGGCGCCGCGCGCCCGCGAGTACGGCAGCGCGACGCTGGTCATCCGGCGCAGCCACCATATCGCTTGTCTCGCCACTTACCTGCTGCGCGCGACCGAGGCCGGCTTCATGTTGCTGCTGGCGAGTTCCGACCCGGCCGTACAAAGCGTTGCACCGCACGGGGGAACGCGGGCCGTCTTCACACCCAACCCGATCGCTGCCGGCATCCCGACTTCGACCACGCCATTCCTGATTGACATTTCTTCCTCAATCACGACCAATGGGATGAGTGCGCGCTTACAGAAAGCGGGCAGGCAGTTCGACCAAGCATGCATGCTGGATGCCGAGGGCAATCCGAGTCGCGACCCGGGCGTGCTCTCCACGAATCCACCCGGCACCATCATGCCCCTGGGTGGCATGAACTCAGGGCACAAAGGCTTTGGCCTGGCGTTGCTGGTCGAGGCGCTCACCGGCGGGCTCGCCGGCCACGGTCGCGCTGATCCGGCCGACGGGTGGGGCGCCACGGTGTTCATGTCTCTGTATGATCCGGCGGCGTTCGGCGGTGCCACGGACTTTCTGCGCCAGACCGATTGGCTCGGGAACGCGTGCAGAAGCAATCCGCCGCGGCCCGGCTTCGATGCCGTGCGTATGCCTGGCGACAGGGCACTTTCGCGCTGGAAGGAACAGGTGTGCGATGGCATCATGCTGCATCCGACCATCCCGCCTATGCTCGCCGAATGTGCGCAACGCTACGGTATGCAGTTTCCTGCGCCGCTTGAAAATTAATGGTGTCTGGAAATATGAGAGGGTTTGGCCGGATGCTGCGGAGCTGGAGTTCAGGGCCGACTGGCGGCTGCGCAACGACATGAAATCCTGGCACATCCTGGCCGACGATCTGACCGGCGCGCTCGACAGTGCCGCGGCATGGGCCAGCGCGGGCGATGTGCCGGTGTTTCTGGATGAGCCTGGCCCATCCGCACAGGCGGTGCAGGTCGTCGCCACGGGCACACGCGATGTGTCACCCACTCGTCTGCCGGCCTTGCTGGCGCCCAGCCTGGACTGGCTGGGCGCCAGCGGCAGCGCCTTCAAGAAAATCGACAGCCTGCTGCGTGGCAACACATTTGCCGAACTCGCCTGGCTCATGCGCAGCGGGCGCTTTGCTGGCGTGGTGTTCGCGCCGGCCTTTCCCGCGCAGGGGCGCTTCACGGCCCAGGGACGCCACTGGGTGGCGCCACCGCACCAGCCCCACGGCCCGCGTACGCACGAACATGCCGGCACGCTGGTGCAGGCCTTTGCCAACGTTGGCCTGAGCGCGCGCATTCCAGTCCGTGTGCAAGATAGCCTGCAAGACGCGGGCAAGGTCGTGATTCCGGACATTTTGAGCGAGCACGACCTGGACCGGCTCGCAGGTCTCGCTGCCCAGCCGCAGGCGCAACGCTGGCTGTGGTGCGGCAGCGCCGGACTGGCCTGGGCGCTGGCGCGGCAGGCCGCAGCCGCAGCACCGTCAGGCGCAAGCAGCGACGCCTCGACGGCCCCACCAGCCCCTGCAGAGGGTTTGACCCTGGTGCTCACCGCCAGCCGCCACGCGGTGCTGCGAGAGCAGTTGCGTCACCTGCCACCGCCCGTTGCAGG
Organism: Rhodoferax ferrireducens; assembly: GCF_049302455.1. Lineage (GTDB taxonomy): Bacteria > Pseudomonadota > Gammaproteobacteria > Burkholderiales > Burkholderiaceae_C > Rhodoferax > Rhodoferax ferrireducens_B. Next base: position 25,692 of record NZ_JBAQMD010000011.1, on the reverse strand, counting down.
CACCGACCTGCTCGATCTGGCCGAGGCCCAGCCTCTTTGTCCTGCCCAGGCGCGGGCTCGGTTAAGGCAACAAATGCTTGCCATCGTCACCACCCGGCCCCGCCCGACCACACTGGTGGTGGTGGGCGGCGACACTTTGCTGGCCCTGTGCCGGGCCGCCGACGTGCGCAGCCTGCAGGCCAGCGCCAGTCCGCGCGCGGGCTGGGGCCGTGCCCGTCTGGTCGGTGGGCGGTGGGATGGCCTCACTTGTTATTCTCGTTCGGGCGCCTTCGGCCCGCCCGACGACCTGCGCGCCCTGTTGGCCACACTCTCCCTTTCACTTCACACAGATTAACTTCCAAGGAACGCATCCCATGAACACACCCATCCGATTGGCCCTGACCATGGGCGACCCGGCGGGCATCGGCCCCGAGATCATTGTCAAGGCCGCGCACCAGATGCGCGATCTCGTCGCGCAGGGCCGCATCGAACTCAAGGTGTTTGGCAGTGCACAGGCACTGGAGCAAGCCGCACGCCTGCTCCAACTCGACACCGCTGCGGTAGTGGACATGATCGACGTCGGGCCGGTAACGCAGCCGCTGACCATCGGCCAAATCAGCGAAGCGGGCGGTCACTGGGCCTACCGTGCCGTGGAACGTGCCGTGCAGCTCTGCCAGAGCGGCGAGGCCGACGCCATCGTGACCGCCCCGCTGTGCAAGGAGGCGCTGCACATGGCGGGCTATCCGTTCGAAGGCCACACCGAAATGCTGGCCCATCTGACCGGCATGCGCGATGGCGTGATGATGCTGGCCCATGGGCCGATGCGCGTGACCCATGTCACCACCCACTGCGCCCTGGCCGAAGTGCCGGCCCGACTCACGCCGCAACGCCTGCGCCGTGTGCTCGACGTGACGCTCGAAGCGCTGCACGCGCTGGGCATCCGCCAGCCGCGCGTGGCCGTGGCCGGGCTCAATCCGCATGCAGGCGAAGGCGGCATTCTGGGCAAGGAAGACGGCGCCGTCATCGCCCCCCTGGTCGCCGAATACGCCGCGGCTGGCCATGCTGTGACAGGCCCCTGGCCCGGAGACACGGTGTTCATCAAGCTGCGCGCCGAGCAGTTCGATGCGGTGGTGGCGATGTACCACGACCAGGGCCACATTCCGGTCAAACTGCTGGGCTTCAGCATCGACCCGGCCACCGGCGTGTGGCAAGCGGTCAGTGGCGTCAACATCACGCTGGGCCTGCCGATTCTGCGCACGTCGGTGGACCACGGCACGGCATTCGACATCGCGGGCACGGGCCGTGCCAGTGCCGAGAGCATGGTCGATGCCATCCAGTACGCCATGACGCTGGTCCAAGGCCGACGTGCCGCACGTCCTGCAGTCTGACTGCGCTGCCCCAACCCGATCAAGCTCTAGACATCATAGGAAAACACAACATGATCAACCCCTCCCAGGTGCTGCAGTTTGCCGGCAAATCTGTTCTGGTCACGGGCGGCGGCTCCGGCATCGGTGCGGCCGTCGCGCAATCCTTCGGCGCGGCTGGCGCGCGAGTCGCGGTGCATTACTCACGCAACCAAGAGGGTGCGCAAGGCGTAGCCAATACCATCCGGCAAGCCGGCGGCCAGGCCATCACGCTGGCGGGTGACATGCTGGATCGGAAAGTACCCGACCAATTGGTGGCGCAGACGGTCCAGGCCTTCGGCGGTCTGGATATCCTGATCAACAACGCGGGCGACATGTTTGGCCGCCGAGCGCTGGAGCAGGCCAGCGACCAGGACTTCGACCGCGTGATCGGCCTCAATATTCACGCCGCCTTCGCCATTTGTCGCGCGGCCGCGCCCGTGATGCGTCATGCCGGGCGTGGCAACATGATCAACACCACCTCGATTGCCGCGCGCACCGGCGGCAGTGATGGCGCGGGCCTGTACGGTGCGGCCAAGGCGTTTGTCAGCACCATGACCCGCGTGTTCGCGCGCGAGATGGCACCGCACGGCGTGCGCGTCAACGGCGTGGCCCCGGGCGTCATTCTGACCGACTTTCACGCACGCAACTCCACGCCCGAGCAGCTCGAAGGGGCACGCCGCGGTATCCCGATGGGACGATTGGGAACAGCCGACGAATGTGTGGGAGCCTATCTGTTCCTGGCCGACGATGTGCTGTCGGGCTACATCACCGGCCAGATCATCGAGGTCAATGGTGGCCAGCTCATGCCCTGAGCATGCAAGCCCAGACCGCGCGGCGCGGCTTGCGGTTTCATGACGGTATTTGAGGCAGTACAGGGTTTAACCGGATGCCCGGCAGTTCGAATCATGAGATTATCAATTGGCCTGACCAATTGTCCAATTCTGATCAACCTCTAACAACGTTTCAAGAGCGCCCAGCATGCCACTGCAAATCATCCAACCGCAACGCTTGTACCGCCAGATTGCCGAGCAATTACGCTCGCTGATCAGCAAGGGCGAATTTGCGGCTGGTACACGCCTGCCAGCCGAGCGCGAACTGGCCAAGCAGTTGGGCGTGAGCCGCCCTTCGGTGCGCGAAGCCCTGATTGCGCTGGAGGTGGAGAAAGTGATCGAGGTGCGCACCGGCTCAGGCATTTATGTGCTCAAGCCCAAAGCCCGCCAGCCCTCACGCAAAAAGACCAACGGCACGGTCGAGTGGGGGCCATTGGAACTGATGCGGGCGCGCGAGCTGGTGGAGAGCGAGGTGGCGGCACTGGCTGCCCGCAACGCCAAAAAAGCAGACCTGCAGCTCATCGGTGACGCCTTGCAACAAATGCGCGACGAAGTCGCCAAAGGCCAGATACCCCGTGAGGGCGACGAGGCCTTTCACAATGCGATTGCCCAAGCCTGCGGCAACGAGGTGCTGCGCGACACCATCTGTGGCTACTGGCAAGCCCGACACGGCACGCTGTTCGAGCGACTGGGTGACTATTTTGAAGACCAGAACTCCTGGGATTCCGCCTTGATCGAACACGCCGCGGTGCTGGAAGCGATCCGCGCCCACGATGCGGGCGCTGCACGCAGCGCCATGCAACGCCACTTGAAAAAAGCCCATACCCGTTACAGCGCGAGCTGGCGCCGCGCAAAGCCTTCCTGACACCCAGCAATTTCACAACCACCAACCGAGGAGACATCATGAAAAAACGTGAATTGACAACAATCGCAATTAAATTAGTAGCAGCATGTGCATTATTCACAGGGGCTGCAGGCACATTTGGCATTGCCAGTGCGCAGACCAAACTCAAGTGGGCCCACGTCTATGAGACTTCCGAGCCCTTCCACAAGTGGTCGGTCTGGGCCGGTGACGAGATCAAGAAGCGAACCAACGGCCGCTATGAGGTGCAGGTCTTTCCGGCCTCATCGCTGGGCAAGGAGTCCGACATCAACCAGGGCTTGACCCTGGGCACGGTGGACATCATCTTGACAGGCGCGAGCTTTGCAGCCGCCAGCTACCCGCCGCTGGCCGTGACCTACTTCCCGTTCATTTTCCGCGATTCCGAACATCAGCTCAAATACGCCAAGAGCGATGTGTTCAAGGAGCTGGCCAAAGGCTATGACGACAAGACTGGCAACCACATCACGGCGCTGAACTACTACGGCGCCCGACAGTTGACGTCCAACCGCCCCATCGCCAAACCCGAAGACATGAAGGGTCTGAAAATCCGCGTGCCTGACGCACCGGCTTACCTCGCGTTCCCGAAATCGCTGGGCGCCAATGCCACACCGATTGCATTTGCCGAGGTCTATCTGGCCCTGCAGAACGGCACCGTGGACGCGCAGGAAAACCCGCTGCCCACCATCCTGGCCAAGAAGTTCTTTGAAGTGCAGAAGAACATCTCGCTGACTGGCCACATCGTGGATTCACTTTTGACCGTCGTCGGCGGGCCGCTGTGGAACAAGCTGTCGGACGCTGACAAGAAGATTTTCAACGACGTGATGCAGGAAGCCGCCGAGAAAACCGGCCGTGAAATCATTGCCTCGGAAATTCGTCTGGTTGACGAGTTCAAGAAGAAGGGCATCAACGTGATCACGGTTGACAAAAACGCCTTCCGCGAAGCTGTGTTGAAAAACGCCAAGCCGACCGACTTCGGTTACCGCCAGGCTGACTACGACCGCATCATTGCGATCAAGTAAGCAGGACCAGCCATGCAAGACATCGATGCGCTCCCCCATGTCATGGGGGACGACGGCCAATTCCACGCGCAGGATGAAGCCGTCGATCTTTCGGGCACCACGCTGGAAGCCTGGGTGGCGTTGGGCATCTTCTGGATTCTTGGCGCCACCGTGTTCTACCAGTTCTTCACCCGCTATGTGCTCAACGACTCAGCGGCTTGGACCGAAGAGATTGCGCGCTATTTGCTGATCGGCGTGGTCTTTGTCGGTGCCTGCATCGGTGTGAGCAAGAACAACCACATCCAGGTGGATTTCTTCTACAAGTTCATGCCGCCCAGGATGGCCCGCCTCATGGCCACTCTCGTGGACGTGATGCGCGTGGTGTTCTTGGTCGCCTTCGCGGTGCTCACCCTGATGATGATGAACAAGCTGAGCACCGCGCGCATGACGATGATTGACCTGCCGATGAACCTGGTCTATGGCGTCTGCATGGCTGGCTTTGTGGCCATGACCTGGCGTGCCATCCAGGTGGCGCGCTTTCACTGGAAGCGCGGTTATAGCGTGCTCGAACGCCCTGAAACAACCATGGATGACGCCTGAGCAAAACACCCTATGCTGAAAATCATTTTCCTGTTGCTATTGAGCGGTGGCATCCCGGTGGCCATGGCCATGGCCGGCTCCGCACTGCTCTACATTTGGTGGACCGGCACGCTGCCGCCGTTTGTGGTGATCCACCGCATGATCAGCGGCATCGACAGCTTTCCGCTGCTGGCCGTGCCCTTCTTCATCCTGGCGGGCAACCTGATGAACAACGCTGGCATCACCAATCGTATCTACAACTACGCGTTGGCGCTGGTGGGTTGGATGAAAGGTGGCTTGGGCCATGTCAACGTGCTGGGCTCGGTTATTTTTGCCGGCATGAGCGGCACCGCCATCGCCGATGCAGCCGGCCTGGGCACGATTGAAATCAAGGCAATGAAGGACCACGGCTACAGCACCGAATTTGCCGTGGGCGTGACGGCGGCCTCGGCCACGCTGGGCCCGATTATTCCGCCAAGCTTGCCCTTCGTGATCTACGGCATGATGGCCAACGTCAGCGTGGGCTCACTTTTTCTCGCCGGCATTCTGCCGGGAGTGGCGATGGCGCTTCTAATGATGCTGACGGTGGCCTACTTTGCCCACAAGAATGGTTGGGGCGCCGACGTCAAATTCGAGTGGCCGCGGGTGATCAAGGCGCTGATTGAAACCGGGGTGGTGATCGCCTGGCCCGTGGTGCTGTGGGCGCTGATTGTCAAGGTCGGCCTGCCCGCACAACTGACGGTGTTTGCCGGCCTGGTCGCGCTGTTTATGGCTGACAAGTGGTTCAAGTTTCAGGCTGCGCTGCCCATCATGACACCGGTGCTGCTGATCGGGGGCATGACCACCGGCATTTTCACACCCACCGAAGGCGCCATTGCGGCCTGCCTATGGGCTATGGTGCTGGGCTTTGCCTGGTACAACACACTGACTTTCAAGTCGTTTGTGAAAGTCTGTCTGGACACCGTGGAGACCACCAGCACGGTGCTGTTCATTGTGGCGGCGGCCAGCATCTTTGGCTGGATGCTCACGGCTACCGGCGTGACCGCCGCCATCAGCGAATGGGTGTTGGGCTTTACCCAAAACCCCTACATGTTCCTGCTGCTGGCGAATCTGCTGATGCTGTTCGTCGGCTGCTTCCTGGAGCCGACCGCGGCCATCACCATCCTGGTGCCGATCCTGGTGCCTATTTGCCAGCGGCTCGGCATTGATCTGGTTCACTTCGGTCTCGTGATGGTACTCAACCTGATGATCGGCCTGCTGCATCCCCCCATGGGTATGGTGCTGTTTGTACTGGCGCGGGTAGCCAAGCTCTCGGTGGAAAGAACCACCGTGGCGATCCTGCCCTGGCTGGTGCCCTTGCTGGGCAGTCTGGCCATCATCACCTACTTTCCGAAGCTCGTCCTGTGGCTTCCAAATATGGTTTTTAATTAAATGACACCTTTTATCCGCCTCCACCCCAGCGATGATGTGCTGATCGCCCGCCAGCAATTGCTGGGCGGCACCAGCGTCGAAGGGATCCCGGTCAAGGGCCTGATCCCGGCCGGCCACAAAATTGCGACGCATGCCATGGTCCCTGGCGAGCCGGTGCGGCGCTACAACCAGATCATCGGCTTTGCTTCCCAGGCCATCGCACCCGGCGAGCACATTCACACGCACAACCTGGACATGGGCCCGAACAAGGGCGACTTCGAGCGCGACTATGCCTTTGGTGCCGACGTCAAGCCAGAGCCGGCACGGCGTGAAGCTACGTTCATGGGCATCAAGCGCGCCGACGGCCGCGTCGCCACGCGCAACTACATCGGCGTCCTGTCCAGTGTGAACTGCTCGGCCACGGCGGCGCGTGCCATTGCCGACCATTTTTCGCGCCAAAACAACCCGGCTGTGCTGGCCGCCTTCCCCAATGTGGACGGCGTGGTGGCACTGACCCACGGCACCGGCTGCGGCATGGACAGCGGCGGCTTGGGGCTGCAGATTTTGCAGCGCACGCTGACCGGTTACGCGACCCACGCCAACTTCGCCGCCGTGCTGGTGGTGGGGCTGGGGTGCGAGTCGAATCAGATCAATGCCTGGTTGGCCAACAGCAGCTTGCGCGAAGGCGACACACTGCGCGCGTTCAGCATTCAGGACACCGGTGGCACGGCCAAAACCGTCGCCAAGGGCATTGCGCTGATCAAGGACATGCTGCCCCAGGCCAACGCGGTCAAGCGCGAGCCCTGCAGCGCCGCGCACATCACCATCGGCCTGCAATGCGGCGGCTCGGACGGCTACTCCGGCATCAGTGCCAACCCGGCGCTGGGCGCGGCAGTCGACTTGCTGGTGGCGCACGGCGGCTCGGCCATCCTGAGCGAAACCCCGGAAATTTATGGCGCCGAACACCTGCTGACGCGCCGTGCCGCGCGCCGCGAAGTCGGTGAAAAACTGATAGAGCGCATCAAGTGGTGGGAGCACTACACCCAGATCAACGACGGCGAGATGAACAACAACCCGTCACCGGGCAACAAGGCCGGTGGGCTGACCACCATCCTGGAAAAATCGCTGGGTGCTGTCGCCAAAGGCGGCACCACCAATCTGCAGGCGGTCTACGAATATGCGCAAGCCGTGAAGGCTCACGGCTTGGTCTACATGGACACGCCCGGCTACGACCCCGTCAGCGCCACCGGCCAGGTCGCCGGCGGCGCCAACCTGATTTGCTTCACGACCGGGCGCGGCTCGGCCTACGGTTGCGCGCCGACACCCGCCGTCAAGCTCTCCACCAACTCGGCGCTGTGGCGCAAGCAAGAAGATGACATGGACCTCAATTGCGGCGAGATCATCGACGGCAGCAGCACGGTGGCCGCGATGGGGCAGCGCATTTTCGAGCTTGTATTGGCCACAGCTTCAGGGGCCAAAAGCAAGAGCGAGTTGCACGGCTATGGACAAAACGAGTTCGTACCCTGGCAAGTCGGCGCAGTCATGTAAATTTATGAAAAAAACCCATCAAGCCCCTGAATTACGGGCGCAGGTAGCTACTGTTTTAAGAGCGTCCGGCAGTTCCCCCGAAGAGGCTGAAACCGTCGCGGCCAATCTGGTGCTGGCCAATCTCAGCGGCCACGACTCGCACGGGGTGGGCATGCTGCCGCGCTACGTGGAGGCGGTGCTCGAAGGCGGCCTCAAACCGAATACCAGCGTGCAGGTCGTTCTCGACACCGGTTCGCTGCTGACGCTGAACGGGCAGCGCGGTTATGGCCAGATCGTCGGCGAGCAGGCGATGGCACTCGGCATCACCCGCGCCCAAACCCATGGCAGCTCCATCATGACGCTGGCCAATGCACACCATCTGGGCCGCATCGGGCACTTTGCCGAAATGGCCGTGGCGCAGGGTCTGGTGTCCCTGCATTTTGTCAATGTGCTGTCCCGCCCGGTGGTGGCACCTTTTGGCGGCGCCGACGGGCGCTACGGTACCAACCCATGCTGCATTGGCGTGCCGCTCAAGGGGCGCGAACCTTTTGTCCTGGACTTCGCCACCAGCCGCGTGGCGCAGGGCAAGATGCGTGTCGCGCACAACGAAGGCCGGCGCGTCGAGCCCGGCACGCTGATTGACGAACACGGCCTCCCCAGCACCGACCCGGGTGTTGTGGTGGTGCCCCAGAGCCATGGTCTGTTTGGTGCGCTGCTGGCTTTTGGCGAACACAAGGGTTACGGTCTGGCGGTCGCCTGCGAGCTGCTGGGAGGCGCTCTGACCGGAAGCGGCACCTGGCACAAGTCATCAAACCCGGACGTGCGCGCCATCGTCAACGGCATGTTGACCATCCTGATCGACCCGGCCAAGCTGGGCACGCAGGCTACTTTTGAACAGGAAGCGCTGGCTTTCATCGACTGGCTCACGGCCGGTCCGGTTGCACCCGGCTTTGACGCGGTGCAGATTGCCGGCGACCCGGAGCGCGCCACCCGTGCGCAGCGCCAAGCCGATGGCATCGCGCTGGATGCAATGACCTGGCAGGAAATTGTTGCGGCCGGCCACAAGGTCGGCGTCACTTTGCCAAACTGAATCCCTCAGCTATGGCGGCCACGATGACCTCAGGCCGACTCGCGACATCAAAGATCTGCGCATTCTCCTGCGGGTCCGGCTCTTCCAGCGTGGCCAGTTGGCTGACCAGCAAGGACAGCGGCATGTAATGGCCGGTCCTCGCGGCCATGCGCGCTGCCAGCAGGTCGTAGTCGCCCTGCAGGTACAGAAAATGCAGGTCGGGCGCGCCTTGGCGCAGGATGTCACGGTAGGCGCGCTTGAGCGCCGAGCACGACAGCACCAGCCCCGTTCCGGCCAAGCGCGCTGCTCCGATACGCTCGGCCAGCGTTTGCAGCCAACCCGCACGGTCCGCATCGCTCAAAGCAACACCGGCCGCCATCCGCGCCACGTTGGTGGCCGAATGCAAGGTGTCGCCTTCGAGAAACTCCAGGCCCAGGGCGGCGGCCAGTTGGGCGCCCACGGTGCTTTTACCGCAGCCGCTGACACCCATGACCACAAAAATAGGGGAACCCTTACTTGATGCAGGAACTGGCGCTTGTGCAAGCAGACCAAGTCGCCGTGCAGCAACGAGATCGCCGCGGTTGCCTGATTTATTCATTCAAGATGATTGCTGTGGTGTGTCAAGGGGGTCAACGGGGAACGATCTTGACGTTGTTGAGTTTTTCCTGTGCTTCAAACAGTGACGCAATCAGCTTGTCGCCATAACCGGCATTGACAGCCTGGATCAGGCTTTGATGCGCGGCTTCACCCATGAAGCTTGTGACCGGCAGCATTTCGGCCAGGTGGGTGTAATACCGCAGGTCTTTCTGCGCATTGGCGATGCCGAACTTGAAGCCGGTCACGTCGCCATTCTTGAGGGTGTTGGTGGCCATCATCTGGAAAATGCCGCAGTTGACGCCGCCTGCGGAAATCACGTCATAGAGCCGGTTCAGGTCCAGCCCGCTTTTGGCCGCGACGGCAAAGGCCTCGGCGATCGACGCCGCAAAGCTCATGGCCATCATGTTGTTGACCAGCTTGAGCACATGACCGTGCCCCGGCGGCCCGACATGGAAGATGTTTTCGCAAAACGCGCTGAGTACGGGCTCCAGGGTTCTGAAATCCTCGGGTTCGGCGCCTACCATGGTGTTGAGCCGGCCTTCTTCGGCTTCCTTGGGCGTGCGTGCCAGCGGCGCATCAATCAGCTTGATGCCTTTGGCTGCGAGGTCATTACGGATCTTCGTACTGGAGGCAGGTTCAGCGGTCGAGGTGTCGACCACGATCAATCCGGTGCGACCGCCCTCCAGCAGGCCATCCTCGCCATACACGATCTGCTCCACCTGTGGCGAACCCGTGACGCAGATAAACACGATGTCCGAGACCTGCGCGCACTCTGCATTGGTTTTGGCCTCGCGCGCGCCGGCTGCGATCAGATCAGCCAGGTTGTCGCGATGGCGGTTGACCTTGAAGGTCAGCGCAAAACCCTTGGCCAGCAAATTCTTGGCCATGCCGTGGCCCATCATGCCGATACCGATGAATCCAATTTTCTGTGTCATGCTTTATTGACTCCTTGTCGATCGCCGCGCTAGCCCGTGGTATTGAGATAGACCGCGTACAGGGAACTTGTTGCACACATGAACAACCGGTTTCGCTTCACTCCTCCGAAGCAGACATTGGCGACCGTCTCTGGCAGCAATATCTTGCCCAGCAGCGTGCCATCGGGGGCGTAGGCATGCACGCCGTCGGCCGCGCTGGTCCACAGCCGCCCCTCATGATCAACCCTGAAGCCATCAAACAGTCCATTCGTACATTGCGCAAAAACACGCGATGTCTCAAGACGACGTCCATCCCCGCTGACACGGAACTGCCGAATGTGACGCGGTCCGTCGGGATCATGGCTGGCGCCGGTATCGGCCACATAGAGGATGGACTCATCCGGAGAAAAAGCCAGGCCATTGGGTTTGACAAAGTCATCGGCAACCAGGTCGACTGCACCCGTTGCGGGGTCAACCCGGTAGACATTGCAGGCGCCAATCTCGCTGTCCGAACGCCGGCCTTCATAGTGGGAAAGAATGCCATAGCTCGGATCGGTGAACCAAACGGCGCCGTCTGAATGAACCACCACATCGTTCGGCGAATTCAAGCGCCGGCCCTGCCAGCGGTCGGCCAGAACGGTCTGCTCACCGTTGTGTTCCGTGCGCACAACTCGCCGGGTCAGATGTTCGCAGGTGATGAGCCGGCCTTCACGGTCAACGGTGTTGCCATTGGAATTTTGCGCCGGTTGGCGAAATATTCCCACGGTACCGTTGAGTTCGTCCAGGCGCAGCATGCGGTCGTTCGGGATGTCCGACCAGACCAGCGTGCGGTGCGCGGCAAACCAGGCCGGGCCTTCGCACCAGCGCGCTCCCGTCCACAGACGCTCGACGCGCTCGCAATGCAACAAGCAGCCGGAAAATCCGGTCTCCAGCACCTCAAAGCCGGTGCCCTCCAGTGTTCCAAATGGTTTCATGCCATGGGTCTCCTTAAAGTCGGAATTTATCAACGCTTGCCGGGTGAGCTGGCAGCCACAATCACCGCGATGATGATGAGCCCGGTCAGCAAGGTGCGAAGACCCGGCCCTGCACCTGCGGCATTGAGCATGGCCACCAGCAGGAACATGAACATGGCGGCCCCCCAAATGCCAGGCACGCTGGGAGCTCCACCACTAACCGCGGTGCCTCCTATAACGACCACAGCAATTGTCAGCAAGAGATACTCTTGCCCCTGGTCGAGTGAATTGCCGCCGGCAAATCCGGCAATCAGTGCACCGGTCAGACCGGCCAGACCCGCACAAATCACATAGGCCCAAAATCTGGTGACCTCAACGCGCAGGCCAGCCAGACGGGCGGCCCGGTCGTTTTGTCCGACAGCCGCAATCGACCGGCCCAGCACGGTTCTCTCCAGCATCACGGCGACCCCGACGGTCACCACCAGGGCCACCACGGCGAGCAGCGGAACGCCGAGCAGCCGCATGGCCATGAAATCGGAAAACAGGGGAGGGGGCTTGATTTTCAGCCCCCGGCCAACATAAATGGCGACCGACATCACAATCAGCGACCCGGCAAGCGTCGCAATGATAGGAGGAATATTCAGAACACGGATCAGTCCAAAATTGAAAACACCCACCGTTGCGCCTACCAGCACCGCAGCGAGAATACCTGGCACGATCATCGTGTTGTTGCCATTCATCACGATCATCGCCACCGCGCCTGACAAGGCGATTGACGACGGGATGGAGAGGTCGGCATTGCCGGGGCCCACGCTGATCACCAGCATCTGCCCCAAAGAAACCAGGACGGTAAACGCGGAAAAAGTCAATGCCGCTGTCAGCAGGTCGCCCGAGCCATGGCCCTGACCTGTGAACACGGTGGCAGCCCAAGCCAGCACGGCGGCCACACATGAGCCGAGCCAGGGACGACCCGCGCCCCAGCGCTGCAAGCTTGTGACGCCAGACAAAGATTTCGTCAATGTACTCACGCGATTCGCTCCAGTCGGTCAATCGCGGCGCGCAAGCCGAGCACCACGATGAGAATCAATCCCTGCATGCCAACCTGCCAGTCCGGCGCGATATCCAGGAAAGTCAGAAAGGAGGCTGCCAGCGTCATCGTCAATGCGCCGATCACCGCACCCACCGGAGAAACATAGCCGCCGACAAATTTGCCGCCCCCCAGGATCACGGCAGCAATGGACACCAGCGTGTAACGGGATGCAATGTTCGGATCGGCTGAGGTCGTTTGTCCCACCAGCATCAATCCGGCAATGACGCCGAATACCCCGGCCAAGGCATATACACCTGCCCGCACCCGAACCAGCGACCAGCCGACACGCGCCACCGCAGCCGGATTACCCCCCAAGCCGCGCACCAGGGTACCGAATGCACTGCGAGTGATCAGGGCGTGCCCCAGCACGGCGGCGACCAGCGCCATCCAGATCGGCATCGGCAGCCATGGCGTGCGGTAAGCCATCGCACTGCTCAGCCAGCCCGGCGCCAGTCCGCCCGGCGTTGGCAGCAAAAGTACGGCACAGCCAAGCCAGACAAAGGACAGGCCCAGAGTGACGACGATGGACGGCAGGCGGCGCGACTCGATCACAGCGCCGGCCATGGCGTAAGCAGCAACCGCTGCGGCGAGCGCGAGCGTGGCCAAAGCGGGCCGCGTCGGCAACAAGGTGGCGCCGATGCTGGCGACCAGCGAGACGAAAGGACCAATGGACAAGTCCAGATCACTCACGGCCAAAATCATCATTTGCGCCAGGGTCGCAAACATCAGGGGAATGGCCAGATCGAGCAGCAGGTTGATGCCGAAGTAGGACATCGCGCGCGGCTGCCGCCAGAATACGGCTCCCAGCAGCAAGGTCAACGCCATCGCAGGCAACAGGGTATGCAGCATATGTACCCCTCGCTTCGCGAGAACAGGGCTCATGCGGCAATCTCCTCGAAAGACATGTTCAGCACCCGTTCTTCGTTCAGCTCGGCCCGCGACAGTTCGCCGACCACTTCGCCGTTGTTGAAAACATAGACCCGATCGCAGTGAAACAACTCATCGAACTCGGTCGTGTACCAGATGAAGGTCCGTCCGCGCCGGGCCTCATCGGCAATCAGGGCATAGACATCGTGCTTGGTGCCAACGTCCACGCCGCGCATCGGGTCGTCCATCAGGATGATCGGTGCGGTCGACCCCAGTGCCCTGGCGAACAGCACCTTTTGCTGATTGCCGCCGGACAGGGAAAAGATCGGCAGATCAAGATCCGGTGTCACAAGACCCAGGCGTTGCCGCCATTGCTCGGCACGATCACGCTCTTTCTTCAGATCAATCAGCAGCCCGCGCTGGAATTGCGACAGACAGCCCACGCTCATGTTGCGCGCGATCGACCACAAGCCAAACACCCCGTCGGTCTGGCGGTCTCCGGCTACAAACGACGTGGCGCCGCCAACCCACACAGCGGACTCAGCTGCGCCGGTAGACGCTGCCTGCAAACGCAACAGCAGCCCGGTTTGGCCATGTCCAGCCAATCCAGCCAGACCGATCACTTCACCTGCACCCGCGTTCATCTCCATTCGCGTCCGGGTCGGTGAGGATACTTTCACGACCAGCGGCGCATTCTGCGGCCCGGCTGTCGGTGAAGCTTCACCAGCAAATCCGGTAGCCTGCTCGTCCTGGCCCATCGCGGCGACCAGCCGGTCGCGACTGGTCTGATCCGTGCGTACGGACTCGACAACCTGACCATCGCGCATGACTACCACGCGGTCTGCCACATTGAAGATTTCACGCAGTTTGTGGGAGATCAGAATGCAGCTCTTGCCATGCGCCACGAATTCACGGATATAGGCCAGCAACTGGCCTGCCGCATGGCTGTCCAGCGAGGAGGTGGGCTCATCAAGAATCATCAGTTCCAGAGGCTGCGCCCCGGGGGTGAACGCGCGGGCAATCTCGACCAGCTGACGCTTGCCGATGGACAGATCAGCCACCACCTGGTCCGCACGCAAACCATGGCCAGGAAAGATACGGTCAAGCGAGGCCTCCAATTGAGAGCCGGCATTCACACGCCAGTTCCAGCCTTTGAGCTGCGGCTGGGCAATACGCATGTTCTCGGCCAGCGAGAGATTGGCACAAAGGGAAAGCTCCTGATAGACGGACCGGACCCCCAGGCGTTGCGCCTCGCGCACACCCCAGTCGGAACGCCCCGCTCTGCCAGCGAAATGCAGTTCCCCGCGATCAGGCGTCAGGGTGCCGGACAGCACATTCATAAGGGTCGATTTGCCAGCCCCGTTATGTCCGACCAGGCCAATACATTCACCACGCGTGATCTGGAAATCCACGCCGCGAAGCGCCTGCACGGCACCAAAGGCTTTGGCGGCATCCCGGACCTCAAACAGGATTTCAGAAATTGAATTTGTCACTATGTCTCTCTTGTCAGAAATGCCGGCCCCCCACGAACGCCAAGAACCAAATGCATGCACGAACAGGCAATATCCATTCCTATGCGATCCGGTCTCGCCTTCTGACAAGAGCAAGACCGGACGATCGAAACCCTACTTCAGCTTGGCCAGAAAATCCATCACTTCTTTTTGCGAGTACTCAACGTTCACCACGCCACCGGGTTCGGTATTCTTGAGAGACTCATCCAGAGTCTGCTGGGTCACAACACTTAATGGCAGCTTCATGTCTTTGGGGACTTTGGTCCCTGCCAGGATCTGTTGGGCAACCCAGAAGGCAAATGTCGAAGCACCCGGAGCAATGCTGGCCGACATGGTCTGGTACTTGCTCGCATCGCGCTGCTCTTTCCACCAGGTCAGTTCATCATGGCGATTGCCGAGAAAGATGACCGGGGTGGGCCGCCCCGCTGCCTTAAACGCTTGGGCAACGCCATAGCCGTCACCCCCTTGGGTGGCAACCGCCGTCACCGCGGGCAGGGTCGAGAGGATGGCCGAAACTTCCTTTTGCGCAACCGTCTGCGTCCAGTTGCCAGGAGCCGATCCGACTATTTTGAATTCGGGGTGTTTCTTCACGCCAGCAGCAATGCCTTGATGAATTTCATCGTCGACAAATACGCCCGCCAGACCACGCACTTCAAGCAGGTTGCCCTTGAGACCGCGGCTTGCAAAGTAGTCGATCTGCATCTCACCGAGCTTCTTGAAATCCACCGCGATGCGATAAGCGCAGGGTTCAGTGACGATGCCGTCAAATGACACCACCACAATGCCCGCATCACAGGCTTTTTTAACCGCTCCATTGAGCGCTGTCGGAGACGCCGCATTGACGACAATGGCGTCGTAGCCCTGCAAAATCATGTTCTGAATTTGTGCGGCTTGTTCCGTCGCCTGGTTCTCGGCGGTTGTGAAGCTCGGTGCTTGCGCGACGATGTGCTTGGCTACAGCGTCCTTGGTGATTTTGTCCCAGCTCTTGAGCATGGTCTGGCGCCAGGAGTTGCCAGCGAAGTTATTGGACAGTGCGATTTTCTTGGTCGCAGTATCGGCCGCCGTGGCCGGTGCCTGGGCAGCAATGACGAGCAAACAGCTGATCGCTACCGTATGGAGCGTGAATCGACAATTTTTCATTTAAGTTCCTTATCCTGAATCCGATTGCCCGGTCTCAGGTGTTTCCTCAAAAAAAGCCAGTCCGACAACCAAACGTATATGCCGGTGGTCAGAGGTACGACGTCGGCAGAACGGCGTAGCCAGGCAAACGAATGTCAATACTTCAAAGGTCGACATGCACTGAGTCTTCCATCAACAACAAAGCACCGGCAGACTTACATCGTATTGAAATATCATCATACCAATGGCTGCTTCCAATTGAACACTGGGAGAAACCCTGAGTCGGTTCGTCATTCACAGGCTGTGAAGGACTGAGAAATGGCGTGAACCCTGTTCTTGCGGAGAAATACGCTCAATCCGCCACAGAGGAGCGCACCGTGGCGTCCCCGCGCTTGTGCAGGTCGGGCAGCAGCTCCAGCCCGAGTCCGGGCTTGTCATTGAGGCTGATCAGGCCGTTTTTCACGGTAGGTAATTCCGTGACCAACTCCTTGTACCAGCCACTGTAGAAGGCACGCACGCTTTCCTGGATCAGCGCGTTGGGCGCATGCAGTGACAGATGGGTAGAAGCCGCCCACACCACAGGGCCGGTGCAATCGTGCGGCGCCACCGGTAGCTGCCAGGCGTCGGCCATGGCGGCGATCTTGCGTGCCTCGGTCAGGCCCCCGCACCAACTCAGATCCAACATGGCGACTCCGGCCACGCCGGTTTGCAGATAGTCCTTGAAACCCCATTTGTAGCTGAGCGTCTCGCTGGCGCAGATCAAGGCCTCGCAGTCCTTCGCGTACTGCTTGAGCAGGTCGAGGCTGTCCATGCGGATGGCGTCTTCGTGCCAGAAGGTATTGAAGGGCTTGAGGGCGCGCGCGATCTTTTGTGCCATGGGCAGGCGCCACAGGCTGTGAAACTCGACCATGATGTCCATTCTTTCGCCCACGGCCTGACGAATTTTGCGGAAGGGTTCCAGCGCCTGTTCGAGGTCGGCGTTGCTGATGTACTGGCCATCGCTCTTCTCTGCCGCCGGGTCGAAGGGCCAGATTTTCATGGCGCTGATGCCTTCGCTCAACAATGACTCAGCCACTTCATCGGCACGGTGCAGAAAGCCTTCCAGGTCCTCGTAAGGGCCCACGTGCTGCCCCAGGCCCCAGTTGGCCGTGCTCTGGTTGACGGTGTTGCGCACATACTGGTAGCCGGCGCAGGTGTTGTAGACGCGGATGGCGTCGCGGCTTTTACCCCCCAGCGCGGTATGCACGGGCATGTTGGCGGCCTTGCCAAAGATGTCCCACAGGGCAATGTCCACGGCCGAGTTGCCGCGCGTCTCGACGCCAGAGCCGCGCCAGCCCAGATACCCCATCATGTCCTTGTTGCGCGCCTCAATGGCCAGCGGGTCTTTCCCCAACAGTTTGGGGGCTACCCACTCATGGATATACGCTTCCACCGCCTGCGCGCCCATGAAGGTTTCACCCAGCCCCACCAGTCCTTCATCGGTATGAATGCGAACCCAGATGATGTTGGGGAACTCGCCCAGCCGCAGGGTTTCAACTTTGGTGATCTTCAATTCAGACTCCAGAAAAAAAGGCCGCGAGGGATATCCCTGGCGGCCTTGCTTCAGACCACGCGACGGTTCGTACTAACCGCCGCGGGCTTTTTTCAGAGCATCCAGCACAATGGTGACAGCTTCCGCGCCGATCGTTGGCACGTTTTTGTCATACACCGGCTTAACCTTCGCAAACATACGGCGCTGCTCGGCCGAGGTAATCTCGTTGACCTGCATGCCTTTGGCTTTCAGGCTGGCCAGCGACTTCTCGGACTGCGCACGGATAGCGGTGCGCTGCACTTTCTGGCCCTCTGCAGCGGCTTCGCGCAGCACGGCCTGCTCTTGCGGATTGAGCTGGTCCCACAGCTTTTTGCTGTAAAGAATCAGGAATGGCGTGTAGGCATGCCGGGTCACGCTCAGGTACTTCTGCACCTCATTGAATTTGGACGTTTCAATCGTGACGAAGGGATTTTCCTGGCCGTCGATGGTCTTGGTTTCCAGCGCGGTGAACACCTCGCCGAAGTTCATCGGAACAGCGTTGGTTCCCAGCGTCTTGAAGGTGTCCAGAAAAATGTTGTTCTGCATGACACGAACCTTGATGCCCTCGAAATCTTCCGCTTTGGTCACCGCGCGCTTGTTGTTGGTCAGGTTGCGAAAACCGTTTTCCCAGTAAGCGAGATTCACGAGACCGGCTTCTTCAAGCTTCTTGTTGAAGTAGGCACCCGCCGGGCCGTCCAGTACCGCGTCCGCTTCTTTTTCATTGGCAAACAGGAACGGCAGATCGAACACGCCCAGTTCCTTGATGATGCCCACCAGCGGCGAGCTGGATGTGCAGACCATCTCCTGCGTGCCGGCACGCAAGGCTTGCGTGGCCTGCAGGTCGCCACCGGCGGCGTTGTTCCAGAAGGCATTGATCTTGATCTTGCCGCCGGTCTTGGCATTGAGCACTTCCTGCATTTTTTTGACACCGAGTCCGACCGGATGATCTTCGGCCACGCCGTTGGTGAACTTGATGGTGCGCTCGGCAAACTGGGCGAAGCTTGACGTCGCCACCAGCAAGGCGGCACCGGCAATGACCGATGTAATGGTTCTACGCTTAAACATGGTTGTCTCCTAAAATATGAATGACAGGGGTCGGGAAAAATGTCATCGCATCCACCAATGAAGTGGGACGGTGACGATCTGGGGAAAAAGAACCAGCAGGAACATCACGGCCAACTGGGCCATCAGGAAAGGCAGTACCCCCTTGAACGCATCGTCCATGGATATCTTGGCAACACCACAGACGACGTTGAGCACGGTACCCACCGGCGGCGTGATTAGACCGATGGCGTTGTTCATGATGAACATCACGCCGAAGTAAACCGGATCAATGCCAGCCTTGAGCACCACCGGCATCAGCACCGGCGTGAGGATCAGCACCGTCGGCGTGAAATCAAGAGCCGTGCCGACCACCACGATCAGCACCATCATGACCAACATCAGCAGTATCTTGCTGCCCATGAACGGCTCCAGCATGTCGGCGACTTCCGTCGGAATGTTGGCCACCGTAATGAGCCAGGCACTGACCATGGCGGCAGCCACCAGAAACATCACCACGGCCGTCGTCTTGCCGGCGGTCAACACCAACTGGTACAGCTCAGACCACTTGAGTTCGCGGTAGACAAACATGCCCACCGCAAAACTGTAGACGGCTGCCACCACAGCCGCTTCAGTCGGCGTGAACACGCCGAATTTCATGCCGCCAATGATGACGACAGGCAGGGCCAGCGCCAGGCTTCCTTCGGCGGTGATTTTCAGGCGTTGCGGCATCGCAAGTTTAGGTGCTGGCAGCACTTTTTCATTTTTCGCCAACCACCACCAGGTGAGGCCAACGGCCGCGCCCATCAGCACGCCTGGCACAATGCCGGCCAGAAACAGCTTGGTGATCGAGACGTTGCCCGCCACCCCGAAAATAATCATGCCGATGGAAGGCGGAATAACCGGGGCGATGATGCCGCCCGACGCAATCAGTCCGGCCGAGCGGTTGATACCGTAGCCCGCGGCCCGCATCATGGGAATGAGCAGAGCCGCAAGCGCTGCGGTATCGGCCACGGCAGAGCCCGAGAGCGAGGCCATGACCACAGCGGCTAACACCGTGACATAACCCAAGCCGCCCCGGAGGTGGCCAACCCAGGCCATGGCCAGGTTGACAATGCGCCGACTCAAGCCGCCCGCATTCATGAATTCGCCGGCGAGCATGAAGAAAGGCACCGCCAATAATGGGAAATTGTCAGCACCATCAACAAAACGCTGCGCCAGAATCTGGCTGTCAAAAGCCACCAGCCCACTGGTCGCCGCCAGGAATCCCATCAGTGTCAGGCCACAAACGAGCAGGGCATAGGCGATGGGCATGCCGATGCCCATCGCGGCGAGCAAGCTCACAATGAATACGGTAACCGTCATGCCTTGATTTCCCTTAATTGTTTTTCGATGTCCGCCAGGCCCTCGGTCTCAATGACCTGAACCAACTCATCCTCACGCAACTGGCCGGTCAGCAGGCGGTACAGCACGTTGACGTTCATGATGCCCATGATGCCGCCAACGACGTAACCGATGCCATAGACCCAGATCATCGAGAGGCCCAGGACCGGCGACACATTGGTGACCTGGAGCTCATGCATCTTCCAGGTACCCAAAAAAAATAGCACGTTGCAGCCCAGCATCAGCGCTTCGCTGAGGAACAGGCAAAGCTTCTTGCCTCCCAGGCCCATATGCTTAACCAGCGTGTCGACGCCCAGATGCCCTTTCTCCCGCATGGCAACCATGGCGCCAATGTAGGTGAGCCAAATGAAGCAGTAACGGGACAGTTCGTCAGAGACATCGATGCCTGAGTTGAAGCCATAGCGCAGCACCACATTGCCGAACACCATGATCACCATGGCCACCATGCATACGACCACCAGAAATTCGAGCAACTTGAAGAACAAATTTATCGGTTTTTGCAACATAGACTCCAGAAAAATCAATTCATCAGGCCGCCTTGAGCATGGAGGCAGGCTTATTCAGCCGGGGCAGGTCTCGGCTCGAGGCGAGAATTTCTTCAATATCCAGATGGGCGCCGTCAATCAGGACCAGGATTGCCTTTTCGGCCTTGGCGGGGTTGCGGGCAATCACGGCATCGAGTACCGCGCGATGCAGCGCCAGGGAACCCGCCGGCCCCCCTTTTTTGCTGGCAGACAACTCAAAACTGGTGCGCAACAAGGCTCCGAGCGCCTTGCTCATATGGATGAGCATGCGGTTGCGGCAGGCCCGCAGCAACCCCTGGTGGAAGCGCAAATCATAGGAGACATAGTCACCGCCTTCTTTCACAACCCGCGTCATGCCTTCAAAGGCGGTTTCGATATCAGTAATATCCTCCGCGGTGGCGCGTTGGGCTGCGAGGCGAACAGCGGCAGGCTCAACAACACGGCGCAAATCCATCAGATCACGTAGAAACTCGGGCGTCAGGCCAGCTTTGGCTTGCCAAGCGATGACGTCGGGATCAAACCAGTTCCAATGCTCTTCGGGCAACACACGGGTGCCGACCTTGGGGCCTGTGGTCACCAGGCCTTTGGCGATAAGCGACTTCACGGCTTCACGTATCACGGTGCGACTGACTCCCAGCTGCTCACCCAGGATCGGCTCGGGTGGAATCGATGCGCCGGCGACGTAGCGCCCTGCGACGATGGCTTCGCCGAGATGGTCAACCGTATTGCCGTGGACGTTCTTTATTATGTTATTCATCATTTTCAATTGGTATCATATTACGATAGGATGATATTTTCATGGGGGTTTTCCCTGGCGACTGATTGATATCATATGACGATAATACGTTTACTAATTCAAGGATGTACCCTATGACCAATTCAAACAAACCCAAAAAGAAGCCCGAAGAACTTCGCAGTCAGCAGTGGTTTGGCCGACAGGATCGCGACGGTTTTGTCTACCGCAGCTGGGTCAAAGGCAAGGGCGTGCCAGACGACCAGTTTGATGGCCGCCCGGTCATTGGCATCTGCAACACCTTCAGTGAACTCACCCCTTGCAACTCGCATTTCCGCACGCTGGCCGAGCAGGTCAAGATCGGCGTGTATGAGGCCGGCGGCTTCCCGATGGAGTTTCCGGTCATGTCGCTAGGCGAGACTCTGATGCGCCCGACCGCCATGCTGTATCGCAATCTGGCCAGCATGGATGTGGAAGAAAGTATTCGTGCCAACCCTCTCGACGGGGTCGTGCTGCTGATGGGCTGCGACAAGACCACGCCGTCGCTGGTGATGGGCGCGGCCAGCGTGGACTTGCCCACCATCGGCTTGAGCGGCGGCGCCATGCTCAACGGCAAGTGGCGTGGCCAGGAGCTGGGCTCGGGCACTGGGGTATGGAGCATGAGCGAGCAAGTCCGCGCCGGCACACTCAAGCTGGAGGAATTCCTGGAGGCAGAGAGTTGTATGCACCGCAGTCACGGTCACTGCATGACCATGGGCACCGCCAGCACCATGGCCTGCATGGTCGAGGCACTGGGTTTGGGTCTGCCTGGTAATGCCGCTTATCCGGCGGTGGATGGACGACGCAATGTGCTGGCACGCATGGTCGGGCGGCGCGCAGTGGAGATGGTGCATGAGGATCAGAAGCTCTCCAAGGTCCTTACCCTCAAAGCTTTTGAAAATGCGATCAAGACGCTGGCCGCCATTGGTGGCTCGACCAATGCCGTGATTCACCTGATCGCCATGGCCGGTCGGATCGGCATCAAACTGACCATCGAAGACTTTGACCGGCTGGCCAGCGAACTGCCTTGCCTGGTCAACCTGCAGCCTTCGGGCCAGCACTTGATGGAGGACTTCTGTTACGCCGGGGGCCTACCGGTTGTGATGAAGGAAATCCAGCACTTGCTGCACACAGACATCGTTACGGCCAATGGAAAAACCGTGGGTGAGAATATTGCTGACGCGAAAAATTACGACCCGCGCGTCATCAAGAAGTTCGATGAGCCGTTCAAGGAAAAGGCCGGCATCGCGGTATTGCGCGGCAATCTGGCACCGCGTGGCGCAATCATCAAGCCCAGCGCCGCCACTCCGGGACTGACGACACACAAGGGACGGGCTGTGGTGTTCGAAAATATCGAGGACTTCCACGCCCGCATCGATGACGAGAATCTCGATATTGACGAAACCTGCGTGATGGTGCTCAAGAACTGCGGCCCCAAGGGCTACCCCGGCATGGCGGAGGTGAGCAACATGCCGCTTCCCCCGAAGATTCTGCGCAAAGGCATTACCGACATGGTGCGTATCTGCGACGGACGCATGAGCGGCACCGCCTACGGCACCGTCGTACTGCACGTTGCGCCCGAAGCGGCCGCAGGGGGGCCGCTCGCGGTGGTGCAAAACGGTGACATCATCGAACTGGACGTCCCCCATCGCAAGATCCATCTGCATGTGACTGACGAGGAGCTGGCCCGCCGTCTGGCCAAATGGAAAGCACCCGAGCTACCCATGACATCAGGCTACTGGAAACTCTACATTGACCACGTGCTGCAGGCCGATGAAGGCGCCGATCTGGACTTCCTCATGGGCAAACGGGAAGCTTTTGTGCCACGAGACAACCACTAAGCCGCGGCAGAATGAAAATCCTGATTACCGATTATGACTTTCCCGATCTTGAACTGGAGCAGGCGCTGTATCGCGCCGCCGGTATCGAGATTGTTGTCGCGCAGTGTCGCACCGAGGAGGATGTGATTGCCGCGTCGGTCGGCTGTCAGGGTCTGCTGGTGCAATACGCGCCGATCAATGCCAAAGTATTCAAGGCCCGGCCCGAGATCCGGACTGTCAGCCGTTACGGCGCTGGCTTCGACACCGTCAATACCGCCGACGCGAAAGCGTATGGCGTGTGGGTCAGCAACTCGCCCGATTACGGGGTCGGCGAGGTTGCCACCCATGCGCTTGCGATGACGCTGTCGCTGCTGCGGCATATCGCGTTCTACGATCGGGACGTCAAGGCCGGAAAGTGGCATTTCACGACGGCCGGCAAGATGCAGCGTGTTGCCGACATGACGGTCGGCATTCTTGGCCTCGGTCGCATTGGCAAGCGGATGGCGCATATCAGCCGCAACAGTTTCAAGCGCGTGATCGCCTGCGATCCCTACATCATCGACGGCGATTTTCCGGCTTATGTCGAACGCGTCAGCAAGGAAGAACTGTTTGCGCAGGCCGACGCGATATCGTTGCATGTGCCGCTCACCGATGAAACGCGCGGAATGGTGAACGCGTCGGTGCTCGGCCTGATGAAGCCCGGCAGCGTGTTGGTCAATACCGCGCGCGGTGCAGTGGTCAATATTGATGACCTGCTTGCTGTGCTCGATGCCGGTAGGCTTGACGGTGCTGCGCTGGACGTGCTGCCGGTTGAACCGCCGGCGACCGACTCGCGCATCGTGCAGCATCCCCGCGTATTGCTGTCGCCACATGCAGCGTTCTACTCGGTGGTCGCGGAAAAGGAGCTGCGACGCAAGGCGGCGCAGAATCTGGTGGACTGGGCGCGTAGCGGTCGACCCTCCTATGTGGTGGTCAGCGGGAAATAGCTGAGAACAGATCGAACAGGAAAGGGCGCGACGCATGGCATCGGAGACGATTCGAGAAGTTCAGAAATGTTTTGGCGTCGCCGCCGACCCCGCGTTAAAGCGGGGGGGGCGTGTGAGCGCCAGCTTGAGTGGCCGCACCTTGCTCGCGGTCGACTGGGGCACCTCATCGCTGCGCGGCGCCTGGCTTGACGCCCGCGGCCAGACTGTTGAAGAGCGATCTTTTGCCCGGGGCATTCTGACGGTAGCGCCGGGTGAATTCCCTGCTGTGCTCAAGTCCTGTTTTGGCGACTGGATGCAAAGGCCTGATGCTTTGTGCCTGATGTCCGGTATGGTCGGCAGCAAGCAGGGCTGGCTGGAAGCACCTTATTGCACCTGTCCGGCCGGGTTCGCAGAAGTCGCCGCCAACTTGGCATGGGTGGAGCCTGATCGCATCGCCATCGTGTCGGGACTTTGCTGCGAGAACGACGGTATCCCTGATGTCATGCGGGGCGAAGAGACCCAGATTTTTGGCGCCCTGCAACTGCTCGGACTGCAAGAAGCGTTGGTGGTGCTCCCAGGTACGCACAGCAAATGGGTGCGAGTGCATGCGGGTCGTATCCAGTCATTCTCAACCTTCATGACGGGCGAGTTTTTTGCCCTGCTGCGGCAACACTCCATTTTGTCGCGCACCCTGCCGGCCAGCGATGGTGATTTCGACAGTGAGGCTTTCGACCAGGGCGTGATACTGGCCCTGCGCAGCAGCAGCCTGCTGCACACCGCCTTCAGCACGCGCACCCTGTCGCTGTTCGATCGGCTGCCTGCCGCCGCACTGCCTAGCTATTTGTCCGGTCTGGTTATTGGCGAAGAGTTGCGTGCCCAGACATTGCGGACTGACGCCGAGGTGGTCATCATCGGTTCGGAGTCATTGACTCAGCGCTACCAAAGTGCGCTGGCCCTGCGCGATGTGCCCTCGCGGCGGGTGGGCTCGGAGGCGACTTGGGCCGGTCTGTGGGCTATCGCGCAAACGCTCCATCCCAACTTGTTGAAACAATCATGAATGCACACCGAAAATTTGAAGTCGCACTGAGTCACATCCCCCTGATCGCCATCCTGCGCGGCCTGCAAGCGCATGAGGCGCTGGCGGTGGGCGAGGCTCTAATCAGCACGGGCTGGACCTTGATCGAAGTCCCCCTTAACTCACCTGATCCGCTCACAAGCATTGCCACTCTGGCCAGCAACTTCTCCCAGGCGTTGGTCGGTGCGGGCACGGTACTCACGCCGGACGATGTGCGCAACGTCCATGCTGCAGGTGGCCAACTGATCGTGTCACCCAATTTCAATCCAGCGGTGGTGCGCGAAGCCGTGCGTTTGGGGCTGGTGTGCCTGCCCGGCGTGATGACTGCCACCGAGGCCTTTGCAGCACTGGAGGCTGGCGCCACGGGACTCAAACTTTTCCCGTCGGAGATGATCACACCGGCGGTGGTTCGGGCTTTGCGTGCCGTCTTGCCCGCAGACGCGCGACTGCTGCCGGTAGGTGGCATTACGCCGGAAAATCTGAGTAGTTACCTTGCTGCCGGCGCCACTGGCTTTGGCATTGGATCAGCCCTCTACAAGCCCGGTATGAAAGCAACCCAGGTTCAGGCCAATGCCATGAACTTTATTTCTGCCTGCCGAGCCTCCCCCTTGTCTCACTAAGAGCCCCGCAACCTTGCGGGCCTGATGAACGAAAGTACATAGCCATGACAATTCAAAAACACGACAACCTGATCAACGGCCAATGGGTCGCGGGTGCCCACTACGCCCCCAACATCAATCCGTCCAATATGGCCGACGTCATCGGTGACTACACCCAGGCCGATGCCGC
>NZ_JBAQMD010000010.1:0-32464 GCF_049302455.1 Rhodoferax ferrireducens | reverse complement strand
GCTGTGGAGATAGATTGCCACCGTTTCGGTGGCGCCAAGAGTTGGGGCCGCGTTAGCGACCCCGTTTAGCCGCTTTGAGCGGCTCACAATTTTGAAAACCCCCGGCTTTGCCGGGGGATGGTTATTTCAAGTTGTTTTAGTTATGGAAAACCCTTACATGCCGCAATTAAATTCTTCCATTCAGGTGGCCACAGCGGGCGAGGCCCTGATTGATTTCATTGCCCACGCCGATGGCCGGTTTGAGCCCTGCCTGGGTGGCGCGGTCTACAACCTCACCAGGGCGCTGGCGCGTCAAGGCGTAGGCACGCTGTACCTGAACCCCTTGTCACGGGATCGCTTTGGTCGACGGCTGGCACAAGGTTTGCTGGACGTTGGGGTACAACTGGCGGTGCCGGAGGCGGTGCCACAGGTCACTTCATTGGCGGTGGTGAATGTCGATGAACAGGGCCACCCCGACTACGCGTTTTACCGCGAAGGCGTGGCTGACCGCGCCACCTCGGCCGCGGCACTGAAACAAGCGTGCAGCAGGGTTGAAACCCTGTCGCTGGTGTGCACCGGCGCGCTGGCGCTTTCCCCCGATGATGCCGAGACCTATCTGCCGTGGCTGGCCGCGCAGCGCCAGGCTGGACGCACCGTGGTGATTGATGCCAATTTACGCCCGTCGGTCATGCCCCACCAGGAGCAATACCGCCGCCATGTGCTGACCGCGCTGCAGTTCGCCGATGTGATCAAAGCCAGTGACGAAGACCTGGCTGGCCTGAACTTGCCCGGAGCCGGCGCTCTGGCCCAGGCACAACACCTGCTGCAAAGCAGCCGTGCCAGCGTGCTGGCGCTTACCCTGGGCGCTCAAGGGGCCGCGTTGCTGACGCGTGCCGGTCAAGTGTTTCAGGCGCGTGAGTTGGAGCCTGTTGCGGTCGTGGACACCGTGGGTGCGGGCGACTGCTTTCTGGCCGGGCTGGTTGCCGCCATGCTGGAGTACGAGTTGCCTGCGGATTGGGGAAGTGCGTTCGTTTCTGAAGAGGTGGTCAAGAAGCTGCTGGGCGGCGCCATTGCCAGCGCCAGTTTGTGTGTGATGCGCCGCGGGTGTGTGCCGCCTACGCGTTCGGATGTGCTGGCCCGGCTTGAATCCGTTGCGATGTCGTTTACGTGTTGACGGTGGTTCTTGTCGTTGCGTCTCAGGCGCCCCAAGCTTCAACCCAGGCCTCCAGTGCACCCGCCACGCTGCCACTGCAAGCGGGCAAGCCCAGCACGCGGGCGGCTTGATTCAACGCGGCCAGCGGCTCGGTCGTGTCAAGTGCCTGCGCGCCATTTTGTTTCGACAATTTTTCACCATTGGCACCCAGCACCAGTGGCGTATGCAGGTAGCGCGGCGTCGGCAGCCCCAAACACTGCTGCAGCAGAATCTGCCTTGCCGTGTTGTCGGCCAGATCCTCGCCGCGCACCACATCGGTGATGCCCTGCGCCGCATCGTCCACCACCACGGCGAGCTGGTAGGTAAAGCAGCCGTCAAAGCGTTTGAGCACAAAATCACCCACCTGCGCTGGCACGTCCTGCTGTTGCGCCCCCAGGCGGCGGTCGGTCCAGTGGACGACGTTGTTTACTATAAAATTAGTAGCATCTTGCGTATATTCCACGGGGGCTGGAGGCCTATTTTGCTTAAACAAATCAGTGCGCAACCGCCATGCGCGCCCGAAGCGGCCGTGCAGGCCGGTGCGGCAGGTGCCCGGATAAACCAGCTCGCCGTGGCGCGCTCGCGTCTGGCCCAGACGACTCAGCGCGGTTTCGATGTCCTTGCGTGAACAGGCACACGGGTAGGCTAGTCCCTGCACCACCAACTGGTCCAGCGCCTGCTGGTAGAGCCCGGTGCGCTGCGATTGCCACACGGGCGGCTCGTCGGGGTGCAGGCCACACGCGGCCAGTTGCTGCAGGATGACCCGGTCCATGCCCGCCACGCAGCGCGGCCTGTCCACGTCTTCGATACGCACCAGCCACTGGCCGCCGTGGGCGCGGGCGTCGAGCCAACTGGCCAGTGCCGCCACCAGCGAGCCCGCGTGCAGCGCTCCGGTGGGCGAGGGGGAAAAGCGCCCTATGTATTGGGCCACCATGCCTTGTCTAAGGTTTAAACCACGGCCAGCGCCAGTTCCAGACCTGAGACAAACGCGTTTTCCACCCGATCGCCCAGGCACCAGTCGCCGCAAACGCCGAGGCCGGCGCTGGCATCCCACACGTGTGATTTACCCAGTGGTGCGGTCGTCTTGGCGTACAGCCAGCGTTGCGTATCGATATGGGCGGGCTCGGCGCGGATACCGGTGACCTCGGCAAATGCCTTGAGCAGCTTGGCTTGCACCCGCGTGGCATCGTCCTGCAGATGCTCTTGCGACCAGGCGGCGCTGGCCTGCACGGTCCAGCGCTCCACGCTGCCGCGTCCGGGCTTGCTCGACTCGCGCGCCAGCCAGGCAATGCGGTGGTGCGTGCTGCGCGCCGCATTCCACTGCGGCCCCAGGGCCGACAGGTCCGGCTGCATGGCCTGCGGAAACGCCAGCATCAGCGTCCAGCAGGGTGCGGCGTCGACCCGGTCAATCTGGCGCGCCAGCCCGTCGGCTTGGGGCGAGGTCTCCAGCAGCAAGCGCGCCTGCTCTGCCGGAATGGCGAGCAGGACGGCATCGAAGCCGGAAAACACATGCTGCGCGCCATCTTGACCCTCGGTGTGAAGCTGCCATTGGTGCGGATGAACGGCATCGCGGCTCAGCTGCGTTACCCGTGTTTCCAGCTCGACGCTGTGTTGTTCCAACAGGGGTTGCGCCCAGCGGCTGACCAGTGCATTCATGCCGGGGGTGGGAACCCAATGGGTTTCGGCGGCGGGAAAGTCTGTTGCCGCGACCTGACCATGCGCGTCAAGTACCCGTATGGTGTTGGCGCTCCAGGTTTTGCACACGCCCGGCACAGTCGCCAGCGCCCGCGCAAAGCGCGGATCGCGCACGGTGAAATATTGCGCACCGGTGTCAAACGTGCCAAAGGCCGTGCTGCGTGTCGCCATGCGCCCGCCCACGCCGCTGCTTTTCTCCAACAGTGTGACCTTGTGACCCGCCTGCACCAAGGTACGGGCGCAGGCAACGCCAGCCATGCCAGCGCCAATGATGGCAATATTTTGAGATTGGAGTCTGGATTGGTTCATAAACGATGTTTCCAAGGATTGTTGTATGTCATGCACTTTACACGCCTCGGTAACGCTCCAGCAAAGCCATGCGTGTGGTGGGGCTCTCAAGCTGGGCCAGCCACCACTGCAAGGCACGACCCGGACTCGACTTGGCGACGCTGCGCCACGCGTAGTTGACCCGTATCAGCCGTTGCGGACGTTCCATTTTTTTAACGACCAGGCGGCCGGTTTCAATGTAGCCGCGGGCCATGCACTCAGGCACAAAGCCGCTGCCTAGCCCGCGCAGTTGCGCATCGAGCTTGTCCTGCATGGTGGCCACGGTGAATACGTCCTGCCCGCCCAGCAAGCCAAAGGTCAGGCCACCACCGCGGGTGATGGTGTCGGCTACCGCCACGGCGCGGTGTTGTCGCACCAGTTCGTCTTTAAGCGGCTCGGGTGCATTGGCCAACGGGTGATGGGGTGCCACCGCGTAAACAAAGCTCACGTCGCCCAGCGGCTTGCTGTGAATGCCCGCGTTGGTGCTGGCTTCGGTCACACCGAGCGCCAGATCGGCCTGGCCCGAAATCAAGGCGTCCAGCGTGCCCGACAGGGTTTCGTCGCGCAGCTTGATGCGGGTGGGCGGGTTGAGGGTAAAAAAGGTCGCGCACAGCTCCATCACGGTGGCCTTGGAGATGATGCTGTCCACGGCGATGGTGAGTTGCGGCTCCCAGCCGGTGGCCACGCGCTTGACACGATTGGCCACGGCGTCAATTTCTTCCAGCAAGCGTGCGCCTTCGCGCAACAGTTCGGCACCGGCTTCGGTCAGACGCGCCTGACGCGAGCTGCGGTCATACAGCAAGACATCCAGCGCGTCCTCCATCTGGCGCACCCGGTAGGTCAGGGCGCTGGGCACGACACCGAGGCTGCGGGCGGCAGCGGCAAAGCTGCCGGTCTGCGCAATGGTCTGCAGCAGGGCCAGCGCGTCTGGGGTCAGGACATCGCGGGCGCCGGCCACCTTGCCTACAGCACTTCGCTGGCAAAGTCCGCCAGCCGTGAGCGCTCGCCGCGCGCCAGCGTGATGTGCCCGCCGTGCGCCCAGCCTTTGAATCGGTCCACGGCATAGGTCAGGCCGGAAGAACCCTCGGTCAGGTACGGGGTGTCGATCTGGGCGAGGTTGCCCATGCAAATGATTTTGGTGCCGGGGCCGGCGCGGGTGATCAGCGTCTTCATCTGCTTGGGCGTCAGGTTTTGCGCTTCGTCGATGATGACGTATTTGTTCAAAAAAGTGCGCCCGCGCATGAAGTTCATGCTCTTGATCTTGATGCGGCTGCGGATCAGCTCGCTGGTGGCGGCACGCCCCCACTCGCCGGCGCTGGTATCGGTCTTGCCCAGCACCTCCAGGTTGTCATCGAGCGCGCCCATCCACGGGCCCATTTTTTCTTCTTCGGTGCCCGGCAGGAAACCGATATCTTCACCGACGCTGACGGTGGCGCGGGTGACAATGATCTCGGTGTAACGCCGGTCGTCAAGCACCTGCGTCAGGCCCGAGGCCAGCGCCATCAGGGTTTTGCCAGTGCCGGCCTGACCGGTCAGGGTGACAAAGTCAATTTCGGGGTCCATCAGGATGTTCAGGGCAAAGTTTTGCTCCCGGTTGCGGGAGGTGACGCCCCAGACCGCGTGCTTGAGGTGGGTGTAGTCCTTGAGGGTCTTGAACACCGCCGTCTTGCCCCGGATTTCAGTCACGCGGGCGTACAGACTGGGCTCGCCGGGCGATTCAAAATAAACAAACTGATTGATCAGCAGGCTGGCAACGATCGGACCGCTGATGCGGTAAAAGGTGTACGCGCCTTGTTGCCAGCTTTCCACCGTTTTGGCCTGACTGGTCCAGAAATTGGCCGGCAGGGCGATGGCGCCCGAGTACAGCAAGTCACCGTCATCGAGTGTCTTGTCGTTCTGGTAGTCGTCGGTGGCAAGTCCCAGCGCACGCGCCTTGACCCGCATGTTGATGTCTTTGGACACCAGCACGACCTCATGCGCCCCAGGGCGTGCGCCGCCATCGGGCGCGCTGGTGGACGGCTCTTTGTGTTGGCGGGCCTGTTGCTGGCGCAGGGCTTCCACCACACCCAGGATCTGGTTGTCGGCCTTGCCTTGCGGCAGGCTGGTCGGCAGCGTGTAGTCCAACAATTGGGTCTGGAAAAACAGCTTGCCGCTGGCTTCGCGGTGGCCGGTGGCGTTGAGCGGCAGGCCGCTGGTGATGTCAGTGCCTTGATGGCCGGCCAATGCGTCGAGTGAACGACTGGTTTGGCGTGCGTTGCGGGCGACTTCGGTGGTGCCTTTTTTGTGGGCATCAAGCTCTTCGAGCACGATCATGGGCAAAAAGATGTCGTGTTCCTCGAAGCGGAACAGGCACATCGGGTCGTGCAACAGCACATTGGTGTCAAGCACAAACAGTTTGGGCGCCCCGTTGTGTTTGGTCTTCTTGGGCTTGATGTCGGCGGGCGGCTGGGTTCGGGTTGGAGCGGGTACCGGCGCAGGTACTGGCGCGAACAACGGCGTTTGCACTTGCACGTCGGGCTCGGCCTGAGTTTTCCGGGCCGAAGAGCTTGCGCGGGGTGTTCTGGTGCGGCTTGCGGACCTGTCCGCCAGCGCTGTGGCAGGGGCCTGTGTGACTTCGGAGACCACCCGTGCCTGAGGTGTTTCGGTCAGGCCAGGCTCGGCCAATGGGCTCGCCGTCTTGCGTGTTTGGGGCAGCCTTGCGACCGGCACATCGTAGTCCCGTTCGGACAGCAGCGCGGCGCGTTTGGCAGGGGCAGGAGGCAATGGCATAGGGAGTTTGCTCGCAAATAAGGGAATTAAAGGGCGGCTCTAAAAGCAAAAAGCCGCCATGAGAACAGGGCGGCTTGATACGGGGCCAGATTGACAAACGCCGCGGACTGGAACTCAGGCCGGTACGGCTACTTTTTTCTGCGCTTTGACCGCTTTCAAGACATCGTCCACATGGCCCGGCACCTTGAGGCCGCGCCATTCTTCTTTCAGGGTGCCGTCCGCGCCAATCAGGAACGTGCTGCGCTCGATGCCTTTGACCTTCTTGCCGTACATGATCTTGTTCTTGACCACGCCGAACATGTGGCACATTTTTTCTTCCGTGTCGGCGATCAGCTCAAACGGGAGTTCCAGTTTGGCTTTGAACTCGTCATGCGAGCGCATGTTGTCACGCGAGACACCAAATACGGTGGCGCCCGCCTTGACAAAGTCCTGGTAACGGTCGCGAAACTGCATTGCTTCGGTGGTGCAACCCGGGGTGTTGTCCTTGGGATAAAAATACAGGACGACGACTTTTCCGAGGTGAGAGGTGTTGGAGACTCTGACGCCGCCAGTGGCCGTGGATTCAAATTCCGGGAGGGGTTTGTTGACAATGATCGCCATAGTTCTTAATCTCGTGTAACAGGGATGCGTCATTCGCTCAAATCGAGGGCTCCTATCGCAATCTGCCGCTGTGACAGCGTGCTTGTAGCCCCGACTACAGCCTGCTATTTTACCCCGAAACGATAAATTCTCTTTGGAGCCGGGCGTCCGTGTTATCCCTAAGGGGTTTCGATCAGCAGCGCCACGACGACACTGCGACCTTCGCCGGCCAGGATGTTGTAGGTGCGGCAGGCCGCTGGCGTGTCCATGGTTTCAAGGCCGATCTGTTTGTCAATCAGCGATTTGATCCAGGCGCCTTGCGGAAACCGCAGGCGCTCGCCACTGCCGAAAATCACCAGCTCGGTATTGAGTGCGGCCAATAAATCAAAGTGCTCGGCGTTCAGGTCCTCAAAGCGGCTGCAATTCCAGGTCAGGCGTTCGCCACCCGAGCCAATCACCACGCTGGCGGTAATTTTTTCAGTGCCAAGGCCGATCCAGCCTGGGCCGTAACCGCTGATGGATTGCACCGTGATGACGTCGGGATGTATTTTCATGTTGGCAAAGAGGGAATTTGGATGCTGCACTGCGTCAAAGTGCAAAATTTCTACAATGAAATGTGGTCAAATTATAAGTTCCGCCCCGCACCACCCCATCGGAGAGCCTGTGAAGACCATACGCAAATCAGCCAAACTGGCCAATGTCTGTTACGACATTCGCGGCCCCATCATGGACGCCGCGCGCCAGATGGAAGAAGAGGGGCACAAGATCATCAAGCTCAATATCGGAAACCTGGCGGTGTTCGGCTTTGACGCCCCGGAAGAAATCCAGCAGGACATGATCCGCAACCTGCCCAATTCGGCCGGTTACTCCGACAGCAAGGGCATTTTTGCGGCGCGCAAGGCGGTCATGCATGAAACCCAAAAGCAGGGCATCAAGGGCGTGACGCTGGACGATATCTATCTGGGCAATGGCGCCAGTGAACTGATTGTCATGGCCACCAACACGCTGCTCGACGTCGGTGACGAGTTGCTGCTGCCCTCACCCGACTACCCGCTGTGGACGGCGGCGGCCAGTTTGTCGGGTGGCACACCGGTGCATTACCTGTGTGATGAGGCCCGTGGCTGGATGCCGGACCTCGATGACATTCGCGCCAAGATCACGCCGCGTACCAAGGGCATCGTGGTCATCAACCCCAACAACCCGACCGGTGCGCTGTATTCCGATGAACTGCTCAAGGCCATCGTGCAGATTGCGCGCGAGCACGGTCTGGTGATCTTTGCCGACGAGGTGTACGACAAGGTGTTGTACGACGGCGTGCGCCACACGGCGATTGGTTCGCTGAGCGACGATGTGCTGACTTTGAGCTTCAACTCCTTGTCCAAGAGCTACCGCTCGTGCGGTTACCGGGCGGGCTGGATGATTGTCTCGGGTGACAAGAAACCCGCGCTGGATTACATCGAGGGCCTGAACATGCTCTCGAACATGCGCTTGTGTTCCAACGTGCCGGGTCAGTGGGCGATCCAGACCGCACTCGGGGGCTACCAGAGCATCAATGACCTGGTGTGCGAGGGTGGGCGTCTGCGCCGCCAGCGCGATTTGGCTTATGAGCTGATCACTGCGATCCCCGGCGTCACCTGCGTCAAGCCGAGTGCCGCGTTGTATATGTTTCCGCGGCTCGATCCAACGATGTACCCGATTGCCGATGACCAGCAATTCTTTCTGGAGTTGCTGCAGGAGACCCGCGTCATGCTGGTGCAGGGCACGGGCTTCAACTGGCCCGCGCCGGACCATTTCCGGATTGTGTTTTTGCCGCACGAAGATGATTTGCGTGAAGCCATCAGCCGTGTGGCCAAGTTTCTGGAAGCCTACCGCAAGCGCCACAGCAATTAGCATGCTATTGTTTTAATAGCTACTAACGTATATTCCACGGGGGCTAGAGGCCCATTTAATTAAAATATTTATGAATCCGATTCAAGTAGGTCTTTTGGGCATTGGCGTTGTGGGTTCGGGCACCTTCAATGTGCTGCGTCGCAACCAGGAAGAAATCAAGCGCCGTGCCGGTCGTGGCATCGAAATCACCATGGTGGCGGATCTGGACGTGGCGCGGGCGCAAAGTCTGGTCGGACCAGACGTCAAGGTGGTCAATGACGCCCGCGCGGTGATTGCCAACCCCGACATCGACATCGTGATTGAACTGATCGGCGGCTACGGCATTGCCAAGACCCTGGTGCTGGAAGCGATTGCGGCGGGCAAACATGTGGTCACGGCCAACAAGGCGCTGCTGGCCGTGCATGGCACCGAGATTTTTGCCGCCGCATCCCAAAAAGGCGTGATGGTCGCGTTTGAGGCGGCAGTGGCCGGTGGCATTCCCATCATCAAGGCTTTGCGTGAAGGCTTGACGGCGAACCGGATCGAGTGGATCGCCGGCATCATCAACGGCACCACCAATTTCATCCTGTCCGAGATGCGGGACAAAGGCATCAACTTTGACGTGGCGCTCAAACAAGCGCAGGCGCTGGGCTACGCCGAAGCCGATCCGACCTTCGACATTGAAGGCGTGGACGCCGCGCACAAGGTCACCATCATGTCGGCCATCGCGTTCGGTATTCCGGTGCAGTTCGACAAGGCCTATGTTGAAGGCATCACCAAGCTCGGCGCCGCCGACATCAAATATGCCGAGCAGTTGGGCTACCGCATCAAGTTGCTGGGCATCACCAAGCGGCGCGGGCTTGATGCGGCCCAACACACGTCAGCGGGGGTTGAGCTGCGTGTTCACCCGTGCCTGGTGCCCGCCAAGCGCCTGATCGCCAATGTGGAAGGGGCCATGAATGCGGTCATGGTGCAGGCTGACGCCGTGGGCACCACGCTGTACTACGGCAAGGGCGCGGGCTCCGAGCCAACCGCCAGCGCGGTCATTGCCGACCTGGTTGACATCACCCGCCTGCACACAGCGGATGCGGCGCAGCGCGTGCCGCATCTGGCGTTCCAGCCCAATGCCATGAGCGACCTGCCGGTGCTGCCCATGAGCGAGGTGGTGACCAGCTATTACCTGCGTTTGCGTGTGGCCGATGAAGCCGGAGTGCTGGCCCGGGTGACCGGCATTCTGGCGTCGCTCAGCATCAGCATTGACGCCGTGCTGCAGCGCGAAGCCGATGAAGTGGGGGGCCTGGGCGGTGCTGTGCAGATCGCGCAAACCGATGTCATCATCCTGACCCACGACTGCGTCGAGGCCAAAATGAATGCCGCCATCACCCAGATGCAGGCCCTGCCCACCGTGCTGGAACCCATTACCCGCATTCGCAAGGAAGAATTAGCCTGATGAACTACATCTCCACCCGTGGCGACATGAGTCGCAAGCATTTTTGTGAAATCCTGCTCGAAGGCCTGGCGCCCGACGGCGGCTTGTACCTGCCCGAGAGTTATCCGCATGTGGATGACGCCACGCTGACCCGCTGGCGCTCGGTGTACCACCAAGAGGGTTATGCCGAGCTGGCCTTCGAGATTCTGTCACTCTACATCGACGACATTCCCGCGCCCGACTTGCGCTCGATTTGCCACAAGACCTACACCGCCGAGGTGTTTGGTACCGGCGAAATTGTGCCGTTGCGCCACCTGGAGAACGGGCTCTGGTTGGAGGCCCTGTCCAATGGCCCGACGCTGGCTTTCAAGGACCTGGCGATGCAGTTGCTGGGTAACCTGTTTGAGTACGAGCTGGCGCGCCGCGGTGAAGAGCTCAACATTCTGGGCGCCACCAGCGGCGACACCGGCAGCGCCGCCGAGTACGCCATGCGCGGCAAAAAGGGCGTGCGTGTCTTCATGACCAGCCCGGCGAATCGCATGAGCCCGTTCCAGCAGGCCCAGATGTTCAGCCTGATGGACGAGAACATTCACAACATTGCCGTCGACGGTGTATTTGATGATTGCCAGGATATGGTCAAGGCCGTGTCCAACGACCTGGAGTTCAAACGCAAATACAAGATCGGCACCGTCAACTCCATCAACTGGGCGCGCCTGCTGGCCCAGGTGGTGTATTACTTTGCGGGCTATTTTCAAGCGACACAAAACAACACCGAAAAGGTCAGCTTCGCCGTGCCCAGCGGCAACTTTGGCAATGTCTGCGCCGGTCATGTGGCACGCATGATGGGTCTGCCGATCGCCAAGCTGGTGGTGGCCACCAACGAGAACGACGTGCTGGACGAGTTTTTTAAAACTGGTGTCTACCGCGTGCGCAGCAGTGTCGATACGCATGAGACTTCGAGTCCGTCGATGGATATCTCCAAAGCGTCCAACTTTGAGCGCTTTGTGTTTGACCTGCTGGGCCGTGATGGGGCCCGGGTCAAGGCCTTGTTTGGGGATGCGCTGGCCCGCACCGGCCGTTTTGATCTGAGTCAGCACCCGGCCTTTAACCAGACCACCTTGCGCTATGGCTTTCAGAGCGGACAGAGCAGCCATGCGGATCGCCTCGCCACCATCAAAGACAGCTTTGAGCGCTTTGGCATGCTGATCGACACACACACCGCAGACGGCGTCAAGGTGGCGCGTGAGCATCTGCAGCCGGGGGTGCCGATGATCGTGATGGAGACGGCCTTGCCGATCAAGTTTGCCGCCACGATTGTGGAAGCGCTCGGGCGTGAGCCGGATCGCCCAGCCAAATTTGTCGGCATCGAAGCCTTGCCCAAGCGTGTGACCCGCATGGCGGCTGATGTCGAGGCTGTCAAGGCCTATATTGCCGAGCACTGCGCATGAAGGTGGTTGGTTTTGCCGGCTTTTCCGGCTCGGGCAAGACCACGCTGGTGGAGCGGCTGATTCCGGCGTTGCGGCGCAGGGGACTGCGGGTGTCGGTGGTCAAGCATGCCCACCACCATTTTGACATTGACCATGCGGGCAAAGACACCTACCGCCACCGTGAGGCCGGTGCCTTTGAAGTGGTGGTGGCCTCAAGCAAACGGCTGGCGCTGATGCGCGAGTTTGAGCAAGCGGCGCAACTCTCGGTGCATCAATTGATTGCCGAACTCTACGAGGGCGTGGACTGGGTGCTGGTAGAAGGTTTCAAGGACTCGGACTTGCTCAAGGTGGAGGTCTGGCGGGCGCAGGCCGGGCAACCGGCACGCTACATGGACGACGACTTCATCGTCGCCATTGCCACCGATTCACCCGATCAGCTGCCGCACCCGACCTTGCGCCCGGTGCTGGATCTCAACGATGCCGAGGCGCTGGCGGATTGGCTGGTGGCCAATCAGGACCGCTTCAACTATTGCCTGGAAGATATCGCATGACGCGGCCCGGTTCGCCAGATTCGCGTCGTCCGGCCCTGATGCCGCTCGATGACGCTTTGAGCCAGTTGCTGGCTTTTGCCGTGCCGCTGGCCGATATCGACTCAGTGTCCACCTTTGAGGCCGATGGCCGGGTGCTGGCGCAGAATTTGGTGTCTGCCTTGCAGGTGCCCCCGCACGACAACAGTTCGATGGATGGCTATGCCGTGCGCTGCCTTGACGTGGCGCAGGCATTGCAATCCACTCAGCCAGAGGCGGGCACTTTGCCCGTGTCGCAACGCATTGCCGCTGGCTCATCGGGCGTGCCGCTGGCCCCGATGACCGTGGCACGTATTTTTACCGGCGCGCCGATCCCCTTGGGTGCCGATGCCGTGGTGATGCAGGAAGACTGCGAAGTGCTGCCTGGCGCGGGCGGGCCCGGCAGCAACGCGGTGCGCATCAAGTCCGTGCCGGCACCGGGCCAATGGATTCGCCGTGCCGGTGAGGACGTCACACAAGGCGCAGTTGTGCTCTCAAAAGGAGAGCGTCTCACGCCCGCTGCATTGGGGCTGGCGGCCAGTATTGGCATGAACCTGTTGCAGGTAGCGCGGCGTCCACGGGTCGCCTTGTTCTCGACCGGCGACGAGTTGGTCATGCCCGGCGACGTGGCGCCTGAGCAGATGAAGCCCGGTGCCATCTACAACTCCAACCGTTTCTTCTTGCGCGCGCTGTTGCAGCGCCTGGGCTGCGAGGTGAGTGACTTGGGTATCGTGCCGGACCGGCTGGACGCCACGGTAGCCGCCCTGCAGGCGGCCGCGCAGCACCATGACCTGATCCTGACCAGCGGTGGCGTCTCGGTCGGCGAAGAAGACCACATCAAGCCCGCCGTGCAGTCGCTGGGGCAGCTTGATTTGTGGCAGATCGCCATCAAACCCGGCAAGCCGTTTGCCTATGGTCGGGTGGCCAATGCCCACTTTATCGGGTTGCCTGGCAACCCGGTGTCAAGCTTTGTCACCTTCTTGCTGCTGGTGCGGCCGTTTTTGCTCAAATTGCAAGGGGTCACCCAGGGTGCTATTAAATCAATAGCTGTGCCCGCCCATTTCACCTGGGCTAGAGCCGATAAACGTCGTGAGTTCTTGCGCGTGCGGCGCAACGCAGCGGGTGGGCTGGATCTGTTTGCCAACCAAAGTTCAGGGGTGCTGACCTCGGCTGTTTGGGGTGACGGGCTGGTGGACAACCCGCCCGGTCAGACCATTGCTTTTGGCGACCCAGTGCGGTTTATTCCTTTTTCGGAGATCATGGGATGAAGGTCACAGTGAAGTATTTCGCCTCCATCCGCGAGGCCATTGGCGTGTCCAGCGAATCGGTCCACTCTGCTGCGCCCACCTTGTCGGTCCTGCGTGACGAACTGATTGCCCAGGGCGGCGCCCATGCGGAGAGCCTGGCGCGGGGCCGGGCTGTGCGCATGGCGCTCAACCAGGTGATGTGTGATGAGGCTACTTTATTGGTCGAAGGGGCTGAGGTGGCGTTCTTTCCTCCTGTCACGGGGGGGTGAATTTGTGAGGGCTGGTTTTTTTGCTATTTTTTCCCCACTCACTCCCCCAACCCCTCTCTCGCCCCGCCGGGCGAAAGAGGGGAGCCTCATTTGGCCGCGTTTTTTAAGGTGAGAAATTTGCAGTCCACTGCGCGCTGGCCTTTAAGTGGCACTCTGCCAATAACGGACCTGTCACGCAGCGCCGATGCTGCTTCGGGTTTCGGTTTCACTCTCGGTCTGGGCCTGGCGTCGAGCCATTGAGTGATTGGATTGGTGTGTCGATGGCTCGCAGTCACTTAGAGGCCAGCGCGCCATCAATCTGCTTTTTCCCACCTTCAAAGACAAGGCCAAATGTGGCTGTTAGCTCCCCTTTCCGCCCCGGCGGGGGCGGAGAGGGGTTGGGAGAGAGAGGGGGGAATACACCAATAAGAAGATCTGAGGCATCGCCAGTAAATGTGAGGCATCGCCAGTAAGGAAGTAACCCATGAAGAATCAAGCAACTTCACCACGAGTCAGCATTCAAACCGCAGATTTCGATCTCAGCACGGAAGTCGCAGCGTTACGTGCGCAAGACCCCCGCGTCGGTGCCGTCTGCAGTTTCATCGGCACCGTGCGCGACCGCACGGCGGGCACATCCGGCAGCATCAGCAGCATGGAGCTGGAGCATTACCCCGGCATGACCGAAAAATCGATCGAGGCCATGATGGATGCGGCGCTCAAGCGTTTTGACATCTATGGCGCGCGTGTCATTCACCGCGTTGGACTGTTGCAACCGCTGGATCAAATCGTGCTGGTGGCGGTCACCTCGGCGCACCGGGGCGAGAGTTTCAAGGCCTGCGAGTTTTTGATGGACTACCTCAAAACCCAGGCCCCGTTCTGGAAGAAGGAGCAAACCCCCGAGGGCGCGCGCTGGGTTGATGCGCGAGTCAGCGACGATGCCGCCCTGGCACGCTGGGGCATTGCGGCATCCAATTAGTTCAGGTAGCGCGGCGGCTCGGCACTGGCAAAGGCATCCAGCGGCGAAGAAGCTGGAGCATCAGGGTTTGGGCTCAGCAACAGGCCCCAGTCGGCCTCTTTCAGCGCCAGTTCGAGCAGATGCATGAAACCATGCAGCAAGGGCGGACCCAGGGTGACTTCAAAACAGCGCGATCCCTGGCTGCCCTCCAGTTTTTCTTCAAACCCCACGCGCAAGTTGCCTGCGTCAAGGGGCGTGACGTGGATCGTGGTGGCCAGCAGCGGCTCCTGGCCGAGCGGCAAGGCCGAGGCCTGCGCTTTGAACGGGGTCTGAAAGTCGGCTTGCTGCAGTGCTTCCATGCGTCTGAACTTGGCCAGAGCCCGGTCGTCGTCGCCGTCCTGACTTGCCAGTGGACTCAATGGGCGAGGCGATGCGCCTGACGCCTGCAGCATGTGTAAAAACAGGTTCTTCACCATCCGGCGTGTCAGCCAAAGCCGCAGTTCCTGGTCCGCACGCGTGTTGAGCCGCACCAGCAGGCGATCCTGCGCCACCACGTAGCTGACTTGCACTTGATGAATCACCATGTTTTGATTTTAGTCAGCTCTGGCGCGCGCTGTTGGCCTTGAAATGGGCTTTGTTAACCCAAGGTAATCGTCAATCAACGATGAAGAGGATCGCCATGCGAATCGAAAAACTCACCACCAAATTTCAGGAAGCCTTGGGCGAGGCGCAAACGCTGGCCCTGGGCAGTGACAACGCCTATATCGAGCCGGTCCATGTGCTGATCGCCATGCTCAAGCAGGAGGACGGTCCGAAAGCCTTGCTGCAGCGCGCCGGCGTCAATGTGCCGGGGCTTCTGGCCGCCGCCGAGGTGGCCATGAAGAGGCTGCCCGAGGTGACGGGGCAAGAGCAGGTGCAGGTCGGGCGCGACATGGTGTCGCTGTTGCAGGCGGCCGAGAAAGAGTCCATCAAGCGTGGCGACAAGTTTGTCGCCAGTGAGTTGTTTTTGTTGGTGCTGACGGACAGCAAGCAGGACATCAGCAAAATTGCCAGAGAAAACGGCTTGACCCGCAAGTCGCTGGAAGCGGCGATTGACGCCGTGCGCGGTGGCCAGAACGTGGACAGCGCGGATGCCGAAGACCAGCGTGAATCGCTCAAAAAATACTGTATTGACCTGACCGAGCGGGCCCGCCTGGGCAAGCTTGACCCGGTGATTGGTCGCGACGATGAAATTCGCCGCGCCATCCAGGTGCTGCAACGGCGCACCAAAAACAATCCTGTCTTGATTGGCGAGCCCGGTGTCGGCAAAACCGCCATTGTGGAAGGCCTGGCGCAACGCATCGTCGCTGGCGAAGTGCCCGATTCACTCAAGGGTAAACGGGTTTTGTCGCTCGACATGGCCTCCTTGCTGGCAGGGGCCAAGTTCCGCGGCGAGTTTGAAGAGCGGTTGAAAAATGTGCTCAAGGACCTGGCCAAAGACGAGGGTCAGACCATTGTGTTCATTGACGAGTTGCACACCATGGTGGGCGCCGGCAAGGCCGAAGGCGCAATGGACGCGGGCAACATGCTCAAACCCGCCTTGGCGCGCGGTGAGTTGCACTGCGTGGGCGCGACCACGCTGGACGAATACCGCAAGTACGTCGAAAAAGACGCCGCGCTGGAACGCCGCTTCCAGAAAATCCTGGTGGGCGAGCCCACCGTGGAAGACACCATCGCCATCCTGCGCGGTCTGCAGGCCAAGTATGAGACCCACCATGGCGTGCAGATCACCGACCCGGCGATCGTCGCGGCCGCGGAGTTGAGTCACCGCTATATCACCGACCGTTTCCTGCCCGACAAGGCGATTGACCTGATTGACGAGGCGGCCTCCAAGATCAAGATCGAGCTCGACTCCAAGCCCGAGGTGATGGACAAGCTCGACCGGCGTTTGATCCAGTTGCAGATCGAGCGCGAAGCCGTGCGCCGCGAGAAGGACGAAGCCTCGCAAAAACGCTTTGGCCTGATCGAGGAGGAGATCGCCCGGTTGCAAAAGGAGATTGCCGATCTGGACGAAATCTGGAAGGCCGAAAAAGCCCAGGCCCAGGGTTCCAAAGCGATCATGGAAGAGATCGAAAAGGTGCGTTTCCAGATTGAGGAGCTCACCCGCAAGGGTGATTTCAACCGCGCTGGCGAGTTGCAGTATGGCAAGCTGCCGGGGCTGGAAAAGCAGCTCAAGGACGCACAGGACCAGGAAGCGGGCAGAGCCAAGACAGCCAAGGACGGCGGGCGCGCGCAGTTGCTGCGCACCATGGTCGGTGCCGAAGAAATCGCCGAAGTGGTGAGCCGTGCCACCGGTATTCCGGTGTCCAAAATGATGCAGGGCGAGCGCGACAAACTGCTGCTGATGGAAGCCAAACTGCATCAGCGCGTGGTCGGGCAGGACGAAGCCATCACGGCGGTCGCCAACGCCATTCGCCGCTCGCGCGCCGGCTTGTCGGACCCGAACCGGCCGACCGGCTCGTTCCTGTTCCTCGGCCCCACGGGGGTTGGCAAGACCGAGCTGTGCAAGGCGCTGGCCGGTTTCCTGTTTGACTCGGAAGACCACCTGGTGCGCATCGACATGAGTGAGTTCATGGAGAAACATTCGGTGGCGCGACTGATCGGCGCGCCGCCCGGCTATGTCGGTTACGAGGAGGGCGGCTACCTGACCGAGGCCGTGCGCCGCAAACCCTACAGCGTGCTGCTGCTCGATGAGGTCGAAAAAGCGCACCCGGATGTGTTTAACGTGTTGCTGCAGGTGCTTGACGATGGGCGTTTGACCGACGGCCAGGGCCGCACGGTGGACTTCAAGAACACCGTGATTGTGATGACCAGCAACATCGGTTCGCAGATGATCCAGAGCATGGTCGGGCAAGACAGCGAGGACATCAAGGACGCGGTGACTGCGGAGCTGAAAAATTACTTTCGGCCCGAATTTTTGAACCGTATCGACGAGACCGTGGTGTTCCACGCGCTCGATGCATCGCACATTGCCAAGATTGCCGCAATCCAGATTCAGGTGCTGCAAGAGCGCCTGGCCAAGATGGAGTTGACGCTGGAGGTGTCTCCTGCGGCGCTGGCTGAGCTGGCCAAGGTCGGTTTCGACCCGGTGTTTGGCGCGCGACCCTTGCGGCGTGCGATTCAGCAACGGATCGAAAACCCGCTGTCCAAGCTGCTGCTGGAAGGCAAGTTCGCCCCGAAAGATGTGATCCCGGTCGACGTGGATCCGATCCGCTCGCCCGGGCAGTTCAGCTTCGAGCGGGTGGTGCACTGAGGGTGCGGCCTGAAGTCCAAATGCGAAAAAACCCGCCAAGGCGGGTTTTTTTGTGAGAGTAAGTTCGGGTCTTATTTTTTGGCGGCGCTGGCAGCCGGTTTGGCTGCATCAGCTTTGGGTGTCACGGCAGCCTTGACGTCTTTTGCAGTTTCTTTGACCGCGTCTTTGGTGCTGATGGCGGCACCTTTAACAGCGTCTTTGGTGGTCACGGCCGCATCTTTGGCTTTTTCCGTCAGTGGCTTGTCGGCTTTCTTGGCCGGTGCTGCAGCGGGGCCTTCGTACTTGGCACCGGAGACGGTCAGGCCTTCAGCGGAGAACTTGGCGGCGCTTTTGTCGCCGACGCCTTTCACGCGGGTCACGAAATCGTCCCAATTTTTGAATTCACCTTTTTTGCGCTCGGCAATGATCAGCTTGGTGGTCACCGGACCGATGCCCTTGATGCCGTCGAGCTCGGCTTCAGTGGCTTTGTTGACGTCAACCGCCGCGAACGCGGCGACCAGGAACATGGCGGCAAAAAAAGCCAGTAATTTTTTGAACATGAGAATTCCTCAAAGAATGGATTGAAATGGGCCTGTGACTCCTGTAGCGCACAAAGAGCCGCTGCATCATAACGGTCTCATTTCGGGCCGGGTTGACCTGTCCGCGGCGTTATTGATCAGTAGTCGTCCAGCACGGGCCCCCTGGCTGGCGTTGAAGGCAAACTTGTCTGGTGGACGCCGGGAATTGGAAGCTGGGACATAATTGACCAGCCTTTTAGTTTTGTCTCCGTTCTACAGAAATCACCATGCCCGTCTATCGCTCAAAAACCTCTACTGCTGGCCGCAACATGGCAGGTGCACGCTCGCTCTGGCGCGCCACCGGCATGCAAGACGGCGACTTCAGCAAACCCATCATCGCCATCGCCAACTCGTTTACTCAGTTTGTGCCCGGCCATGTCCACCTGAAAGACCTGGGGCAACTCGTGGCGCGAGAGATTGAGCTTGCGGGCGGTGTGGCCAAAGAGTTCAACACCATTGCGGTCGATGACGGCATTGCCATGGGCCACGACGGCATGCTGTATTCGCTGCCGAGCCGTGACATCATTGCCGACTCGGTGGAATACATGGTCAATGCGCATTGCGCTGATGCGCTGGTGTGCATTTCCAACTGCGACAAGATCACCCCGGGGATGTTGATGGCGGCCATGCGGCTGAACATTCCGGTGGTGTTTGTTTCGGGCGGCCCGATGGAGGCCGGCAAAACCCGGCTGGGTGTCATCAAGCTCGATCTGGTCGACGCCATGGTGATGGCCGCTGACTCCTCCGTGTCAGACGAG
This sequence comes from Rhodoferax ferrireducens, assembly GCF_049302455.1. Classification (GTDB taxonomy): domain Bacteria; phylum Pseudomonadota; class Gammaproteobacteria; order Burkholderiales; family Burkholderiaceae_C; genus Rhodoferax; species Rhodoferax ferrireducens_B. The sequence goes on along the minus strand of NZ_JBAQMD010000010.1, from coordinate 13,575 downwards.
GAAGTCGCCGAGGTGGAGCGCTCGGCTTGCCCGACGTGCGGCTCGTGCTCGGGCATGTTCACCGCCAACTCGATGAACTGCCTGACCGAGGCACTGGGCTTGTCGCTGCCCGGCAATGGCACGTTGGTGGCCACCCACGCTGACCGCGAGCAGCTCTTCAAACGGGCCGGCCATTTGATTGTGGAACTGGCCAAACGCTATTACGAAAAGGATGACGCATCCGTGTTGCCGCGCGCCATTGGCCTGAAAGCCTTTGAGAATGCCATCACGCTCGATGTCGCCATGGGCGGCTCCACCAACACCATTTTGCACCTGCTGGCGGTGGCGCAAGAGGCCGGCATTGACTTCACCATGAAAGACATTGACCGCCTGTCGCGCAGTGTGCCGCAGCTGTGCAAAGTGGCACCCAATACGCCCAAATACCATGTGGAAGACGTGCACCGCGCTGGCGGCGTGATGGCGATCCTGGGCGAGCTGGAACGCGCTGGCAAGCTGCATACCGACGTGCCCACCGTGCATGCGCCGACCATGATGGAGGCGCTGGCGCAGTGGGACATCATGCGCAGTCCTTCGCTTGAGGTGCAAAAGTTTTACCTGGCGGGCCCGGCGGGCAAGCCAAGTCAGGTCGCTTTCAGCCAAGCCACCCGCTGGCCGAGTCTGGATACGGATCGTGCCCAGGGCTGCATCCGCTCAGTGCAACACGCGTACTCGCAAGAAGGCGGGCTGGCGGTGCTGTACGGCAACATTGCCCTGAATGGCTGCGTGGTCAAGAGCGCCGGTGTGGACGACTCGTTGTTGGTGTTTGAAGGCCCGGCGCATGTGACGGAGTCGCAGGACGAAGCGGTTGAGCACATTCTGGGTGACCAGGTCAAGGCCGGTGACGTGGTGATCGTGCGTTATGAAGGCCCCAAAGGCGGCCCGGGCATGCAAGAGATGCTCTACCCCACAAGCTATATCAAGTCCAAAGGTCTGGGCAAAGCCTGCGCGCTGCTGACCGACGGGCGTTTTTCCGGTGGCACCTCAGGGTTGTCGATTGGCCATGCCTCGCCCGAGGCAGCGGCTGGCGGGGCCATTGGCCTGGTGCGCCAGGGGGACCGCATTCGCATCGATATTCCCAACCGCACGATCAACGTGCTGGTCTCTGATGACGAGCTCGCCAAACGCCGCGCCGCGCAGGATGCCCTGGGCTGGAAGCCGGCCAAACCCCGCCCACGTAAAGTGTCGGCGGCCCTGAAGGCTTATGCCATGCTGGTGATGTCGGCCGACAAAGGCGCGGTGCGCGATCTGTCGCTGCTGCAGGACTGATTTCGCCCGTCTCCCGCGTCCCCAGGCAGCCCGCCGCCGCCGGCCCATCGGCTGCATCGCCTGCTTCACCCTGACTATCCATGCTGATCCATCCTCAAATAAATCCCATTGCCGTACAACTCGGGCCGCTGGCCGTTCATTGGTATGGTCTGACCTATCTGGCCGCTTTTGGCTTGTTCATGTTTTTGGGTATCCGGCGCCTGCGGCATGAGCCGTTTGCTTCCATCACAGGGGCTGGTGCCTGGTCGCGCAAAGACGTGGAAGACATTCTGTTCATGGGTGTGATGGGTGTCGTGCTGGGCGGGCGCATCGGCTACTGCCTGTTTTACAAGCCGCTCTACTATCTGGCGCACCCGCTGGAGGTTTTTGCCGTCTGGCAAGGCGGCATGAGCTTTCACGGCGGCATGCTGGGCGTCATTGCCGCGATGATCTGGTTTGCCCATTCACGCGCCAAACCCTGGCTGCAGGTGGCTGATTTTGTGGCGCCGTGTGTGCCCACGGGCCTGGCGGCGGGGCGGGTGGGCAACTTTATCAACGGCGAACTGTGGGGGCGTCTGAGCAGCCCGGATTTGCCCTGGGGCATGGTTTTCAGGGGCGCGGGCGACTTGCCACGGCACCCGTCGCAGGTGTATCAGTTCTTGGGCGAAGGGCTGCTGTTGTTCGTGCTGCTGTGGCTGTACGCTCGCAAGGAGCACAAACAGGGTCAAGTGGCGGCGGCCTTTTTGGTGGGCTATGGCGTGTTTCGCTTCATCGCCGAGTTTTTCCGCGAACCGGATGCGTTTCTTGGCATTCTGTCGCTCGGCATGAGCATGGGGCAATGGCTGTGCCTGCCCATGATTGTTGGCGGTGTGGGATTGTGGTGGTGGGCCCGGCGCTCGTCAATAATTCATACAAATTAGGGCTCTAGCCCGCGTGGAATAAGCGTCAACAGCTATTTATATAATAGCAAATGTGTTGGTTGAAAAAGCTTGGTTTCATTCTGAAAGCAGATCGTTATGAGTTCTAAAGTGGCGCAGCGTGGCCATGTTCACTGCGAGCACCGGGACGCAGTGGCGCTGGTCACGATTGCCAACATGCCCAAATTCAATGCCATGTCGCGTGCCATGTGGCGCGACTTGCGTGCTGTTTTTGAGCGCATTCAGCGCAGCCCTGACTTGCGGTGTGTACTGGTGGCGGGGGAGGGCGCGCATTTCTGCGCGGGTGGTGATATCTCCGAGTACGCTGATTTCCGGTTTCAGGAAGCCAGTTTGCGCGATTTTCACGAGAGCGACGTCTGGGGTGGCTTGCAGTCCATGCTGGACTGCGACGTGCCGATCGTGGCGCAAATTGCGGGCAACTGCATGGGTGCGGGGGTTGAGATCGCCAGTTGTTGCGATATCCGGCTGGCCGCTGCCAGCGCCCAATTTGGCGCGCCGATTGCCCGGCTGGGCTTTCCGATGGCGCCGCGTGAAGCCGCCCTGGTGGCGCGTGAAGTGGGGCTGACCGTGGCGCGCCAGATGCTGCTGGCCGCAGAGATTCTCGAAGCGGCGGACATGAAGTCCGCAGGCTTTCTCAGCCAGGTGCTGTCAGATGAGGCACTGGCGGCACAGGCCCAAGCGATCACACTGCGCATGGCTGCCCTGGCACCGCAGGCGGCGCGGCTGAATAAACAGACATTCAGAGCATTAAATAAGGCGTTAGCCCCCGTCAATAGGGTGCAAGATGCTACTAATTCGATAGCAACTGGCGGCGCCAATGCCTACGCTTATGCCGCCAGCGCCGAGCACCGTGAAGGCATCACCGCCTTTCTGGAAAAGCGAAAGCCGGTGTTTTGAAGGTGTCAAACCCGAAAATTCGTCCGGATATGTGGACCCCAAACGTCATGAATCAAAGTAATGCCAATCTTTTTGCTGCCTTGCGCGCAGCATTCCCTCCAGACCTGGACGCGCTGGCGATTGAGACCGACAGCGGCCTGCTGTACTCGTGGCGCGACCTGGAGCGCGCGACGGCCATGCTGGCCAACCTGCTCGGCTCGCTCGACTTGCCCGCAGGTGCCCGCATTGCGGTGCAGGTGGAAAAATCGGTCGAGGCGCTGCTGCTGTATCTGGCGACCTTGCGCGCCGGGTTTGTTTTTTTGCCGCTCAACACCGCCTACCAAAGCGCCGAGATGGCGTATTTCATTGGCAACGCGGAACCCGCCGTGGTGGTGTGTACGGCTCAAAATTTTGGCTGGATCAGCCAACTGGCGTTCAAGGCGGGCACTCAGCATGTCTTCACGCTCAACGAGAATCGCACCGGCTCGCTGCTGGCGCGCGCCGCCGCCCAGCCCGATCAGCACGAGGTGGCGCTCAAGCAAGCCGATGAGCTGGCGGCCATCATTTACACCAGCGGCACCACCGGCCGCTCCAAAGGTGCCATGTTGACGCACGGCAATTTGCTCAGCAACGCCCAGGTGCTGAAAAGTTACTGGGGCTGGCGCAGCGCCGAGGAGGGCCGCGATGTGTTGCTGCATGCCTTGCCGATCTTTCATGTGCATGGCCTGTTTGTGGCGATTCACGGCGCGCTGCTGAGCGGCAGCCAGATGATCTGGCTCAATCAGTTTGATCCCAAAACGGTGATCAAGAAGCTGCCTGAAGCCACTGTGTTCATGGGCGTGCCCACGCTTTATGTGCGTTTGCTGGCCGAACCGGGCCTGACCCGGGAAGTGGCGCGTCACATTCGGCTCTTCATTTCCGGCTCCGCCCCCTTGTTGATTGAGACTTTCAAGGCCTGGCAGGACCGCACCGGCCACACCATTCTGGAGCGCTACGGCATGAGCGAGACCGCCATGATCACGTCCAACCCGTACCGCGAATCGGAAGGCGAGCGCCGCGGTGGCACCGTCGGTTTCCCCTTGCCGGGTGTCAGCCTGCGGGTGCAGGATGACGCTGGCGAGAATGTGGTGGTAGGGGAAATCGGCAACATCGAGGTCAAGGGACCTAACGTGTTCAAGGGCTACTGGCATATGCCAGAAAAGACCGCCGAAGAATTCACCTTGGATGGTTACTTCAAAACCGGCGATGTCGGCAAAATCGACGCGCAGGGCTATGTGACGATTGTGGGGCGCAGCAAAGACCTGGTCATCAGCGGCGGCTACAACGTGTATCCGGCGGAGGTTGAGGGCTATATCAACGAGATGCCGGGCGTGGCCGAGAGCGCCGTGGTTGGTGTTCCCCACGCTGACTTTGGCGAGGTTGGCGTGGCCGTGGTGGTGGCCAAACCGGGTGTGGCGGTAGAGTCCGCCAGGATTCTTGCCAGCCTGAAAGCGACCTTGGCAAATTTCAAGGTGCCCAAGCAGTGCTTTGTGGTCGATGCCCTGCCGCGCAACAGCATGGGCAAGGTGCAAAAAAACGTGTTGCGCGAGCAGTATTCAGCGTAGCACCAGCACCGGCACATGGGAGTGCGTCAACACCAGCTGGGTTTCGCTGCCCAGCAGCATGCGCTTGATGCCACGGCGGCCGTGTGACGCCATGACGATCAAATCGCATTTGTGTTTTTTGGCCGCGGCAATGATGGCGTCCGATACCAGGTCCGACTTGACCGTGATGACTTTGGTTTTGACACCTTTGGCCAGCGCGGCTTGCTGTACCGCGTCGACAACGGCCTGGCCGTCTTCAGCCCACTGTTTTTCAACCCGGCTAACCTCGGCTGCCTGCAAAGCCAGACCACCCTCAAAGTAGCTTTGCGGGTAACGCGGGATGACTTTCATGGCCACCAATTCGGCCTCGCACAGCGCCGCCAATTCAATCGCGCTACTGACCGCTTTTTTTGACAAGGTGGAACCATCGGTGGCGACAAGAATTTTTTTGTACATGGTTTGTTCCTGGGGGCTAAAGACACGCAGCTTACACCGCTCGTTCGCTGTTGTTTTGATGGTCGTCAAGTAAAATGCGCGCCTTGTCGGCAACTCTTGGAACTCATGTCAATTGCCATTCCGGCCGTCGCCGTCGCGGCGCCACCTGTCCCGATCAATCCAGATGACAGCAGTCCAGCCCAAGCGCCAGGCTCTGATGCGGCTGTAGAGAGGCTGCGGCTGCTGGATGACCCGCAGGAGTGGTCGGCCTTCAGTCGCCCTGATGTCAAGCGCGCAAATTATTGGGAGTCCAACATCCTGATTGAAGGCATGCACTGCGCGGCCTGTGCCTTGACGCTTGAAGATGCGTTGCTGGGTGTGCCGGGCGTGGTGACGGCCGACGTCAGTGCTGGCAGCCATCGTGCGCGCGTTGTCTGGTCGGCCGATGCGGTGCGCCCGTCGGACTGGATGGGTGCCGTGCAAGCGGCCGGTTACCGTGCTGTGCCGGCCAACGATGCGTTTGCCCGCGAGCGCCGAAAAAACGAAGCACGCAAGGCGCTTTGGCGCCTGCTGGTGGCTGGGCTGTGCATGATGCAGGTGATGATGTACGCCTTCCCGGCCTACGTCGCAGAGCCCGGTGATTTGACGGCCGAAATGGAGCAACTGCTGCGTTGGGCGTCCTGGGTGTTGACGCTGCCGGTGGTCCTGTTCTCCTGCGGGCCGTTCTTTGGCAGTGCCATGCGCGACGTGTTGCATCGCCGCATCAGCATGGATTTGCCGGTCGCCTTGGGCATGCTGATTACTTTTGCCGTCAGCACCGCTGGCACGTTTGAGCCGCTGGGCATCTTTGGTCGCGAGGTCTATTTCGACTCGCTCACCATGTTTGTTTTCTTTCTGTTGTCTGGCCGCTGGCTGGAGTTGCGCCTGCGAGACCGAACGGCCGGCGCGCTGGAAGTGTTGATGAACCGCTTGCCCGACAGCGTGGCGCGCCGGGTTGGGAACGGAACCTATGAACGTGTGCCGGTGCGTCGCCTGGTGGCGGGCGACGTCATGCGAGTCCTGCCGGGCGAGACTTTTCCGGCTGATGGTGTGGTGCTGCAAGGCGAGACGATGGTCGATGAGGCCTTGCTCACGGGCGAGTCGCGTCCGGTCGCGCGTGGCGTTGGCGCGACGGTGATTGCCGGCAGCCATAACCTCTCAACCGTGGTTCAGGTTCGGGTCGAGCGACTCGGCGATCAAACCCGTTTTGCCCAGATTGTGGCGCTGATGGAAAGCGCGTCAACGACCAAGCCACCGATCGCGCGCCTGGCGGATCGCATTGCCAAGCCTTTTTTGTTGGCGGTCCTGTTGGCCGCGAGTCTGGCTGGTGCTTTCTGGTGGGGGCGGGGACCGGGCCATGCGCTGATGGTGGCGGTGGCGGTGCTGGTTGTGACCTGCCCTTGTGCCCTGTCATTGGCAACGCCGGCTGCCATGTTGGCGGCAGCGGGCACCTTGGCGCGACGAGGCGTGCTGGTACGTCGACTGGAGGCCTTTGAGGCGCTGGCGGCGATTGACACGGTGGTGTTTGATAAAACGGGCACCTTGACGCACGATGCCATGGTGTTGGGGGACGTTCAGACAAGAGCGGGCGTCGCCCCGGAGCAGGCGCTGACCATGGCGGCGGCCTTGGCACACTATTCACTGCACCCGGTCTCGCGGGCCTTGGTGCTGGCGGCGGGCGAGGCCGCAAGCTCTGCGCCGTGGCAGGCCGAAGGCGTGCGCGAGTTGGCCGGCGCCGGGGTGTCGGGCCGGGTTCGGTCTGACAGCGCAGGTGGTGCACCGATTGAGCTGCGGCTGGGTTCTGCTGACTTCTGTAGTGTTGAGATGGCCCGGCCAGACACCTTGCAGGCCTGCCTGAGCGACGCGCAGGGCTGGCTGGCGACTTTTGAATTCCATGAACATCTGCGCTCCGATGCAGTGGCGACGGTGGAGGCACTTCAGGGTGCGGGCATCGCAGTGCACCTGTTGTCGGGCGATAGTCTGTCGGCGGCGGCCAGGGTGGCTGCCCAGGTTGGCATCACAGCGTTCAAGGGCGCCTGTTCCCCGCAGGACAAGCTCGATTTCTTGCGTATTGCCCAACAACAGGGGCACAGGGTGGCCGTCGTGGGGGATGGTCTTAATGATGGCCCGGTACTGGCCGGCGCCCATGTGTCGTTCGCCTTTGGGCAGGCGGTACCATTGGCGCAGGCGCAGGCGGACTTTGTGGTGCTGGGTGATCAAATCGGTGCGGTGGCGCAAGCGCTGAGTCTGGCTCGTCGTACCCTGCGTGTGGTGCGGCAAAATCTCTGGTGGGCGGCCGGTTACAACGCGGTGTGTGTGCCGCTGGCCATGGTGGGGTGGATGCCAGCCTGGCTGGCGGGTCTGGGTATGGGCATGAGTTCCTTGTTGGTCGTGCTCAACGCCTTGCGGTTATCCCATAGTGTTGAGCCAGCAAAAACACCCCTGCGCTATCATGACTTGGCGGATGAACAATGACGACATACGACGTGAGCGCGGGTTCTGCGGTCATGCTTCACAAAACTTCAAACCATAATCCTGATCAGCTTCAGGCGAATGGTTGATCCGACATCGGCAAAGGACATTTTGAATTTTTCATCATCCGTAGCGACTGGAGACCGGGCTGGCAATGCCATGGCTCAAGCGACAACCATCCTCGTGGTGGAGGATGCGTTGGGCGACTTTTGTTTCATCAAATCCTGTCTGCAACAAGCGGGCTTCTGCCGAGACGACCATGAGCCTCCCCTGATATGGGCAAAGTCTCTGGCGCAAGGCATTGCGCAAGCGCGCCACGTCAGGCCCGATGTCATTCTGCTCAAGACTTCCTTGCCTGATTCATCCGGGATGTCCACCGTGGTGGCGATGAACGCTGCCTTACCCAATGTGCCCATCATTGTGCTGAACGGTGTTGATGACGACAACTTTGCCATTGCCGCCCTCGAGGCCGGTGCGCAGGACTATTTGATCAGAGGCCAGTTTGATTACAAAGCCTTGGGGCGCAGCATGCGCAACGCGCTGGTGCGCGCGAAGCTTGAGTCGCGTTTGCGACTGTTTGAAGTTGCCCTGGATTCGGCTGCGAATGGCATTGTGATCACCGACATCCAGGGGAAAATCGAGTGGGCCAACCTGGCCTTCACTCAGATGACCGGCTATGGCGTTGAGGAGGCGCTCGGCTGCAATCCGAGCCAATTGGTGAGTTCCGGCAAGCATGATTGCGCGTTTTACCGGCACATGTGGGCGACCATCCTGTCGGGGCAGGTCTGGCGCGGCGAACTCATCAACCGGCGCAAGGACGGCACTCTGTATGACGAGGCCATGGCGATTGCGCCAGTGACTGCGGGTGACGGTTCGATTCGTAACTTTGTTGCCATCAAGCAAGACATCACCGAACGCAAGGCCGCCGAGTTGCTGATTCAAAAAAGCGACCAGCAGCTGGAGTTGGCGCTGGCCGGCTCCGGCCTGGGTCTGTGGGACTGGCATGTCGGCAGCGGCGAGTTTGCGACCAGTGCGCGCTGGTGTGCCATGCTGGGCTACGGCCAGGATGAGATCGAACCCAACATCCGCAGCCTGGAGAAGCTGGTGCACCCGAAGGATTGGCCACTGGTCTGTGCCGCGCGGGACGCACACCTGAGCGGCGAAACGCGCGCTTATGAATCTGAACACCGGATGCGCCACAAAGACGGCCATTGGGTCTGGGTGTTGGAACGGGGCAAGGTGGTGGTCCGCGACACCGATGGGGGACCCTTGCGTGCCGCCGGTACGCAGCTCGATATCAGCGACAACAAGCGTCTCAATCAGGAGGGTTCTGAGTTGCTGCGGCGCATTGAGTCGCTGATGCGTGAGGTCAGCAAGCCGCCTGCACTTGTTGAGCGAGAACGATCAGGTGAATCGGACAGGTCGGCGCGCATCAGCGCCCGTCAACGTCAGGTCCTTGAGCTTGTCGCTATGGGGTGCACATCCGCGCAAATCGCCGAGAAATTGCAAATCTCGCCTGCCACCGTGGTGACCCACCGACGCGATCTGATGGGTAAACTCGATTTGCACACTGTTGCCGAGCTGACACGCTATGCGATGCAGAGCAAGCTGGGTTCAGAATAGAAGCGGTGGCGCCCGGCGCTTGCTGGTTCGATGAAGCGCTTGCCCGTATCGCGACGGCCCGTTTACCTTCATGTAGGTATCAAAATACCGTATCCAAGGTATTTTCACAGTGTGGTTTGAGGCGTACAGTACTTGCCATGTACCAAGCCTGCCCATCAAGGGCCATCGAATCAATCGCATTGTCAGACCTGGCGTTGAAACGCCCAGGCTTCAAAGGCAGATTTGATGTGCAACTTCACCGATTGGCTGTCTTGGATGTTCCCTTGGATAATTTACACTTCTAACAGCGAAATTTTTCCGATGATTGCAGAAACAAGCGTCAAGAAAACCCCGTTCGTGATCGAATGGCGAGACGGGTTCAAGACCGTTATTTCCAGAGTTGATCAAGAGCGCCGGCACCTGGTCAAGCTTGTTGGATAGGCATAGTGAGAACTTGATGGACGTACTGTACTTGCTGATTCCGTTGTCCGTGATTCTCATATTTTTCATTCTCGCCGGACTGTGGTGGGCTATTTACCGTGGTCAATTTGAGGATATTGAGTCTGAAGGTGAGAGAATTCTCAAGGAGTCATGAATATTTTTGTAAGAATTTGACAGGGTTCATAAGATCGACTGGTAAGTGGCGAGACAACGTGACGAACCGTAAGAAACGAATGTAAAACAAACTGAGAAGAGGTGAATATGGCATTTTCAAATACGCTAGCAACTACCTACGACGATAAGGTTGTCAGGCAGTTTGCTGTCATGACGGTGATATGGGGTGTGATCGGCATGCTGGTGGGCGTGATCATTGCAGCCCAGTTGGCTTGGCCGGAGTTGAACCTTGGTATTTCCTGGCTTAGCTACGGTCGTTTGCGCCCGTTGCACACCAATGCGGTGATTTTTGCCTTTGGTGGCTGTGGTTTGTTTGCCGCGTCCTATTATGTTGTGCAGCGAACCTGCCAGGTTCGTCTGTTTGCGGGTGGTCTGGCCTCTTTTACTTTTTGGGCCTGGCAACTGGTTATTCTTTCCGCTGTTGTTTCTCTGCCATTGGGGTTTACCCAGGGCAAAGAATATGCAGAACTGGAATGGCCAATTGACATCCTGATTACGGTGGTCTGGGTTTCCTACGCAATCGTGTTTTTTGGCACGATTGGAACCCGAAAAGTTCGTCATATTTATGTGGCGAACTGGTTTTTTGGCGCTTTCATTCTTGCCGTGGCTTTGCTGCATTTGGTTAATAGTGCAGCCATTCCCGCTGGCTACCTGAAGTCCTACTCAGCATATGCGGGTGTGCAGGATGCCATGGTGCAGTGGTGGTATGGCCACAACGCAGTTGGTTTCTTTTTGACGGCAGGCTTCCTGGGCATGATGTATTACTTCATTCCCAAGCAGGCTGAGCGGCCGGTGTATTCATACCGCCTGTCTATTGTTCACTTTTGGGCGCTGATCTTCACTTATATGTGGGCAGGCCCGCACCATCTGCACTACACCGCGCTGCCAGACTGGACGCAATCGGTGGGGATGGTGTTTTCCCTGATTTTGCTGGCGCCAAGCTGGGGTGGCATGATCAACGGCATTATGACCTTGTCGGGTGCCTGGCACAAACTGCGTGATGACCCTATTCTGCGTTTCCTGATTGTGTCGCTGTCGTTTTATGGGATGTCGACCTTTGAAGGTCCGATGATGTCGATCAAGACCGTCAATGCCTTGTCGCACTACACCGACTGGACCGTGGGTCACGTGCACTCAGGGGCGCTGGGTTGGGTCGGACTGGTGACCATGGGCTCCATGTATTACCTGATCCCGCGTCTGTTTGGCCAGAAACAGATGTACAGCGTGAAGGCGATTGAGGTGCATTTCTGGACCGCGACGATTGGAATCGTGATCTATATCGCGGCCATGTGGATTGCCGGTGTGATGCAGGGCTTGATGTGGCGCTCGATCAACCCCGATGGTACCTTGACCTACTCTTTTGTGGAATCCGTCAAGGCCACGTTCCCGTTCTATGTGCTGCGTTTGCTGGGAGGCCTTTTGTACCTCGGCGGCATGCTGGTCATGCTCTGGAACACATTCAAGACGGCGACCAAGGGGCGTTCCGTCACCGTGACCATTCCGGCCGCTGTTGCCCACGCTTGAAAAGGAAAATACCATGGCAAACAACAAGGCAAGCGGCGCACTGTCGCACGAAAGAATCGAAACCAACAACTTCCTGATGATCGTTTTGATCTTGCTGGTGTTGCTGGTGGGTGGCTTGGTGGAAATTGTTCCGCTGTTTTTCCAGAAGTCCACGACTGAGCCGGTCAAGGGTCTGCAACCTTACACGGCACTCCAGTTGGCGGGGCGTGACATTTACACCCGAGAGGGTTGTTACAACTGCCACTCGCAAATGATTCGACCGTTCCGCGCCGAGACCCTGCGTTACGGCCACTATTCCGTAGCGGGCGAATTTGTCTACGACCATCCATTTCAGTGGGGCAGCAAGCGCACGGGCCCTGATCTGCATCGCGTCGGTGGCAAGTACAGCGATAAGTGGCACACAACGCACCTGAACAATCCGCGGGATTTGGTGCCTGAATCGAATATGCCTGCTTATCCATGGCTTCTCAGAGACTCTGTAGATGCAGATTCGATGCCGGCGCACATGAAAGCATTGCGGAACGTCGGCGTGCCTTATACCGATGAGCAAATAGCCAAGTCATCGGAAGAGTTGAGAGGCAAGAAAGAAATCGAAGCCGTCATTGCCTATTTGCAGGTTTTGGGAACCTTGGTCAAATAAACGGGAGATATTTTGTATGGAACTCGATATCAATACCCTTCGTTCGATGGCCACGGTGGTTAGCTTCATCACGTTTATTGGCATCATTGTGTGGGCTTACTCCCGCCGAAATGCTGCTGATTTCGAGGAAGCCGCGAACCTACCCTTTGAACAAGACTGGCGAACTGCAATAAAAGAAGAGGATAAAAGATGAGCGACTTTACAAGCAATTTCTGGTCGATATATGTCGCCGGAATCACCATCGTCAGTATCGTGGCCTGCTTGCTGCTGCTGATAATGACCGGCAAGTCCACAGGCATGTCGGCCAGCGATAACACTACCGGGCATGTGTGGGATGGCGATTTGCGGGAGATGAACAACCCCCTGCCGCGCTGGTGGGCCTGGTTGTTTGTCATCACGATTGTTTTTTCCTTCGTCTATCTGGCGTTGTACCCAGGGCTAGGCACTTATGGTGGCAAGTTGGGCTGGACGTCCGTCGGGCAACACCAGGCGGAGGTCGATAAAGGCAATGCCGAGGTCGCACCCTTGTATGCCAAATTTTCAGCCATGAAACCCGAAGACGTGGCCAAAGATGCACAGGCCATGGCTATTGGTGAGCGTTTGTTCATGAACAACTGCGCCCAGTGCCACGGCTCTGATGCTCGCGGCAACAAGGGTTTTCCGAACTTGACTGACAACGATTGGTTGGGCGGCGGCACGCCAGAGATTATCAAAGCCGACATCACCAAGGGTCGTATTACCGTGATGCCACCGATGGCAGCGGCGGTCGGTACGGCACAAGATGTCAAGAACCTGGCACAGTATGTGTTGAGCCTGTCTGGTAGCCCACACGATTCTGTTCAGGCGGCCCTCGGTAAGGAAAAATTTGCTGTCTGCGCCGCTTGTCACGGTATGGACGGTAAGGGTAATCAGGCCCTTGGTTCAGCCAACTTGACAGACAATATTTGGTTGCACGGCTATGGCGAGGCGGCCATTGTCGCCATGGTCAATGAGGGCAAGACAAACCAGATGCCCGCCCAGGCTGATAAGTTGACAGAGGCTCAGGTTCACGTGTTGGCTTCTTATGTTTGGGGGCTTTCCAATAAGGGCGGTATCGCCGCTCAGTAAGCTCTATATGATTAGTCTGGTAGCCACTCGGAAAGTACGCTGTTGAACAATAAGGCATTCGGCAATTACAAGGTCATCCCCATCGTTCACCAAGAAGGCTTTGAGCCGCCGCATCCGCCCGAGCCGGCGGATGACGGCATACTCTCCCTGTACGCCTCGCACCAGACGATTTACCCGCGCAGTGTCTCGGGCCTGTTCTCCAACTGGCGATGGGGCATGGTCTGGCTGACCCAGATCATCTTTTACGGTCTGCCCTGGCTGGAGTGGGGCCAGCGCCAGGCGGTCCTGTTTGACCTGGCTTCCAGGCGCTTCTACATCTTTGGCCTGGTGCTGTACCCGCAGGACTTCATCTACCTCACCGGTATTCTGGTCATCTCGGCCCTGTCGCTGTTTCTCTTTACGGCAGTGGCCGGGCGCCTGTGGTGTGGCTACGCCTGTCCACAGACGGTCTACACCGAAA
>NZ_JBAQMD010000009.1:0-34405 GCF_049302455.1 Rhodoferax ferrireducens | reverse complement strand
GGCGCCAGCCGGCCGGCGGGCGCCTGCTCCCGGCCAGGGTGCTTCTTGCTTGTTTACGGGGCGGGCTGTGTGACAGCGTTCATTTGAAGCGTGACGGCGGTTTGTGCGAACAGCCGGCTGTTCGCCGATGCGCCCGTATTCACGGCAACCAGCGTTTTACCCAGCACCACACCCTCAAAATGCGCGGTCGTTCCAATGGCCACACTGTCAGCGACCTGCCAGAAGATGTTCTTGGCCAGTGCGCCGCCCGCCAGTGTCACCCGCTTGCCGTTGGCCTGCTTGAGCTTGCCCGCCACCTGGAAGATCCAGACGTCGTTGGGGCCGCCCGAGAGCGTGACATCCGTGGATATCAAGACATCGGTGCCCCATTTGTAGAGGCCAGGAGCGAGAGTGAGGCCACCGATCTCACCGGCGCCCAGTTCCGTGAAGTTGGGGGATGTGCGTCCCTTGGCGTCCAGGTACGCGGTCTGCATGTCCCCCACCGCCGCAGTCAGGCTGGTGGCGTCATTGACCGCGCACGGCAGCGGGCCGGCCGCGTCGACGACGTAAATCTTGCCCGTCACTTCTCCACACGTGAGCAGCATCGCCGCGCCGGTGATGGGGCTGGTTCCGACATCGCCCACGACGGCTGATTTATAGACGTCGGTGACCCCGGTTTTGCTCAGAATCGCGAACGTGCCGGCGGTTCCGAGGCTGACCGGCGCCTGGGCGGTCGACGCCAGGGACTTGGTCGCAAAGCCCCAGGCAATTGGAATGGCCATGGCCGTGCCACCGGCGCTCTGGGCCGCCGTGGTCACCGTGGCGATATAGCTGGTATGGGGGCTGAGCGCGGATGCTGTCGGCGTAAAAGTGGCCACCGTGTTGGCGGCGTTCATGGCGACGGTGCCCGCTACGTTGTTGCCGGTCGTGTCCTTGAGCGTGAAGGTCAGCAAGGATCCGGCCTGGGGCGAATTGATCGTTGCAGGATCCATCGGCTGGCTGAAGGTGGCGGTGACGGTCGTGCCCGTGACGATGTTGTTGCTGCTATTGGTGCTGGTAGCCACGTCTGTGGCGCCGTCGCTTGGGCTCGCAGAACTCACCGTGGGGTCGCTGGTGGCGCTGCCTGGCGTGCCGGTGACATTGGCGAGAACGGTAGAGAGTCCCAATTTGCTTGCGCTGGGAGAAAGAGCATCACCCTCTGCGCCACCGCCGCATCCGGCTAGCACCACGACCAGCACCGATGCCATGAACCATGGCCGCACGCCATATTTCTTTTCTGACCTGTTAATCATTTTGTTCCTAAGTTGATAAAAACTGTCAATGCGATTGGCCGAGCCACTGCCGGTTCGAAAAGCAAACGCCTTACCCCCCGCGCTCGCGCGCTGGGTGCATTACTTGGTTGAGTGTCGTTGTGCCTCGCGAGAGGGAGTGTGCGCCAGCGCATGCATATAACGCGCAACCGTTACATCGCTTACATTCGCGTTCCCGTCAACAGGGGTCACAGAGTCGCAGTTATGATCGCGCATGCCCATGCCGCTTTGGCGCTCTTTCGGAGACTGCATATGGATTTGCCGCGGGGCCCCACTCAAAACCACCTTCTCGCTGCCCTGCCGGCCGCTGAGTTGGAGCGCATTGCGCCCCAATTGGAGTTGGTTCCCATGTTGCTGGGCGATGTGCTTTGTGAATCCGGTGGCCAGTTGCAGCATGTCTATTTTCCAACCACGGCCATTGTGTCGCTCCAATATACGACGGAGGATGGCGCCTCGGCCGAGATCGCGGGGGTGGGCAATGAGGGCCTGCTCGGTGTTTCGCTGTTCCTGGGCGGCAACAGCACGCCCCACTGCGCCACGGTGCAGACGGGCGGTAGCGGTTACCGGCTGAAAGCGCACTTGCTGCTGGAAGAATTCGATCGTGCCGGACCGATGATGCGTTTGCTGCTGCGCTACACCCAGGCCTTGATGACGCAGATGTCCCAAACCGCAGTCTGCAATCGGCACCATTCGGTGGAGCAGCAATTGTGCCGCTGGCTGTTGGCAACGCTGGACCGTTTGCCCTCGACTGAGCTGACCATGACGCAGGAATTGATTGCCAGCATGATCGGCGTACGCCGCGAAGGCATCACCGCCGCCGCCGGGCACTTGCAGCAAGCGCAGTGCATTCGCTACCGCCGCGGCCACATCACGGTGCTTGACCGCCAGGGCTTGGAGTCGCGCGTGTGTGAGTGCTACGGCGTGGTTAAGAATGAATACGATCGTTTGCTGGGCGATGTTCGCCAGCGCTAAAGAATCCCCATTGGCCCGCTTCATGAAATTGCCGCCTTATGTTCGATAACGCACGGACCAGCGCAAGCTGGGTCGCTATGC
The DNA here is from genome assembly GCF_049302455.1 of Rhodoferax ferrireducens. Classification (GTDB taxonomy): domain Bacteria; phylum Pseudomonadota; class Gammaproteobacteria; order Burkholderiales; family Burkholderiaceae_C; genus Rhodoferax; species Rhodoferax ferrireducens_B. The sequence goes on along the minus strand of NZ_JBAQMD010000009.1, from coordinate 32,063 downwards.
TCATTCGCGCTGCAACAACCATCGACCATGTTAAAAATTGACCCTATCCCTGACCTGCCCAAAGCTGTCGCAGGCACGCCGGAGGGCCTGACCGAGTTCAGGCGACAGGAGGCCTTGCTCAAAACCGGGGCCTTGCAGAACGCGATTCTCAACAGCGCCAATTTTTCGAGTATTGCCACCGATGAACGGGGCGTTATTCAGATTTTCAATATTGGCGCCGAGCGCATGCTGGGCTATGCCGCCGCTGATGTCCTGAACAAGATCACGCCCGCCGATATCTCCGATCCGCAGGAATTGATCTTGCGTGCCACCGAACTGAGCGCTGAGCTTGAAACCGCCATTGCGCCGGGTTTCGAGGCCCTGGTGTTCAAAGCCTCGCGCGGTATTGAAGACATTTACGAGCTGACCTACATCCGCAAAGATGGCAGCCGTTTCCCGGCCATCGTGTCGGTCACCGCCTTGCGCAATGGGCGCGGCACCGTCATCGGTTACCTCCTGATCGGCACCGACAACACCGCGCGCAAGCAGGTTGAAGCAGAGCGTCAGCATCTGCTGAAGGAGCAGGAGTGGACCAATCAGCAACTGCATCAGGCCAACCTGACCTTGCGGGAAAGCGAGGAAAAATTCGCCGTGACGCTGCATTCCATTGGGGACGCCGTGATTGCCACCGACGCCGCTGCGCGCGTGACGCTGCTCAATCCCCTGGCCGAGCGGCTCACCGGGTGGACGCAAGCGCAGGCCAGCGGTCGCCCGGTGGACGAAATTTTCAAGATCATCAACAAGGAAACCCGGCTGAGCGCCAACGTTCCGGTTGCGGAAACCCTGGCGCACGGCACGGTTCAGGGCCTGGCCAATCACACGGTTGTGATTGCACGCGACGGCAGCGAGTGTGATATTGCCGACAGTTGCGCACCGATTCGCGACCGCGACGGACAAGTGATCGGTGCCGTGCTCGTGTTTCGCGACGTCACCGAGGAATATGCGGCGCAGCAGGCCCTGCGCGACAGCACGGCCCTGATCCAGACCATTCTCAATACCGTGGCCGATGGCATCATCACCATTTATGCCCGCGGCGGCATGATCAAGACCGTGAATCCGGCCGCTGAGCGCATGTTTGGCTATAGCGGGATCCAGCTGGTCGGACAGAACTTCAGCCTGCTGATTCCCGAACTGGACCAGGATCAGCGCAATGGCTCACTTGAGTACTACAGTGCCAGCGACGAGGCGCGTGCGGTCGGCTTGGGGCGCGAGGTGCTGGGCCGGCGCCAGGATGGCAGTGTTTTCCCGATGGAGATGGCCGTCAGCGAGATGTGGCTGGGCGGCGAGCGCTATTTCACCGGCATTTTGCGTGATACCACCGCGCGCAAACAGGCTGAAGAGGCGCTGCTTCAGGCGGGGGCTTTGCAGAGCGCGATTTTCAACAGCGCCAACTTTTCCAGCATCGCCACCGACGCCAAGGGCGTCGTTCAGATTTTTAACGTTGGTGCCGAGCGCATGCTGGGCTACACGGCGGCAGAGGTGATGAACAAGGTCACGCCGGCCGACATTTCCGATTCGAAAGAAGTCATTGCGCGGGCCAAGGAACTCAGTCTCGAACTAGGGACCCAGATTGAGCCGGGCTTCGAGGCGCTGGTGTTCAAGGCCTCGCGCGGCATCGAGGACATCTACGAGCTGACCTACATCCGCAAAGACGGCAGTCGCTTCCCGGCAGTGGTGTCGGTCACGGCGCTGCGCGACGCGCAGGGCGTCATCATTGGTTACCTGTTGATCGGCACGGACAACACCGCGCGCAAGCGCGTCGAAGCCGAGCGGGCGGTGCTCGATCAGGCGCTGCGGGACAAGAATGTCGAGCTCGAGAGCGCCCGGCAGGCCGCCGACAAGGCCAATCTCGCCAAATCAGAGTTTCTGTCGAGCATGAGCCACGAGTTGCGCTCTCCGCTCAATGCGATCCTGGGCTTTGCGCAACTGATGGAGTCGGGGGTGCCGCCGCCCACGGCCACGCAAAAGGCCAGCATCGACCAGATTCTTCATGGCGGCTGGTATCTGCTGGAGTTGATCAACGAGATTCTCGATCTGGCCTTGATCGAGTCCGGCAAGCTGTCGCTGTCGATGGAGCCGATCGCGCTGCCGGACGTGTTGCTTGATTGTCAAGCCATGATCGAACCGCAGGCGCAAAAGAGCGACATTCGCATCAGCTTTCCGCAGTTCAACGCCCCTTGCTTTGTGAATGCCGATCGGACGCGTGTCAAGCAGGTGATCGTGAACCTGATGTCCAACGCCATCAAATACAACCGCGTTGGTGGTGCGGTCGAAGTGACGTGCAAGAAGGTCGCCGCGCAACGCCTGCGGATCAGTGTGCGCGATTCCGGCGAAGGACTCTCGGCGGAGAAAGTGACCCAACTGTTTCAGCCGTTCAATCGGCTTGGGCAAGAGGTTGGCTCTGAAGAGGGTACCGGCATCGGCCTGGTGGTGAGCAAGCGGCTGGTCGAATTGATGGGGGGCGAAATTGGCGCGCAAAGTATCGTCGGGACCGGTAGCGTGTTCTGGTTTGAGTTGAATTTGGTGGCTGCACCGCAATTTGCCGCCGATTCCGATGCCCCGCTGGTGCCGGCGCAGCCGCCCACCGCGCCTGGCGCCGCGCTGCGCACGCTGCTGTACGTGGAAGACAACCGGGCCAACATGGAGTTGGTCAAGCAACTTATTGCGCGACGTCCGGATATGCGCCTGTTGAGTGCCACGGATGGCATGCAAGGGATTACGCTGGCGCGCATTCATCTGCCCAAAGTGATTCTGATGGACATCAATCTGCCGGGCATCAGCGGCCTTCAGGCGCTGAAAATCCTGCGTGAAGACCCTGCAACCCGGCACATTCCGGTGGTGGCCATCAGTGCCAATGCGATGCCTCGCGATATTGAGAAAGGCCTGCAGGCAGGGTTCCTGCGCTACCTGACCAAGCCGATCAAAGTCAACGAGTTCATGGAAGTGCTGGATATGGCGCTGGAAGCTGCGCAAACCGGCTTGGACCGCACGGCAATGGAAGAATCCATGTGATGCTTGACGCCGCCGACCTTCTTGCTGCCAACATTCTGATCGTGGACGATCGGGAGGTCAATGTGCGGCTGCTTGAGAAGATACTGCGTGAAGCCGGCTATCGGTGCCTGACGTCAACCACGGACCCGTATGCGGTGTGCGACCTGCATCGCGCCAACCGTTACGACCTGATATTGCTCGATCTGGAGATGCCTGGCATGGATGGCTTTCAGGTGATGGAGGGGCTGAAGGGGGACCAAGCCGATGCCGACGGCTACTTTCCGATACTGGTGATCACGGCCCATCCGGACCATAAGCTGCGGGCCTTGGCCTCCGGCGCAAAAGACTTCATCAGCAAACCATTTGACCTGATGGAAGTCAGGACGCGCATTCACAATATGCTGGAAGTGCGCTTGTTGTACAAAAGACTCGAACAGCAAAACCGTGCGCTGGAATCCCTGGCCCTGCATGACCCGTTGACCGGTCTGCCCAACAGACGACTCCTGATGGACAGAATAGCCTTGGGCATTGCCCATGCGCATAGGAACAGGGGCAATATGGCGGTCGTGTACCTGGACCTCGACGGATTCAAGGAGATCAATGACACGCTGGGCCACGATGGGGGCGATGCCCTGCTCAAGATGGTGGCCGCCCGTCTGGCGGGCGCCGTGCGTCAAGAGGACACGGTGGCGCGGGTGGGGGGCGATGAATTTGTGATCGCGTTGGCGGAACTGAGTCATGGTGACGATGTGGAAGAGCTGGTATCCAAAGTGCTGCAAGCCGTGTCACAGCCCTGCAGCATTCAAGGCCGCAGCGTGAACGTGACGGCCAGCGTGGGTGTCAGTGTTTACCCGGTGCATGGCGATAGCGTGGAGACGCTGTTGAAGAGCGCGGATCTGGCCTTGTATGAGGCCAAACACGCAGGAAAGAACGACTATCGCGTCTCAGGCCTCGCCGACCTGTGACGATGACGCCAAGTTGCCGTCACCTGTCCTGGCAGAACCTTAGTCTCAGTGCAAATTGATAAGAAAGTGAAATTTATGGTTAGTACTGCCGATATTCTCAATGCCCGTATCCTGATCGTGGACGACCAGGAGGCCAACGTGCAGTTGCTGGAGCAAATGCTGCGAGGCGCGGGTTATCAGCGCCTGACGTCGACCATGGATCCGTTTGCGGTCTGTGATTTGCATCGCGCCAACCACTACGACCTGATTCTGCTCGATCTGCAGATGCCCGGCATGGACGGTTTTCAGGTCATGGAAGGCCTGAAGGAAATCGACCCCGATGGCTATGTGCCGATTCTTGTGGTCACGGCGCAGCCGGGTCACAAGCTGCGGGCGCTGGCCTCGGGCGCGAAGGATTTTGTGGCCAAGCCGTTTGATCTGGTCGAAGTCAAGACGCGTATTCACAACATGCTGGAAGTGCGCTTGTTGTACAAAAAACTCCAGAATTACAACCAGGTGCTGGAGCAAACGGTGCTGGAGCGGACCGCAGAATTGACTGAAAGTGAAGCCCGCTTTCGCCGCCTGACGGAACTGGCATCGGACTGGTACTGGGAGCAGGACGCGCAGGGGCAATTCACCAAGGTGTATGGCCCGGTGCTGGACATGCTGGGCATATCGATGGAAAGCCTGCTGGGAGAAATCAAACAGGAGCAGGCCTTGCGCTGGAATGAGGCGGAGCGCGCGGTGCTCAAGGCGAATGTGGCGGCGCGCCGGCCGTTTCTCGATTTTGTCTTCAGCCGGATTGATGACGCGGGCGAGCGCCAGTACTTTCAGGTCAGCGGGGAGCCGATGTTTGATGCGTCGGGCCGCTTTACCGGCTATCGTGGTGTCGGCCGGGACGTCAGTGCGATCATGCGCGAGGTGGCGCAGCCGCGGGCGGCGTAAGCGGGCGGCTAGTTGCTGCCTCGGCCTGGTGTCGGCGCTGGCGTCAGCCACTGCACTATTTTTTGAGTCACCTCGGGGCTGCTCAACAAGCCCATGTGGCTGGTACGGTAGGCAATCCACTGCGACGTTTTGGCGAACACGAGGTTTCTTTGTGGCTCATCGTGCTGCCCCAGCGCACTGTGCAGGGGCACCAGGCCGTCGCCAATCAGGCGATCCGCCAGGGTGCTGCGCCTGGCGGCCGTGGTGGCGGCCACCGCGTAGCAGGCCACACCGGCCGGCAGCGGGAGCGGCTGACGGGCATCGGGTTTGCGTTGAAAGCGGTCGTGGCCCTGCCAGTCACGGTCGAGCACAAAGCCGTAGCGCAGATCGGTGATGCTAGCGCTGCGCAACTGACCCAGTTTGGCAAAGGGCGCGCTGTAGGGCGTACTGGCCAGGACCACATCCACCCAGTTGCCGGCCCGCTCAAGCGGCGCGCCATGGTGCGGCGTACCCAGAAACACGATGTTTTTCAGACGACCGGGCCAACGCAAACCATCCTGCCTGGCGTAGTAGAACGCACTGCGGATCAGCAAGCCGCCCATGCTGTGGGCCAGCACGGTGATTTCCTTGATCGGTGTCGGCCAATGCGTCAGCAGTTGCTCCAGTTGGTTTGACAATTCATGTCCGTTTTGCGAGGTGTGCAGACCGGTGTTGTAGCGCAGATAAACCGGGGTGTAGCCCAGCGTGGCGGCCAGCGCCCGGCCATGGTCCACCACCTGCCCGTTCTGTTGCGTGTGCCACTGCAAGTCGTTCATGCAGAGCCCGTGAATCAGCAGCAGGACCTTGCCCGTGGCGTGCGGCATGGGCGCCAGAGCCTGCCAGTTCAGCGCCTCGCCCTGGTAGCGCAGGGTCATGGGGGTGGCGAGCGGGTTGTGGCTTTCAAGCAGGTGATCCCCCATCACGCCATTGAGTGCCGCCAGCACCGCCGCGCGCTGGGGGCTACCGGCTGGGGCAGCTTGTGCTGCGTCCAGCGCAGGCTGCAACCGGGCCAGCAAAGTGTCCACGCCTTTGCCCAGCAACCGGGTCACACCGTGCACACTCTTGTAGACCAGGCCGGTGATGCCGCGGGTTTGTCCAGGCGCCTTGCCACCGGGGACGCCCAGGCTGCTCCAGACCGATTGGTGCACCCCTTCAGCGATGCGGGCGACGCCAGCCGTGGCCTGTGTCGCCAATTGCGCCACACCCCGCAGGTCCGAGCTGTGCAGGTGTTTAGGGGGTTTGGGGGACGGCGGCTTGGCCATGGTGCAACTTCCTACCTCCGACGATCAGTTGAGGACAGAGCACGCTCACTCCGTGTAGCTTTGGTCTGTCCCACAATGTGGACATCCGACATCCCGGTATCAGTTGAGGACAGAGCACGCTCACTCCGTGTAGCTTTGGTCTGTCCCACAATGTTTAGAATTTCTCATGCGGTGCCAGGTAGCGCCACTGGCCCAACGGCAGATTGCCCAGCATCACCTTGCCAATGCGCACGCGCTTCAGGCCAACCACTTTCAGACCAACCAGCTCGCACATGCGGCGAATCTGGCGTTTCTTGCCCTCAGTCAAGACAAAGCGCAGCTGCTCGGGGTTTTGCCAATCCACCTTGGCCGGTTGAAGCGCCTGTCCGTCCAGGCTCAGGCCGTGGCGCAGCAAGGCGAGTTTTTCGCGCGGAAAGACCGACTGCACATCGGTGCTGACGGGGTCGTCATCGTCAATGCGGCTGAGCTGTCCGGTGCTGGCGGACGCGCCTTGATCAGCGTTGTAAACCACCCGCACCAGGTATTCCTTTTCCATGACGGCGTCTTCGCCAATCAGCTGGCGCGCCACGCGGCCGTCTTGCGTGAGCACCAGCAGCCCGGTCGAGTCAATGTCAAGGCGCCCGGCGGGCACCAGGCTTTTGAGCTGGCTGGGGTGGAAGAAGAAACGGGCGTTGTCTTGCGCCCAGCGGTTCTGCGGCTGCACCAGGGTGATGGCGGGCAAGTGGCCGTCTTCAGCCTGGCCGCTGACGAGGCCGATCGGCTTGTGCACCAGCACCGTGACCTGCTTGGCTTGCTGGCCCTGGGCCTGCTTGTCGATCTCAATGCGCACATCGGGCTGCACCTGCATGCCCATGGTCGCCACCGCCCCGTTGACCTTGACCCAGCCCTTGGCAATCCAGTCATCGGCTTCGCGGCGCGATGCGAGGCCGAGCTCGGCCATGCGTTTGTTCAGGCGCAAGGTTCCGTTGGGGCCCACGGCGGCGGTGTTGGTCTGGCCTGCTGGAATGGGTGCGCGGGCCGTGGGAGGCGCCGCGCGGCGAAACAGGGGGGGGGATTTTGAGTCTGTCATTTGCTATAAATATAGTAGCTGTATGCGCTTATTTTACGCGGGCTAGAGGCTTGTCTCTTATAAAAATATCTGGGAGCGCAGTGCGACCAGACTGAGCACGCGCAGGCCGCCATATTCGACGCGAATCACGCCTTGCTCGGCCAGCGCGGTCAGGGCTCCATTCACGCGTTGGCGCGACAAGCCCACCAGGTAGGCCAGTTCCTGCTGCGTGATGCGCAGCACCTCGCCGACGCCGGGGTACAGCACCGGGTTGAACAGCGCGGCCAGACTGCGTGCCACCCGGATGTCGGGGTTGTTCATGCGGTCAATCTCGCGCGCGGCGATGAACTGGCCAAGCCGCTCGTTGAGCTGGTTCATGACAAAGCGGTTGAAGCCGATCGAGTGGTCCAGCAGCCAATGGAAGGTGTCCACGTGCAGCCCGGCCACCCGGCTTTTGCGCAGGGCCTGGATGTTGTAGCGGTAGCTTTCGCGTTTCAAAGCCGTGCCTTCGCCAAACCAGCCACCGGGCGGCACGCCGGTGAAGGTTATGGTCTGGCCCTCGGCGTTGTCGCTGCTCATCTTGAGCAATCCATCCACCACGCCAAACCAGTAGGTGACCGGGCGACCCGTGCGGCAAACGTACTCGCCAGCGACGGCATCGGTAATTTTCAGGTCGTCCACCGCCCGTTCGTACTCCGCAGGCGAGAGCCGGTCCAGCCATGGAATCGTGTCGAGTTCGGCTGCGGTCAGTGGCCGACGACGTTGGTGGAGAGAAACATCGGAGCTCATGGAGAAAACAAGCAAGGAAGAAAAAATGTGCCGCCAGTTGCTGAAAAGTGCAGGGAAAACACCTACCGAGAAATGTCTGAATTGTCGTTCAAGTGACAACTTGACGTCAAATGAATGTTTATATTCGCCCTATTCCAGCAAGCCGACGGCCGATGGCCAGGTCGGATTGCTCAGTGGGGGCAGAGCTGAAGATTTGTCCCACAAGGGGGCCGGTTGGTTGAGGACAGAGCGGAAGATCTGTCCCTCTGTCCCGCAAATTTATTGAACTTAAGACAAGGTATCGGGATGCAGACCACTTTTCCTCGACTTCTGTTGGACCACGCCGCCCAGCGTCCGGCCGAGACGGCCATGCGTGAAAAAGAGTATGGCATTTGGCAGTCCCTGACCTGGGCTGATATGGCCGTGCTGGTGGAGCAGCTTGCTTGTGGCCTGCATCAAGCGGGGCTGCGCCGCGACGAGCACATGATTGTGATTGGCGCCAACCGTCCGCGTTTGTACGCCACCATGCTGGCCGTGCAGTCCCTGGGGGCCGTTCCCATTCCGCTCTATCAGGACGCCGCCGCGCCCGAGTGTGTCTTCCCCATCAACAATGCTGACGTGCGATTTGCCTTTGCCGAAGACCAGGAACAGGTCGACAAACTGCTGGAAATCCGCGAACAGTGCCCGCAACTTTCAAATATCTACTTTGACGATCCGCGGGGCCTGCGTAACTACGACGAGCCGGGACTGATGGCGGTCGATGATTTGCTGGCCGCAGGCAAGGCGTTTGCCTCCCAGCACAAAGAATTCCTGCAATCCGAGGTGAGCCGGATCAAGCCCGATGATGTGGCGGCCATGTTTTTCACCTCCGGCACCACGGGTAACCCCAAAGGCGTGGTGCACACCCATGACACGCTGCTCAACCGTGCCCGTGCCGGTGCCGAATTCGACAAGCTGACCCACTTGGAGGAGGTGCTGGCCTATCTGCCGCCAGCCTGGATTGGGCAAAATATTTTCAGCTACGCGCAGTGGCTGGCCTGCGGCTATGTGGTCAATTGCCCGGAGTCGGCGGCCACCGTCACGATCGACCTCAAGGAGGTGGGTCCCACCTATTACTTTGCACCGCCGCGGGTGTTTGAGGGCTTGTTGACCAGCGTGATGATTCGCATGGAAGATGCCGGCACGCTGAAACGCAATATGTTTCAATTTTTCATGAGCGTGGCAAAAAGGGTCGGCCCGACGCTGATGGATGGCAAGTCGGTGCCGCTGAGCGACCGTGTGTTGTACACGCTGGGCAACTTCATGGTGTATGGGCCACTGCGCAATAACCTGGGCATGAGCCGGGTACGGGTGGCTTACACCGCGGGCGAGGCCATCGGTCCGGATTTGTTCAGTTTTTATCGCTCCATTGGCATCAATCTCAAACAGCTTTACGGCTCCACCGAGACGGCTGTGTTTGTCTGCCTGCAGCCCGATAACGAAGCGCGCGCCGACACCGTGGGTGTGCCCTGTGCCGGGGTCGAAATCAAGGTGGCCGACAACGGTGAAATTCTGGTCAAGTCGCCGGGCCTGCTCAAGGGCTATTTCAAGAATCCTGAAGCCACTGCCGAGGTGTTGACGCCGGACGGCTGGTACCACACCAGCGACGCCGGTTTTCTGGATGCCCATGGTCACCTCAAGATCATCGACCGCGTCAAAGACGTGGGCCGCATCAAGGGGGGTGCCAATGACGGCGCCATGTTCGCCCCCAAGTATGTGGAGAACAAGCTCAAGTTCTTCCCGCATATCAAGGAAGTGGTGGCCTACGGTGACGGCCGTGAAAAGGTCTGCGTCATGATCAACATCGATGTTGACGCGGTGGGCAACTGGGCCGAGCGGCGCAACCTGCCGTATGCCGGTTACACCGATCTGGCGCAAAAGCCCGAGGTCTACCAGCTCGTCAAGGAGTGTGTTGAAAAGGTGAATGCCGACCTGAGCGTGGACACGCTGCTGGCGGGCTCGCAGGTCAGCCGCTTCCTGGTGCTGCACAAGGAGCTCGATGCCGACGACGGCGAATTGACCCGCACCAACAAGGTTCGGCGCGGCTTTATTGCCGAAAAATACGATGTGCTGGTGGATGCCCTGTATGGCGGGAAAACATCGCAGTTCATCGAAACTCAAGTCAAGTTTGAGGACGGCCGCACCGGCAGCATCAGCGCCACTTTGAGAATTGACGACGCGAAGACATTTACACCCGTCAAGGCGGCAGCATGAGCAAAAAGATCGGTGATGTCGTTCTCGACGTCAAGAATATTTCTCTTGGTTTTGGCGGTGTCAAGGCGCTGGCTGATATTTCATTTGATGTGCGCGAGCACGAGGTGCGCGCCATCATCGGCCCCAATGGCGCGGGCAAGAGCTCCATGCTCAATTGCATCAATGGCGTGTACACGCCGCAGCAGGGTTCCATCAGTTTTCGCGGCAAAACCTTCAGCCACATGGACAGCCACGCGGTCGCCGTGATGGGTATAGCGCGCACCTTTCAGAACCTGGCCTTGTTCAAGGGCATGAGCGTGATTGACAACATCATGACCGGGCGCAACCTGCGGATCAAGAGCAATCTTTTTTTGCAGGCGCTGCGTATCGGTCCGGCGCAACGTGAAGAAGAACGGCACCGGGAATTTGTCGAACACATCATCGATTTTCTCGAAATCCAGGCGCATCGCAAAACGCCGGTCGGGCAGTTGCCCTATGGTCTGCAAAAACGCGTTGACCTGGGCCGGGCACTGGCGATGGAGCCGCAAGTGTTGCTGCTTGACGAGCCGATGGCTGGCATGAACGTGGAGGAAAAGCAGGACATGTGCCGCTTTGTGCTCGATGTCAATCAAGAATTTGGCACCACGGTGGTGTTGATTGAGCATGACATGGGGGTGGTGATGGATATCTCAGACCGCGTCGTTGTGTTGGACTATGGCAAGAAGATTGGCGACGGCACGCCCGATGAAGTGCGTAACAACGAAGAAGTGATCAGCGCCTATCTGGGCACGAGTCACTAAGGAAACAAAAATGGCATTTTTTCTTGAAACATTGCTCGGCGGCCTGATGGCCGGCATGTTGTATTCGCTGGTGGCGCTGGGTTTTGTGCTGATCTACAAGGCTTCAGGCGTCTTCAACTTTGCCCAGGGCGCCATGGTGCTGTTTGCAGCGCTGGCGATGGCGCGATTTTCTGAGTGGATTCCGGGCTGGACCGGTATCGAAAATCCGATTGTTGCCAACGTTGCAGCCTTCTTGCTCGCAGGCCTGGTGATGTTTGTCGTCGCCTGGCTGATTGAACGACTGGCGCTGCGCCACCTGGTCAATCAAGAGGGAACCACCTTGCTGATGGCTACTTTAGGCATTGGCTATTTCCTGGACGGCATCGGGCAGACGATTTTTGGCAGCAACATCTACAAGATTGACATTGGTATGCCCAAAGACCCGTTGCTGGCGTTTGAAAGCGTCTTTGAGGGTGGCATCCTGATCAACAAGGAAGACCTTTACGCCGCCCTGATTGCTGCCGTGCTGGTCGCCGTGCTGAGCTTGTTCTTCCAGAAAACAAGCACGGGGCGGGCACTGCGAGCAGTAGCCGACGATCATCAGGCGGCGCAAAGCATTGGCATCCCGCTCAACCGCATTTGGTTCATCGTCTGGTGCGTCGCGGGCGTGGTGGCGCTGGTGGCCGGCATGATTTGGGGCAGCAAGCTGGGGGTGCAGTTCTCCCTCACTACAGTCGCATTGCGGGCCCTGCCGGTCGTGATTTTGGGCGGCCTCACCTCGGTACCCGGTGCGATTATTGGCGGTCTGATCATCGGTGTCGGAGAAAAAATGTCTGAAGTATTTTTGGGGCCTTATGTCGGTGGCGGCATCGAAATCTGGTTTGCCTACGTGCTGGCCCTGGTGTTTCTGCTGTTCCGGCCGCAAGGGCTGTTTGGTGAAAAGATTATTGACCGCGTGTAACGGCACACAAGAAAAGAAGCATTATGTTTTACAGAGAAAACGGCCAGTTCAAGACAACTTATCGCGCTGATCAGCAGATATTCCCGATTGCGCAAGATCGCTGGGCGGTGTTGTTGCTCATCGCAGCGGCTTTCATCGTCGTTCCAATGCTGAGCAGTGGCTACATGTTTCGGGCGATTTTGATTCCTTTCTTGATCATGTCGCTGGCCGCCTTGGGGGTGAATATCCTGGTCGGCTACTGTGGGCAAATTTCATTGGGCTCGGGTGCCTTCATGGCTGTTGGTGCCTATGCAGCGTTCAATTTTTTTGTGCGTGTGCCTGGTATGCCGCTGCTGGTGGCACTGATCCTGGGAGGGCTGTGTTCCGCCGCTTTCGGTATTCTGTTCGGTTTGCCCAGTTTGCGCGTCAAGGGCCTTTATCTGGCGGTAGCCACGCTGGCCGCGCAGTTTTTCAGTGACTGGATGTTCCTGCGTATCAAGTGGTTAACCAATGACTCCTCGTCGGGGTCGGTTTCGGTGTCGGACTTGCAGGTTTTTGGTTTGCAAATTGAAAGCCCGACCTCCAAATACCTGCTGTGCCTGTCGATTCTGGTGGTGCTGGCGCTGCTGGCCAAGAATCTGGTGCGCGGCGCCATTGGCCGTGAATGGATGGCCATCCGTGACATGGATGTGGCCGCCGCCGTTATTGGCATCCGACCCATGTATGCCAAGCTCAGCGCTTTTGCCGTGAGCTCTTTCATTGTGGGTGTGGCCGGTGCACTGTGGGGCTTTGTGTATCTGGGGGCCTGGGAGCCTGCCGCGTTTTCGGTGGACCTGTCATTCAAGCTGTTGTTCATGGTCATCATTGGCGGCATGGGCTCCATCATGGGCAGTTTTTTTGGTGCCGCCTTTATCGTAATTTTGCCGATTGCCCTGAACCAATTCCTGCCCCTGCTCGGGGGCGCGTTTGGCATCGAGATTTCAACCTCCGGCATCTCGCACACTGAGCTGATCATCTTTGGTGCCCTGATTGTGTGGTTCCTGATCATGGAGCCGCACGGGCTGGCCAAATTGTGGTCCATTGGCAAGCAGAAGCTTCGCCTTTGGCCCTTTCCTCACTGAGTTTGTTCGTTTATTAGCCGTTTTACCCTTCATTAACCCAAGCACCCCGGTGCTCTACATTTAGGAGACATTCATGAAAATTCGTCATATCGTTTTAGCCAGCGTCATTGCTGCCGCTAGCGCCGGGGCATTCGCCCAAGCCAAGGGGCAATTCTTTCCGGTGCTGTCTTACCGCACGGGTGCCTACGCGCCCAACGGCATCCCTTGGGCCAACGGCCATGCCGACTACATGAAGCTGACCAATCTGCGCGGCGGCATCAACGGTGTGAAGGTCCTCACGGAAGAGTGCGAAACCGCCTACGCCACCGACCGCGGCGTGGAGTGCTACGAGCGCCTCAAGGGCAAGAACGGCGGTGCCACGGTATTCCAGCCGGTGTCGACAGGCATCACCTTCGCGCTGACCGAGAAGGCTCCGATCGACAAGATACCGCTGCTCACCGTGGGCTATGGCCGCAGCGAGTCGCAAGACGGCGGCGTGTTCAAGTGGAACTTCCCCATCGGTGGCACCTACTGGGTTGCCGCCGACGTTCTGCTGCAGCAAATTGGCAAGAAGGAAGGCGGCCTGGACAAGCTCAAGGGCAAGAAGATCACGCTGGTCTATCTCGACAGCCCCTACGGCAAGGAGCCCATCCCGCTGTTACAGGAGCGCGCCTCGATGCTGGGTTTCCAGCTCAGCACACTGCCCGTAACCGCGCCGGGGGTGGATCAAAAAGCCACCTGGCTGCAAATCCGCCAGCAGCGCCCGGACTACATCCTGCTGTGGGGCTACGGCATCATGAACCCGACCTCGCTCAAGGAAGCCCAGGCCACCGGCTACCCGCGCGAGAAGATCTACGGCGCATGGTGGTCGGGTGCCGAGCCCGACGTCAAAGACGTGGGCATGGGCGCCACGGGCTACAACGCCGCGGCCATGCAGCACGGCGCCGAGCCAGGCTCCGCCGTGGTCAAGGAAATCCTCGAAAAAGTTCACGCCAAGGGCCAGGGCACCGGGCCGAAGGAAGAAGTCGGGCAGGTGATGTACATGCGCGGCGTGGTCAGCGCGATGTACGCCATCGAAGGCGTGCGTGCCGCGCAGGAGCGCTATGGCAAGGGCAAGGTGATCACGGCCGAGCAGGCGCGCTGGGGCTTCGAAAACCTGAACCTCACGCAGGCCAAGCTCGATGCACTGGGCTTCAAGGGCGTGCTGCGCCCGGTCTCCACCAGCTGCCAGGATCACATGGGCGTCAACTGGGCGCGCGTGCACACCTGGGACGGCAGCAAGTGGCAGTTCACGAGCGACTGGATGCAGGCCGATGAGCAGATACTCAAACCCCTGGTCAAAAGCGTCGCCGACAAGTATCTGGCGGACAAGAAGATGGCCCGGCGTACGGCGCAGGACTGCCAGTCCTGATTGACATGACACCCCATCCCGGCTGGATGGGGTGTCGAACCTGGCGGCTCGCAGGAGCCGTCAACTCAAAGGCCAGGGCGCCTGCCCTTTGAGTTGGTTACACCCACTAAACGGATTCATGCATGAGTAATTCCAGCATCGTTCTCAACGTCAATGGCATCGAGGTCATTTACAACCACGTCATTCTGGTTCTCAAAGGCGTTTCGCTCAATGTGCCGGAGGGCAAAATCGTGGCCATTCTGGGCGGCAACGGCGCGGGCAAGACCACGACCTTGCGTGCTATTTCCAACCTGCTGCGCGGTGAGCGTGGTGAAGTGACCAAGGGGTCGATTGAACTGCGCGGCGAGCGCATCGAGAATCTTTCACCGTCTGACCTGGTGCAGCGCGGCGTCGTGCAGGTGATGGAGGGACGGCATTGTTTTGCGCACCTGACGATCGAAGAAAATTTGCTGACCGGCAGCTACACCCGCAAGGACAAGGCTGAGGTCGCGCGCAATCTGGACAAGGTCTACACCTACTTTCCGCGCCTGAAGACGCGTCGTACCAGCCAGGCGGCCTACACCTCGGGTGGCGAGCAGCAGATGTGCGCCATTGGCCGCGCCCTGATGGCCAACCCCAGCATGGTGTTGCTCGATGAGCCGTCCATGGGTCTGGCGCCGCAGATTGTGGAAGAAGTGTTCGAGATTGTGAAAGACCTCAACAGACGAGAAAAAGTCACTTTCTTGCTCGCCGAGCAAAACACCAACATGGCCCTGAAATACGCCGACTACGGCTACATCATGGAGTCCGGCCGGGTGGTGATGGACGGTGTGGCCAGCGATCTCGCCAACAACGAAGACGTCAAGGAGTTCTACCTGGGCGTGGGCGGGGGCGAGCGCAAGAGCTTCAAGGATGTGAAGAGTTACAAGCGGCGCAAGCGCTGGCTGGCCTGAAAACGATGACTGCCGTGCGTCGACCCAGTTGCGGCCAGGGCCTTACAGGAAGAAACATGATTGAACATTACGATGCGTTGGAAACGCGCGACCCCACGGCGCGTGAAACTGCCCTGATGATGGCTTTGCCGGCACAGCTGGCCCATGCCAGCGCGTCGTCTCCGGCCTTTGGGCAGATTTTGCAGAACATCAACCCGGCGGCGGTGACCAGTCGGCAGGCCTTGGCGGCCCTGCCCGTGACGCGCAAGCACGAGTTGCTGGAGCGCCAGAAGGCGAGCCGGGCAAGCAGCAATGGCAATGTGTTTGGCGGTTTCAGCGCGATCGGCTTTGGCGAGCGGATGCCGCGCGTTTTTTCCAGCCCCGGCCCTATTTATGAGCCCGAAGGAGCGGCCAAAGACTATTGGCGCATGGCGCGCGCCATGTTTGCGGCGGGTTTTCGTCCACGTGAACTGATTCACAACAGCTTCAGCTACCACTTTGTGCCCGCTGGCTCCATGATGGAGTCCGGCGCCCACGCGCTCGGCTGCACGGTGTTTCCGGGCGGTACCGGCCAGACAGAGCAGCAAGTGCAAGCCATGCGCGAACTGCAGCCGGCGGGCTATATTGGGACACCGAGCTTTCTGAAAATCATTGTCGACAAGGCGCATGAGATGGGTGTGGCACTGCCGAGCGTCAAGAAAGCCATGTTTGGCGGCGAAGCCTTTCCGCCATCCCTGCGGGACTGGTTTGCCGAGCGCGGCATTGCCGGTTACCAGTGCTACGCCACCGCTGATCTGGGCTCGATTGCCTATGAGACTCCGGCCAGAGAGGGACTGGTGCTGGATGAAAATGTGATTGTCGAGATCGTGCGGCCCGGCACCGGTGACCCGGTGCAGGATGGTGAAGTGGGCGAAGTGGTGGTTACGACATTGAACCCCGACTATCCGCTCATTCGCTTTGGCACCGGCGACTTGTCGGCGGTGTTGAGTGGCTCTTGTCCGACCGGGCGCACCAACACGCGCATCAAGGGCTGGCTGGGGCGGGCTGACCAGACGACCAAAATCCGCGGCATGTTTGTGCACCCGGGCCAGGTCGCCGACATCATCAAACGCTTTCCTGAAGTAACGCGCGCCCGGCTGGTGGTGACCGGTGAGATGGCCAACGATGTCATGACGCTCAAGATAGAGACGGCGTGCAGTGGTCCGGATGCGCTGGCCGCCAAGATAGGCGAGGCGATTCGGGATGTCACCAAGCTGCGCGGCGCGGTCGAGATCTTGCTGCCGGGCAGCCTGCCCAACGATGGCAAGGTGATTGAGGACGCCCGCAGCTACCGTTAGGCGTCAAGCCGCGGCGTCAGCAGGCGGCGCTGGCGCCTGTTAAACGCCCCAGACAACCTCGCTGCCATCTTCCTGGCAGCGCTTGAGCATCTCAATAAAGGGCTGCGCCCGCTGGCGCAGGGAGACCGATTCAAAGTGGGGCGCGGGTTCGTTGTGTGCCAGTGCCTCCGCCAGCGCGGCTTTCTGGTCCGCTTCTTCCCTGGCAATGGCCGCTTCCAGTGCGGCAATGGCCGCAGGCATCTGCTCTGGCAGGATGATGCCCTTTTCACCCGTGGTGTCGATGTCTTCAGGCACATCTTTGCCGATGATCTGCAGCACGCGTCGTCCGTTGGGCTGCAACATGATGACGTCACCGGTATTTTTAGATTTGAATTTGTAGAGCATGGTGGCATATCGTAAACTGTTTTTCTGATGCACTCCCTCCGAACTGTCGTCCTTCTGATCTTCATTCCCTGGCTGGCCAGTTGCGCCGATACGGGCTATTACCTGCAATCCGTTGGCGGTCATCTGCAAATGATGAAGGCGGCCCAACCGATTGCGAAGTGGCTGGCTGATGAGAGCGTTGCGCCGGCCTTGAAGCAGCGCCTGATGCTGGCTGAGCGCATTCGTCGCTTTGCCGTGACCGAGCTGCAACTGCCTGACAACGCCAGCTACCATCGCTATGCCGACTTGCGGCGCCGCTCCGTGGTGTGGAACGTGGTGGCGGCACCTGCGTTTTCATTGACGCTCAAAACCTGGTGTTTCCCGGTGGCGGGCTGTGTCGGTTACCGAGGTTATTTCAACGAGGCCGAGGCGCGTGCCGAGGCGCTTGCGCTGCAGCGCGAAGGGCTGGAAGCCAGTGTGTATGGCGTACCGGCCTACTCGACCTTGGGCTGGCTGAACTGGGCCGGTGGCGATCCGCTGCTCAATACCTTCATTCACTACCCGGAAGGTGAGTTGGCGCGCATGATTTTTCATGAGCTGGCGCATCAGGTCCTGTATGTCAAAGGCGACACCCTGTTCAACGAGTCTTTTGCCACGGCGGTTGAACGTCTGGGCGGGGAGCGTTGGCTCTCGGTGCATGGCTCGGCATTGGCCCGCAAAGAATATGCAGAGTTTGATGCCCGGCGCAGGCAGTTGCGGGTGCTGTCGCACGCAACGCGCACCCGGTTGGATGAAATCTATAAACAAAACAAGCCTCCAGCCCCCGTCACTATTGAACAAGTAGCTATGAAAAAAGCAGCAATGCAGGATTTTCGCGATGACTACGCCCGGCTTAGAAGTAGCTGGGGTGGTTACGCTGGCTATGACGCCTGGGTTGCGGGTGCCAACAACGCGGCGTTTGCCGCTCAGGCGGCGTACGACGAACTGGTGCCGGCTTTTGAGGCTTTGTTTGAGCGCCAGGGCCGGGACTGGCAACGGTTTTATGATGCAGTGCGGCAGTTGGCAAAAATGCCGGCGGCGCAGCGGACCCAGGTCCTGAAGCAAACAACAACGGAGCACCTCAGTGGCTGATCTTCATATCTTGCGTCAACACGCGCTTGGACTGGCTGATGCGCGCAAAGTGGCCTTCAAATGGGCCGAGCATGCCGAAGAAGAACTTGGCATGCGCTGCATTTACGAAGAAGGCAAGACAGTTGATGAAGTGTCTTTTACACGCTCAGGTGTTCACGGCACCTTGTCGGTGACCAAGGACAAGTTTGAACTCCAGGCCAAACTCGGTTTTCTGGTGGGCGCGTTCAAGGCACGGATCGAAAGTGAAATCATCAAAAATCTGGATGACCTGCTCACGCCCAAGCCCAAGCTCCGGGCGCATGTGAAACCCCAGGTCAGCAAAAACAAGTGATGCAGGGCTCAGTCGCCAGCATCTGGGGCGACCGGAGCGCCGCTGGCGAGCG
Source organism: Rhodoferax ferrireducens (assembly GCF_049302455.1). Taxonomy (GTDB): domain Bacteria; phylum Pseudomonadota; class Gammaproteobacteria; order Burkholderiales; family Burkholderiaceae_C; genus Rhodoferax; species Rhodoferax ferrireducens_B. The sequence continues at coordinate 13,461 of NZ_JBAQMD010000009.1, read as the reverse complement.
GCTGGGGCGGGTGATTTAGCTCAGGGATTCAATCAGGTCAATGTATTGCTGCATGGCATCGTTGCTGCTGGTGCCTTTGAGGTTGCTCCAGGCCTCCCATTTGGCGCGCCCCACCATGTCGCTGAAGCCGGGTTTCTTGTCGGTGTTGTCGCCAACGCTGGCTTGCTTGTAAAGGCCATAAATTTTGAGTAGCGTGGCGTTATCCGGGCGTTCGCTCAGGTTTTTAGAATCGGCAAGGGCAGTTTCGAATTTTGCTTTCAGGTCAGACATGGTTTTCTCCAGATAAATTCAAAAACCCGCAGGTTTGGGGGCATCGCCGGGTATCTTAGTGTGCGTCTTGCCGACAGAATAGGGGTGTTCCCCAGGAACTGTCGTTTTGCTTTTGGTTTGCCCCGTCAGGAGTGTTTATGGTTACCCGAATCGTTGCCAGAAAAGTCGCCACCAAGACCACACGCCCGGTAGCGGGCACACGGGCAAGAAGGAAGGTATCCGAGGACAAAGCTCAGCCAGCCGGGCCGACACAGGAGCGCATGAGCAAGGTCGATACGGCCTGGTTGCGCATGGATTCGCCCAGCAATTTGATGATGATCGTTGGGGTGTGGATCATCAAGCCAGGTGTCAGCTACCCGGCGGTGTGCCAGCGCATTGAGGAGCGCTTGCTGCAATACCCGCGCTTTGGTCAGCGGGTGCAGCAGGATGCAAGCGGTGCCAGTTGGGTGACCGATACGGACTTCCAGATCGAGCGCCATGTGGTGCGCGAGACCTTGCCTGTGACGGCCAAAGGCCGGGAGCAAACGGCATTGCAGGAGCGCCTGGCCGAGCTTGCCATGCAATCGCTCGACATGAACCACCCCCTGTGGGAGTTTCGCCTGGTTGAACATTACCAGGGCGGCTCGGCCTTGATGGCGCGCCTGCATCATTGCATTGCCGATGGCCTGGCGCTGATTGCCGTGACCCAGTCCATGGTGGATGGCGGTTCTGCACCCACTCGCAGCGGGACCCAGCCTGCGCAGGGTGAGGGGCTGGAGGGTGCGGATGACTGGCTTGCCGACACGCTGATCCGGCCGTTGACGGAGGTGGTGGTCAAAGCACTTGACGCGGTGGGGGACGGCGCGGTCAACGCCCTGGAGACCTTGATCGATCCGCAAAAAGGGCTGGAGCAGAGCCTGGAGAAGGGTTTGGCCGGTTCGCTGGATCTGGCCAAAATGGCGTATCACGTTGTTCGGGACGCGGCCGCGCTGGCGCTCATGCCCGACGACTCGCCGACGCGCCTCAAGGGCACGCCTGGCACGCGCAAACGCGTGGCCTGGTGCCAACCGATCCCGCTGGACGACGTCAAGGCGGTCGGGCGTGCGCTGAACTGCTCCATCAACGATGTGTTGTTAAGCTGCGTGGCCGGCTCTCTGGGTGGCTACCTCAAGTCCTTCGGCGATGACGTTGCAGGCAAGGAGATCCGTGCCATGGTGCCGGTGAACCTGCGCCCGATCGAAGAAGCCTACCAATTGGGCAATCGCTTTGGCTTGGCACCGGTGGTTCTGCCCATCGGGATAGAGAACCCAATCGAGCGCGTGTTCGCGGTGCGCGCGCGCATGGGTGAGATGAAAGGCAGCATGCAGCCGCTGCTGGCGTTTGCGCTGCTGGCGGTGGCGGGGGTGTTGATGAAGCCGGCGCAAGACGCGCTGTTGACCCTGTTTTCCAAAAAAACCACCGCCGTCATGACCAACGTGCCGGGTCCGCGCGAGAAGCTCAAGTTTCTCGGCGCCACGCTGGAGCAAAACCTGGTTTGGGTACCGCAGTCGGGTACGGTCGGATTGGGCGTCTCGATCTTGAGTTACGGCGGGGGCGTGCAGTTTGGCGTCATCAGCGACTCAACGCTGTGCCCCGATCCGCAAAAAATCATCGACCAGTTTGAGCCGGAATTTGCCAAGCTGACCCTGTTGACCTTGATGCTGCCATGGAATGAACAGGCTTAACAGCTATTATTTTAATAGCTACATACGACCATTTTATAAGGGCTAGCGGCCAAAACGACAAGAATCTAATCTTCGTCCAGTTCAACCCTTGCCATTTCCACATCCAGCCGTTCCATCGCATCCATGGGCTTGGCGGCAGCGGCTTGCTGGTACAGGCGGGTCGCTTCCTTCATCATTTTGTCGCCATCGAGCATGAGCATGGCGTTGGCGTATTCGATCATGCCAATGGCGGATTGAAAATTCAGCTTGAGGGCCTCCTGGAACAGCCGCAGGCCGATGTCTTTTTTGGCGCCGTAGGTCATGCCACCAATCAGCGAACCCACCTTGTCGATCACCTCCGCGTGAAACGAGCCCAGGGCGATGTGGGCATCGGCGTGTTTGGGCTCGATTTCGATCACGTTTTCCAGCTCTTTTTTCACCTTGCTGCCCAGTCCCTGGGCCAGCGCTTTGGCCACGCTGATACCTTGACTGTAGCGGCCCAGTGCATAAGCTTGCCAGTACAGGGCGTTGAAGTTGCTTGGGTCTTCTGCGGCTTGCGCACTGGCGCGTCGGGCAACGTCCATATAGAGGTCGAGCCGGGCTTTTTCTTGTTGTTCCAGGTAGGTCGCATAAATGCACGCCGCCTTGTTGGCAACGGTGAGACCGGCGCCACCGATTTTGAGGCCCATGTCCCTGGCCTTCTGGAATTCACCGTTGTGAAATAGCGCCCAGGCTTGCAGCACTTTGGCGTCTTTGGGCAGTGGCTCGGCGTCACCCAAGTGCAGCCGCTCCCAGTTCTTTTTGACGCTGGCAGCGGTAAAAACATAATCGCCCGCGAAGGGGAAAGCAGTCCATTTGGCCATTTTTGTCTCCTGTGGCAGGTGTGACCGGCTTTTCTATTTCTCGCTGTTATTGTAGGCGCCCACCAGTTGCAGCAGGTGCTGGCGCTGACTCGGCTCCAGATAGGGTACCAGCAAATTCAAGACGTGGTGCGCACCGCGCAGCAGTGCTGCTTGCGCGTTTTCAGGCTCGAGTGCCCGGCGCGGGTCGCGCACATATTCAAAACTCAGCCAGTAGGTCAGCACCACCACCATGCTGGTGGCCGTGGCTTCGACCTCACGCGAATCAATCCGCACCGCGCCGGTGCGGCTCATGCCGTCCAGCAAGGCTTTGACGGCGCGGGTCTTGTTCTTGAGGACCGATTGGAAATGGGTTTCGAGCCGCCGGTTCTTGCTCAGCAAATCGTTGAGGTCGCGGTATAAAAACCGGTACTGCCAGATCAACTCAAACAGACTGTGCATGAAGAACCAGGCGTCTTCCACGTCGCGCACGCCGTCGCTGGCATTGAGCAACTCGTTCAAGGCGCGCTCGTAACGGCCAAACAGCGAGTTGATGAGTTCGTCTTTGGCCGGGTAGTGGTAGTACAAGTTGCCCGGGCTGATGCCCAGTTCGGCTGATATCAAGGTGGTGGATACATTGGGCTCGCCAAAGCGGTTGAACAGCTCCAGCGTGACCTCCAGAATGCGTTCGGCGGTGCGCCGGGGCGCTTTTTTTACCATGAGGGGCTGCTCTTGTGTGCTGCCGATCGCACGACGTGGCCCAGATCGTCCATGATTTCCTGCAGATTCGCGATGGCGCGCCCCACCTGGCTGGCGGGCTTGGCCGGCGCACTCAGGTGCCGCTTGGGGTCGTCCAGCGATTCGTGGTGCAGGCTGATGCCGTGACGCCGCAGTTTCTCGGACAGACCGGTTTTGTTGGAGCGCAGCATCTGGCGTGTCTGCTGATAAGCGTGCTCGGCCAAGTTGCGGCGCTGGGAGTAGCTGAAGGTATTGGCCAGGTACATCTCCGGGTCCCGGTGGTCGGGCTCAATCAGGATGATGTCGGTGTTTGGGTAGAGGTGCTCGTAGTGCTTCATGCCCAGGCTCAGGCGTGAATGAATCATGGAGCGGAAGGTCTGGCTTAGCACCGCGGGCAGTCCGCCGTCGATGATGCGCGGGATGTGGTGCTTTTCAGCGGGCAGGCCACGCCGCATGACCTTGGCGACCTGCGGTGCCGTGGCATCAAACGGCACCAATGGGTTCAGGCACAACATCAGGTCAACGCCGCTGGCCAGGGCAACGGAGGCGTGCATGGTCTTTTTCAGGGCACCGTCAACATAGTAGTTGTCATCAATTTCCACCGGGGGAAACAGGCCCGGCAGCGCCGCGCTGGCCTGCACCGCCTTGGAGATCGGCACATGGTCCCAGCCCGGGCGACCAAAAGGCACCGCTACGCTGCTGTCCAGATTGGTGGCCACCAAGGTGAGCTGGGTTTTGAGCTGGCGAAAGTCGTTGGTGCGGCCCTCGCGCGCGTAGATACGGGCCAGCTCAACATGGATTTGCTCATTGGAGAAAATGCCGGTGGGCAGGCCGGGGCTCAGGCGTTCCAGTGCCCGGATGAACGATTTTCTGCCCGCCGTGAAATGCCACAAGGCCGATAGCAGCAAACCGGGCAGCATGATGCCGCGGCGCACAAACTCGCCATAGGCGGGCTCCAGCAGCCAGGACGGATCAAACGTTTCGGACCTGTCGGACGTCTCGCTGTCATTCTCTATAAATGACGCACACAGCTCATGGGGGGTGATGCCATTGGCCAAACCGGCGGCTATGAAGCCCCCAGCGGACACGCCAACATAGTGCTGCAACTTGGTGAAGTCGATGCCGTTGAGTGACTCCTGCAGCGCACACAAGGCGCCGATCTCGTAAATGGCACCCAGCGGACCGCCACCCGCCAGTGCCAGCGCGATTCTTGGCGGGCGAGATGTTTTCAGTTTCATAAGCTCAAAGTGTAGAGGTGGGGGTGATGAAAATTTGCTGCAATGCAGCACGATCGGTAACCTGATGAGTTGGGCACGGGCTTGGTTCGCTTCGCGTACGGCGGTCTGTTTCCCAACGGCCAAAAAAGCAAAAAAGGGCGCCTAAGCGCCCTTCAGGGGAATCATCTTGCGCGGCCCTCGCCGCGCAAGCTGTGTCAGTGGCTTCACGACACGCCGTTATCAGGCTTGGGCTGCAGCCGCTTCAACCGTTTCGACCGCGGCTGCTTTGCGCACTGGCGCCGCACGTTTGGCCACCGCCTTGGGCGTCGCTTTGACGACTGGTTTGACGGCCGACTTGGCCGCAGGCTTGACTGTTTTCTTTGGCGCAACTTTGACCGCGGCCTTGGCAGCTGCTTTCGGCACCGGGTTTTTGGCCGAGAGCTTTTGCACGCTCTTGTTGAGCTCATCGATGCGGGCGATCAGGGCATTGACGTCTTTGGCTGAGGGCACGCCGAGCTTGTTCAGCGCCTTGGCCACGCGATCTTCAAAAATGCTTTCCAGCTTGTCCCATTGGCCGGAGGCTTTGGACGAAATATCGGTTGCCATGGTGGACATCTTGCTGGTGGCTTCCGAGATTTTTTCTTCGGCAACCGATTGTGTCTTGCGTTGCAAGCTCACGCCTTCCTTGACCAGGGCCTCAAAGGCCTTCGAGCCTTCGGCCTGGGCCTTGTTGAAAGCGCCCAGACCCGCCTGCCAGATTTGCTGGGCTGAATCTTTGACTGATCCCTTCAGACGTGTGTCGGTCTTCTTTTTGGGGGTAGTTTTCTTCAGTTTTGTGACCATGAGGCGCTCCAGATAGGGTGTGAGTTGCTTGAACCGGGTTGCACTCATGGGATTGAGTGCATGAGCAGCACTTTAAAGGCTCGTTGAATCGTCGTGTAGGTGGTACCTCCTAATTCTCTAGGGCGCGGACCCTAGCCGGGCGCGGGTTTATGCTGAATAGACATGGGTCCGGTTTCAGCCAGAATAGATATTCTCTAATTGGAGGCTTTCATGCAGTATTTTGTTACCGGTGCCACCGGGTTCATTGGCAAGCGGCTCGTCAAAAAACTTCTTGAGCGCAAGGGCTCGGTGGTGCACTTCTTGATTCGTCAGGAGAGTGAGGGCAAGGTGGCGGGTTTGCGCAAGTACTGGGGTGCCGGCGCCGCGCGGGTGGTACCTGTGTTTGGCGACCTGACTGCCAGAAAGCTGGGTGTCTCTGCCGATGCCATCAAACAAATCAAGGGCCAGATTGACCATTTCTACCATCTGGCTGCCGTCTATGACCTGGGGGCTGATGAAGCCAGCCAGATTGCCGTCAACATTGAGGGAACCCGCAACACGGTGGAACTGGCTGCTGCCATTCAGGCCAGGCACTTTCACCATGTGAGCTCGATCGCGGCGGCTGGTTTGTACGAGGGCGTGTTCCGCGAGGACATGTTTGAGGAGGCCGAGAACTACGAGCACCCTTATTTCATGACCAAGCATGAAAGTGAAAAAATTGTGCGCCATGAGTGCAAGCTGCCCTGGTCGGTGTACCGGCCGGCCATGGTGGTGGGCGATAGCAGTACGGGTGAGATGGACAAGATTGACGGACCCTACTACTTCTTCAAGCTGATTCAGCGCATGCGCCAGGTGCTGCCGCCCTGGATGCCGTCGGTCGGACTGGAAGGTGGACGCGTCAATATTGTGCCGGTGGACTTTGTGGTGAACGCACTGGACGCTATCAGCCACCAAAAGGGAATCACGAAAAAATGCTTCCACCTGGTGGATCCGGTGGGCTACCGTGTGGGTGACGTGCTCGACATTTTCAGTCGCGCCGCGCACGCGCCCAAGATGAATTTGTTCATCAATGCGGCTCTGCTCGGCTTCATTCCCCGCAGTGTCACCAAGGGTCTGATGGCGCTGGCGCCGGTGCGCCGGGTGCGCCAAGCCATCATGAAAGACCTGGGCCTGCCCGAGGACATGCTCACGTTTGTGAATTACCCCACGCGGTTTGACTGCCGCGACACCTTGGCCGCGCTCAAAGGTACGGGGGTTGAATGCCCCAACCTGAAAGACTATGCCTGGCGCCTGTGGGATTACTGGGAGCGTCATCTTGACCCCGCTCTGCATATTGACCACACCCTGCGCGGCACGGTGGCGGGCAAAGTGGTCCTGATCACCGGTGGTTCATCGGGCATCGGCCTGGCGACCGCCCATAAATTTGCGGAGGCCGGTGCCATTACAGTCATTTGCGGTCGTGACGTCGACAAACTCGAAGAAGCCTGCAAGGAGGCCAAAGCCAAAGGCTACAGTTTCATCGCCTACCCGGCAGATATTGCCGACATCGCGGACTGCGACCGGTTTATCAAGCAGTTGATTGACGACCATGGCGGCGTGGATTTCCTGATCAACAACGCAGGCCGCTCCATTCGCCGTGCCATTGAGTCCAGCTACGATCGTTTTCATGACTTTGAGCGCACCATGCAGCTCAATTATTTCGGCTGCCTGCGCGTCACCATGGGACTGCTGCCGGGTATGGTGGCCAAACACAAAGGTCATGTGGTCAATATCAGCTCCATTGGCGTGCTCACCAACGCGCCGCGTTTCAGCGCCTATGTGGCCTCCAAGGCCGCCCTGGAAGCGTGGGCTCGCTGCGCATCGAGCGAGTTTGCCGATCAGGGCGTCAGCTTTACCACCATCAACATGCCATTGGTGCGCACCCCCATGATCGCGCCGACCGGGCTGTACAACAACGTGCCCACGCTGGCGCCCGAAGAGGCCGCCGACATGGTTGCCGAAGCCTGTATTTTCAAACCAGTGCGCATTGCCACCCGGCTGGGCATTACGGGTCAGGTTTTGCATGCCGTGTTGCCGCGTGTGGCGCAGATTGCCATGAATACGGCCTTCCGGATGTTCCCGGACTCGGGCGCCGCCAAGGGCGCGAAGCCGGGCGATAAAGTGGTGAAACAGCATCTGTCGCCAGAGGCAGTCGCCATGCAGCAGATGATGCGGGGGATTCATTTCTGAGTCAGTTGCTCCGGCCTCCTTCTTTATTGACTGACTTGAATTCGTGACAATAATTCTCGCCGTCTAATTTCCTGATTGGATTTGGCAATATTCGGGGAATATGTCGTCGTCTGGCGCACTGCATCGGTTCGTCAATCTGCTCAATTGGACGCAAATAGGCGGCTGTGACGGGTTGGCAAGCTCCGAAAAAGCGACGCTGACTATTAAATATTTGAAAAACAAATCTTGATGAATGGACGTAAAAATAATATGCATCAACCAATTGAAGGTAATAAGAAGAGATAATCTGATGTATTAAAATGATTTAGGCAAAGGGCCCGCCAAGGCCGTCAGCGCAGAGATTTTCAATTTTCCAAGATAGAGGATTCAGCATGAGTGATTTGATCGAGATTCAAAGTCAGATAGAGAAACTGCAAAAGCAGGCCAGTGATATCAAGGCACGGGAGTTTGGCAAGACGGTGCAGGATATTTTGGCCAAGATGCAGGCTTTTGGTATCACCCTGAAGGATTTGCAGCCTGGCAAGGCACGCGGGGTCAAGGGCAAAGCCAAAACCACCAAGGTCGGCAAGGCCGGTGCTGGTGTCAAACTCGCTGGCGCCACCAAGAAAGTCGCCTTGCCGGTGGCTGCCAAATACCGGGGTCCCAATGGGGAAGGCTGGAGCGGCCGAGGTTTGACGCCGCGCTGGTTGACAGCGCTGCTGGTGGATGGAAAAACCAAAGAAGATTTCGCGATCAAGAGTTGATGTAACCCATGACCGACGTTAGCAACATTGCGCCGCGCGACAAGGCCGAAATCCTGGCCCAGGCGCTGCCCTACATCCGCAAGTTCCATGGCAAGACCATGGTTATCAAGTACGGCGGCAACGCCATGACCGACCCGGCATTGCAGGCCGATTTTGCGGAGGATGTGGTGCTGCTCAAGCTGGTCGGCATCAACCCGGTGGTGGTGCATGGCGGCGGGCCGCAGATTGAAGCCGCCTTGAAGCGCTTGGGCAAGAAGGGCGAATTCATCCAGGGCATGCGTGTGACCGATGCTGAAACCATGGAAATTGTCGAATGGGTGCTGGGTGGCGAAGTGCAGCAAGACATCGTGGGTTTGATCAACCAGGCCGGCGGCAAGGCCGTGGGCCTGACCGGGCGTGATGGCGGCATGATCCGCGCCCAGAAACTCAAGATGCGCGACAGCGCCGATGCCAGCAAGGAGTACGACGTCGGCCAGGTCGGCGACATCGTCAGCATTGACCCCAGCGTCGTCAAGGCGCTGCAGGACGACGCTTTTATTCCCGTCATCAGCCCGATCGGTTTTGGCGAGAACAATGAGAGCTATAACATCAATGCCGACGTGGTGGCCGCCAAGCTCGCCACCGTGCTGAAGGCAGAAAAGCTGATGATGCTCACCAATATCAGCGGCGTGCTCGATAAAGCGGGTAATTTACTCACCAACCTGAGTGCCCGCCAGATTGACGACTTGTTTCTTGATGGCACCATCAGCGGCGGCATGCTGCCCAAGATCAGCGGTGCGCTTGATGCCGCCAAGAGCGGTGTCAACTCGGTGCACATCATTGATGGCCGGGTGCCGCATGTGCTGCTGCTGGAGATTTTGACCGATCAGGCCTTTGGCACGATGATTCGCTCTCACTAACAAAACAACAAAAGCCGATTCCAAGGCGACCCTGCCGGACTCGCGCCGACCAAGGGCCTGGGGCCGGAAGCTGAGCGCATTGAGAATTAATTTGCTATTCTTATGATAGCTATATGTGCTTATTCCACGGGGGCTGGAGGCTAATTTAATGCGATTATTGTTGGTGGAAGATGACGTCATGGTGGCCAGTGGCATCAAGCTCGGCCTCACCGACGCCGGTTACGCCGTGGACTGGGTTGGCAATGCCGAGCGTGCGCTGGAAGCCATGCGCCACGAATCGTTTGACGTGGCTGTTCTCGACATTGGTCTGCCTGGCATGGATGGTCTGGCGCTGACCCAGCGTTTGCGCAAAGACGCGCCCGCCATGCCCGTGCTGCTGCTCACCGCCCGCGACGCCCTGCACGAGCGGGTGCAGGGGCTCGACAACGGTGCCGATGACTACATGGTCAAACCGTTCGAGTTGCCCGAGTTGCTGGCACGCCTGCGCGCACTTTTGCGCCGCTCGCAAGCGGCCACCTCGGCGGTGCTCAGTTTTGGCGCGCTGGAACTCAACACGGCAACGCGGCTGGCCTGCCTGCGTCCCAGCGGCCAGCCTATCGAGCTGGGGCCGCGTGAGTGGACGGTGCTGGAGTACCTGCTCATCAACGCGCCCAAACCCGCCAACAAAGACAAGCTGCTGCAGGCGTTGACCGGGTGGGACAAGGAGATCACACCCAATGCGGTGGAGGTGTACATCTCCCGCTTGCGCGGCAAGTTGGAGCCGCATGGCATCGGGCTGCGCTCGATTCGTGGCTTTGGCTACCGTCTGGAACTGATCGAAGTCAGCCTAAGCGATTCGCGCCATCCAGCTCCTTGACCGATGCAACTGGCAACCATGTCCTCCGGCCTGCAGCGGCGCTTGCTGCTGCTGTTATTGGTGCCCCTGTGTCTGCTGGCCGGCGTCAGCGCCTGGTTTGACTACCGTTATGCCGACGCTGCCGCCTTGCAGCAAGATCGCCAACTGCTCAAGCTGGTGCCCTTGCTGGCGGACTCGGTGATCGCCAAAGGCAAAACGTTCGATGCCCCGCCGGTCCTGCTGATGGCTCCGGTCATCGCAGAATTTCTCAGAGACCGGGTCGGTCTTTCAGCCTTCTGCATTGCCGATCTGGAGGGGCAGGTGCTGCTGGGCCATGACTGGTTGAGCGGGTTGCCACCGACCACACGCGAGCCTGAGTTCGCCAGCGCAGAACAGGGCGGTGTGACCTACCGCATTGTCTCGCAGCGCCTTCAAACCGCCGCTGGGGAGCTGGTCGTGCGTTTGGCAGATGGGTCCGATCCGCGCCAACAGTGGGTCAAACTGGTGCTGCTCAAGGTCTTGTTGCCCAATCTGGTGCTGATGGTGCTGGGGGTGTTTGTGGTCAATTGGGCGGTCAGACAGGCGCTGCGTCCCTTGCTGGACCTGAAGGAGGCGGTCGAGCAGCGCTCGCCGAGCGACTTGAGTGCGATGGATGTGCAGGCCTCGCCCGAAGAGGTTCGCCCGCTGGTGCAGTCGCTGAACCGCTTGTTCGGTCTGGTCAACGCCCAGGCTGAGAGCCAGCGCCGCTTTGTGACCGACGCCGCGCATCAACTGCGCACGCCGCTGGCGGGCCTGCAGGCGCAGGTTGAGGCCTGGGCGCAGGCGGCCAGCATGCCCGTAGCCACTTGTTCATCCTGCGGGGAATTTATACAAAACAGCCTTCTAGCCCCCGTGAATAAAGGGCCGGCAGCTATAAGTATAGGAGTAGATCAAATCAGGCGCCTGCGCGATGCCACGCGTCGTACCTCGCAATTGGCCAACCAACTGCTGGCCTTGTCGCGTGCCGACGCCCACGGTCTGGACCAACAGCCCCTGCAAACCGTCGATTTGAAAGAGCTGTGCGAAACCCTGCTGGAGGCGCATCTGGATGCCGCCACGGCCAAGCAGATCGATTTGGGGCTGGATGTGCAAGCCGTGCAGGTGGCCGGTCACGCGTGGTTGTTGCGCGAGCTGCTCGGCAACCTGACGGACAACGCGCTGAAATACACACCGGCGGGCGGCGTTGTCACGCTGCGCTGTGGTCGTATGCCCGATGGCGGCGCCGCATTTCTGGAGGTTGAAGATAACGGCCCGGGTGTGCCGGTGGAGGAACGCCAGCGTGTGCTGGCGCGCTTTTACCGTATGCCCGGCACGGCCAGCCAAGGCAATGGCCTGGGCCTGGCGATCGTTGACGAGATTGCCCGGGCGCACCACGGTCTGCTGGTTGTCGGCAACGCCCGGGAGGGGCGCGGTGCCCGCTTTACCCTGGTGTTTCCGGTCTGACCCCCGCAAAAACCCTTGGTAGCGCTATGCGAGAATGAATTCAACCCACTGTCCTGTGCCCATGTCTAACGCCGAATTGACCTCCTCCCAGCTCTCTTTCCCAAGCGCCGACAACCGCGAACCGGCCGCTCTGGCACGCAAACGGCTGAAACCGGGGGAGCGCCGGGAGCAGATACTGCAAGCCTTGGCGCAGATGCTGGAACAACCCGGCTCGGAGCGCATCACCACCGCGGCCCTGGCGGCGCGTCTTGAGGTCAGCGAGGCCGCGTTGTACCGGCACTTTGCCAGCAAGGCGCAGATGTTTGAGGGCCTCATTGAGTTCATTGAACACACGGTGTTTTCGCTGGTCAACCAGATTGCCGAGCGTCAGAGTTCGTCCGCTACGGAAGGTATGGTGGCCGCCGGGGCGGGTCCAGTGCTGGACGCCGTGACCAGCGCCCAGGCCGGCGTGCGCCAGGCGGGGCAGGTCGTCACGATGCTGCTGCAGTTCGCCGAGAAAAATCCCGGCATGACCCGCGTCATGGTGGGTGATGCGCTGGTGTTCGAGAACGAGCGCCTGCAACAGCGCATGAACCAGTTTTTCGACAAGATCGAATCCAGCCTCAAGCAAAGCCTGCGCGCGGGCGCCGAGTTGAGTGGTTCGGCCACACCCAGTCTGGATACCCAGGTGCGGGCGTCGGTCCTGATTGCTTTTGTCGTTGGTCGCCTGCAGCGCTTTGCGCGCTCCAACTTCAAGCGCCTGCCGTGCGAGCACCTCGAAGCCAGCCTGGCACTCATGCTCTGAATAACTTTAGACAATCATGAAGCTTGTACGTTTTGGCCAAGCTGGCAAAGCTCGTGGTGTCCTTCAAACGCTAATTAGTGCGGGTAAACCCGCGTTCTGACTAGAAAAATCTCTCTAGATGGGGCCTCTGGGCCGCATGGCGTTCAGATTTGTTGCAAAATAGCACGATCGTTCTTTTCTAGCGTTATGACCTCTACCAAATCACCTGTTCAATTTGCACGCTCCAGTCGCCGCCCGGGCGCGAGCGCCGGGCACGCCTTGCACAAGGGGCAGCAGACCAAGCAGGCCATTATTGACGCCGCTTTGGGGCTGGCCGCAGAGATCGGACTGGAAGGCCTGAGCATTGGGGCCTTGGCCGAGGTGACCCGGATGAGCAAATCGGGGGTTTTTGCGCATTTCGGATCGCGCGAAGAGCTGCAGATTTCCGTCATCCGCGAGTATTACGCCCGTTTTTATGACGAGGTTTTTGCCCCGGCCATGGATGAAGCCCGGGGCCTGCCGCGGGTGCGGGCCCTGTTTGCCAACTGGATGAAACGCGTGGCGATCGAACTTCAGTCCGGCTGTATCTTCATCAGTGGTGCGGTTGAGTTTGATGACCGTCCCGGGCCGGTGCGTGATGCACTGGCGAGTTCGGTCAAGACCTGGCTGGCCGCCATGTACCGCGCCGTCGTCCAGGCCAAGCAGGAAGGGCAGCTCCATGAGGATGCTGACGAAGAGCAAATGGCCTTCGAAATCCATGGCCTGATCCTGGCCTTGCACTATGAAGCCCGGTTTTTGCAAAACCCGGCCGCTATCGGGCGCGCCCACACCGGCTTTGACAATATTCTCAAACGCTACGGCAAGTCTGCCGCTGGCGCATCACCCCGTTCCCCCGCATCCAATCGAAATTTAAAGGAGAAGTAAGCATGCCGACCTATACCC
>NZ_JBAQMD010000008.1:0-63126 GCF_049302455.1 Rhodoferax ferrireducens | reverse complement strand
TACGGATTGAAGGGATGAAGTGCTGCGAGCAGCGAGTCCATCGTCCTGCAAAAGGAGATTGCTGAAAAGTCCGAGGTAGCCTGCTGGACTGGCGAACCAGTTCGCGCGTCAGCGGGTTAGTCCAAATGACTTAAACACGCACCACCCGCCCCGGATTCATCAGATTCCGCGGGTCCAGCGCCTGCTTGATGGCGCGCATCAGGCCCAAGGCCACGGGGGACTTGTAATGCGCCAGATGATCGACTTTCAGGCTGCCTACGCCATGTTCGGCCGAGATGGAGCCGCCAAAAGCTTGCACCGAGTCAAACACGAGGGTATTGACCCGCGCTTCATGGTCACGCAAAAAATCTGCCGCATCCACCCCCTCGGGCGCCTGCACGTTGTAGTGCAGATTGCCGTCACCCAGGTGGCCAAAGTTGACCAGTCGCACGCCAGGAAGGGCCTGCTGCAACAAGGCGTCGGTCGCGCGCACAAAGTCAGGAATGTTGGAGACCGGCACCGAGATGTCGTGCTTGATGTTGAGCCCCTCCAGCGCTTGCGCCAGCGGGATGCTTTCACGCACATGCCACAGTTGTTTCGCCTGCGCCAGGGTCTCGCTCACCACCGCATCCGTGACGCAGCCCTGGTCGAGCGCGATTTCCAGCAGGCGCTCGAACTGGGTATGCGCGTGCAACTCGGACTCGTGATCCGAGTTCTCCAGCAACACGCAAAACGGCGCATCCAGATGCAGCGGCACCCGCAGTTGCGCAAAGTGTTTGGCGACCAGACTCAAGGCGAATTGCCCCATCGCCTCAAAGCCCGTCAAGCCCGCGCCCAGGTGCCGATGTGCCAGCCCCAACAAGGTGACGGCCGCCTCCAGCGACGGCACGGCGGCCCACGCCGTGAGCCGGGCGGCGGGCAGCGGATACAGCTTCAGGGTGGCGGCGGTGATGATGCCCAGCGTGCCCTCCGAGCCTATGAAAAGGTCGCGCAGGTCGTAGCCGGTGTTGTCTTTGCGCAAGCCCGAGAGGCCATGCCACACCTCGCCCTGCGCGGTGACCACTTCCAACCCCAGACACAGGTCACGCGTGTTGCCGTAGCGAACCACCTGGGTGCCACCCGCGTTGGTGCCCAGGTTGCCGCCAATGGTGCAGGTGCCTTCGGCAGCCAGGCTCAGCGGAAACAGCAAATTCGCTTCCTCGGCGCGCTCCTGCAGGTTTTGCAGAATGCAGCCCGCCTCGACCGTCATGGTCAAGTTGTCGGCGTCCACACCGCGCACCGTGTTCATTCGTTGCAGGCTCAGCACAATCTGGCGACCGGAATCGTCGGGTGTGCTGCCAACCGCCAGGCTGGTGTTGCCGCCCTGGGGCACGATGCTGACGCCGCTCGCAGGGTTGGCGCTCACATAATCAGCACAGGCTTTGACCACCCGTGCCACCTCCTCGGTGCAAGCGGGCCGAACGACGGCCAGTGCTTTGCCGTGAGAGCGCTTGCGCCAGTCCTGCTCCCAGGCCGTCAGGTCGCCATCGGTGAAGACGTGGGCATTTCCGACGATGTGGCGAAGTTCATCCAGCAGGGTTTGCATAACATCAGCCTTCTTTGATCGGGTTTTTGAGGCGCCAGCGAACGTGCAGTGCGCAGGCGGCGAACAGGCTCAGACAGAGTGCCACTTCGACCAGGGCCAGATAGTTGCCCGGCGCTTTGTCGCTGTAGGCGCGCACCGCCCCTTCGGTGAAATACAGCCACACCATCAGGCTGACCCAGCGGTAGGTGTACATGCGGTTTTTCAGCAGCCCGGCCAAAGGCAGGCACAGCGGCAACACTTTGAGCGCCAGCCAGGAGCCGCCCGGACGAATCGGGGCCAGCCACAACTCCCAGGCCAGCCCCAGCACGATCAGCCCCAGCAAACTGCCCACGGCCAGCGCGCGTGTGCCGCGCACCTGTGCTGAGGCGCTATTTTGTTCTTTGTTCATTGACGTCATCATTGGAGTGGCATCATAGCGGCCATGCACATGTCCCCTCACCTGCCCGCCTCGCCGCCCCTGAGCTGGCCGCAGCGCCTTGAAGCCTTGTTCAAGGACTTGACCAACTTTCCCTGGAAGAGCACCGCACGCACGCTGCGTGAGCGCTATTCGGAAGATCGCCTGGGCCTTACGGCGAGCAGCCTGACGTTCACCACCACCATGGCGCTGGTGCCTTTGGTCACGGTGGCGCTGGCCATTTTTACCGCCTTTCCCATGTTTGCCAAGCTCCAGAGCGTGCTGCAAAAGTGGTTGGTGACCAGCCTGATTCCCGACAATATCGCGCGCCAGGTGCTGGGCTACCTGACCCAGTTTGCCGGTCAGGCCAGCAAGTTGGGAGGCGCCGGGATCGCCCTGTTGTTGGTCACGGCGGTGGCTCTGATTTTGACCATCGATCACACGCTCAATGGCATCTGGCGGGTGCGCACCCGCCGCTCCCTTGGCCAGCGTGTGCTGGTGTATTGGGCCGCCCTGACCTTGGGACCGCTGGTACTGGGGGTCAGCCTGAGCATCACCTCGTACGCCATTTCGGCGTCCAAAGGCGTGGTGGGCGTGATGCCAGGCGGGGTGCAATTGCTGCTCGATGTGTTGCAGTTTTTTATGGTGGCTTGGGGCATGGCCGCGATGTACCACTTTGTGCCCAACACCTGGGTGAAGTGGTCACATGCCTGGGCCGGTGGCCTGTTTGTCTCGGCCGGCCTTGAGCTCGCCAAGAAGTTGCTGGCCCTGTACCTGGGCAAGGTGCCAACCTACTCTGTGCTGTACGGCGCCTTTGCCACGGTGCCCATCCTGCTGATCTGGATTTACGTCGCCTGGGTCATTGTGCTGCTGGGCGCCGTCATCGCGGCCTACTTGCCCAGTCTGACCTCAGGCATACAACACCGGGGCCGTTCGCATGGCTTGCAGTTTCAGTTGGCACTGGAGACGCTGCAGCAGCTGGAACGGGTGCGCTCTGGCGCAGTCAAGGGTTTAACGATGCAACAACTGGCCCAGTTGCTGCGGGTAGATGCCCTGCAACTGGAGCCGGTGCTGGAAACCTTGTCTGAACTGGACTGGATCGGCTTGCTCAATGAGGAGTTCAAGGGCGAAGCCGCACGCTACGTCATGCTGGCCAATCCAGATGCGACCGCACTGGCACCGCTGCTTGACACACTCTTGTTGCGGCGCGAGGAAAGCACCCAAAATTTATGGGAAAAAGGACGCTGGCCCCTGTTGAACCTACGTGACGTGCTATAAATTGCATAGCGCATTAGACGTAGCGAGCGTTCGGCACCTATCGGGTACGCAAAGCCATAGCTGATTTTTTCACCAACGCCCCTGCACGGGCGGAAAACCGGTGCTTTCACGCTGGCCCAAGGTGCGATACTTCACTTGCTGCGGTTGAACTTCGTGTCCGCGTTAGTTTCAGAACGGGTGGAGGACGGCGTCGCCTGCCCCACCAAAGCAGCAAACCAGAAAATCAGGGTGATGCGTATGCGGGGAAAGTGGCTTTCGATTTTTTTCTGGTTCAAGGTAACAGTGGCATCGTCGCTGCTGCTGGGGTTGGTCGTCGCGGGTCTGCTGGTCGCGCACGAGCTGCGCACGTCGGACTATCAGGCGCGTTTCTTTGCCGGACTGGCGGGCAAGGCCAGTTACACGCTCAGTGCCGGTCCGAGTCCGTCCATCCGTTTCCCGCAGAGCGCGCCCTACGACGATCGTCTCGGTTATTCGCTGCTGCCGGTGTTTTTCAGCAAATTGCGGACGCGGGATTTCGAGATCATCCAACAGGCCCGGATATCAGCGGACATGGCCGATATTGTCGACAAAGGTTATTTCGCCCCCTATCCGGAAAAGATCCAGGGCGGTCTGAGCATCCTCGATTGCCACAAGAACAGCCTGTTTCAGGAGCGCTATCCGAAACGGGTGTTCGAACGCTTTGACGACGTCCCACCCTTGCTGGTGCAAAGCCTGCTGTTCATCGAGAACCGTGAACTGCTCGATTCGGAGCACCCCAAGCGCAACCCGGCCGTGGAGTGGGACCGGCTGGCCCATGCGGTGCTGATCAAGGCCCAGGGCACCCTCACCGGCGACACCAGAACACCTGGCGGCAGCACGCTGGCGACCCAGATCGAAAAATA
Source organism: Rhodoferax ferrireducens (assembly GCF_049302455.1). Classification (GTDB taxonomy): domain Bacteria; phylum Pseudomonadota; class Gammaproteobacteria; order Burkholderiales; family Burkholderiaceae_C; genus Rhodoferax; species Rhodoferax ferrireducens_B. The sequence continues at coordinate 59,009 of NZ_JBAQMD010000008.1, read as the reverse complement.
CCGGCATTCGTCCGAGGGGCGCACCTCCTCGATCGAGGAAAAATTGCAACAAATGGTGTCGGCCGCCTTGCGCGCCTACCAGCAGGGTGAAGACACCAGCGCGGTGCGGCGCCAGATTGTGCTGAGCTACGTGAACACGATGCCGCTGTCGGCCAAAGCCGGCTTTGGCGAAGTGCATGGCCTGGGCGATGGGTTGTGGGTTTGGTACGGTCGTGATTTCAAGGACGTCAACCGCATTCTCAACGATGTGGCCGCGCAGACCGGTGATTTCAGCGACCAGGCGCAACTGTACAAACAGGCCTTGAGTCTGCTGATCTCGCAGCGCCGCCCGTCCTATTATTTCGACGCCGATGAAGCCGAACTGGAGCAACTGACGGACAGCCATTTGCGCCTGCTGGGCACTGCCGGTGTGATCACGCCGGCACTGCGCGATGCCGCGCTCAAGGCGAAGCTGAACCGGCGCGCCGACAAGGTGCCAGCGCCAGCGGTTTCTTTCGTCACGCAGAAGGCGGCCAATGCGGTGCGCACCCATCTGGCCAACCTGTTGGGCAGCAGCCGGCTGTACGACCTGGACCGCCTCGACCTCAGCGTCGCCAGCACGCTGGATGCGCCGGTGCAGACCTCCGTGACGACCTTGTTGCGCGAGTTGCGCGACCCGGCCAAGGCCCGGGCCGCCGGACTGTCCGCCAAACAGTTGCTGGACCGTGGCGATCCGTCCAAGGTGGTCTACAGCTTCACGCTCTATGAGCGCGGGGCCGAGGCCAACTATCTGCGGGTGCAAACCGACAACTTTGATCACCCGCTCAATATCAACGAAGGCACCAAGCTCGATCTCGGCTCGACCGCCAAACTGCGCACGCTGGTGACCTATCTCGACATCATGGACAAGCTGCATCAGCGGCTATCAACACTGGACAAGGCCCAATTGCACGCGCTGGAAGTCGACCGGCAGGACGTGTTGACGCGCTGGGCGGTCGACTATTTTCTGGCAGCGCCTGATCAAAGCCTGAGCAAGATGCTGGAGGCGGCGCTGGATCGGACCTATTCCGCCAGTCCGGCAGAAGGGTTTATGACCGGCGGCGGGCTGCATCACTTCAATAACTTCAGGCACGAGGACGACGGCCGGGTGATGTCGGTGCGCGATGGACTGCGCAACTCCGTCAACCTGGTGTTCATCCGGCTGATGCGCGATGTCGTGCACCACTATATGTTCCTGACCCCGGGCTCCTCGGCCAAGCTGCTGCGCGATGCCGACGATCCCCGCCGCGCCGCCTATCTGGCGCGCTTTGCCGACAGCGAGGGCCAGGTCTTCATGCGCCGCTTCCTGGTCAAGTACCAGGGAAAAACCGCACAAGAGGCGCAAGAGCTGCTGCTGGGCAACGTGCGGCCAACCACTTCGCGGCTGGCTGCCATCTTCCGTACGCTGTATCCAGAGGCGCCGCTGGACCAGTTCACAGCCTGGGTGAAGGACAATTTGCCCGACGGCGTCAATCCGGCCGAGCCCAAGCTGGCCAAGCTCTACGAGCAGTACGCGCCAGAGCGGATGTCGCTGGCCGATCGCGGCTACCTGGCGGGTGTGCATCCGCTGGAGTTGTGGCTGGTCGGCTATCTGCGCAACCATCCGGGCGCGAGCCAGACGCAGGTGATGCAGGCCAGTGTGGCCGAGCGCCAGACGGTCTATGCCTGGCTGTTGTCCACCCATCGCAAGCAGGCGCAGGACAAGCGGATTCTGGACCTGCTCGAAGGTGAAGGCTTTCTGGAAATCCACCGTCAGTGGGCGCAGATGGGCTATCCCTTCGAATCCCTGGTGCCCTCCTATGCAAGCGCGCTGGGGGCCTCGGCCGACCGCCCTGCCGCACTGGCCGAATTGATGGGGATTCTCGTCAATGAGGGTGTGCGTAAGCCAAACACACGCATCGAGTCGCTGCACTTCGCGGCCGCCACGCCTTATGAAACCCTGCTGCAGTACAAGCCGGCCAAGGCGCAGCGGGTGCTGGCGCCCGAAGTGGCGCAAGCGGTGCGCGGCGCCATCCGGCGGGTGGTGGAGGAAGGCACCGCGCAACGTGTGAAGCGCGCTTTTGTGCGGACTGACGGCAGCGTCATTGCGGTCGGCGGCAAGACCGGCACCGGCGATCAGCGCTTTGACACCTACGGTGCGGGCGGACGCCTGATTGCCTCGCGCGTGGTGAACCGCTCGGCGACCTTCGTCTTCAACATTGACGAGCGATTCTTCGGCACGCTGATCGCCTACGTGCCGGGCGCGCAGGCCGCCGCTTTCGATTTCACCAGCGGCCTGCCGGTGCAATTGCTCAAAGTACTGGCACCCAAACTGATGCCGCTGATCATTGGCGGTGCCGGCTGCGCGCCAAGCCGCGCTGACGAAAGCGCAGACCATCTCTAGCGTCACCAGGCGATGACGCAGGCCCGGCCCGTCAGGCTTGCATCAGTTCCAGCATCAGTGCAATCCTGGCCTTGACCGGTGACAGGCCTTTGGAATGCGCAAATTCCGAACTTTCTGTCGCCAGCACACGGCCGGTGGCGCAGCGGGTTGAGCGCACCACCCTGACCCCAAGTGCTTGCGCGCGGCGCAGTGCTGCCTCCAAATCCTGATGAATGGTGCCATTGCCGGTGCCGGCCACCACCAGGCCACGCACCGGCACCTGCGCGAGTTGCACATCAGTCTGACCCTGCGCGCCAGCCGCAGACACCGGAACCAGCAGTGCATCCACCAGCGCGCCGCTGGCGCCCGCGTAGTTCATCACAATTTCCACCCGTGGCCAATGGTTCACAGATGCTATGTTTTTAATAGCTACATGTTCCCTACCGACGGGGGCTAGAGGCCAATTCTTTACCAAACGCACCGCACCCTCCTCGACATACGCCACGGCCCCGGCGTCACCCGAACTGAAGGCATCAAGCCGGTAGGTGTGAACCTTTTGCACGTCGGCCGCCGCATGCACCGTACCCGCACACACGGCCAGCACGCCACAAGCGCCGGTGGTGGTGGCCACCACAACGGCATCCCGGATATTTTGCGGCCCATCCGGCGCCACGCTGGAGGCTGGCCGCATGGCACAGGTCAAGACCACGGGTTTACTTGCGAGCTGAAGCGCCGGCAGCACGGCGTGTAAAAAATAAGCGGTTTCTTCCAGCGTATCGGTGCCGTGGGTGATGACGATACCGGCGACGTCGGCCTGTGCCAGATGGTGACTGACCCGCTGCGCCAACTGCTGCCAAACCGCAAAACTCATGTCCTTGCTGTCAATCTGGGCCACTTGCTCGGCCTCCAGCGTGCGCCCGGCCAACACCAGATCAAGCCCCGGCACCGCCGCCAGCAATTGACTCACACCGACCTGGGCCGCGGTGTAGCCGATGTTGTCGGCAGCGCTGGCAGCGCTACCGGCAATCGTGCCACCGGTTGCCAACACCACTACTTTTTCAATAAATTTTGCAACCATCACTTGCCAATCTCAAAAAACTGATTAAAAATACAGTTACTGAATACAACAACAGTGTGTATAAAGTAACAGCAAGACCCACCGTACCGCAAAGGAGTCGCCATGCTTGGAAGCCCCAAACTCACTGCCCGCCAGCAACAAATTCTGGACCTGATCCAGAACGCCATTACGCTCACCGGCTCGCCACCGACCCGGGCCGAGATCGCCACCGAGCTCGGTTTCAGGTCTGCCAACGCCGCCGAGGAGCACTTGCAGGCGCTGGCGCGCAAAGGCGCTATCGAGCTCGTCAGCGGCACCTCGCGCGGTATTCGCCTCAAGAGCGAGGCACTGCGCTCCATCAACGAATCCCGCAGCAAACAATTTCCCCTGTCGCTGCCCGGCCTGTCACAACTGATGCTGCCCCTGATTGGCCGCGTGGCAGCGGGCTCGCCGATTCTCGCGCAAGAACATATCGACCAAACCTATTACGTCGAAAGCAGCCTGTTCCAGCGCAAACCCGACTACCTGCTCAAGGTGCGCGGCATGTCGATGCGCGACGCCGGCATCATGGACGGCGACCTGCTGGCCGTGCAATCCACGCGGGACGCCAAAAATGGCCAGATTGTGGTGGCACGCCTGGGTGATGAAGTCACCGTCAAGCGCTTTCGGCGCACCAAAGACCTGATCGAACTGTGCCCGGAAAACCCCGACTACCAGATCATCGTCGTCGAACCCGGCGAGCCCTTCGAGATTGAAGGGCTGGCAGTTGGCTTGATCCGCAACACCATGTTGATGTGAGTGGTGATCAGGTTTTGAATTGAAAGGTTTCAAATGAGCTCTGCACTCCTGGCTGTTCCCGCAATTCTGGCGCCGCTGCAATCGTTGTGGCGCTGGCTCATGCCCGCTCTACCTAATTTACCCAATTTGCCCGGCAGCTCGCGCGGGCGCTCCACACTCTCAGGCCAGCCGTCGCGTCACTACGAACTTGCCAGGCATTCAATGGCCAACAAGCTGCATGGCACGGGGGGCAAGCGGCCCGCGCCAGGCCATGATTCAGCCCGCCGCCCGTTGCGAGTTGTGCGCGTGATGGAAGCCGGCCAGACACCGGCCCAGGTCGGTCGCATGGTGATTTCCGGCCGCATGGCCGACGTCTGTGCCGAACTCGATCGTCTGGCGGCGTGCGAAGCGACGTTGTACTGAAACCAGCTCACCACCATTCGTGTCTCTTTTTGTGCGCTTGAAAAATAGCCGCGGCCAAGCTTGCGGGCCGTGCCAAGGCACAATCAGGGCCTATGAATATCGTAATTCTTGATGATTACCAGGACGCGGTTCGAAAACTCGAATGCGCAGCCAAACTGGCGCCCTACCCGGCCAAGGTTTACACCAACACAGTCAAGGGGCTTGGGCAGTTGTCGGTGCGTCTCAAGGATGCCAGTGTGATCGTGCTCATCCGTGAGCGCACGCAGCTGCCGCGCGCCTTGATCGAGAAACTGCCCAAGCTCAAGTTGATTGTGCAAACCGGGCGGGTTGGCTCGCACATCGACCTGGACGCCTGCACCGAACTCGGGATTGCGGTTGCCGAGGGTTCCGGGTCGCCGGTGGCGCCAGCCGAGCTCACTTGGGCCTTGATCCTGGCGGCCATGCGCCGCCTGCCCCAGTACATTGGCAATCTCAAGCATGGTGCGTGGCAGCAATCGGGTTTGAAAACGGGCTCGATGCCACCCAACTTCGGCTTGGGGATGGTTCTGAAAGGCAAGACGCTGGGCATCTGGGGTTACGGCAAAGTCGGCCGGCTGCTGGCGGGCTTCGGCCAGGCCTTTGGCATGAAGGTGCTGGTCTGGGGGCGGGCACCGGCGCGCGAACGCGCAATTCTGGACGGATTTGAATCGGCCCTGAGCCGGGAGGATTTTTTTGCCCAATCCGATGTCCTGTCGCTGCACCTGCGCCTGGTGGATGAAACGCGCGGCATTGTCACACTCGATGATCTGACGCGCATGAAGCCCACCGCCCTGCTGGTCAATACAGCCCGCGCCGAGTTGATCGAGCCCGATGCCTTGATCAGTGCCCTCAACCGGGGGCGGCCCGGCATGGCGGCGGTCGATGTTTTCGAGACCGAGCCGATTTTGCAGGGGCACGCCCTGTTGCGGCTGGAGAACTGCATTTGTACACCGCACATCGGCTATGTCGAGCAGGACAGCTATGAGCTGTACTTTGGCGCGGCGTTTGACAACGTGATCAACTTCATCCAGGGCACGCCGACCAACATTGTCAATCCCGGTGCCTTGCAGGTGCAGCGGCGGCGTTAGTCTCTCGGGGATATTGCAGGCATTTCAGCCCTGTTGTCACCTTCCTTGACCGAGAGGCCCCATCGCACTTGGGCGCCTGGCCCGGCCTGGCGTCAAAAAGAGCTTGATTCAATCCGGTTCGCGGCCAGCAGTTGCACCACCGCCTCGGTCAGTCGCGCGCCGGCACCTCGGTGGGTGCGGGCAAAGGCATCGGCGGCGTGCTGTGCTGCCCGCAGCGCGCTGGCCTGGCACGCCAGCTTGGCGGCCGCTTGCAGCCCTTCCATCATGGTCGCCACACGCTGCGCCGCGCCCGCCGTCTGCGCCTGCTCGGCGGCTTCAGCAAAGTTGAAGGTGTGCGGACCCATCACCACCGGGCAGCCACAGGCAGCGGCTTCGATCAGGTTTTGCCCCCCGAGCGGCTCGAAGCTGCCACCCAACAAGGCGACATCGGCCAGGCCGTAGTACAGCGCCATTTCGCCCAAGGAGTCGCCTAGCCAGACCGTGGGGCGCGCTGGCTCAGCGCCATCCAATGCATCGCGCGCAGGCGGCCCGTCGTGCCAGGCACTGCGCCGCGAGACCGCAAAGCCAAGGCGCTCGATCAGCACGGCCACCGTGTCAAAGCGCTGCGGATGGCGTGGCACGATCAGCCATTGAACCTCATTCACTATAGAAATAGTAGCGTCAATCTCAATACCAACGGCGGCTGGAGGCCTGAATGACATTAAAGCTTGAAGCAATGCCGCTTCTTCACCCTCGCGCGAGCTGGCCAACATCACAAGCGGCCGACCGCTCTGGTGACGCCATCTCTGGCCAATGGTCAACTGGTCGGCGTTGGGCGTGGCGTCAAATTTGAGGTTGCCGAAAACGCCTTGCACAGGGGCCCCCAAGGCCTGCAGGCGTGCCGCATCAGCCTGCGTTTGCGCCCACACGGCCGTCAGGGCGCGGTAGGCCGGCCGCGCCAGCCAGGCCAGCTTGCGCGTCTTGCGTTGCGACTGCTCACTCAGACGCGCATTGGCCAGCACCAGCGGCACGCCGCGTTGCGCACACCCGGCCACCAGATTGGGCCAGATCTCGGTTTCCATCAGGATGCCCATACGCGGCTGGAAGTGCGCCAGAAAACGCTGCACCGCGCCCGCAGAGTCCCAAGGCTGCCAGGTCTGCAGGTCGCCCGACTGCAGCAACTGGACGCCCTCAAAACGACCGGTGGCGGTGCCGTGCGTGAGCAACAAGCGCATGCCGGGCAGACGCTCTCGCAAGCCTGCCACCAGCACAGCGGCGGCGCGTGTTTCACCCAGCGACACCGCGTGGACCCAAATGGTGTTGCCATCCGCCGGCGGCGCAGCAGACGCGTAATACCCAAAGTGCTCTTCCATGGCCAGCAGGTAGCCCGGCTCCTGCACGCCGCGCCGACGCAGTTTCAAACGCAAAAATGGCTGCACCAGCCACATGACCAGGCTGTACAGCAGGCGCGTCACAGCGCCATGACTCCGGTGGGGGCCGACCTTGCTGCCGATCCCCGGCCGGTCGCGCCCGCTGACGCAGCAACCGCCAGCCAGGCCTGCCAGACCGCGTCCACCGTGGGACTTGGCTGGGCAAACACGCTGCGCTGGTGCACCCGGTTGAGCGGCCCGGTGCGCCAGGCGGTATCGAAGTTGTAGAGCTGCACATGGGGCAGGTCCAGCGCCACGGCGATATGGCTCAAACCGCTGTCCACCCCCACGACACCGGCACAAGTGGCCAGCGCGTCGGTCAGGGCGTCCAGGGCGAGCCGGGGCCAGACAACGGCGCAGGCCAGGCCCTGAGCGATTTGCTGCGCTGTTTTCTGCTCTGGGTCACTGCCGTGCGGCAAGGCCACGGCGTAGCCACTGGCATTGAGACGCTGCCCCAAACTGCGCCAGTGCTCAAGCGGCCACTGCTTGTCGGCGCGCGAGGTGCCATGCACCAGCGCCACCCAGCCGTTCGGACAAGCCGCCTCAAATGCTATATTTACAGTAGCTGTTTGTCCAGTATTGACGGGGGCTAGAAGCCCAAAAGACATGGAAGCAGGCACCGCATAGCCCAACGCCTGGGCGCACACGGTACGTGAGCGGGCCACCGCATGGCAATGCGGCTCCAGCGTCACCGCCACATGGGCCACCCAACGCGCGGGCGCCTCGAAACTGGAGCCGTCGGTCTGGTGGGCCAAGCCATAACGATTGCCCTGAGGCGCCAGCCGCGCCAGCCATGAAATGAACGCTGACTTGGTCAAGCCTTGCAGGTCGATCACCGCGTCATAACGCTCGCGCTGCAACTCGGCTTTGAAACTGCGCCAGGCCTGGCGGGTCTGGCTGGAAAAGGGTGACTGGCGCCAGCGCCTGAGCTCGCAGGCAATGACCCGGTTCACCCCTTCACAGCGCTGCACCAAGGGCGCAAAGCTGCGCTCCACCACCCAGTCAATCTGCGCCTCGGGCAGGGCGCGCCGGATGTCCTGCACGGCCGGCATGGCGTGCACCACATCGCCAAGCGAAGACAGCTTGACGATCAGGATCTTCAATGCGCTGCCTGGTCCAGTACCGCGCCGGGCTTGACCTCGCGCAGCAGTTCCAGCATGGTGGCTTCGATGCGGTGCAGCGCCTCGGGCGTTTGGCCCTCAAAGCGCAGCACCAGCACCGGGGTGGTGTTGGAGGCGCGGATCAGGCCAAAGCCATCGGGCCAGTCCACGCGCAAGCCGTCGATGGTGGAGACTTTGGCACCGGCCTTGATCGCATCCATCAACGTGCCGTTGCCCGCACTGGCGCTCATGGCCGCCGCCGCCGCGGCCAGCAGTTGCGCGACCAGCGTGTGCTGTTCACCCTCGGCGCACTTGACGTTCAACTCCGGAGTGGAAAAGCTGGTCGGCAAGGCGTCAAGAACGGCATTGGCGTCGGGCGAGCGGCTCAAGATTTCGAGCAGGCGGCAGGCGGCATAGGTGCCGTCGTCAAAGCCGTACCAGCGCTCCTTGAAGAAAATGTGGCCGCTCATCTCGCCCCCCAGAGGCGACTGGATTTCTTTCATCTTGGCCTTGATCAGCGAGTGCCCGGTCTTGTACATCAGCGGCACACCGCCCGCCGCCTCGATCGCCGGCGCCAGCCGCTGCGTGCACTTGACGTCAAACAAAATCGTGCCGCCCGGCACGCGCTGAAGCACATCCTGCGCAAACAGCATCAGTTGCCGATCCGGAAAGATGTTGTTGCCCTCCTTGGTGACGATGCCCAGGCGGTCGCCGTCGCCATCAAAGGCCAGGCCGATTTCGGCGTCGCTGGTTTTCAGCGCGGCCATCAGGTCGCGCAGGTTCTCCGGCTTGCTCGGGTCGGGATGGTGGTTCGGAAAGTTGCCATCGACCTCGCTGAACAGTTCCGTCACCTCGCAGCCAATCGCCCGCAAAATGGCCGGCGCCGTGGCCCCGGCAATGCCGTTGCCTGAATCGACCACGATCTTCATCGGGCGCGCCAACTTGATGTCGCCCACGATGCGCGCCTGGTAGGCCGCCAGCACATCGACGCTGCGCACTTTGCCGCCCGCCTGCAACTCCCAGGACTCATCTTCCATCATGCGGTGCAGTGCTTGAATTTCTTCGCCGTAAATGGCGCGTCCGGCCAGCACCATTTTGAAACCATTGTGGTCCTTGGGGTTGTGGCTGCCGGTCACCTGAATGCCGCTGGTGCACAAGGTGTTGGCGGCAAAGTACACCATCGGCGTGGTCACCGTGCCGATATCGATCACCTCCAGCCCGGCCGCTACCAGACCGCGTATCAAGGCCCCGCTCAGTGTGGCGCCACTGAGGCGCCCGTCGCGCCCCACCGCCACCGCGGTTTCGCCCTCCCGGCGTGCCGCCGTGCCAAAGGCCCGGCCCAGCGCTTCGGCCACCGCCTGATCAATGGTGACTGGCACGATGCCCCGTATGTCGTAGGCCTTGAAAATAGAAGTTGATAACTGCATGACTGGGTTCCCTGAAAATGGATGAGCTCGGTTCGTGCCGTGAATTGTAGGCGGCGGCCACACCCAGGGAGATGTCCGGAAACGGCTGGTTTTGCAGTGGTGCGCGCGTATCATGACCTGCATGACACCCTATCACGCACAGCCCGACGACGACGCCTGCTACCTCGCGCTCAAGGCGAAGGACGCACGTTTTGACGGCTGCTTTTACACCGGCGTTACATCTACCGGCATTTATTGCCGTCCGGTGTGCCGTGTACGCACCCCCAAACGTGAAAACTGCCGTTTTTTTGTTCACGCGGCGCAGGCGGAACAGGCCGGCTTTCGGCCCTGCCTGCGTTGCCGCCCGGAAATTGCACCGCGCACTTCGGCCCTCGGCCACGTGTTTGAAACCAAGCCGTGGTCCATCCAGGACGCCTCCAGCATCTTGGCCACTCAGGCGGCCCGCCTGCTGGACACACCGGACGCCTGGGGCGAGAGCACACCAAGCGTGCAGCGGCTGGCCCGGCGCCTGGGCGTGAGCGACCGCCACCTGCGCCGCATTTTTGAAGCGCAATTCGGCGTGTCGCCCCTGCAGTACCTGCAAACACAGCGCTTGCTGAACGCCAAACAGTTGCTGACCGACACCGCACTGGCCGTCACGCAGGTCGCGCACTTGAGTGGCTTCACCAGTGTGCGGCGCTTCAATGCCGTGTTTGCCGCGCACTACGCCCTCAACCCGACGCAGTTGCGCCGCAACGGCGCAAAACACGAACACGACGCACCCGGCCAAGGCATTCATGTCAGGCTGGCCTACCGCCCGCCCTATGACGTGGACGCCATGCTGCAGTTCTTTGGCAAACGCCAGGTCACGGGGATCGAATGCGTCACGCTGGAGCCCGGTACCCAGAGCATCGGCAAAACCGTGGCCGTGCAATGCGGCCAGACGCTGTACACCGGCTGGCTGGTGGCCCGCTTTGAGGCTGCTGGCAACCGCGTGGATCTGCGCTTGAGTGATTCGCTGCGCGAGGTGCTGCCGTGGGTGATGGCGCGCGTGCGGGCCATGCTCGATCTGGATGCGGATCCCCGCGCCATCAGCGCCCTGCTGCGGACCAGCTTCCCACGGGGCGACGGTTTGCGCGTGCCCGGCACCCTGGACGGCTTTGAGCTGGCCGTGCGCGCCGTCCTGGGCCAGCAGATCACAGTAGCCGCTGCGCGCACCCTGGCGGCAAGACTGGTGCAACGGTTTGGTGAACCGATCGAGACCCCCATTGCCGGGCTGAACCGGCTTTTTCCAAGCCCCGCGGCGCTGGCCGCCGCCAGCGGCGACGCACTGGGCCAGTTGGGCATCGTCCGGCAGCGGCAAGCGGCCATTCAGGCCATCGCCAGCGCCGTGGCGGCGCAGCGCCTGCCACTGCACGCCGGGGCGGACGTGCCCGCCACCCTGGCCGCCCTGAAGGCTTTGCCCGGTATTGGCGACTGGACCGCCCAGTACATCGCCATGCGCGCACTGCGCTGGCCGGACGCCTTTCCGGCCGGCGACGTCGCCCTGCAAAAAGCACTGGGCGTGCAAGACGCCAAAAACCCGGCCAAAGAAGCGCAGGCCGCGTCGCTGGCCTGGCAACCGTGGCGCAGCTACGCGGTGATCCGCGCCTGGGCCGCCCCGTCGGCTGTCGCAGCGGGCCGGCGAGTCACCCCAATTGCTATTAAATAGATAGCTTATAACCCATATTTCACGGGGGCTACAAGGAGAATTGATATGAAGTTTTCACCATCCACCGTTCAAACCAGCTATGACAGCCCGCTTGGACGCATCATTCTGGCCGCCGCCCACGATAGATTGATAGGCGTGTGGTTTGACGGCCAAAGCCATCAGCCGGACACCACGCGCTGGCCTGCGGAGCGCGATCAACCGGTGCTGCAACAGGCCCAAACCCAGTTGAGCGCGTACTTTGCCGGTCAGCGTCAGGCCTTTGAGCTGGCGCTGGATTTATCGGCTGGCACTGATTTTCAGCAATCCGTCTGGCGCGCCCTGCTGCAAATTCCGTTCGGCGCCACCCTGAGCTACGGTGCCCTGAGTGCGGGCATCGGCAAGCCCGCTGCAGTGCGTGCCGTGGCTGGCGCGGTGGCCCGCAATCCCTTGAGTATCATCGTCCCCTGCCACCGCGTACTCGGGGCAGGCGCGTCACTCACCGGTTACGCCGGTGGCTTGCCGCGCAAGACGGCGTTGCTGCAACTCGAAGGCGCATGCTTCAAACCCGAACCAACCCAGCCCCAAGAAGCCACACCTTGACATCCCTGCCCACCACCAAGCCCTGGCGCACCGAGTTTGTTCTGCTCGCTGCCATCTGGGGTTCATCCTTTCTGTTCATGCGCCTGGGTGCCCAAGAGTTTGGCGCCATCCCGACGGCGGGCCTGCGGGTGTCCATTGCCGCCCTGTTTTTGGGACCGCTGTTGCTGTGGCGCGGGCTCTGGCCCCAGCTGGCCAGGCATTGGAAAAAAATATTTTTTATCGGCGTGCTCAATTCCGCCATCCCGTTTGCCTGCTTTTCGTTTGCACTCCTGTCCATCAGCACCGGTTTGTCCGCCATTCTGAACGCCACCGTGCCCTTGTTTGGCGCCGTGATCGCCTGGCTTTGGCTCAAGGACCGGCCGCACGGCCTGCGCATTCTGGGTTTGCTGATCGGCTTTGCCGGCGTCGCGCTGCTGGCCTGGGACAAAGCCAGCTTCAAACCCGGCGCCTCGGGCCTGGCGACCGGCTGGGCCGTGCTGGCCTGCTTGACCGCGTGCCTGTGCTACGGCATCTCGGCCAGTTACACCAAACGTTATCTGAGCGGCTTGCCCTCGCTGGTGACGGCCACCGGCAGCCAGTTTGGGGCCACCCTGGGCCTGGCGCTGCCCACCCTGTGGCTGTGGCCGACGCGCGCGCCAGGCACCACGGCCTGGCTGGCGCTGCTGGCCGTCGGCGTGCTGTGCACCGGCGTCGCCTACATCCTGTACTTCCGGCTGATCGAGAACGTGGGGCCGGCGCGCTCGCTGACGGTGACCTTTGCGATACCGGTGTTTGCGGTGATTTATGGCGTCATCTTTTTGGGCGAGGTGGTTTCGCTGTGGATGCTCTTGTGCGCCGCCATCATCGTCTGCGGTACCGCGCTGTCGGCAGGCCTGCTCCAGCTGCGGCGCTGACGATCCATTGGTCTCGTCGTGACCCGTTCATTTTCAAGCGCTGTATTCCCCCCCTATCCCCCCCGCCCCTTTCCACCCCCGCCGGGGCGGAAAGGGGAGCCAACAGCCACATTTGGCCGCGTCTTAAAAGGTGGGAAATAAACGTGCCGTGGCACGTTGGCCACAAACCGACTAAACGGCTTCTCGGTGGGTTGCCGCCACTTGGAGGCCAGCATGCAAACGAGCGCATATTTCCCACCTTTAAAGACGCGGCCAAATGAAGCCCCCATCTTTCGCCCGGCGGGGCGAGAGAGGGGTTGGGGGAGTGAGTGGGGGTAAGAACGCTCAAAACACCAACCCAGTCAAAGCGTCAACCCGCTCAAGCCGACGACCAAAAAACCGCGTCATTTCGACGAGCGCGTCAACGCGGCGCAATTCCCAGACCTCTAGACGGCTGCCCACGCCCAGGTCCACAATCTGCCATGGCTGACGCGCAAGGCAAGCCGTCACGGTAACTGTTTCCCCCAACTCAAAATCACTGCACCATGAACACACCACGCTACCCCATGCCAGAACTCAAAGACCTGCCTGAAGACATTCGCGTCAAAGTGCTGGAGGTGCAGGAAAAAGCCGGCTTTGTGCCCAACGTCTTTCTGGCGCTGGCGCGCCGCCCGGCCGAGTGGCGCGCCTTTTTTGCCTACCACGATGCCTTGATGCTCAAGGATTCTGGCCTCACCAAGGGCGACCGCGAGATGATCGTCACCACCACCAGCGCCGCCAACAAGTGTCTTTATTGCGTGGTGGCGCACGGTGCCATCCTGCGCATCTACGAGAAAAAGCCCTTGGTGGCCGACCAGGTGGCGGTGAACTACCGCAAGGCCGACATCACGCCGCGCCAGCGCGCCATGCTGGACTTTGCGATGAAGGTCTGCCTGCATTCCGACGAGCTTGGCGAGGCTGATTTTGCCGCCCTGCAGGCGCACGGCTTCAGTGATGAAGATGCCTGGGATATTGCCGCCATCACCGCTTTCTTTGGTCTCTCCAACCGCATGGCGTCGTTCAGCAACATGCTGCCCAACCCCGAGTTCTATGCGATGGGGCGTATCCCGAAGACCAAGTAATTGCTCTATTTACGGTAGCCTCTGCATCACCGCCGACGGGCAGCCCCCTACAGCAGCCACCACAGGACCAGCGCTGAAATCACCACCGGCAGTGACAGCACCAGAAACATCAAAGCGGTCTCAAAAAATGCGACCAGGTCGCTGAGCCAGAGCTTGAACAACTCGATCAGATCGACAGTCCAGATACTTTGCTTTTTCATCCTGCGACGATAACCCGGCGCACCCAGCCTGTAAATACCGGTTAACACTTGATTTCAGGCCTTTTATCGCGCTTAGGCCTGCCCGCCGCGGACCTGCGGGACGCAGTTGGCAGCGCCTCAAAGCACCGACCGTCCGAAGGCTTGCGTTTTCTCAAGCAAGCACCTGCACACTGCTCTTACCCTTGAATTGTGTTCTGAGTTACTGAGTGCCAGCGCAAGTACCAGCACAAGGAGACACAAAATGAAAAGCGGACAAAGGACAATCAATGCGACATCGTGATCCCAGAGCCTGGATGCTGGCCGAAGCGGTTGAAATGCTTTACAGCGCCGACCAACTGCAACGCCAGTTCTTCCAGATTGGCCACGTCGACAACGCGCCTTGCTGGGAGCCCCCGGTCGACATGTATGAGAACGAGCATGAGCTCGGCCTGCTGATCGCGCTACCTGGCGTAGCGCCGGAGCGGTTTCAAGTGAGCCTGGAGGCGCAGGCGATTGTGGTGCGCGGCGAGCGCACGTTCGGCGCGAGCCTGGGCAAGGGCGCCATTCTTCGACTGGAAATTCCCTATGGCCACTTCGAGCGCCGCATTGGCTTGCCCGATGTCGGCTATGAAATTGCTGACATGCAGTTCGAGAACGGCTGCCTGCGACTTCATCTGGAGCAACGCACATGAACCAAGTCATCCACTTACCCGACAAAAGCGACAGCCAGGGTGAAACAGACACGGTGCCCGTGCTGCCAAGCGATGCCCTGGTCATCATTCCGGTGCGCAACATGGTCTTGTTTCCCGGCATGGTGGTGCCGATCTCCATCGGGCGTTCAAGCTCGATCGCCGCCGCCCAATATGCGGTCAAGAACGACCAGGCAGTCGGCATCCTGATGCAGCGCAGCCCGGACGTGGAGACCCCCGGGCCTGATGATCTGTCAAGTGTCGGCACCATCGCCTCGATCCTGCGCTACGTCACGACCCCGGACGGCACCCATCACATCGTGTGTCAGGGCCAGCAACGCTTTCGCGTGACGGGCTACCTTGAGGGTTTTGCCTTCACGGTGGCGCGAATTGAACGCATTGCCGAAGCCGCCGCGCCGGACAACCCTGAAATCGAGGCGCGCTTCATGCGACTCAAGGAGCGCGCCGTCGAAGTGCTGCAAATGCTGCCCCAAGTGCCGGCAGAGATGGTGCATGCCGTGCAGGGCATCGACACCCCGGCGACGCTGGCCGATCTGGTGGCGGGCTACGTGGACATCAAGGCGACCGAGAAGCAGGAAATTCTGGAGGAAATAGACCTGCGCCGGCGCCTGGACCGCGTGCTTGACATGCTGGTGCACCGCATAGATGTCCTGAACCTTTCGCGTGATATTGACAAGCGCACCAAGGCCAGTCTCGGGCAGCGTGAGCGTGAGTTCCTGCTGCGCGAGCAATTGAAGTCGATTCAAAAAGAGCTCGGTGAAGACGCCAGCGGCAACGCCGCTGAAATCGAAGAACTGCGCAATTTGATCGAGGAGGCCCACATGCCCGAAGAGGTTGCCAAGCAGGCGGCCAAGGAGCTCAAGCGGCTGGAGCGCATGGCCGACGGCTCAGCGGAATACTCCATGGTGCGCACCTACCTCGACTGGCTGATTGAAGTGCCCTGGAAAGCGCCGGAGCCGGACACGATTGACGTCGGGCAGGCGCGCCGGGTGTTAGACGCCGATCACTTTGATCTGGAAAAAGTGAAAAAACGCATTCTCGAATTCCTGGCGGTGCGCAAGCTCAAGCCCAGTGGCCACGGCCCGATCCTGTGCCTGGTGGGCCCGCCCGGCGTGGGCAAGACATCGCTCGGGCAATCCATTGCCCGCGCACTGGGACGCAAGTTTGTGCGCGTGTCGCTCGGTGGCGTACACGACGAGGCCGAGATCCGCGGCCACCGGCGCACCTACGTCGGCGCCCTGCCCGGCAACATCATCCAGGCGCTGAAAAAGGCCGGCACCCGCGGCTGCGTCATGATGCTCGATGAAATTGACAAGCTCGGCAGCGGCATTCAGGGCGACCCGTCGGCGGCGCTGCTGGAGGTGCTCGACCCGGAGCAAAACAACAGCTTTCGCGACAACTACCTGGCCGTGCCTTATGACTTGTCACAGGTACTTTTCATTACCACCGCCAATGTGCTCGACCCCGTTCCCGGCCCACTGCGCGACCGCATGGAGGTGTTGCACCTGGCGGGTTATACGCAGGAAGAAAAGCGCGAGATCGCCCGGCGGTACCTGGTGACGCGCCAGCTCGAGGACAGCGGCCTCAAGCCCGAACAACTGGAGATCACCGACGATGCGCTCGCAGCCATCATCCGGGACTACACGCGCGAGGCGGGCGTGCGCAACCTGGAGCGGCAAATTGGTGCCGTCTGCCGCCGCACCGCCGTGCGCATCGCCGAGGGAGAGATTCAAACCGCGCGGGTTGACGCACCGGATCTGGTCGAGGTGCTGGGCCCGGCCAAATTTGAAAACGAAGTTGCCTTGCGCGCGGGCATGCCGGGGGTGGCGACCGGGCTGGCCTGGACGCCGGTGGGCGGTGACATTCTCTTCATCGAAGCCAGTCGCACGGCCGGCACGGG
This sequence comes from Rhodoferax ferrireducens, assembly GCF_049302455.1. Lineage (GTDB taxonomy): Bacteria > Pseudomonadota > Gammaproteobacteria > Burkholderiales > Burkholderiaceae_C > Rhodoferax > Rhodoferax ferrireducens_B. The sequence goes on along the minus strand of NZ_JBAQMD010000008.1, from coordinate 42,279 downwards.
ACGCTTGATCCTGACCGGGCAACTGGGCGACGTGATGAAGGAGTCAGCGCAGGCCGCGCTGACGCTGGTGAAATCAAGGGCCGCCACGTTTGGGCTCGACCCGGCCAACCTGGAAAAAGTGGATGTACACATCCATGTGCCGGCCGGCGCCATCCCCAAGGATGGCCCCAGTGCCGGTGTCGCCATGTTCATTGCGCTAGCCTCCCTGTTCATGGACCGGCCGGTGCGCAGCGACGTGGCGATGACCGGGGAGATCAGCCTGCGCGGCCTGGTGCTGCCGGTCGGTGGCATCAAGGAAAAAATGCTCGCCGCCCTGGCCGCCGGCATCAAAAAAGTCATGCTGCCAGCGCGCAATCGCAAAGACCTGGAGGAGGTTCCGCTGCCGGCCCGGCAACAACTCGAATTCGTCTATCTTGACGACATCGACGAGGCGGTGCTTGCCGCCATTGACGTCTCGCGTGACGCCCCTTGAGCATACGCAAGCTGCGCCAGGCGTGATCCCATTAAGGTTGATTCAAGTCACCCATGAGGAGAATCTCAATGAAAGACTCACCACCCAGCGCCAACGTGGAAAGCGCGCTCCAGGAAATCGGCGCCGCCCTGTTTGAGTTGCGCGATGCACTCGTCGAGTTATCCATGTCGATGCGGGATTGGCAGTTTGAAACCGATATGGAGCAGCGTCGCGCGGCCGAACTATCGGTTCAGCAACTGCTGAAAAAGGTGGCTTCGGACTGAGCGGCAATTGCTCATAGCCAGGGCTGCCCGCCCCGGCTCAAGCCTGCCTTTGCCGTCAATCCGAAACGGTCACGCGACGCCTTGCGCCCATGCTCAGTGGTAATGCTTTTTGCCAGCCAATTGGCCTGGTTTGAGGCTGATGGACAAACTGCGTATGCCGGGAACACGCCGGGCCGTTCGCTCCACCTGAAATCTGGTCTGGTGCGTGTCGACGTGACCACGCAAGGTCACCACGCCACTGTCAACGTCGATTTCAATATCAGACGCGTTGACAGCGGGAATCGCGTCCAGCCGCTCCATCACGTCGGCTTTCAGTTCGGCATCGGTTCTCATCATGTTCTCCAACGGTAGAAATCTATGTTGATCAGGCCCCACGGTCGGCCATGTTGCCCAATTAACTTTAGATAAAGCCACTGGCGGCTGAGTTGAGATTTCTCAAACCTGGCATCGAACCAGGCCTTGCAGCCGCCCGGCTTGGCCGCCCCAAAAATGGCGCAGCGGGCGCGCTTGCGAATTGTCAAGCACGCACTGGAGCCCCGCTCCTAGGATGCATAAACGTCTTGTGCACAGTACCCATCATGAATCCCAAGCAACTTATTTTTCATGACGACGCCCGCGACAAAATTCGCCGTGGCGTTGACACGCTGGCTGAAGCAGTCAAGGTCACCCTTGGTCCGCGCGGACGCACCGTGATTCTGGAGCGCGACTTTGGCTCGCCGCAAATCGTCAACTCCGGCGTGCTGGTGGCCAAGTCGATCGAGCTGGAAGATCGCTTTGAGAACATGGGGGCGCAGCTGCTGCGCGAGGTGGCAGCACGTACCAGTGAAATGGCGGGCGACGGCACCACCACGGCCACCGTGCTGGCGCACAACATGATCCACGAGGGCTTGCGCTATCTGGCCGGCGGCATGAATCCGATGGACCTCAAGCGCGGCATCGAGATCGCCATCGACGCGGTGGTGGCAGAGCTCAAACAGCTGTCCAAGCCCTGTACCAGCTCGCAGGAGATTGCGCATGTGGCGGCGATCTCGGCCAACAACGATCGCTCCATTGGCGACCTGCTGGCCAGCGCGATCGACAAAGTCGGGCGTGAAGGGGCGATTTCGATCGAGGACGGTTCCGGCCTGGTCAGCGTGCTCGACGTGGTGGAAGGCATGCAGTTTGACCGCGGCTTTCTGTCGCCCTATTTCATTAACAATGCCGAGCGCCAGAGCGCGGTGCTCGAAGACGTCGCGATTCTGTTGTGTGAGGGGCGCCTGAGCTCACTGAAAGACCTACTGCCCCTGTTAGAGGAGATCGTCAAGGAGGGCCGGCCGCTGCTGGTCATTGCCGAGGAGGTCGACAACGATTCGCTGGCGGCGCTGGTGATCAACACGATACGCGGCACCCTGAAAACCTGCGCGGTCAAGGCGCCGGGCTTTGGCGACCGGCGCAAGGCGATGGTGCAGGACATTGCGGTGCTCACCGGTGGCAGCGTCGTGAGCGACGAAGTCGGGCTGACGCTGGGCAAGGTCAAGCTGTCGGACCTGGGGCGCGCCACCCGGGCTGAAATCAGCAAGGAAACCACGACCTTGATTGGCGGCGCCGGCGAGCCCAAGGCGATCAAGGAACGCATCGCCACCATCCGCAAGGAACGCGAGTTGGCGAGCAGCGACTATGACCGCGAGAAGCTGGACGAGCGCGCGGCCAAGCTGGCCGGTGGTGTGGCCTTGATCAAGGTCGGCGCCGCCACTGAAACCGAGTTGAAAGAGCGCAAGATTCGGGTCGAAGACGCCTTGCACGCCACCCGCGCGGCGGTTGAAGAAGGCATCGTGCCTGGGGGCGGCGTGGCACTGTTGCGCGCCCGGCGCGCCTTGCTCACCTTGACGGGCAGCACGCTCGATGAGACATCGGGCATACACCTGGTGGCTCGCGCCCTGGAAGAACCCCTGCGCTGCATCGTCAGCAATGCCGGTGATGAACCGTCGGTGATCCTGAACCGGGTTGATGAATCGCCGGACCCCGCTTTTGGCTACAACGCAGCGAGCCGCACGTATGGCGATATGCTGCAAATGGGCGTCATCGACCCGGCCAAGGTGACGCGGCTGGCCTTGCAAAACGCCGCCTCGATTGCCAGCCTGATTCTCGGCACCGCCTGCCTGATTGCCACCGCGCCCAAACCCTCACATGGAGACGAGACGCTCGACCCCGGTGGTGGCGCAGCGCCCATGTTTTGACCACCACAACACACGAGAAGCATCATGAAAAAAACCTGGATTCTGGTCGCCAATGCCTCACGGGCACGCCTTCTGGAGCGTCGGTCATCAGATCACGCGCTGATTGAGTTGGCTGACTTTGTCTATCCCGCCAAGAACCTGATTGACGAGGCCGCCGGCGGCGACCTGACGGGTGCGGCGGGCAAGGGCCACGGCCGCACCGGCCATGCGGGCACGCAATTTGAGCCCCAGATCGAGGTCAAAGACAAAGCCCGAGCCAACTTTGCCCGCCAGTTGGCCGACTACCTCAACCAGGGCGTGACCGAACGGCGTTGCGAGGCCTTGCTGCTGATCGCCAGCAGCCCGATGCTCGGGGAGATAAAACCCTTGTTGAGCAGTGCCGCAACCAGTATTCTGGAGCGCGCCGTCACGGGCGACCTGACGCGCTACCAGCATGCCGAGCTGCAGGAGCGTGTTGAGCGTGCGCTGCAGTTGCCGGTGTGATGGTTGCTATCTAAAACGTAGCATATTACGCTTTATTCACGGGGGCTACAGGCTGATTTTGTATAAATTATTCAATCCTGTCAGCCTGATGGCTTGCTCAATGATTCAGTCTCTTTGCAGCTGAAAAGATCGTCCGCAAATGACTTGATTGTTGGATCAGTGGACCAGTGAAACCCTGCAACCAGTTAACCAATCAAGTCAGGGCGGTCGGTAGATGGCCCTGGCGCTCGACTGAACAGCCTTTGAGCCCCAGTTCCCACGCCTGTTGCAACACCAGTCCCACATCCTGCACGCTGGCACTCGCAGGCAGATACACGGTTTTAGACAGCGCGTTGTCCACGTACGACTGCACCGCTGCCATCAGCTGCAACTGGTCTTCAGCGCTCACGTCCGCGTCTTGCACAAAGTGTTTCGGCCAGGGCGCGTCCGGTCCGTGCAGGGCTTGGTACTGGTGGCAGGCGGCGTTTTCAACGTCAAAAAACACGGCCTGCCCTTCAGCCCCGCGCACCCGGCGCATGGCCTGGAAAGCCCGCATGGGCTCTATGCCATTTGACACATTGTTGGCCAGCAAGCTGATGGACTCCGTGGGTGCCACCGCCAGCAGGTGGCTGTTGCGAATGCCGTGCTGCGCGATGGCGTCCTGCAGCGCGCGGTCGAGTCCCAGCACAAACGGACTGGCACCATATTTGAGCTTGTCGCAGGCGGGAAACGCGCCTTTCTCCTGGGCCAGCTCGACCGACGTACGGTAGGCGGTATCGCGGATGGCGTCCATGATTTCGCGCGTCAGGTCAATGCTCGCCGGTGAACCGTAACGCAGGCCCAGCATGGCCAGCATATCGGCCAGCCCGGTGACGCCCAGGCCAATGCGTCGGCTGGCCAGCGCACTCTTTTGCTGCGCTTTCAGGGGGAACAGGGAGATGTCGTACACGTCGTCCAGAAAGCGCGTTGCCACTGCCGCCACGGCCCGCAGACCACCCAGATCGACACTGGGGTGTGCGGCAAACGGCTGCTTGACAAACCGGCTCAGGTTGATCGACCCCAGATTGCACGCGCCCCAAGGTGGCAGCGGCACGCCGCCATCGGGGTTGGTCACCGTCAGATGCTCGTCATACCAGAGATTGTTGGCGCGGTTGATCCGGTCGATGAACAGCACGCCCGGCTCGCCACTGGCATGTTGGGCTTGCAGCAGTTTCTCCCACAAGGCGCGCGCGGGCACGCGCCGATGCACCAGGCACAGTTGCGGCGGTCCGCCGTCGGACCAGACGCGCTCGCACACTTCGCCGCCGACCGGAATCGGGTGTTCGCCCAGCGGGAAAACCAGCGGCCACGGACCGTCTTCCTGCAGCGCCTGCATGAACTCATCATTCAACAACACCGACAGCTTGAAGTGCGACAAGGCACCGGTGTCGAGTTTGACGTCGATAAAAGCTTCAATATCCGGGTGATCACAACGCAGCGTCGCCAGCATGGCGCTGCGGCGCCGGTTGCCCGCCTCCAGCACCGCGTTGGCCGCCTGCCAGACGTTCATGAACGAAACCGGCCCGCTGGCTACCGCGCCACTCGACTGCGCCAGCGCCAACGCGGGGCGCAGGGTAGAGAAGTCGATACCGATAGCACCGCCGGCCTGCAGGCACTGCATCGCCTCGCGCAGCGCATTGAAGATACCCTGCACCGAGTCCTCGATGGGCCCCATGGCCAGGCAATTGAACAGGGTCACGCGGCGCGAGGTGCCCGCGCCCGCCAATATGCGTCCGCCAGGCAGGAAGCGCCAATCGCTGAGCATCGCCAAAAAACGCTCGCGCCAATCATTCTGGTGGTAAGGTTCGGCGCCCGACACGGCCAATGCCACCCGCTCCCAGGTGTTCTCAATGGTGGGCTCCGGCACGCTGCCCGGCTCCGCCCACAAGTAGCGGGTGCGCCAGACATGCTCTGAAATTGCAGTGTCGAAGGAAGACTTGAACATGATGTGCCATCCGGATTCCGAGATGGTTTTAGCGTAGCCAGCGCCTGACGCAGGCGCTTGATGATTCGCAAAGGCGTCGCTAAGAGTGCGCTAAGGGGCGTCAGCCGGCCCCACTTCAAGGCGGTCGCGCCCCCCGTTCTTGGCTCGGTACAGCGCCGCGTCGGCCAGACTCAACAGAGCGGCAAACGAAGTCTCGCCCGACAAACAGCCCGCGCCAATGCTGACCGTGTACGCGATGAGATGGCCATTGACTTGCACCGGGTCGGCACGAACGCGGTCAACAATGCGTTGCGCCAGTGCGCGTCCGCCTTCGAGCGGGGTATTGGGCAACAGCACCGCAAACTCCTCGCCACCGATGCGCCCAATCAGATCGGACTCGCGCAACACACCGGTCACGGTTTGCACAAACTTTTGCAGAATCACATCGCCTGCGGCATGGCCATACCGGTCGTTGATGACCTTGAAATGATCCAGGTCCAGCATCAGCACCATCAGGGGCAAGGCATAGCGAATCGAGCGGACCACCTCCTGCTCGGCCAGGTTGAAGAAGTTGCGTCGACTCAGCGCGCCGGTCAGGGTGTCCCGATTGGCCAGCGTCAAGCTGTTCAATTCGGCGGTCTTGATTTGGGTCACGTCTTCGTGACTGACCACCAGCCGCTGCTCGCCATCGTGCACCGGTGTGACTTTCAGGCTGAACCAGCGCTTGTCCAGCGGGGTAAAGAACGGCTGGGCCAGCTGGAAATAGGGCAGCTCGCCGGCCAGGACCGCGCTGATGCCGGCCTGAGCGACCTGCACCGTTTGCGGGTCCTGTTCAGTCAGGCAAGCGAGAATTTTCAGATAGCTGCCCTCCTGGCAACAGGGGCGCGCCGCAAACCCGCTGTCAACGGTATATTGCCGCCACGCCGCATTGGTTTGCATCACCGTACCCGCCTGGTCGAGCACCGCGATATGGGCCGCCAGGGAATCAAACACCGCCTGCTGGAAATGGCTGGCAACCCGCAAGGCCTCTTCAGTCATTTTTTGCTTGCTGATGTCGACATGCGTACCGATCATGCGCTGGGGTTGACCGTGAGCGTTGCGGCTGACGACGGCGCCGCGGGAAAGCACCCATTTCCAGCTGCCATCCTTGCATTGGCCCCGAAATTCAATGAACGTGCTGGCGGTCTTGCCGCACAGGCACGCTTGATGCTCGCTGATCACACGATCCTTATCGTCGGGATGGATGCGGGCAACCCAGTCATCAAGGTGATGCCCGTATTCTTTCTCGGCAAAACCATAGAGTTGCTCGAAGCGCCTGGAAAAAACCTGCTCGCCCGTCACCACGTTCCAGTCCCACACACCATCGCCGGCAGCCTCCAGCGCCAGCTTCCAGCGTTCCTCGCTGGCGCGCAACTGTTCTTCTGCCATCCTGCGTTCGGTGATATCCACCAGAATGATCTGCCAGCCCTGGGCCGGCCCCAACCCTGCCACCTTGATTTGCACATGCGAGACCAGCGGCCCTTTGTTGGAAAATGTCAATTCACTGCTTTGCACGTCACCGGAGTTGGTGGCCTGCGCCAGCAAGGCATTGAACTGCGGACGGTCGGCGTCGGCCACGAAGAGCCCGAGCCGGCTCCCCAACAGGCGGGCGCGCTCGCGGCCCAACAGACTGGCCCCGGCGAGATTTAGCTTGGTGATGGCCCCGGCGGCGTCGAGTGAAAAAATGCCGACCGGCGCAAAATCGTTGAACTCGTTGCTTTGCGTGAGCGCCGACTCCAGTTGCATGCGGGTCGTGTTCAGGTGCTCGTTTTGCAGCTCCAGCTCAATTTGATGGATTTCGAGTTCTTCAAATAAACGTTGTGCTTCCGCGACGCTCAAGGTCTTGGCCGAGCTGGCGGTGCGCCCCAGGAATCGCTTGCGGGCGAGTTCGCGCAATTCATCCATGCTAAGCGGGTTTCTACGGAATCCCATCGCCATTCCCCTGTGGTTTCGCGTTGTCAGGCTGCGCCGCCAGCCGGGCCTGCGTGGCCCGCAACTCGGCTTCAAGCTTTTTACTCTTGGATATGTCCGAAAAGGTAATCACCAGGCCGTCAATCCGGTTCTCCTGCGTGCGATAAGGCATGGTGCGCACCTTGTACCAGCGGTCATCGACGGTAGGTACATCCTTTTCACAAAAAACCAGCGTACGCAATACGTCACGGGCGTCCTGCACCAGTTCGGGGTAGATCAGATCAGAGACGATGTCGGTGATGGGTCGTCCCATGTCGCCCGGAATGAGCTTGATGATGCGAGTGGTCTGCGGCGTAAAGCGCCGCACATGGAGCGCCTCGTCCAGAAACAAGGTGGCAATTTCGGTGCTGTCGAGCAGGTTTTTCATGTCGTTGCTGGCGCGCGCCAGGTCGGCCACTTTGGCCTGCAATTCATAGTTGACCGTCTGCAGTTCTTCGTTCATCGATTGCATCTCCTCCTTGGAGGTGGTCAGTTCCTCGTTGGCGGATTGCAGTTCTTCATTCAGCGACTGCAACTCTTCGTTGCTTGATCTCAGCTCTTCTTGCGTGGTTTGCATTTCTTCGCGCACTGATTTGGCATCCTCGCGCGACTGCTGCAGCGCCTGCAACAGGGTTTCAACCTGGGTGCCGTCAAAGACCAGGTCGACGCCTTTGGCTTGGGAGCGGCGATGGTGGGGCTTGGGGACGTCAAAGAGAACAATCAGCGCCAGGCCGCGCAGGGCTGCTGGCTCCTGCAAGGGCTGGACGACGACGTCAACATACTGCACCCCAGTCTCGCTGCTGATCTTGACGTTTTTGCGCGTGGCCAGGGTTTTGTCACGCAGCGCGCGGTGAAATGCTTCGCTCAGTGCCTGGTTGAGCCCGTCGCGCGCCATGGCGAACAGATTCAGGCTGGGCTTGCCCGCAGCGGGCTCCAGATAGCCTCCGGTTTTGCCGCTGAAATAAAGCGCGTCTCCCTTCTCTGTCACGAGCACCGCCGCTGGCGCGTAGCGGTGCAACACCAGCGTTTCCACCAGGACCTTCAGGCTGGGCGTGGTCGGCAAGCCGTCGCTCGTCAGGGCGGCTGCGCCCGCCCCCACCCTGCCATGCGCCTGCACAAACGTCGCCGGAACACCGACTCGCAGCGCCCGATCCGGCGCATCCAGGCGCCGGTAAAGTCGTGATTTGCCCGGCAAGGGGGCAAATAATTCAGTGGCGGCCCCAATCGACTCGGCGCTACCCAGCAGCAAGAAACCGCCCGCACTGAGGCTGTAATGAAACAGCTGCATCAGCGTCGCCTGCAACTCGGCTTCCAGGTAGATCAGCAGGTTGCGGCAACTCAACAGGTCGAGTTTTGTGAAGGGTGGATCGACAATGAGGTTGTGCTCGGCAAAGATCACCATCTCGCGAATTTCATTGTTGATCCGGTAGCCGGCAGCGTCGTCCACAAAAAAGCGGGCCAGACGCTCTTCCGACACATCGGCGGCAATAGAACGCGGGTAGATGCCGTTGCGCGCCGTGGCAATGGCGTCGCGGTCCAGATCAGAGGCAAAAATCTGAAGCGTGAAGCGCGGCTCTGGCTTGGCCAGCTCCAGCGCCTCCTTGAAAACCATGGCCAGCGAATACGCCTCTTCGCCGGTCGAGCAGCCGGGCACCCAGGCGCGCAGTGCGGCACCCTGCGGGTGCCTTGCGAGCAACGCGGGCAGGACCTCGTTTTTGAGCTGATTCCATACCGAAGAGTCGCGAAAGAAACTGGTCACCCCAATCAGCAACTCATTGAACAACAGCTCGGACTCGTCCGGGTTTTCACGCAAATAGCGCAGGTACTCGGAGACATGCGGCAGTTGATGCAGGCCCATGCGCCGCTCAACACGCCGCAAAATGGTGGATTTTTTGTAAAACGAAAAATCGTGGCCGGTCTGGTTGCGCAGCAACAGAATCACTTTATCGAGAAAACCGTCATCCTTTTGATCCGATTGAAGCCGGACGTCGGCTGCGACGGCAAGCTGGCTGCGCCCCGCATAGGCCATTATTTTGAGCGGCAACTCCTCGGCCGGGGCCACCACGTCGGCCACACCGGCCTCCAGCGCAGTGCGCGGCATGCTGTCAAACTGGGCGCTCGCGGGGGTTTGCACAAAACACGCGCCAGCGGCCTGGCGGATGGCGCGCAAGCCTTGGGTGCCGTCTGAACCCATGCCGGAGAGGATGACGCCGATGCTGTTTTGCTGCTGGTCATCGGCCAGCGACTTGAAAAAGAAATCAATGGGTAAGCACAGACCTCGAGGCTCAGGCTGTGCCAGCAAATGCAGCACGCCGTTGAGCAAGGACAGATCGCGGCCCGGCGCAATGACATAAACATGATTGGGCTCGACCAGCGTCTGGTCTCGCACCTCGGCCACCGGCAGCGGGGTATGACGTTGCAGCAACTCCACCAGCATGCCTTCGCGCTTGGGGTCCAGATGTTGCACGATCACATAGGCCAGACCACTGTCAGGCGGCACCTGCGAAAAAAATTGCTCCAGCGCCACCAGACCCCCGGCGGAGGCGCCAATACCGACGATGGAAAAAGGTCGCTCCCTGGGCGCTAAGCCGTTTCTATTCAATCAACCTCCGATGAGCGTCTGTTCAAGCAATTACCGCAGACTGTACACAATCTTGCAACAGTATCTCAATAAGGACGGGGGCTGGGGGCTGGAGCCTGACTTTGTCTACAAACTAGCTCACCAGCTCGCGCATCCAGTCGGGCAACGTGGTGGCCTTTTGCTTCGGAAAATCGACCCAGATGGTGGTGGCGCCACCGGCGGCGTAAATCACACCCGGCTGGTCAGCGCGCTCCAGGGTGGCCCAACTCTCAAAGGTGGTACGGCCGGGGTCGCTGACGTACATTTTCATCACGACGTCGCCGGGGTATTCGAGCTGCTTGTAGAAGTTGCAGAAGGCGTTGACGATCACCGGACCTTGGGTTTTGGGGTCAGACGCCAATTTCGCAGCGACGCCTGGCGTCGCCCCCGAAGGGCCAGCCATTTGGCTGGGCGAATTTGGACTCTGACCCCAAAAACCACAGCCGATGGAACGCATCCAGTCGATACGACAGGTTTCCAGATAGCGGAAGTAGGTGGTGTTGTTGACGTGGTTCATCGCATCCATGTCGCCCCAGCGAATCGGGATGACCATCTGGAAGACGAGCTTTTTTTGCTCTGGAATCTCGAATTTCATGGTTTCGTCCTTGGTAAAGCAGGTGGCCCGCGGCGTGTCTTGGTGGTCAGCCAGCCCCAGGGCGCATCCGGTGCTGCAAACACTTCCATCACCAGCAGCGGTGCCGCGCCGCGCGTGAAGACCGAGCGCCGCGCGGGCAGCGCGCGGCTGGCCAATGCTGCGCCGGTGGCGTCCAGCCAGGCGTGTGCCACATGGCGATGCAGCGCACTGGCGGTTTGCAGACTGGCAAATTGCAGCGGCGTGCGCGCGATGCCGTGTTGCACGAACAGCACGTCGGCCAGTGGCCGCGTGCCCAGGCCCCGGATGGAGCGCCACGGCCCTTGTGAGTGCGGGTGCGCGGTGACGCTGCGGGCAAACACCACAGCAACATCGTCCACGCGCAACAGCACCTCGCGCACATAGCCGACCTTGAGTCTGGTCAGACCCAGGGCGCTGGCCTCATCGGGGTCTAGCGCTTGCAGGCCCTGGCTGAGCACCTGCACGCTAAAACGCTGCCCCGCAGCCGCCAGCCGAGCGCTGAGCGAGCCGGTCGCTCCGACCCAGCGTTTGCGGCTGCCGCGCTGCACATTGCGCTTGCTCCAGACCTTCATCGATGGGCCCGAATGCTGGCCAGAATACCCAGCGTGAACAGCACGGCGGCGAGCAATTGCAGCGCGCCGGGCCAGGCCTGGTCCCACAAAAACGAGTAGCACAGGGCAAACAAGGTCTCGCTGACAATCAGTTGGCCGCACAAACTGACACTCAGGCGCTGGCTGGCGATGTTCCACAAAATGCTGGCGGCCCACGCGGAGCCCACCCCCGTTACTATGCAAATAATAGCTGCTTGTGCAGGCTGTTCAAGGGCTAACAGCACTTTTGGCTCCGAACCTGCGACCAGCCAGAGCAGCGCCGCGCCAACACCGGTGGCCATGCCGAGCCAGTTGGTCCACTCGGTGGCGGTGACCTCCGGGTGGCGCTTGAGCCAGGCCGCGTTCAGGATGGCAAACGCCGTCCAGCACAGCATCGCCGCTGTCGCCAGTGCAACACCGCTCCAGAAGCGGGTACCGTCAGGCTCAATCACCAAAGCGCCTGCTGGGTGCGCCGTGAACGTGGCGTTCATCATCAGCAGCAGACCGGTTGCGGTGAGCAGCAAGCCGGGCAACAGGGATGACCATTTCAGTCCCAAGGGCTTGCCCAGCAGCATGACCCACAGAGGAATGGTGCCAATGATGAGCGTGGGCACCTCGGTACCGGCACGCCCAATCGCCAGTGCCAGCAGCAGGTAGTAGCCGGTAGCGCCGAGCAGGCTCATGCCGAGGGCCGTGACGGCTTGGCGCGCTGTGGGCAGTTTGTGGCTGGCCCAGGTAAACCCCATCGACAACGCCGACATGAGGCCGTAGCTGACAAAACGACCGGCGGTGAGGTCAACCGATGACAGCCCTGGCGTCATGCGCGGCACCACAAAAACCAGTCCCCACAAGGCGCCCGCAGCGAGCCCGGCCAGAATTCCTTTCAGCATCCCTGCTTAAACGCCAAAACCATCGTCGGCCGAGATCACGGCGCCGTTGATGAAATGGCTTTGGTCCGAACACAGCATGACCAGCACAGCGTCCAGGTCTTTGGCCTGCCCAACGCGTTTGCGTGGCAGCATCTGCACCAGCTTTTTACCCTGTTCGGTGTGCCAGTGCTGGTGGTTGATCTCGGTGTCGATGTAGCCGGGACAAATGGCGTTGACGTTGATGCCAAACCGGCCCCATTCCAGCGCCATGGCGCGGGTCATTTGCACCACCGCTGCCTTGCTCATGCAATAGACCCCAATTTGCGGCAGCACGCGCAGGCCCGCCATCGAGGCAATGTTGACGATGCGCCCACCCGTGAAGGTGCCGGGCGCTGCGCCTTTGGAGCGCGCCAGCATGCGCTTGCCGACCTCTTGCGCGACAAAAAAAGCACCTTTGACGTTGGTGTCGAACACATAGTCATAGTCGTCTGGTGACACGTCCTGCAGGCGTTGCGTGGTGCTGACGCCCGAGTTGTTGACCAGGATGTCAATCGAGCCGACTTCGGTCTCGGCATGCGCCACGGCCGACTTGATGGAGTCGATGTCGGTCACATCGAGTTCAAGCGCATGGGCGTCACCGCCCTGACCTTCGATTTCGGCGCGCAAATCCTTGAGTTTGTCCAGTCGGCGACTCGCCAGCACCACGGCAGCACCGGCGCTGGCCAGGGTTTTGGCAAATTGGGCACCCAAGCCACTGGAGGCCCCGGTGATGAATGCCACCCGGCCTGAAAGATCAATGTTGTAAGCCATTTAGAGAGTCTCCATCAATAACAAAAGAACGACCGTTCTATTTTGCAAAATCAACGCCTAAAATCGCTTCTGCGTTCGACAATCACGGGTCGCGGTCCATTCCCGGACCATGCCCCATTATCAGATGAGTTCAACCATGACAAACCAGGAAATCTTGGCCCAGTTTGGCCCCCGTGAAGCGATGGAATACGACGTCGTTGTTGTTGGAGGCGGCGTTGCCGGCCTGTCCACCGCCATCCGCCTCAAGCAACTGGCCACTGAAAAAGGCCGGGAGCTGTCGGTGGTGGTGCTGGAAAAAGGCGCCGAGCCCGGCGCGCACATCCTCTCGGGCGCCATCATGGACCCCGTTGCCATGAATGAATTGTTCCCCGACTGGAAGGCCATGGGCGCGCCCCTGAACCAGCCGGTGACCGATGACGCCATGATGTTCCTGAGTGAAACCTCGGGCTATCGCACGCCCAATTTTCTGCTGCCCAAATGCAGCCATAACCACGGCAACTACATCATCAGCCTGGGCGAGCTGACGCGCTGGCTGGCGACACAGGCCGAAAGCATGGGCGTGGAAATATTCCCCGGCTTTGCCGCCGCTGAAGTGCTTTACACCGAACAAGGTGCCGTCAGGGGTGTGGCCACAGGCAACATGGGTGTGAACAAGGAGGGTGAGCCGGGCGAAAACTTCCAGATCGGCATGGAACTGCTGGCCAAATACACCATTTTTGCCGAAGGCTCGCGCGGTCATTTGGGGCGCCAGCTGATTGCCAAGTACAAGCTTGACGAGGGCTGTGATCCGCAAAGTTATGGTTTGGGCATCAAGGAGGTATGGGAGGTGGACCCCTCGCGCCATCAGCCGGGCTTTGCCATGCACACCGCGGGCTGGCCGCTGGACAACAGCACCTACGGCGGCTCCTTCATGTACCACATGGGGGACAACAAGATCGCCTTGGGCTTCATCACCGGGCTGAACTACCAGAACCCATTCTTAAGCCCGTTCGAGGAGTTCCAGCGCTGGAAGACCCATCCCAATGTGCGCTGGTACTTTGAGAACGACAAAGGCGAAGTCACCGCCAAGCGGCTGGCCTACGGCGCGCGCAGCATCACCGCCGGGGGCCTGATGGCGCTGCCCAAGACCGTGTTCCCGGGCGGCGCCCTGGTGGGTTGCGAAGCGGGCTTCTTGAACGTGAGCCGCATCAAGGGCAGCCACACGGCCATCAAGACCGGCATGCTGGCAGCCGAGGCGGCTTTTGAGGCCGTCACGGCCGGGCGTCAGCATGACGAACTGCTCGCTTACCCCGAGGCGTTTGAGAAGAGCTGGGTCTATACCGAGCTCAACAAATCGCGCAACTTCAAGGCCTGGTTCAAGTATGGCTTGCGGGTGAGCACCCTGATAAACGGTTTCGAGCAGTTTGGACTGGGAGGCAACATGCCCTGGACCATTCACCGTGACAAGCCCGACCATGCCTACCTCAAACCCGCCGCCGAGTGCCAACCCATTGTTTACCCCAAGCCCGACGGCAAGCTCACCTTTGACCGCTTGAGCAGCGTCTTCATCGGCAACGTCAACCATGAAGAAAATCAGCCCGCGCACTTGACACTCAAAGACGCGTCGGTGCCGGTTGCCATCAACCTGGCCAAGTTTGCCGGCCCCGAGGCGCGCTACTGCCCGGCCGGGGTTTATGAGTTTGTCAAGAACGATGACGGCACCGATCGTCTGCAGATCAACGCCTCCAACTGCGTGCACTGCAAGACCTGCGACATCAAGGATCCGACGCAGAACATCGTCTGGGTCACGCCTGAAGGCGGCGGCGGGCCCAATTACGCCGGGATGTAGTTGTAGAATCTTGCGGGTCAGGAGAGAGCCGCCCCTTGAGGTGGCCGCCGAAGGCGCAGAGTTGCTGATCGCAGCAGTTTGAACGCTCAGGCAAAAGGACTGACAAACGCTCCAAACCTTGCAAGAGGTTGGAGCGATTCCCCACTGGAGAGAGGTCACCGCTGACGCTTGGGCGCTGCGGCTGATCCACCGAAGGAGCAACCCGCAGTCTGTCAGCCAGCATGGCATGCACAGGCGCGGCGAATCTCTCAGGTAAAGCGGACAGCGGGGGCAGCCCATGGCTTGGACAGCAGTCGAGGCCATGGAATTTGACATGCCCCTTTTCCTTTATTGGAGTTCGCTGATGACGACCGCGCTTGAGAGCCTTCTGAAAACCCCGCTCAACGACCTGCATGTGTCGCTCGGCGCCCGCATGGTGCCCTTTGCCGGCTATTCCATGCCGGTGCAGTACCCGGCAGGCCTGATGTTTGAACACAAACATACGCGCACCGCCGCAGGCCTGTTTGACGTGTCCCACATGGGCCAGTTGCGCCTGGTCGGGCCCGATGCTGGCGCCGCGTTGGAGAGCCTGATTCCGGTCGATGTGATCGATTTGCCGGTCGGCAAACAGCGCTACGGCCTGCTGCTCAACGACGAAGGCGGCATCATCGATGACCTGATGTTCGTCAACCGGGGCAGCGATATTTTTGTCATTGTCAACGGCGCTTGCAAGGCCGGTGACATCGCGCACATTCAGGCCAAGATCGGCAGCCGGTGTCAGGTGATTCCGATGCCGGAACGCGCCCTGCTGGCACTGCAAGGCCCGCTGGCCGTGGCCGCCCTGTCGCGCCTGGCACCGGGTGTTGAAAAGCTGGTGTTCATGACCGGTGGCAACTTCACCATCCAGGCGGGCGATCAGCGCATTGACGTGTTCCTGACCCGCAGCGGCTACACCGGCGAAGATGGTTTTGAGATTTCAGTGCTCGATTCCCAGGCGCAAGCGCTGGCGCAGGCACTGCTGGCGCAACCCGAAGTCAAACCGATTGGCCTGGGCGCACGCAATTCGCTGCGGCTGGAGGCCGGTCTGCCGCTCTATGGCAACGACATTGACACAACGACCACACCGGTTGAAGCGAGTTTGCAATGGGCCATGCAAAAGGTGCGCCGCGCTGGCGGGGCGCGCGCTGGCGGCTTTCCGGGTGCTACAAAAATACTAGCGCAACTCGCAGGTGGTACGGGGGCTGCAGCCCGAAAACGTGTTGGACTTCTGGCGCTGGAGCGCATTCCCGTGCGCGAACATATCGAATTGCAGGATTTGAATGGTCAGCACATTGGCGAAGTGACCAGTGGCTTGCTTGGCCCCACCATCGACCAGCCCATCGCCATGGGCTACGTGCCAACCGCGTTGGCCACCTTGGGGACACGCATCAACGCCATCGTGCGCGGTAAACCGGTGCCGATGGAAGTGGTGGCGATGCCGTTTGTGCCGACCAACTACTTCCGCGGTTAATTTTCTTGTTTCTTCATCTTATTTTTCTTCGAGAACCCTATGAGCATCAAATACACCCCCGACCACGAATGGATCAACATTGACGGCAACCTCGGTACCGTCGGCATCACGGCCCATGCGCAGGACGCTTTGGGCGACGTGGTGTTTGTCGATTTGCCTGAAGTGGGCAAGACCTACGCGCAAAAAGACGCCGCCGCCGTCGTCGAGTCCGTCAAGGCCGCCGCTGACGTGTACATGCCCGCCAACGGTGAAATCGTGGAAGTCAACGAAGCCCTGCGTGCCGACCCGTCACTGGCCAATAGCGATCCGCTGGGCGCGGGCTGGTTCTTCAAGGTCAAACTGGCCAACCCGGCTGATCTGGACACACTGATGGACGAGACCAGCTACACCAGCTACGCGGCTGACGCGCACTGATCGCCACGCCCCACCGTTCGGGCTGAGCCTGTCGAAGCCCTTGCCCATTTCCAGTTTCGCTGGCCCTTCGACAGGCTCAGGGCGAACGGATGATCGAGCCTGCCATGCCCACGACCTCTACCCCCTCTCTGTCTGAACTAGAAAACCCCTCTGAATTTATCGCCCGCCACATTGGCATTGATGCGGCCGACGAAGCCGTCATGCTGCACGCTGTGGCTGCCACGTCGCGCAGCGCGTTGATCGACGCCATCGTGCCGCGCAGCATCGCGCGTAGCCAGGCCATGAACATCCCCGCGCCGATTACCGAGGCCGCGGCACTGGCCGAGCTCAAAGCCATGGCCGCCAAAAACAAGGTGTTCAAGAGCTACATCGGCCAGGGCTATTACGGCACCCACACGCCCGGCGTGATCTTGCGCAACATCCTTGAAAACCCGGCCTGGTACACCGCCTACACGCCCTACCAGGCCGAGATCAGCCAGGGCCGCATGGAAGCGCTGGTCAACTTTCAAACCATGGTGATGGACTTGACCGGCATGCCGATGGCCAATGCATCGATGCTGGACGAAGCCACCGCCGCAGCTGAGGCCATGACCATGGCGCAGCGCGCCAGCAAATCGAAATCGACCACATTTTTTGTCGACCTTGAGGTGCTGCCGCAAACGCTGGCCGTGATCAAGACCCGTGCCGAGCCGCTGGGCATTGAGGTCAAAACCTGCAAGGGCGATGAGGCCTTGGGGCAAGACAGCTTTGCGGTGCTGCTGCAATACCCCGGTGTGAGCGGTGTGGTGCGTGATGACCGCGAGTGGATCAAAGCCTACAAGGCCAAAGGCGGTATCGTCATCATGGCCGCAGACCTGCTGGCGCTGACCCTGCTCACCCCACCCGGTGAACTGGGCGCGGACATTGCCGTTGGAACCACGCAGCGTTTTGGCACGCCGATGGGCAACGGTGGCCCGCACGCCGCCTACATGGCGTGCCGCGACGAATACAAACGCACCATGCCCGGCCGCCTGGTGGGCGTGAGTATCGATACGCACGGCAACCCGGCCTACCGGCTGGCGCTGCAAACGCGTGAGCAGCACATCCGCCGCGAAAAAGCCACCTCGAACATCTGCACCGCGCAAGTGCTGCCCGCCGTGGTGGCGAGCATGTTTGCCGTCTATCACGGGCCCGCAGGTTTGAAGCGCATTGCGCAGCGGGTGGCGGCTTTGACGGCGGTATTGGCGCAAGGCTTACTGGCCCTGGGTTACAAAACAGCCAACACCAGCGCCTTTGACACACTCACGGTGAACACCGGTGACGCTACCAATTTAATAGCTACTAACGCCCTCTCCAAGGGGGCTAACCTGCGATTTGCCTCCAACAGTTCATTAAGCGTGTCGCTGGACGAAACCAGCACCCGCGCCGATGTGGAAGCGCTACTGCGCTTCTTTGCCAAGCCCGGACAAACCGTGCCCCAGGTCAGTGACTTCGAGCAAGCCGCCAGCACCCTGCTGCCCGCTGCCCTGCTTCGCGCCAGCAGCTACCTGACGCACCCGGTCTTTAACACCCACCACAGTGAAACCGGCATGCTGCGCTACATCCGCCGCCTCTCTGACCTTGACCTGGCGCTGGACCGCAGCATGATCCCGCTGGGCAGTTGCACCATGAAGCTCAACGCCACGAGCGAGATGATTCCGATCACCTGGCCCGAGTTTGCCGACATTCACCCCTTCTGCCCGGCGAATCAGCGCGAGGGCTATGCCGAGCTGGACGAGCAACTGCGCGCCTGGTTGTGCCAGGCCACCGGTTACGCCGGCATCAGCCTGCAACCCAATGCCGGCAGCCAGGGCGAATACGCGGGCATGATGGCGATTCGTGGCTACCACGCCGCGCGCGGCCAGAGCCAGCGCAACATCTGCCTGATTCCCTCCAGCGCCCACGGCACCAACCCCGCCAGCGCCACCATGGCCGGTTTCAAGGTGGTGGTGACCGCGTGTGATGCCAACGGCAATGTCGACATGGTCGACCTGAAGACGAAGTGCGAGCAATACAGCGCCAACCTGGGCGCAGTGATGATCACCTACCCCAGCACCCACGGTGTGTTTGAGACCAGCGTGAAAGACCTGTGCGCCTTGGTGCATTCCCATGGCGGGCGCGTTTACGTGGACGGCGCCAACATGAACGCCCTGGTGGGCCTGGCCGCACCCGGTGAGTTTGGCGGCGACGTGAGCCACCTGAACCTGCACAAAACCTTCTGCATTCCGCACGGCGGCGGCGGCCCCGGCGTCGGCCCGGTGTGCGTGGTGGCTGATTTGGTGCCGTATTTGCCGGGTCACGCTGAGGCGAACGGCATCGGCGCAGTCGCGGCTGCGCCATTGGGCAATGCCTCGGTCCTGCCCATCAGCTGGATGTACTGCCGCATGATGGGCGCTGCAGGCTTGAAGGCCGCCACCGAGGTCGCCATCCTGAGCGCCAACTACATCAGCGTCCGGCTCAAAGACCACTACCCGACCCTCTACACCAGTTCGACAGAGGACGGCAAGCCGGGTCGTGTCGCGCACGAGTGCATTCTGGATTTACGCCCCTTGAAAGAAACCAGTGGTGGCGTCCACGGCGTCAGCGCCGAAGACGTGACCAAGCGCCTGATGGACTATGGCTTTCATGCGCCCACCCTGAGCTTTCCGGTACCCGGCACGCTGATGGTGGAGCCCACCGAGAGTGAAACGCTGGATGAGCTGGATCGCTTCATCAATGCCATGATCGCCATCCGCGAGGAGATTGCCAAGGTCGAACAAGGTCTTTGGCCGCAGGGAAACAACCCGCTCAGCCACGCGCCGCATACGGCCGCAGCGCTCCTCGGCGAGACGTGGGATCGGCCCTATTCCAGAGAACTGGCCGCGTTCCCGGTACCCAGCCTGAAATCATCCAAATACTGGGTGCCGGTGGGCCGTATCGACAACGTCTATGGTGACCGCAATCTGTTCTGCCGCTGTGTGCCGGTCAGTGATGGGCAGTAAGCCAAGGCCCTC
Source organism: Rhodoferax ferrireducens (assembly GCF_049302455.1). Classification (GTDB taxonomy): domain Bacteria; phylum Pseudomonadota; class Gammaproteobacteria; order Burkholderiales; family Burkholderiaceae_C; genus Rhodoferax; species Rhodoferax ferrireducens_B. Next base: position 22,670 of record NZ_JBAQMD010000008.1, on the reverse strand, counting down.
GCGGGCCGTGGCCGAATAGATAAAATTTGCGCTGGTGCCTTGACTGCAAACTGGCGCTAGCGCAACCGCACCAAGGCCTGGCTGCCGCTTGCGCCGACATACTGTTCCAGCTTGAACGAAGCTGCCAAACCAGCGAGTTCACGCGCCTGATCCTGCAGGGCGTTGGAGGCGGCCGAGGTCTGCTCCACCAGCGCGGCGTTTTGCTGCGTCACGCCGTCCAGATGGGTGACGGCCTGGTTGATCTGGGCAATGCCGGCTGACTGTTCGCGGCTGGCCAAGGCGATTTCTCCCACGATGTCGGCCACGCGCTGGATGCCGGCGACGATCTCCTGCATGGTGGCGCCTGCCTGGGCGACCTGCGCCGTGCCCACGCCGACCTTCTGAACCGAGTCTGAAATCAGCGTCTTGATCTCTTTGGCCGCTTCGGCACTGCGTTGCGCCAGGCTGCGCACTTCGGCCGCCACCACGGCAAAGCCGCGGCCCTGTTCACCGGCACGCGCTGCTTCCACGGCGGCGTTAAGTGCCAGGATGTTGGTCTGGAAGGCGATACCGTCGATGACCGCAATGATGTCCACAATCTTGCGCGATGAGGTGTTGATGGCTTCCATGGTGTCGACCACTTGCGCCACCACCGCCCCACCCCGGCTCGCCACGTCCGAGGCTGATGCCGCGAGCTGGTTCGCCTGGGCGGCGTTGTCGGCGTTGGCCTGCACGGTGCTGGTCAACTCCTCGGAGGCGGAGGCGGTTTTTTCCAGCGAACTGGCTTGTTCCTCGGTGCGCCTTGACAAGTCCAGCGTGCCAGTGGCCACTTCGGTCGACGCGTTGGCAATGGAATCGGAGCCGTTGCGCACCTGGCCGATGACATGGTGCAGTTTGCTGCGCATGGTGTCCATGTGCAGCAGCAGGTCGCCAATTTCGTCGCGACCGGTGTGCGGCACGGCGTGTGACAAGTCGCCCCCCGCAATAGCGGTGGCAGTTTCATTGGCCAGCTTGAAACCATGGCGCATGCGTGTCAGCAGGGTGAATGTGAGCAGTGTCGCAGGCGTGGCAGCGATCAAAATCACCAGCCCAAACGCGATCAGCGCCGTGCGAAAGCGACTTTGGGCCGCCGCGTAGGCTTCATTCGCCTTCTTGACCTGGTAGTCCCGGTAGACCAGCAGCGACTTGACAGCGGCTTCACCTTCTTCACGACTGGCCTTGAGGAAGGCTGTCATGGTGGCCGGGCTGAAGTCGTTTGACTGGATCGCGTTGACCGCCTGGTCAAGCTTGTCGCGCCAGGCTGTGCGGCTGGTTTTGGTGGCCTCGAAAACAGCTTTTTCCTCCGGGCTTGCCAAGGCGGATTCCATCAACTTGAAAATCCGGTTTGCCTCGACACGGTTGGCGGCAATCGCCTCAGTATGGACGCTGGTGGCGTGCTCATGAACAGAGGCCAGTGGCCCGTCCGGCGCATGTTGGAACGCCAGCAAAACCTGCAGGCGGTTCTGCACGATTTTGTCGATCGACTGGTCCGCCAGCAGGGCGGGTTGCATGGCGCCATCGTGCAAAGTCTTGATACTCTCCCGCGCCGACGCCTGGCCCCAATAGCTGACACCGATCACGGCCCACATGGCGGCCGAGAAAATGACAACCACAGCGATAAAGCGGTGCGTGATGCGAATGTTTTCAAACATAGAGGCTCCTGAACGACTGCATGGTAATCGATTCATAGCGGCACTTTTCCCGCTGATTGAACAGCGCTGGGGCCGCAAAACAAGAATTGCGAGCTAACCTTGTCTGTCACTGCAACGCCAGCCATTGACCAATGGCAGCGGGCTCACTGAGGGTCCGCAACGCCACATAGGCCCGCTCGGCTTCGGGGTGGTGGTGGCGCAGAAAATTGAGCCACTGTTTAAGCCGGCCCGCCTGCTTGCGACGATCCAGCCGCGCGCACACCAGGCGCCAAAATTCTGCAATGAATGGCAGCAGGGCCTGCCAGTTGATGATCGGGTACAGCGCTGGGCAGGTGGTCAAGGAAGAATCGGGCCACACGCTCCCCCAAGGCGCGGGGCTGGCATCAGGCCCTGCCATGGCCGCCTGAATCGCCAGGGCCAAACCCGGGTTGGTCACCATACCGCGGCCCAGCATCAAGCTGTCGCAGCCCGACTCCTCGCGACAGCGCAGCGCGTCCTGCACATTCCATATTTCGCCATTGGCCACCACCGGGATGCGCACCACGGCTCGAATGTCGGCAATGCGTTCCCAATAAGCGGGTGGGCGGTAAGCGTCGGCCCGGGTGCGGGCGTGTACCACCAACTCACTGGCACCACCACCTTCAAGGGCCAGCGCACACTCCAGCGCACGTGAGTCGTCATGAACCCCCAGGCGCATCTTGGCCGACACGGGCATGGCTTTGGGGACGGCACGCCGCACAGCCGCCACAATCGCCAACAGCAACTCGGGCTCATCGAGCAAGGCAGCGCCGCCGCCGTGGCGATTCACCGTTTTGGCCGGGCAGCCGAAGTTCAGGTCAATGCCATGTGGCCCCAGAGCGGCCAGGCGGGCGGCGTTTTCTGCCAGGCAGACCGGGTCGGATCCCAGCAACTGGGCGGCGACCGGTACGCCGGCAAAAGTGCGCCCGCCATTGAGCAATTCAGGCACGACGCGAATGAAAACCTGATCGGGCAGCAGGGTGTTGCTGACGCGGATGAACTCGGACACGCAGCGGTCCACCCCGCCGACACGGGTCAGGATGTCACGCAGCACAAAGTCCAGCAGTCCCTCCATGGGTGCGAGAAGAATCGCCATCCGGTTTCAAGGGCCTGTATTTCGCCCGGCCAGATCGGCAAGCATCACGCTTGAATCGTCCAGTCGGCTGGCGAGAATGCTGGCGATATTGCGGTAAATGATGTGTGCACTTTCAGGATTGGTATCAATGAGTTCGCGATAGAAGCGCATGGTCACGGTATCACGGATGGCGCGCACCGTGGCGGATCGCAGTTGCTTGCTCACCAGCGCCATCTCACCCACGCATTGGCCAGCGCTGAGCCGGGCCAGCTCGACCACCTGTCCGTTGCGCAATTTTTCAACCCTCACTTCACCTGCGATCAGAACAAAGAATGACTCGCCGATATCTTCTTCGTTGAACACCACTTCACCGGCCTTGACCGAAAAATATTCAGCCATCGCCAGTGTGCGCATCAAACAGTCCGGCGTCATGCCTTTGAAAATCGGCACCTGTTGCTTGATTTTCTGAATGATGGCGGGGTCAAGCTTGAGGGCAGGTTGCCGCACGATCATGTCGGCCCGCACGTTTTCAGCGGACATTTGAACAATGGCGGGATCAACTTTCATGAGCGATGATGGTACACGGGCCGAGTTGGGAGATCGATCAGGGGCTAAAAAAGAAAAGCTCAACGCACATCCTCAACGCCATATTGGCTCCGCGTCGGCGCACGCAGTCGCCAGGGCCATGCAAGCTGCACTGTCATAATGAGCCGATCGAACCGCACAGAAAATGATGTCCTGCCCGCCTGCTGAACTCAAGAAGAAAAGCGACGAACTTCTCTTTAAATGGTGGACTTATCTCAAGTCTCCCGACTTTGAGCCTTTCGTCGAGTTTGCGGTTTGCTTGTCGAGTTTTTCCGATTTTTTGCAGAACCAGGGTTTATCGGGTCTGCACCAGCTATCGCACCACCTGGAACAACAGGCACTCACCCTGTTTGATGAGGCGGATCGGCACCAGATATCGGTCGACACCCTGAACGATTTATGCGGCCAGATTGAGTCCTTGGGTACGCGGGTCACGCGCTTCATTGACAGCAACACCCGCCCCGTGGAGCAACGGCGCGAATCCCAGGAAACCGGGACCGCCAGCCGCCTGAATCCGACGCAACGCATTTGGTTTATCAGCAACGCCGACAGTTCCTGGCGCGCCCTGGTGACGCAGCTGGCCTACTTCGGCATCCAGGCCGAAATTCATCCATGGCATGGCGTTCCCTCGGAAGCTGAAGAACCCAGCATTTTGTTGCTTGATACCCAGGACATGGCGCTGGCACCGGCGTGCGACCATATCCAGGCTTTGCGTACCCGTTTTTTGGCCAGCAAACTGATGGTCTACACCCAGCAGGCTGACTTCGACAGCCTCAAAGTGCAACTGCGCGCGGGTTGCGACTTCTGCTTTGCCGCGGCCACGCCGCAATCAACCATCCTGGCCCGGATCATCGAGTTATGCAGCAATGAAGAAGAGCCGCCCTACCGCGTGTTGGTGGTGGAGGACTCATTGACGGCCAGCAAGTCGATCCAGCGCACACTCAAACAAAGCGGCATTGAGTCCTTCGCCGTGGCCAATCCGGCCGATGTGCTCAGTGGACTGCGCGAATTTGAGCCGGACCTGATTCTGATGGACATGTACATGCCGGACTGTACCGGCGTGGAAGCGACGCGCATTATTCGCCAGCATGCCGAGTTCCTGTCGACGCCGGTGGTTTATCTGTCCGGCGATGGCGACATGGCGTTGCAGGTGGACGCGCTGCGCCTGGGCGGGGATCACTTCCTGACCAAGCCCTTTAACCCGGTCTTCCTCAACGCGGTGGTCAAGAGCAAGATAGAACGCTACCGGGCGCTGCGCCGCTCGATGCAGAACGACGGCCTGACCGGACTGTTCAACCACCGCACGATCAAGGAAAAACTGAACGCGTCCCTGAACGAGGCCAGCACCAGCGGCAGACAATTCGCCGTGGCCATGATCGACATTGATCAATTCAAGACCATCAATGACAGCTATGGTCACCCAAACGGGGACCAGGTGATCCGCAGCCTGGCCTGGCTGCTCAAACAGCGCCTGCGCAAGACGGATCTGGTAGGCCGCTATGGTGGCGAGGAGTTTCTGGTGGTTTTACCGGGTTCCGATTTCAATCAGGCGTTTGACATTCTGGACCGCATCCGGGTTGATTTCAGCCGCATCAGATACCCCTTCGAAGAGCGCTGGTTTGAGTCCACTTTTTCGGCCGGCGTATCCTATTTTCCAGGCACGCGCAACGCCGAAGCACTGATCAAGGAGGCCGACGACATGCTGTATGACGCCAAGCTTGGCGGACGCAACTGCGTCGTCACGCACGGCTAGGCGTGACCTGGCCCGGCTGCACGCAGGCAGCCAGTGGCGTGGCCAGCACCTTGTCAATGCGCTTGCCATCGAGGTCCAGCACTTCAAACTGCCAGTCGGCGCATGTGATGCGCTCGCCGACCGACGGCAGGTGGCCCGACACGGACATCAGCAAGCCCGCCGTCGTGTTGTAGCGGCCGCGGTCTTCTTCTGGCAGCTCATCAATCGCCAAGCGAACCTTGAGTTCGCTCACCGGCATCAGGCCGTCGAGCAGCCACGAACCATCGTCGCGCTGCGTGGCCCAGGCATCAATCTGCGCACCCGGCTGCAGTTCACCCGTGATGGCCTCCAGCAAATCGCGGGGTGTCAGCAAACCCTGCACCACGCCGTACTCATCGACCACCAGCACAAAGCGGCCGGCTTTGGCACGAAACTGCTCCAGCAACTCCATGCCACTGAGCGTCTCGGGCACAAAGGTGGCGGGGGTGATATAGGCCTCGATCGTGCCCGGTGTGTCGGCGCCAAGTTGCAGCAAGCGCGCCACGCTGATCTTGCCCACCACGTCATCGAGCGAGCCGCGGCACACCGGATACCAGGAATGGGCCCCTCTTTCGCCACCCGAGCCGGCCAGCTTCAAGCTGTCGGCCACCGTATTGGAAGCATCCAGCCATTCCACATCCGTACGCGGCACCATCAGCGAGGTCAGCGGCCGGTCGTCGAGCCGAAATACGTTTTGCACCATCTGGTGCTCATGCTGCTCGATCACGCCGGCGTCGACACCTTCTTCGAGGCTGGCAGTGATTTCTTCTTCGGTCACGGCACGCGCGCCGGTTGTGTCAATGCGCAACAACTTGAGAACTGCCGCAGTGGTACCCGAGAGCAGGCTCACAAAGGGCCCGGCGGCGGTGGCCAACCACGCCATCGGCCGCGCCACCCAGCGCGCCACGATTTCCGGGTGCAACTGGCCAATGCGCTTGGGCACCAACTCGCCAAAAATGATGGTGATGAAAGTGATCAAGGTGACCACAATCGCGGTGGCTGAAATAGCAGCGGCTTTGTCAGCGACACCCCAGCCGTGCAGCCAGGCTGCCACACCGGCGCTGAATGCCGCCTCGCCCACAATGCCGTTGAGCACGCCGATGGACGTGATGCCGACCTGCACGGTAGATAAAAACTGATTCGGGTTCTCCAGCAGCGTCAACGCAGCGTGCGCGCCTTTGTCACCTGCTTCGGCCATGGTAGTGAGCCGCACTTTGCGGCTGGCGGCCAAAGCCAGCTCCGACATGGCGAACACGCCATTGAGCAGGGTCAGAAAGGCGATTAACAAGATTTCCATGAATCACAAGCGAGAATAAACACCATGGCACTTTACTTGATTGGCGACGTGCAGGGCTGCAACAGCGCCTTGCAGCGCTTGCTGGATGAAATATCTTTCTCCCCAAGCCGCGACACCCTCTTTCTGCTGGGCGACCTGGTGAACCGCGGGCCGGATTCGGCCGACGTGGTGCGACGTCTGATGGGCTATGGCACAGCAGCGCAATGTCTACTGGGTAACCACGACCTGCATCTGCTGGCAATTGCCTACGGCGCGCGCCAGCCGAGCCGGCACGACACACTGAATGGCATTCTGGATGCACCCGACCGGCAGGCGATGCTGGACTGGCTCAGGTGGCAGCGCATGGCGATACTGGAACAGGTCGCAGGGCATGACGTTCTCATGGTGCATGCCGGCGTCCTGCCAAGCTGGACCGCAACCCAAACCATGGCCCTGGCCATGGAGGTGGAGTCGGTACTGCGCAGCGCGGCGCTGGGCGATTTTTTGCAGCATATGTATGACGACCAGCCTGACCATTGGGATGAGGCGCTGACCGGCACGGCCCGCTGGCGCGTGATTGTGAACGCCCTCACGCGCCTGCGCTTTTGCACGCCAACAGGTCACATGGAATTTGGCACCACCGGCGGGCTCGACGCCGCACCGGCCGGTTATCTGCCGTGGTTTGAGGTGCCGGGCCGTCAGACGTCCGGCGTCATGCTGGCTTTTGGCCACTGGTCCACATTGGGCTGGCTGGGACGCGCCAACGTGCTGTCGCTCGATACTGGCTGCGTCTGGGGTGGTGCCTTAAGCGCCTTGCGGCTCGAAAGCGTCAATGGGCAACTGCAGCAGCAGTTGATTCAGGTCAAGTGTCAGCAAGCCCAAAAACCCGGCTAGCCGACCCGGCCCCAACCCACACTACGCCGACTTGAACAGCGCTGCAACCCGGCGCTTGGGCTTGATATTGGCAGACGCGCTGCGCCCACCCTGCCGAGTCGCAGCGGCCTCCCAGGACGGTGCTTCCGCGGCGACCACCGCAGGTTCGTAGGGCTTGTCAAAAAACGGATCACGCGGCGCCGACAGCGGTCGTGTGAAATCGCGCCGGGGTGGCCGCTCCGGCCGGGCATATTGGCCTTCATGGGCCACGTCGCGCAGCGAGCCCGCCCGATGGGCGCCATGGCGGGAGTCGTTCTGCGCACCTTCGGCATACATGCGGTGGCCGTCGTTGATGCGGCCCTGCTTACGGATGTCGGGCACATCTTCATCATATTCAACGGCTTCAAGTTCAATCTTGGTATTGAGCAGTTTCTCAATATCCGTCACCAACCGAATGTCGCTCTTCGCCACAAAACTCACTGCCAGGCCAGCCGCGCCGGCGCGCCCGGTGCGACCAATGCGGTGCACATAGTCTTCAGCATTGAAGGGAATGTCAAAGTTGAAGACGGCCGGCACATCCTTGATGTCGAGCCCGCGCGCCGCCACATCGGTGCACACCAGCAAATCGACCTCACCGCTTTTGAAGGCTTCGAGGGCTTTCAAGCGCTCATCCTGGCTCTTGTCGCCATGCAGTGCCGTGGTTTTCAGGCCTTCATGCTCAAGCGAGCGGGCCAGGCGGGCGCAGCCGAGTTTGCTGTTGACAAACACAAAGGCCTGCTTCATGCCGCGTGATTTAAGGATCTGGTGCAAGGCATGACGCTTGTCATCCGCATCAACGCTGTAAAAATGCTGCTCCACGGTGGAAGCAGCAGCGTTGGAACGTGCAACTTCAATCGTTACCGGGTCTTGTAGATAGCTGCTGGCCAGGCGTTTGATTTCCGACGAAAACGTGGCCGAGAACAGCAAGGTGATGCGCTGCTTGGGCAAATAGCTCAGGATGCGTTGCAAATCGGGCAAAAAGCCGATGTCCAACATGCGGTCGGCCTCATCGAGCACCACATATTCCACCTGGTTCAGCACACAATTCTTGGCTTCGATGTGGTCCAGTAGCCGTCCGGGCGTGGCCACCAGCACTTCAACGCCTTTTTTCAATTCCAGCGTCTGGGGCTTCATGTCCATACCGCCAAAAACAACCGCGCTACGCAGATTGGTATGGACGGCGTAGTCTTTGATCGCCTGCGCCACCTGGTCGGCCAGCTCACGCGTGGGCAGCAGCACCAAGGCACGCACCGGATGGCGGGCCGGTGAGGTCGAACTATTTTCGTGCTTGAGCATGCGCTGCAGCAAAGGCAGGGCAAAAGCGGCTGTCTTGCCGGTGCCGGTCTGGGCCGCGCCCATCACGTCACGGCCCTGCAGCACCACTGGAATGGCCTGCGCCTGAATCGGCGTCATGGTCTCGTAACCCATGTCGGCCACGGCACGCGCCAAAGGGGCGGCGAGCTGCAACTGGGCAAAGGCCATGGGAAGGGTATCGGGGGTCAGTTCAGTCATCAAATCGGTCATTCATAGCCAAGGTTAAGTGCTATCGATCCGATAGCTGGTGAAATCCCCAAGCCTGGGGACAAACGGGCATTATCCTCTATACAGGAAAATGCTGCGGTGCGGGCGCCCCATTCGACGCCGTGGGAGGCCGCTAAAATAACGCCGAAAGGTTTAAGTCCATGAATATTTTTCACCGCCCCTATTACCAGTCTGAAGCAACGCAGTTCATCGATGAGCTCAAGGCCAAGAACCCTGAGCTGGCCGTAAAGCAACGCCAGGGGCTGAAACTATTGTGGGACAAAGCTGTCGACTGGAGCGCCTGGCGCGAGTACCGGGCCGCCCAGGTCAGGCAAAAACCTTACGTCTACCAGACCCTGACTGATTAAGAGCCAAATTGGCCTCCAGCCCTCTGAAACAGTGCGATTATAGCTATACATTAGATAGCAAAATGACTGCCTGACATGGTTGACAGCGCCGAACTGCTCGCCCAATTCAAGCCCGATTCATCCGGCATGCCGGATGTGGTGGACCACGTCGCGGTCGCCCGCTTGTATGGTGAGCCGCTGTTTGCCATGCCGCGGGATTTGTACATTCCACCGGATGCGCTGGAAGTCTTTCTGGAGGCCTTTGAGGGGCCGCTGGACCTGCTGCTGTACCTGATCCGCAAACAAAACTTCAATATTCTTGACATTCCCATGGCGGGCATGACGCGCCAATACCTGGTCTATGTGGAAGAAATTCGCGGCCGCAATCTGGAACTCGCCGGCGAATACCTGTTGATGGCTGCGATGCTGATTGAGATCAAGTCGCGCATGCTGCTGCCGCCCAAGAAAGTGGCCGAGGGGCAAGAGGCCGAAGACCCGCGCGCCGAACTGGTGCGCCGCCTGCTCGAATACGAGCGCATGAAGCTGGCCGCGGCACGGCTCAACGCCATACCCCAGTTTGGCCGCGACTTCCTGCAGGCGCAGGTGTTTATTGAACAATCGCTGCAGCCACGTTTTCCGGATGTCAGCGTGGTCGATTTGCAGGAAGCCTGGGGCGCGATTTTGAAGCGTGCCAAACTGGTGCAGCACCATAAAATCACGCGCGAAGAGTTGTCGGTGCGCGAACACATGAGCCTGGTGCTCAAAAAACTGCAGGGGCGACGTTTTGTCGAATTTGAAGAGTTGTTCGACCCGGCGAGCGGCGCGCCCGTACTGGTCGTGACCTTCATCGCCATGCTCGAACTGGCCAAGGAAACCCTGATCGAAATCACCCAGGCTGAAGTTTTTGCCCCCATTTACGTCCGTCTGGCCTATTCACTTAACTGAAGCCCCGCATGAATGCCCAAAATGTGCCCCCCCCCCCTTCCACCCTTCATTTTGACGTGCTGATTGTCGGCAGCGGCCTGGCCGGACTGAATGCGGCCTTGCTGCTGGCGCCGACCCGGCGCGTGGCCGTGATCACCAAACGCGCCATGAAAGAGGGCTCCAGCGGCTTGGCCCAGGGCGGCATTGCTGCCGTTTGGGACAAAAACGACAGCTTTCAAGCCCACGTAGACGACACCCTGGTGGCTGGCGCCGGTCTGTGCGACGTGGCGGCGACCCGTTTTGTGGTGGAACAAGCGCCCCAAGCGATTGCCTGGCTACAGACCATGGGTGTGCCTTTTTCTGAAGAAAACGGCCGCCTGCACCTCACCCGTGAAGGTGGCCACAGCGCGCGGCGCATTGCACACGTGACCGACGCTACCGGCGCCGCCGTCCAGGACACATTGATCGAGCGCGTGCGCCGGACCCCCAACATCACCCTGTTCGAGAACCACACCCTGGTGGACTTGATCACCAGCGCCAAGCTGGACCCGCTGGGCAACCGCCAGGCCGGCGCCAATCAGTGCCTGGGTCTCTATGCACTCGACGATGTCACGGATGAGGTGATTACCTTCGAGGCGCAGCACACCATTTTGGCCACCGGCGGCGCCGGCAAGGTTTATCTGTACACCACCAACCCCGACACCGCCACCGGCGACGGCATTGCGGCGGCCTGGCGCGCGGGCTGCCGGGTGCAGAACATGGAATTCATTCAATTCCACCCGACCTGTCTTTACCACCCGCACGCCAAGTCGTTCCTGATCAGCGAGGCGGTGCGGGGTGAGGGCGGGCGCTTGCTGCTGCCTGACGGCACGCGCTTCATGCCTCAGCACGATGCACGCGCTGAACTGGCACCGCGCGATATCGTGGCCCGCGCCATTGACTTCGAAATGAAAAAGGGCGGGTTCGATTGCGTCTATCTCGACATTTCACACCAGCCACTGGCCTTCCTGAAAGAACATTTCCCCAACATCTACGCACGCTGTCTGGAACTGGGGATTGATATTTCGAAACAGCCCATTCCCGTGGTTCCCGCCGCCCACTACACCTGTGGTGGCGTGTTGGCCGACCTGGACGGACGCGCCGACTTGGGCGGTCTGTATGCCATCGGCGAAACCGCCTGCAGTGGCCTGCATGGCGCCAACCGGCTGGCCAGCAACTCACTGGTGGAGTGCATGGTGTTTGCGCGCGCCGCCACGCAGGTCATCGATCAGACCCCGGTGGCCAAGCCACGGGAACTGCCCGCCTGGGACGACAGCCGTGTGAGCGATGCGGACGAGGCAGTGGTGATTTCACACAACTGGGACGAGTTGCGCCGCTTCATGTGGGACTACGTCGGCATTGTGCGCACCAACAAACGGCTGGAGCGCGCCGCCCACCGCATCGCCCTGCTACAGGGTGAAATTCATGAGTTCTACGCCGCCTTTCACGTCACCCGCGACCTGCTGGAGTTGCGCAACCTGGTGCAGGTGGCGGACCTGATCGTGCGTTCGGCCCAGTCCCGCCATGAGAGCCGTGGCTTGCATTTCAGTCGCGATTACCCGCAAACCGACACAGTCGCCAAACCAACCACGCTGGTGCCTTGAGGCGCCCTGCCCCCCTGCCAACAAAGAGACCCATCATGCTGCGCACCCTGCTCAAATCCAAGATTCACCGCGCCACGGTGACCGACTGCGAACTGCACTACGAGGGTTCGTGCGCCATCGACGAGGATCTGCTCGACGCCGCCAATCTGCTTGAGAACGAACAGGTTCATATCTGGAACATCAACAACGGCGAACGCTTTGTGACCTACGCCATCCGCGGCGAGCGCGGCACCGGCATCATCTCGGTCAACGGCTCTGCGGCGCGCCGCGCCGCCGTGGGTGACCTGATCATCATTGCCGCCTTTGCCCAGGTGCCCGAGGCCCAGCTGGGCGGATTCAAGCCCCAACTGGTGTTTGTCGATGCCAACAACCGCGTGCAGCATCAACGCTCGCACATTCCGGTGCAGGCGGCGGCGCACCCGCAAGAAGGAAGACCCGCATGAACGCGAGCGTGGAGTCCACCAACGCCACACCGTACGGCACGCTGCCACCGACCGCTGCGGCATCGGCGCGCAAACCCATCAGCCTGCCGCGCCTGCTGGAAATGCACGCGCGGGGCGAGAAACTCACCATGCTCACCGCCTACGACGCCACGTTTGCCGCAGTGGCCGACGCGGCTGGCGTGGAGTGCATCCTGGTTGGCGATTCACTCGGCATGGTGTGCCAGGGCCTCTCCAGCACCATGGGCGTCACCCTGCAAACCATGTGCTATCACATCGAAAGCGTGGCGCGTGGCCTGCGCCGCGCGCAAGCCACGGCCTGGCTGATTGGCGACCTGCCCTACGGCAGCTACCACGAATCGCGCGAGCAAGCCCTGCGCAGCGCTGCCGCCCTGATGCAGGCCGGCTCGCACATGGTCAAGCTGGAGGGAGGAGGCTGGACCGCCGATACCGTGCGGTTTTTGGTGGAACGCGGCATCCCGGTGTGCGCTCATCTGGGCCTGACGCCGCAAACCGTGCATGCGCTGGGCGGCTACCGGGTGCAAGGCAAAACGCAGGAGTCCGCCGCCCTCATGAAACGCCAGGCCCATGAACTGCAAGATGCCGGCGCCGCCCTGCTGGTGCTGGAAATGGTGCCCGCTGCGCTGGCCGCCGAGCTCACCCAGGAACTCACCCACTGCGCGACCATCGGCATCGGCGCTGGCAAAGACACCGCCGGCCAGGTGCTGGTGTTGCATGACATGCTGGGCATCAACCTGGGCAAGATGCCCAAGTTCGTGCGCAACTTCATGACCGGCGCACCGGGTGTGAAAGAAGCCATGCAAGCGTATGTGGCGGCCGTGAAGAACGGCAGCTTCCCCGACAACACGCAACACGCCTGGTAAATTCTTTTGCTATGAAAATCGTCAGAACCATTGCAGAACTGCGCCAGCACCTGAGCGCCTACAAGCATCCCGCCTTTGTGCCCACCATGGGCAATCTGCACGAGGGACATTTGTCGCTGCTGCGTCAGGCCAAGCCGCTGGGCGATGTGCTGATCGCCAGTATCTTTGTCAACCGCCTGCAGTTTTTGCCACACGAAGACTTTGACACCTACCCGCGCACCTGGGAGGCCGACTGCCAGGCGCTGCAAGCCGCTGGCTGCGATGTGCTGTTTGCACCTGGTGAGCAAGAGCTGTACCCCGAGCCACAAACCTATCGGGTGCAGCCACCGGCTGAATTGGCCGACATTCTGGAAGGCCACTTCCGGCCCGGCTTTTTTGTCGGCGTGAGCACCGTGGTGATGAAGTTGTTTGCCTGCGTGCAGCCCCGCGTGGCGGTGTTTGGTCAAAAAGACTACCAGCAACTCATGGTGATCCGGGGCATGGTGCGCCAGTTTGCCTTGCCCATTGCGGTGCTGGGCGTGGCCACCTTGCGCGCCGCGGACGGTTTGGCCCTGTCATCGCGCAACAACTACCTGACACCCTTGGAGCGCGCAGAAGCCGTGCACCTGTCCCAATCGCTTCAGCAAATGGCACAAGCGTTGCGCGCTGGCACCCTGGACATTGCCGCGCTGGAACAACAAACCATGGTCGATTTGACAGCACGTGGCTGGCAACCGGACTACCTGGCCGCCCGGCGCCGCGCTGATTTGCAAGTGCCCGCAGCAGACGAAGTCGCGGCACTGGTGCAAAACGACGGCCTGGTGCTGCTGGGCGCTGCCCGGATTGGCAACACGCGGCTGATTGATAACCTCGAAATCTGAACCGCCCAGCCTTGGGCATTGACGGCTAAGGCACTGGCGTCAACTTGGCCACACTCAGCGCCAGCCACTTGACGCCATGGCGCGGGAAGTTGATTTGGGCCCGGGCGTCGTCGCCGGTGCCTTCCAGGGTTTGTACCGTGCCCTCGCCAAATTTGGCGTGAAAAACCTTCATGCCGGTGCGCAAACCATGCGCCGGAGCTGCTTTTTGAATCGGCACCGGGGCCGCCGCAAATTTGGAATAATTTATATCAAATTGGCCTCTAGCCCCCGTGTATCCTTGGCTAGTAGCTCCTGAATATGTAGCGCCATCAGCGCGCAAGCCCTGATGCTTGGGCGTGATCCACTTCAATGCCGCTTCCGGCAACTCGTCAAAAAACCGGCTCTTCGGGTTGTAGCGCGTCTGCCCATGCAGCATGCGGGTTTGTGAATGGCTCAGGTACAGCCGCTTGCGCGCACGGGTAATCGCGACGTACATCAGACGCCGCTCTTCCTCCAGACCGTCGCGATCGCTCATCGAGTTTTCGTGCGGGAACAGGCCTTCTTCGATGCCGGTGATGAAGACACAGTCAAACTCCAGGCCTTTGCTGGAATGCACCGTCATGAGCTGGATGGCGTCCTGCCCCGCTTGCGCCTGGTTGTCGCCCGCTTCCAGCGCCGCATGGGACAAAAACGCCGCCAGTGGCGACTGGGTTTCGCCGGTCTCAAGATCCGGCGCCGGCTCGTCAAGCACTGGCTGACTGAGGTCCAGCCCCTGCGACGCTGGTGATTGGGTCAAGGCGTGGCCCTGTTCATCGACCGGCAAGGCCGCGGCATCACGGCCAAAGTTTTCCAGCGAGACAAAGCTCTCGGCCGCGTTGACCAGCTCTTCCAGATTTTCCACCCGGTCCGCGCCTTCGCGGTCGGCTTTGTAATGCTGAATCAACCCGCTGTGGTCCAACACCCGCTCCACAATCTCACTCAATTTCATGCCGCACGTCTGCTCGCGCAAGACGTCGATGCCGGCCATAAAGGCGCCGATGTTGGCGCCCGCCTTGCCGCCCAGGCCGCTCACCGCGTCGCTGAGCGAACAGCCGCTGGCGCGCGCCACGTCCTGCAGTTGCTCCAGACTGCGCAGACCAATGCCGCGCGGCGGAAAATTCACGGCGCGCAGGAAACTGGTGTCGTCACGCGGGTTCTCCAGCAAGCGCAGGTAAGCCAGCGCATTCTTGATTTCAGCGCGCTCAAAAAAGCGCAGGCCCCCATACACCTTGTACGGTATGCCGGCGTTGAACAAGGCGGTCTCGATGACCCGGCTTTGCGCATTGCTGCGGTACAGCACGGCAATTTCTTTGCGCTCCATGCCCTCGCGCACCAGTTGCCGCATCTCGTCCACCATCCACTGCGCTTCGGCAAAGTCACTGGTGGCTTCAAACACCCGCACCGGCTCGCCGGGGCCTTGGGCGGTGCGCAGGTTCTTGCCCAGCCGTTTGGTGTTGTAGCTGATGAGCTCGTTGGCCGAGTCCAGGATATTGCTGCCGCTGCGGTAGTTCTCCTCCAGCTTGATCTGGTGTTTAACCTTGAACTCGCGCACAAAGTCGGCCATATTGCCCACGCGCGCACCGCGAAAGGCGTAGATGCTCTGGTCATCGTCACCCACCGCCAGCACACAGCCGGTCGGGTTGAAGCTGGCATCATCGACCGTGCTGTGCGCGCCAGTGCCGGCCAGCATCTTGATCCACGCATATTGCAGCTTGTTGGTGTCCTGAAACTCGTCGATCAGGATGTGACGGAAACGCCGCTGGTAGTGCTCGCGAATCGGGTCGTTGTCGCGCAGCACCTCATAGCTGCGCAGCATCAATTCACCAAAATCAACCACGCCTTCGCGTTGGCACTGGTCTTCATACAGTTGGTAGATCTCAACCTTTTTACGGGTTTCCTCGTCGCGCACTTCCACCATGTTCGGGCGCAGCCCATCTTCCTTGCAGCCACCAATGAACCATTGCATCTGTTTGGGCGGAAAGCGCTCGTCATCAATGCCAAACTGCTTGTACAGGCGCTTGATGCTTGACAGCTGATCCTGCGTGTCCAATATCTGAAAGCTCTGCGGCAGATTGGCCAACTTGAAATGCGCCCGCAAAAAACGATTGCACAGGCCATGAAAGGTGCCAATCCACATGCCACGCACGTTGATCGGCAACATCGCGGCAAGGCGCGTCATCATCTCCTTGGCGGCCTTGTTGGTGAAAGTCACGGCCAGCACGCCGCCGGGCGTCACCTGACCGGTTTGCAGCAGCCAGGCAATGCGGGTGGTCAGCACCCGGGTTTTGCCGGAGCCGGCCCCGGCCAGGATCAAGGCATGCTCGGCCGGCAGCGTCACAGCCGCACGCTGCTCGGGGTTAAGGTGCTGCAGCAGAAGATCGTCCGGGGGGCTTTGTTGTGTAATTGCAGAAAACATAGCCCGATTGTAGAAAGCGGACCAATGACCACACACAACCCCATCCACCGCGCCTGGACCTGGGCCGGATGTGGCTTTTTTTTCGCGCTGCTGCTGACGAGCCCCCTGGCGCACAGCCAGTCAGTCTGCAGCAGTGACGATCAAGCCGCACCCAGGGTGCTGTTCGAGCGCTTTGTCAATGCTGATTGCGAGTCGTGCTGGAGCGACGCCTCCACCCCGCTAGCGCCGCGCGGCGCCCTGACGCTGGACTGGATCGTGCCCGGCCGTCAGGGCGATGAGGCCGCACTGGCTGGCGCCGCCAGCCGCGACGCGCTGATGCGCCTGAACGCGCTCAACCGTGATCGCCCGGACGCCCTGCGCAGCGAAGAAATCAAGGTGCACGGATGGCCTGGCGCGACCTTGCGGGTGGCCCATGGGCCTGCACTGGGCGGCTATGTGGGGGCCTCCATTGAACTGAGCTTGCCGGCGGCTCAACAACCACCAAGCCCGCTGCAAGCCTGGCTGGTGCTGGTGGAAACATTGCCAGCGGGCTTCGAGGGTTCGCCCGTGCCCCGAAATCTGGTCAGAAACGTGTTCCAGCCCACATGGAACAAGCGTGATGCACTATCAAATTCAGAGCGGTTGAGCTTCAAGGACATCAGACCCCTGAACATCCCCGAGGGGGCAAAATCCGAGCGCTTGCGGGTGGTCGGCTGGGTGCAGGATACCAGCGGCCGGGTGAGCATCGCCGCCGAGTCCCTCTGCCCGGCCGCCGAACCCCACTAGGCCTGGCCGCGCAACTGCCGTAGAATCAAGCACCGGGCCCAAGCAATTGCGGCCCGGTTTTTTGTTTCTGCACTGCTCGTCCAGTGCACGCGAACAAAGCCCGGGTCCAGTCCAAGCGCCCATCCTTGATGCGTTGGGGATGCTTTCAACCAGTTGGACACAGGAGCTTGGGACCATGGAAATTTTTGACTACGACAACATCCTGCTGCTGCCGCGCAAATGCCGCGTGGAGAGCCGTTCTGAATGCGATGCCAGCGTCGAGCTGGGCAGCCGGCGCTTTCGCATCCCGGTGGTGCCCGCCAACATGAAGACGGTGGTCGACGAATCAATTTGCGTGTGGCTGGCGCAAAACGGCTATTTTTACGTGATGCACCGCTTTGATCTGGACAACGTGCAGTTCGTCAAGAACATGAAAGCGCGCGGCTTGTATGCATCAATCTCATTGGGCGTCAAAAAGCCGGACTACGACACCGTGGACCAGTTGCTGGCACTGGGCCTGGTGCCCGACTACATCACCATCGACATCGCCCATGGCCATGCCGACAGCGTGAAGAACATGATTGGCTACCTCAAAGAGAAAATGCCCACCGTCTTCATCATCGCCGGCAACGTGGCCACGCCGGAGGCCGTGATTGACCTCGAAAACTGGGGCGCCGACGCGACCAAGGTCGGTATCGGGCCGGGCAAGGTCTGCATCACCAAACTCAAGACCGGTTTTGGCACCGGTGGCTGGCAACTCAGCGCTGTGAAGTGGTGCGCCCGCGTGGCGACCAAACCGATCATTGCCGACGGCGGCATCCACGAGCACGGCGACATTGCCAAATCGATTCGCTTTGGTGCCACCATGGTGATGATTGGCTCGATGTTGGCAGGCCACGAAGAGAGCCCGGGCAAGTCCGTCGAAGTGGACGGCAAGCTGTACAAAGAATATTACGGCTCCGCCAGCGACTTCAACAAGGGTGAATACAAACACGTCGAAGGCAAGCGCATTTTGGAACCCGTCAAAGGCAAGCTCGCCGACACGCTGATTGAGATGGAGCAGGACGTGCAAAGCTCCATCAGTTATTCAGGCGGCAAACGCCTGATGGACATCCGCAAGGTCAACTACGTGACGCTCGGTGGCGACAACGCGGGTGAACATCTGCTGATGTAAGCCAGGGCGGCCATCTCGCGGCTGAGCGATCCTGTCCCCACCCGTACATAGGTTAGCGCAACCGTCAGTTGTTCGACAGCAAGATGGGTGTACACCCTCTTCATCGCATTTTGCGACGACTGGCTATTTTTCTTGAGGGGGAGCAATGAAGATTGCAGTACTGGGCATCGGCCAAATGGGCTACCTGTTGGGACGGCGTCTTTGCGAAGCAGGCCACACGGTCCACGCCTGGAACCGCACGCGCCTGAAGGCCGACCGGCTTGCACCGTTCGGCGCGACCATTCACGCCGAAGCCACTGATGCCGTGCGCACGGCAGACATCGTCATCTGCCTGCTGGAAAACGGACCCGCGGTGAATGAAGTGCTGTTTGTCGGACAAGTGGCCCAGGCGATCAAGGCCGACGCACTGGTGATCGACTTTTCATCGATTCAACCCAGCGAAGCACGGGACCACGCCGCTCGTCTGAGCGCCTTGGGCATCAGCCATCTCGATGCCCCGATGTCAGGCGGCACACTGGGGGCGCAGCAGGGCACTTTGGCCATCATGGTCGGCGGCAAGCCGGCCGCCTTTAGCCGTGCCGAAGCCATTTTTCAGGTCTTTGGCCGCGCCACCCATGTGGGACCCCATGGCGCTGGTCAGTTGGCCAAATTGGCCAACCAGATGATTGTCGGCATCACCATCGGCGCGGTGGCAGAGGCGCTGCTGCTGTGCGAAAAAGGGGGCGCCAAAATGGCCAAGGTCAAAGAGGCTATTTCGGGCGGCTTTGCCGACAGCCGCATCCTGCAAGTTCACGGCCAACGCATGGTTGAGCGCGATTTCGCGCCCTACGGTCGCATGTCGATACAACATAACGATTTGCGCAATGTCCTGGCCACGGCGAAGGAAATCGGCTTCGACGCCCCCGTGACCGAAATGTTTGAGAAGCTTTACCGCGACGGCATCGAGCACGGTCTGGGCGACCTGGATCACTCCGCTTTGTTCGTTGAATTGGCCAGCCGTAATGGCATCAGCGGCGTCAAAGACCTGCTATGATCTCGGCCTGTCCAAGAGGAAGGACGTGGTCAGGAAAGTCTTGCGCTGGCAACGCAAAGTACAGCGGGTCTTAGCCCATTTTCCTCGGTCACAGCAACGTTTAAATAACGTGGGAACTTAGCTCAGTTGGTAGAGCAGCGGACTCTTAATCCGTAGGTCGAGAGTTCGAATCTCTCAGTTCCCACCACTTAACCCTGCCAGACATAGAAAGCCTGCTACATAATTTTTAGCAGGCCTTTTTGTTTGTGGCCTCAAGTAGCCACCAGCCAAAACCCAGCCCGCGCCCGTCTCGATCATGGGGGGACTTCACCAGAGCAACCCCTGGGGGCATTTGTATCCTTCCAGCATGCCGGCTATAGTGCAGGCGCTGACACTGCTACGTTCATTCAACCCTGTAACCTGACCATCGACCCGCTTCCTCATGAAGCTAAAACTGTCCGTGGAAACGGGTCAAGTCCAGGTCTACGCATGACGAGAAGGAGTCCTTATGCTCAGACGTTCAGTACGCTTCACGCACCTTGCGGCAATTGTTCTCGGTTCGGTGCTCGTTCTTTTGCTTGGTCTGCTCGGTTTGCGCTGGGGCCAAGCCCAGGCGCAAGGCGTCATGTCCGCCCCGGCTTGCCAGTGCTCGGCCCCAACCTCCATTGCCAGCATGTCGACCCAAGTCGTTCATTGCCTCTGTGGCGGCATGTCCTGTGTCGTGAGTGAGCACACCGGGCAAGGCAAGAACTCAAACCTCATGCAATGCGTCAAGTAGGCATCGACCCGATCAGCTAACAGCTGCCTCTTCCTCGGGCGGCATCAACCATCGCACCGACGTTCGCATGTACTTTCGTTTTGCAGCTGACGGCGTTCTCCTGTTCCACTTGTCATTCATCTTGTTTGCGCTCTTCGGTGGTGTACTTGCCGCGCGCTGGCGCTGGATGCCACTGGTTCATCTTCCCGTGGCTGCTTGGGCGTTCTTCATAGAGCTCACGGGTCGCATCTGTCCCCTCACCTATCTCGAGAACGACCTTCGTGTCCGAGCCGGTCAATCAGGCTACGCGGAAAGCTTCATCGAGCACTATCTCCTCGACGTCATTTATCCTTCAGGCCTGACCCGCGAGGTTCAGTTCGTGCTTGCTGCCATTGTCGTCGTGGTCAACATCGCGATCTATGTTTGGCTTGTCATTCACCGGCGTACCTGACATGGAAACGCCGAAGCTCGCGACCACGCGATGAATGATCAGTGCGTGCCATCCATCAGAATGGAAAAATCCCGTCGCGCTGCTCGCATTCGGGCGGTTTGCCGTAACCGGCGGAGCGCACCTGCTGTTGCAGCGACAGTTCCACCTGGAACCAGTCGCAAAATGGGTTTTCGTAACGGTAGCTCCACACCACGCCGCGTGCACGCGCGAGACCCTGCACCTCACTGGGCCGACCCAGCAACTGACGCACGTCTTCCTGCGCCATGCCGGGCAGAATGCGATTGAAGTTCTGCTCGGTCAGCACCTGCTCGGCGCGGATGGCCCGGCCGGCGGCGTCGAAATAGACAAACCAAGTATGCTGACCATAAGGTCCGCGCGGGAATTCCAGTCGAGTGCCTGCGTCCACCTGGCGCTCCATGTCGGGCGGCCCCATCAGCGCCACCAGTTCATCGCGGCTCATTCCGGCCAGGGTGCGGGGCGGCGCATAGCTGCTGCAGGCCGGCAGCAACAGTGACAAGCACAACAAAAGCCAGTTCCAGGGTGACGAACAATGACGCATCATGGGTTCTCCTGATCAAGGCCCGCCTGTGGCGGCGCGGTATGAAATTTTAATTGGCATCGGCAACGGACGTCGGAGCTAGCCGGGCTCCCAGTTGATGAAGCCCTCGACCACTTCGCCACGGTAATGGCTCAGGCATCAAGCTCCGGGTAGCGCCGGAAGATGCCGTCCTCGTTGAACGCAATGCGGCGTTCGCTGCGCAGATATGCCGACACGCGGGTCTGCTGTGCAACGCGCTCGTGCAGCGCCAGCGCCAGCGGGGTCTTCTTCAAGGCGCGCTTCGTCGCCTTGGGGAACGCATAGAGCAGACCCGCCACCAGTTGGAATAGCGACAGGTCGGCATAGCTCAGGCGCGCACCCACCAGATGCCGGTCGCCTTTGGGGTTGCGCGCCAGCACAGCCTCCAGCCAGCCGAGAAACTTGGGAATGCGTTGGGTGCGAAATTCTTTCGCGGCCCGGGCCGCCTCCAACTTCTGCTCCTCGTAATACAGGCCAGCGCCCACCGGGTGGTGGGTGTTGTGCGCCTCGTCCACGGCGTCGGCAATGGTGAGCTGGATCTGATGCGTCCACAGGCGGTCGGCCTCGCTGGCGCCCACCAGCTTGAGGCGCGGCCCCAGGTACAGCAGGATGGCGGCGGTCTGCCCGATCACCTGCTTACCATCCACCAGCACCGGGCAGGCAAATGGCGGTCGTGCGACGGACTCGTCCTGCAGGTAGTGGAACAAGGCCGGCAGGCCCTGCCCGCTGGCAGCATCGCCGCGCGCGACATCGACATATGGTGCGCCGGCAGCTTCAAGCGCCAGACGGACAAATTCGCCGCGACCCTGGATGCTGGGCCAGTAGTGGAGTTGGTAAGACATGGCGTTTTTGAATCAATAAAATTTGCTCAAAGTGTCTGACAGTTGACTTCAATGTACCGCAGTTGCCGGATGCGGCTGATGGCCACCTGAGTGGTATCCAGCGCTGTAATTCGGCAACATGCTGCGCTTGGTCCTCGACAAGCGCTTTGGCCAGCACCTTGATTTCCGGGTCCATGGTGGTCTGCCGGATTTCGGCATAAAGATCAAGGCCGAGTTTCAGGCGACTGCCTACTGGCTGGCCCGCACCTACCCGCGCCAACGACTGCTATCTTCACCACCAACCGTTATCTGCCATCGGTGCCGGTCGACAACTGCGACACCAGCAAAACATTGGCGCCCGGTGTGGCCAGGGCAGCGACGTGGAGAATCCAGATGGTGATGAGGGTTGTGAGCATTTCCATGTCCTGAAGCAGGCTCAATCATGGGGGATAGCGGCATGTGCCTGAGCTGATGCCGTGCTTTTTTTTTCATCAGTACTTTCCCTAGTCGAGCAGGACTGAAAGCAAACTGAAAGCTAGTTGTTTCTAACGTCACCCCGTCGCGTCCAACTTCGGATGGAAATATTCCGCAGGCCGGACGTGATGGATAAAACCCAAGGTGAAAACCCGCCTTTAACACTAGGAGACTTTGGACTAACCCGCTGACGCGCGAACTGGTTCGCCAGTCCAGCAGGCTACCTCGGACTTTTCAGCAATCTCCTTTTGCAGGACGATGGACTCGCTGCTCGCAGCACTTCATCCCTTCAATCCGTAA
>NZ_JBAQMD010000007.1:0-7727 GCF_049302455.1 Rhodoferax ferrireducens | reverse complement strand
GTCAACATAGACTGCGGCAGCTCGACTGCGGCAGCGGCGGGGTCATCGGCTCGGGGCGGGCGCAGCGGTGAGGCCCGGTACAGGTTGCAGCCGCCGGTCAGCCCGGCGTGCCAGACCTCGCGGTACCGCGCCTTGACTTCTTCAGTGAGCCAGGCAGCAGGGTGCGAGCCAAACCTGTCGGTCAGGAAGTGCCAGAGTCGGCGGTAGTCGTCCTGGGCCAGCAATTCTTCTGCGTCCGGGCGAATGAGAAAGTTCATGTAGGCGCTGGCGGCCTGTTGCGCCGGGTTGTTTTTGAGCTCACGCAAAAACGTGCCCGGATGGGGGGAGTTGATGATGACCAACTGGCGGATCAGATCGGGCAACTGGTTGGCCAGATTCCACGCCACCGCACCACCCCAGTCATGCGCCACCAGCGCGGCGAGCTGGCCGCCCTGCTCTGCCGCCTCGATTGCAATCAGGGCAGCGATGTCTTGCACCAGGTGTTTGGGGCGGTAAGCGCTGACGTCTGCCGGTGCGCTGGAGTGCTCGAAGCCCCGCAGATTGGGCGCCACACAGCGGTAGCCACCGTTCTCGGCGCGAGAGAAATGCACCAGCAGAAAGTCCCACACAAAAGCGGCTTCAGGGAAACCATGCAGGAACATGAGAACGGGTCGCCCCCGGTCGCCGGCGGCCCGGCAACTCAGGGTGATGCCATGCGGCAAACGCCGGGAGTCAATCTCGATCATGGTGAAGTCGGCCCGTTAAAGTCAAAGCGGGTGTGAGACTACGACGCCGGACGGTCTGGTGCAGTCGCATTTGGGACCGCGACTGATGAGGCCATCGCCTCCTTGTCTGATCAGGCGGCGCCGTCCGCGGGATGCGCCCACTGCCACAAGAGCGTGGCCACGTCATCAATGCCCTGGCGCTTGGTGGCCGAAAACAGCCGCACTTCGCCGCCACCGGCCTGCAGCTTCATGATGGACAGGGCTTTGGTTTGCTCGGTGCGCGTCAGTTTGTCGGCTTTGGTGAGGACCACCAGAAATTTCAAGCCCTCTTCCACCCGTGGCCGCACGATGTCGAGCAGGATTTCATCCAGCTCGGTCAGCCCGTGGCGCGGATCGCACATCAGCACAATGGCCTTCAGATTCTCCCGCGTCACCAGGTAGTTGGCCATCACTTGCTGCCAGCGAATCTTGTCCTGTTTGGGCACCGCCGCGTAGCCGTAGCCGGGCAAGTCAGCGAACACCGCGTCGGTGACGCCCTGTTTACCCAAGGAGAACAGGTTGATGTGCTGGGTGCGACCCGGTTTCTTGGAAGCGAAGGCCAGCTGCTTTTGTTGCGTCAGCGTGTTGATACAGGTCGATTTACCCGCGTTGGAGCGTCCCACAAAGGCAATTTCGGGCACATCCAGGGCCGGCAGAAAATGCAGTTGTGGTGCGGTGGTGAGGAACTTGGCGGTATGCAGCCAACCCAGTGCCACGGCAGCCGCGGCTTGGGCCTGCGGGTCGGGCGCAGGTTTTTGAGTGGCCGAGGCCGGTGGGTTTAAATTGGTAGTCATGAGTAGACGGGAGAAAACCCGGAGTCACATTGTAGAATCAAGCCGTTCCTGCCCCTCACCTGACTCGAAACCCCCTATGAAGCTGCTTGCCTCCCTGTTGTTTGCTGCCGCCCTGACAGTCCCTGCTTTTTCCACCTTGGCACAAGAAGCCAAACCTGCCGCGCCGCAGGCCACTACCGGGCCGGCCAAAGCCGTCAAGCCCGATCTGGCCAAGGGCGAGGCCAGCTTTGCCGTAGTGTGTGCTGCCTGCCATGCAGCGGACGGTAATTCGGTGATTCCCGTTCAGCCCAAACTGGCCCAGCAACACCCCGAGTACCTGATCAAGCAGTTGCAGGAGTTCAAGTCCGGCAAGCGCGCCAACGCCATCATGGCCGGCTTCGCGGCAACGCTGGGTGATGCGGATATGCAGAACATCGCCTACTGGGTATCGGCCAAGGCGGCCAAGCCTGGCTTTGCCAAAGAAAAAGAACTGGTGCAGTTGGGTGAGCGTATTTACCGCGGCGGCATACCCGACCGTCAAGTGCCCGCCTGTGCCGGTTGCCATGGCCCCAACGGCGCGGGTATTCCTGCGCAGTATCCGCGTTTGAGCGGCCAGCATGCGGAGTACGCTGTGGCGCAACTGACAAGCTTTCGCGATGGCGTCCGCAATAACAGTCTGCAAATGACGCAGGTCGCGGCCAAGATGAATGATCGCGAAATCAAGGCGGTCGCCGATTACATCGCCGGTTTGCGTTAATCGCTGGTTTTTTTGCTATTGGCTGATCTCAATTTGAATTTTCATTGCACCAAGCAGTAGCGTTCAGTCATCAAGACGGGCAGATTCATGGCAAATGGATCTGCCCTTTTTTTCGGCGACCGGGTCCCCGTCCGTGACCGGTCGACCGCGCGTTGTCGATGCCGTACCTTGACGTAGGCCTATGGTCAATCCCTATGGTGACCTTGGCCTGTTTGCGCAACAATGAGCCAGCTTGCCGCTAGACCCTGACCCATGCCCGAAAGTATTCAACCCAACGCGCCGCGGCGTGACGCCCTGGAAGAGTTGCAACTTGCCTTGCGCGAGCAGCAAGTCATTCTCGACACCGCAGGGGTCGGCATTGTGTTTATCAAAAATCGCTTGGTGGTGCGCTGCAATCAGCGCTTTGGGCAGATCTTTGGCCATTCCGATGCGGCCGCAATTTTGGGCAGCACCAGCCCGTCGCTGTACCCCGACGACTTAGCTGCTCACGCACTGGCTGAAGCGGCCTACCCGGCCATGGCGCAAGGCCTGACATTCAAGTCAGAGGTGCTGATGAAACGCCACGATGGGTCGTCGTTCTGGGCTCATCTGACCGGCAAGCTCGTCAACCCGGCGGACCCTCTCGAGGGCTCGATCTGGATCGTGGATGACATCGATGAACAAAAAGCCGCGCAAGCACAACTGCAGTCGGTATTGACCGAGCAAAACCTGATTCTGGACAACGCCATGGTCGGCATCGTATTTCTGCGCAACCGCATCGCCACCCGCTGCAACCAGCGCTTCGAAACCATTTTGGGCTATGAACCGGGCGAGCTGCACGGCGTCTCCTCGCGCCAGTGGTATCTGACGGAGCAAGAATGGATTGGAGCCGAACCCCGATGGCAGGCACCGTTCGCGGCCGGCCATGCATTTGAGGGTGAAATTCGGCTGCGCAAAAAAGACGGCACTGCCATTCATTGTGAGGTTCGCGCCAAGGCCATTAACGCCAGCGATCCGGAGCAGGGGGCGATCTGGATCACCATGGACATCACCGCGCGAAAAACGGCTGAGACCGAATTGCTGCAAGCCCGCGCCGACCTTGAAAAACTGGTGGAAATTCGGACGCTGGAACTCAGCCGTACAGTGATGGAGTTGGAAAAAAAAGCGGCTGAACAAAAAATGGCCGAAGCCCATATTCAACGCCTGGCTCATTTTGACGCACTCACCGGCCTGCCCAACCGCTTGCTGCTGAATGACCGTTGCCAGCAGGCCCTGAGCGTGGCGCAACGCGGGCACCAAAGTGTAGCCCTGATGTTTCTGGACCTTGATCACTTCAAGAACGTCAATGATTCTTTGGGCCACCGGGTCGGCGATGAGGTGCTGGTTCAATTGGCGGCGCGCCTGAAAGCCGTGGTGCGCGAGCAAGACACCGTCTCGCGCCTGGGGGGCGACGAATTCATCTTGCTGCTGCCCGACACCGATGCGCCGGGCGCTGCCCATTTGGCTGAAAAATTGCTGCAGACAGCACTCCAGCCGATCCTGATTGAACAGCACGAGCTGACCGTCACACCATCGATCGGCATCGCGCTCTACCCCAAGGATGGCACTGACCTCGACACGCTGTCCAAATGTGCCGATGCGGCCATGTACCGTGCCAAGGCCGATGGGCGCAACGGCTACCGGTTTTATACCGCCCAGATACAAGCCCACTCCGACCGCATGCTGCTGCTCGACAACGCGCTGCGCCGGGCCCTGGAGCGCAAGCAGCTTGAGCTGCATTACCAGCCCCAAATCGCACTGATGAGCGGTCAAGTGGTTGGCGCCGAGGCTTTACTGCGCTGGACCCACCCGGAACTTGGCGCCATCTCACCGGCCGAGTTCATTCCAATTGCCGAAAACAATGGCCTGATCCTGCCGATTGGGGAGTGGGTCATGCGCACCGCCACCCGCCAACTGTCCACCTGGATTGCGCGTGGCATGGCACCCATCACCATGGCGGTCAATTTGTCCGCGCTTCAGTTTCGCCAGCCCAACCTGCCCCAGCTCGTCACCCGCATTCTGGAGGACGCGGCCTTGCCGCCCCAACTGCTGGAGATTGAGCTGACGGAAGGCGTGGCGATGACCCATCCGCTGGAAGCGGTCGCCGTGATGAATGAACTGCACCAACGCGGCGTGCGCATGGCCATTGATGATTTTGGCACCGGTTATTCCTCATTGAGCTACCTGAAAAAGTTTCAGGTTTACAAGCTCAAGATCGACCAGTCGTTCGTACGCGACATCACCGAGGACCCCGACGACAAAGCCATCGTGGGCGCCATCATCAGCATGGCCAGCAGCCTGGGGCTGCAAACCATTGCCGAAGGGGTGGAGACCGAGGGCCAGCTTGAGTTTCTGCGCGCCCGGGGCTGCAACGAGGCGCAGGGTTTTTATTTCAGTCGGCCCTTGCCGACGCAGGCGTTCGAGGATTTCGTGCGCAAGCCATAAACGGCTGTGAACCTACTTGCTGGCAGCCTTGGCCGGTGGGCGCGTGCCCTTGGCAGCAGCTGCCGACGGCGCTGGCAACCCCAGTTGTTTGCTGATGGATTGTTCCAGTGCCTTGATTTTCGGTTCAATCACACCTTGCGTCTGCGTTACCACCTTGTCCAGCAACGCTTTCTGCATCTCGCCGCCCAGCTGCAAAAACTTGCGATTGACCGGCGACTCGATGATGGCAATGAGTTGCTTGAGTTCATCCTCGGTAAACTTTTCTTCCAGCAGCGCACCCACGGTGGAAGGGGCAACGCTGACGGCCTGCTCCCGCACCAGTGGTACGACCTCATCAACGTACTTCTTCACATCAGCCTGAATCTCTTTCGCCACGGCCTCGCGCTTGTCGACCGCCACTTTGGACTGCAAGACAATACCAGCCTGCTGCATCATCTGCGCCGCCGGCCGCTCCGCCAGCGCTTGCGCTGCCTGTTCAATGGCAGGCCGCTGCAACAGCAAGACCTTGGCGACCAGTTCCTTCTTGGCCGCGGTGGACTCGGCTTGCGCCCCGCTGGCCAGCGCCAACAGCGCTATCACTAATAGTTTTTTCATACCAAACTTTTCCTTAAAGAAACACAAGTTAAACAGCCCACGCTGACTGACCAACAGGAGGTGATCGTTCCCACCTACCCGCAGACCCGACATTCAGGGATTGATCGCTCTGGGCGAATGAAGTCTCTTCAAGTTAGCCAGGAGACGCGGTACGCGAATTTTTCAGGCGACTCAGTGTTCATCATAGCGATGTGGCGCGATGCCACCCGGAACCATCAACTTTCAACATGGAGAGCCCCATCGCCATCTTTGCTCCAAGGCCTCTGTGCCACTGCAGGACCAGGGCGTTTTGAGTTTTTTCATGACGTCGTCCATGGAAAAAAAGAAAACCTTTTATATCTCAGGGTTTACCCCAATAAACACCTTGTGCTGCACTGTCTGGACCGCAAAAAGGGCATAGTCACCCTTGCTGGGGGTGCAGGTCAAGCGCCGGCCCAGTGGCGAGACGGGCTTGATTGGGTAGGCGTGCTGTCACTGCGCCTTGAAGCCGCTGTCTTTGATGATGCGGGCCCAGGTTTGGGCGTAGGCATGTTCGCGGCTGGCCAGTTGCGCTGAAGTCATGTAACCCACGGTCAGACCCATGGCAGTCAGGCGCTCACGCACCTCGGGCAGGGCGATAACCTTGGCCACGGCGGCTGAGAGCTTGTCAATCACGGCTTGCGGCGTGCCTTTGGGCGCAAAAATGCCGTAGTAAGGCACATCTTCAAAACCTGCCAAACCGAGCTCGGCAAAGGTCGGTACGTCCGGCAACGCGGCCTGGCGCTGACCACCCAGCACCGCCACAATGCGAATCTTGCCGGCTTTCTGGTTCTCAATAAAATCCGGCACGGAACCCACGCCGGCGTGGATCTGGTTGCCCAGCATATCGCCCATCATGGGCGCGCTGCCGCGGTAAGGGGCGGCCTGCAAGTCCAGCTTGTATTTTTGTCCAATCACCTTGACCAGAAACTCGGGCACCGAAGCCGGGGCCGGCACGCCCACCGTATCTTTGCCCGCGCCCTCCTTTTGCACCCAGGCCACATACTCGGCCATACTTTTGGCCGGTGTGCCGCCTGAGACCGCCAGGCCGTTGACAAAGGTAGCAAAACCGGCCACCGGCACGAAGTCCTTGCTGGCGTCATAACCCGGATTCTTCAGCACCAGCGGCAAAATCGTGATGGTGTGGTCGTGCGACAAAAACAGGGTGTTTCCATCGGCCGGCGCGGCTTTGAGCGCCTGCGCTGCAATCTGGCCACCGGCACCGGCTTTGTTTTCTACCACTACCGTCACACCCAACGGGTCTTTGAGCTTGTCGGCCAGGATGCGGGCAATGGCGTCGGAGCCACCACCCGGCGGAAATCCCACCATCAGCTTGACCGGGCCGGTCTGAGCCTGCGCAAGACAAGCGCCCAAAAGCGTAGCGGTCGCGAGGGATTTCAACATGCCACGCATCAGTTGACGAACCTGAAATTGAACCATTTGTAACTCCGGTTTGAACAATAAAAAAGATTAAAACGTGCCCGGATAGGCGCCACCGTCAGCCAGCACGTTCTGACCGTTGATGTAACCGGCCTGCTGGCTGCACAGGAAAGCACAGATGGCGCCAAATTCTTCCACCGTGCCAAAGCGCCGCGCCGGAATGGTGTTGCGACGTGCGGCCATGACAACCTCAAGGGCCTGGCTGGTTTTTTGCGCTGCGCCCTGCATGACGCCTCTCAGACGGTCGGTGTCGAACGCACCGGGCAGCAGATTGTTGATGGTCACACCGTGCGCCGCGAGTGGGCTGCGCGCCACACCGGCCACAAAGCCGGTCAAGCCGCTGCGGGCACCGTTGGACAAACCCAGGATGTCGATCGGCGCCTTCACCGCGCCGGAGGTGATGTTGACGATGCGGCCAAAGCCACGCGCCGCCATGCCGTCCACCGTGGCCTTGATCAACTCAATCGGCGTCAGCATATTGGCATCCACCGCCTTGATCCAGGCATCGCGGTCCCAATCGCGAAAGTCGCCGGTCGGCGGGCCCCCGGCATTGGTGACCACAATATCAAAGTCGCTGCGCGCAGCAAATACCGCCTGCCGGCCTTGCGGCGTTGTAATATCTTCAGCAACAAATTGGACTGCAGCCCCCGTGTTACCTTCGTATTCAGCTATTAATTTAGCAGCAGAAGCCTGCAACACCTCGGCACCTCGGGCCACCAGCAGCACATTCACGCCTTCGCGCACCAGCGCCTCGGCACAACCGAAGCCCAAACCCTTGCTGGCACCACACACCAAGGCCCATTTACCGGCAATACCTAAGCCGGACGAGCCGGAACCAAACAAGTAATACCATGCCACTTCATAGCTAACGGGGCACGATCATGGAAACACAACTGCTCAATCGTTACGCGGTCAACATGCACGGTGTGCTGTCGTGCT
>NZ_JBAQMD010000006.1:0-33329 GCF_049302455.1 Rhodoferax ferrireducens | reverse complement strand
CCCTGATGGCCACTTCAAATTCCCCCACCTTTGGCCAGTCAAATTCCCCCAGGCAGGACGGCTAAATTATCAGTCTTTTGGTGTGACTGGCGCTGGCCTGCGATCTTGGTAATTTCTCCCTGACTTTTTTGGGGTTTTTATAAACGGCTGTTTGGCAAGCGCAGCGCGTCAGGCCGAAGGCAAACGCCGGGGAGCTGTGGTCAACTGTCGCACCGGTGCGCAGCACCGGCTGTCCACAGGCTTGTCCTGTGGGCAGGACAGTTGTCCATGGCGGGCGAGTTGCTCACGCGGCGCTGGCACTGGTAAGGCGCGAGGCAGCCTCCTTCAGTCGATAACTCTTGCCCTCAAACGCCAGCAGGGCCGAGCGGTGCATCAACCGATCCAGAATGGTTGTGCTCATCGTGTTGTCGCCCAGGTATTTGCCCCAATCCTCAACGATCCGGTTGGAGGTCACCACAATGGCGCGGCGCAGCTTGTAGCGCCGGTGCACCACCATCTGCAGCAACTCGGCGGCACCGTCCGAGATGCGCCGCGCGAGGAACAGATCATCGAGCACCAGCAAATCTGGCTCCAGCATGCCCTTGAGCAATTTAGCCTGCTCAACCGGGCTGGCCAGGCAGTAATGCACAAACACGCTGTCAGCCTCCACGTAACGCACGTCATAGCCCTGTAAGGTGGCCTGGTAGGCGACAGCTTTGGCGATGTGGCTCTTGCCGGTGCCGGGCTTGCCAATAAGCAGCCCATTGATCCCCTCGGTGATGAACTTCAAAGTGTGCAACTCAAAGCACGCCTGGCGGGGCACCTTCGGGTTGAAGTGCCAATCAAAGTCTGCCAGTGTGAGGCGCTCATCGAGCCCGCACTGCTTGAACCGCCGTTCGGTCAAACGGGAGCGGCGCCGGTCAAGTTCATCCTGCAGCAGCATGCAGAAGGTTTCGAGGAAGGGTTGTTCGCTGGCCTGGGCTTGCAGGACACGGGTGTCCAGTGTGCCCGCCATGCCCGATAGGCGCAGCTCAATGAGGGCGCGTTCAATCTCATGTTTGCTCATTGTCATTGTGATGCCCCTACTTGGTTTTGTGCTCGGTGCGGCGCCTGGGTCGAGGCCAGAGTGGCGCTTTGCTGAGCGCCCAAGGTGAACAGATTGGCGTAGTCGTCGCCCGCGCGAATCAGGGCATGACTCTGGGTCAGGGATACCTCGCTTGGGTTGGGCGCATCCAGCAGGATCAACGCATCTTCCATGAGCCGCTCAGTCAAGGTCTTGACATGGCCGTAGCTGAAGACACCCTCTTGCATGGCGCGCTCACAGGCGGCTTCGATCAGTCGGCGGGGATAGCGCCGCACCAAGCCGACGATGCCCCACATCTTGCGTTGACCGACACGTCCTTCGCGCTCAAACAGAGTCTCGCACAGCTTGTGGGTGGCCGCCCCAATGGCCTTGGCCTGGCTCAGAATGCGCTGTGTCTCACGTGATGGATTGAAGACGCGCTCCTCCATGGGAAGCACCACGGTGCCGGGTCTCTCGGCACGGTCATGCGTGCGCAGCAGGGCTTGCGTCTTGAGCTCACGTATTTCCAGGCGACGCGCAAACAGGCGCACCAGCACCCGGCTGCCAATGGCCGCTGGACGGGCGGCATAACTGCTGTGATCGACCCGCACGCACGAGTCGTCGTTGACGGTGTACTGCGCCTCGGTAAAGTATTGCATGCCCAGCAACGGCAGGGGCAACAAATGCGGTTTCTCCTCCTGGAACATGGCCTCCACCTGGCGGCGCTCACTGCCGTGAATGCGCTGGGCGGCCCACTTGGTTTCCCAGTGTTCGAGGTGCTGGTTTTGCGCCTCAATGGTTTCGAACCTGCGCCCCTTCAGGGCTGTGTCCTGGGTGTGGCCGATGGCGTGCTCAACCGTGCCTTTGCGGTTGGGGTCACGCACCCGCGCCGGGTCACCCACCACGCCGTAGTGTTTCAGGGTGGCGCCGTAGACGGCGTTGAGCTTGGGCTCGTACAGGTCGGGTTTGATGACACCCTCCTTGAGATTGTCGAGCACCACGTAGCGGCAAGCACCTCCAAAGTAGCGCCAGGCCTCTTCATGCAGGCGAGCCCAGGTTTCCTGACTGGATTTCCACACGACACGGCGAAAGCTGCGCCGGGAGTAGCGCAAGGTCATCACAAACAGGCGCGGTTTGCGAAAGCGCTCGGAGCCGGGAACACGGGTGAGTGCACCCTCGCCGTAGTCGACCTGGGCTTCTTCGCCGGGGGCGAATTCCAGACGGTCAAATTGCTCGGGTTCGTGTTTGCACAGGCCACCGCAGAAGCGTTTGACGCTGTTGTAGGCGCCGGTAAAACCATGGTTGTCGACCAGGTCCTGGTAAATCGCCGTGTAGTTGCGCTTGAAGCGCAATTGGGCCTCGATAAATTCCCGGTGGGGCTCGCAGATGGAGGTCGTTGACTTGGCCGCAGCCGGTGGCCGGGGTGGGGGAATTTGATCGGGTGTGCCGGTGGCCACCCCGGAGGAATTTGACTTTTCCTTGCGCTCCTCTATGCGTTTGGCATAGGTTCGGATGGTCTTTCGATCAATTCCGGTGACACGTTCAATCTGGCGGTGGCTGGTGTTGGACGCCAGCAGAGTCGATAGGGTTGTTTGCAGGTGTGGTTTCAAAACGTTCAATCCGGTTTCCCTCGGGTAGTGAGGGGGTTAAGGTAACGTCCTGCCGGGTATTGACCCAGGCGGTGCAATAGCCAGGTTTAACCAGCCATCACGCCGCGCTCAGGGTGGGGGAATTTGAGGTGGCCACAAGTGGGGGAATTTGGGTGGCCATCAGGGACGGTACAGAAGATGATCGGCGCGATGATCATCTTGATCAACTTGATGAAACCATCGCCAAAAGGTTTCATCTGGGTACCCAACTGAGGATAGAAGTGCCCCAGCAACACGCCGATGGTGACGGCGAATATGACCTGGGCATAAAGTGACTTGTAGAGTGGCTTGCGCGCGGGTGTCTTTGACATGGCTTTGGCCTTGAACGGGTTCATAAAAAAGGTTGGTCATTCGCCTTCTTCGCGGGCACAACCAGTCGGCGTACCGCAAGGCGGAAACGTCGCCGATCGTACGGACCCGTCGCTAACCCGCCAACTGTGGCGTTCAACAGTAGGGTTTACCCTTAGTTCCAAAAAGAAGCATTCAGGTTGTACCTGTGCCCAGCTTGTTGAAGCCAACAGTCAGAAGGCTTCTTGGCTCAAGTCCATGACAACCCTCACGCGAAAATCCATGACTTGCTCAGCGACACTCGATCCAGTCACCGATGCGGATGCAGGGTTTTCCAGCGGGACCAATCAGCGTCGTGCCCGTGCCGTTGTAGCGGTTCCCGAGATTGTCCCAGCAGCCACCTGGATCACATGTCGTCAGCACGCTCGGCGCGCTGGGAATTACCATCGCTGGGGCCGCAGGTGCCGCCTTCACCGGCGCAGCGGCTTTGCGCTCTGCACCGATTGAGATGGGTTCCTGCAGAGTCGGTGTCCTGTCTGAACTTCTGCAACACGCTTGAAGAACCCGAGTCCTGGCGGCCGCAGCCGCCTCGACGTTGCCGCCACGGACAGCGGCATCGTAGTCCCGCATCACATCGTTGCACACCTGCAAACTGGCTTTTGGTATTGGCTCATGAGAGCAAGCAGCCAAACAGGCCGTTGCCAACAACATGGCAATGACAATCCGCGTTTTCATTGTCAATACCTGTGATCGAGCACATAGCCAGCGGGCCAGCCGCCGCGAACCTCCGCCCGTGCTTGCCCTGGCCCGCCAACACAGCCTTTCTGACGACTTTATTTGAGCTGAAGCGCCCCGGCACCAAACAAGCCAATTAGTCCGATCATGATCAGGTAAATGGCCACAATGAAATTCAAGAGCTTGGGCATGACCAATATGAGAATTCCTGCGATGAGCGAGATCAGGGGTGTCAGACCGAGGTGAAGGTTCATGATATTTCCAATGCTATTGAGTCAAAAAAGTACACACGTCCGCATGATGTGACAGCGCCCCATCGCAGGTCTGTGCGCTGCCGTACCAAGTAAGTCAGACGTCTACTGTACCGTTGCGGCGATGGCGTATGGGACACAAGGCCTTGAGGCGCAAAGAGGGTAGAGATCGCTTTGAATCTCATGGCTGTAAAACTGGCTGCCACGCCAGGCGCAGTGCTGGTTTTTCCTTATCCTGCTTGTGGATTCGGCAAATGAATCTATTGCGACAAAATCCAGTCGGCCAGATTCTTGAGGGCTACCGGGTCCTTGGTGTTGATAACCTTGTGTTCTTCCTCGGTTCCATCTTCCGTCTTGACCTTGGGTGCAGTCGTAATTTGCTGGATAACTTTTTCTTGTCCGTCTGGTTTGCCCTTGTACTTAAGTGCGATCTTTTTCAATGCCGGACCTGATTTGGTCTTGTCCACTGAATGGCACTTGGTGCACTCATTCTTTTTGAACAAGGCTTGAGCAGCGTCCACATCAACGGCGGCATGGGCTGGAAGCATGGCGGCGAACGCCAGCAGCGCAGAGGCACCAACGAGGGACAGGGGAAACTTCTTCATTTGAAACTCCTTAGAGGCCAGGTATAAGCCTCATATGCTCAACGCAGTGCAAGAGCCATGTGATGACGACGGCAAATTTTGCTTACAAGACTTTACGCGTTGGCAACCTGACACTTCTCACTTGGCCCTTGTGCAGAACTGGACAAACGTCCATATGTCGATTAGTCTACGATTGCAAATTGAGCGCCCCTCTGTGTTACTCAAACGGGGCAGCAAGATTACGCAATCCACGGAGGTCTATCCTTATGCAAACTGATGACTCACAAGAGCAAGAGAGACGTGAAACTGTTGAAGAAATTTCAGAATTGCTCGCAGTTGTCCAGGAAATGGGACGACGACTCGCCAACGAAACGCATGGGAATTCCTACGCCTTGGTACTGGAACTTAACGAGCTGTTGCATCAGGCAAGGGCAAAGATAGAACAGATTCAGGCGAATTCCCCAATCTCCTGACCGTCGAGCTCGTCAGTTGGTGGCCAATGGCCCCAGCCTTGATGCCGGGCAAGCGAATCGTCTCCAGCCGGCGCCGAGCTGCTTCCTCCTCTTCAAGAGGCATGAAAGAAATGCTCCCGGGGATGACAGCGTTGAGGGATACATTCCTACATCGAAAAACAGCCGCCATGGTTAGCATGGACCCTTATTCAACCCTCGTTAAGGAGTCTTGTCATGAGCGTCGCCAAAGTCATTGAAGTCAGCGCCACCAGCAAAATCAGTTTTGAGGATGCCATTAACCAAGGTATTACCCGTGCTTGCGATACCGTCTCCAACGTGCGCGGTGCATGGATCAAGGAACAAAAAGTCTCCGTTGAAGACGGTCGCATCACGGCCTATCGGGTGAACATGCAGGTCACGTTTGTGCTCGGCGGTGACAAGTAAGCATCGCACCGCTCGTCAGCAAGCTATTCCGGCGCCCTTATCCTTAAGAACGAGGCAAAACGCGGCAAGCCCTTGGGGGTGCGATCGCGGTAGCGGTAGGTCACCAACGATCCCACCGAGGGTGGGTCGGCGCGCTGGGCGTCTGCAAAGCCTGTGCCCAAGGCAAACCGCTGGCCATCGGACGTCTCCAGCAGCAAGGCGCCCATGCGCCCTTGATTGCGGCCTTTGCCGGGCAAGTGCGCCACCACACGCGCCTCTTCGTCGGGCATTGGTTTGAGTTTCAGCAGCGCGTCGCTGCGACCGGGCGACCAGAGGGCATTGGTGCGGTGCAGGACCAGTCCTTCGCCGCCATCTTGCACTGTCTGCTGCAACAAAGCCTGCAGCGCGGCAGCATCCGGCACGCGCTGTTGAACCACCCCCTGCAGCCACGGCTGGCGGGCATCGACCACCACCTGATTCAGGCGCTGGAGGCGCAGGGCAAAAGTGTCGCTTGCACCAGGCAGGTCAAAAATCATGTAGCGCAGTTCGCGCCATTCGGCGTCGACCGGCGTGCTGCGGCGAACCATGCCGGAAAGACGATCAAAACTGCCTCGCCCCAGCCACAACTCGCCATCCAACGCAGTGGCCGGCAAAGCGGAGGTGAACCAGTCGGGTGCCGCGATGCGCCGACCGCTGCGAAAACGCAAGGTGTGGCCATCCCAAAACGCACGTACACCATCGAGCTTTTCACTGACAAGAAAAGCAGCCGGATCAACACCTGACTGCCAGTACCTGGCCAGCATGAGCGCGGGGGGCGATACGGCTACGTCCTGCGTGTCGACCGTGGTCGTGCCCGCCACAGCGAACGCCCCAGGGGAAAACACCGAACCCAAGAGCAGCGTTAAACAGCTGAAAGGACGGCTGATGAATGGAGGGGCCATCGCTTTTTCTCCCGGTTACTGGTTTGTGAGAAGTGCAGCAGCTGATCAACCGCAGCGCAATTATGGAACGGTTGAATGGGCACCGCAGGGGCGACCCGGCTGGCCAGCTCAGGCCACCTGCTTGCGCTCCCCCTCCGACATGATGCGGTCAAGTGCCCGCGACACGATGGGTTGCTGGTCGATGACATGCAGGCGACCGTGGCGCAGCAGCGCAGCCACCTCCCGCTCGGAGCGTACGAAGGCATCAAAACCATCACGATTGGTAAACAGCAAGCGCGTGCGCATGGGGCTGACCCAACTCAAAAGGCAGCGATGCTGCGTGCGTTCGTCAAGCATGAAATCGAACCACAGCCCACGTGTGAAAGACTGCGCCATGACATCAAAATCATCCACTGAACCGGCCAGTTGGCCCGATCGGCGCTGCTCCAGCTCGTTCATCGCCTCCTTGCCAGCGCTCGCCTCCAATGCGGCTGACGCGCTGTCCGCCGACGCTGCTTGCGTCATACGGATGGCCATCATATGGGTCGCAATCAGACGCCGGGTGAAGGTGGCGCGGGGCTCACCCACCCATTCGATCGCGTCCAGCCCGGCATTCAGACGACGCACCAGTTCGGGCAGCAGCGCCACCAACTGACGTCTCTCTTCGATGCGGGTTTTCGGTTGGGTCGACCAGATCAACTGGTCCATCGACGTCACGGCACTGTCCCACGGCGCCGCACTGGCTTGCACGTTCAGCCAGGCGCGCGCCAGCACCTCACGCCATTGGGTCGTCAGGAACGGTGCCAGAAAAGGCGCCAGCGGCAACTCTGGCGGCAGCGCCGCAATGCGGGCGTGAATCACCTCGTCGGCGTGCGCCAATGCCTGCTCAAATGACTCGCCCACGCGTTCGTGGTCCACCGCCGGTTCAATCCGCCCTTGTGCCTGCTGCTCCGTTTCAAACAGGAATTCGGTGAACTCCGCCAGCAGCTCACTGAACAGGGCGAGGTCGTCTTCAAACTCGGTCAATACGCGTTGGACCGTGTTCTCGATGCGCACATAAAGCGGGTCGCCCTCCCCCTTCTCGGGCGCCCAGGCAATGGACGCCTGCGCCAGCGTATCAACCAGCCGACGCGCCGGGTGATCGGCGGAAAGAAAAAAATCGCGGTCAATCATGGCCGCTTTAAGCACAGGAATCTGCAAGCGGCCAATCACGAACTTCATCTGCACGGGAATGGCCTGATCGGCAAAAACGAAATCAAATACTTCGGCCAGTGCATCCACCGTGCCTCGATCAAGTTCGGGGGCGCGACGGACCTCGTCGCGATCACGCATCTGACGCAGGACGTTGTGGTCGCCGGGATGTTGGCCGGGCAAAATCCGTTCGGCCGACTCGGCCTGCGCACCGGCTTGCAGGTCACCCAGATAACCCATAAATTCTGGATCAGCCGACGCCAGGTAGGTACGGGTTTCATGGCCATCCGCTGGCGTCCAATCCACGCCCTCACCGTCACCCGAGTCGTTCTGCCCGGACGACGAAGCCAGGCCCAGTCGTTGTAAAAACTGTCGCGCATGCGAAGCAATGCTGCGTCCAGCCGGCGCCAGCGCGTCCCATGCCGAGCGTGTCCGCTCAGGTTCCAGGCCGCCCGGGCCCGATCGCATCTCACCGCCTTGCGGCTGTGCATGCACCGAGGCAGGACTCAAGGGCAAGTGGGAAGAGCCCGCACCTTCTGACTTTATGACGCGACGTGCGGGCTGCGCCGCTATACCGGCGTGCGTCAGCATCGCGTTCAGGTCAGCGTACAAAGGGGTCAAATCAATGCTGTGCAGCGGGTCAAGCGCCAGCATCAGGTCCTCAGTGGCCTGATTGTCAAGCCCGCT
Source organism: Rhodoferax ferrireducens (assembly GCF_049302455.1). Taxonomy (GTDB): domain Bacteria; phylum Pseudomonadota; class Gammaproteobacteria; order Burkholderiales; family Burkholderiaceae_C; genus Rhodoferax; species Rhodoferax ferrireducens_B. Next base: position 25,107 of record NZ_JBAQMD010000006.1, on the reverse strand, counting down.
GTTCTCCCAAGCCAGCAGAAACGCGCGCACAAACACTTCGGGGCGAAACGGATTGCTCGACAGCGCCGCCACGTCCCGCCCCAGCAACACCCCCAGCCGCTGGGTCAGCGCACTCACACTGGTGTCGTAGTGCGCCGTGAAACGTTGTGCCACGCGATCCAGCAGCAAAATGCGCTCCACCTCGCACACATCAATCAATGACAGGGTCATGCCATCGAGCGGGTCGGCCGGCGTGTCATTGGCAACCGCGGACGCTGGCGCCTCGGGCAATACCGCGCGCATTTCCTCGTCCATCGATGTCTGCAGGGCGGCCTGGAAAGCCCGATTGAAAACGTCCGCCTGCTTGTGCAGCAACTGGCGGGCAGAGCGCAGGTTTTGGGCCCGAACCGGCGATGGCCGGGCGTCCAGCAAATCCATCAAATGCTCGCGCACCCGGGTCAGGTTGTCGTCTTCATGCTCGACAAAAAAGGCCAGCGTCTTGCCAATCAGGCTGCGCAGAAGGTGACGCGCCGGACGACGCAAATCACGGCCCGCAGGGCCGGAGGCTGAAAACGGGCGATTGACCATCACTGTATTGCCAAGCGATCTCTGATATTTCCGGGCGGGTAGCGCCCGAACCACGAACCCGAAGCACCTTGACCGCTCATGCGCTTCGCGTAGCACCCCTGGCAACCCTCAGTTGCAAGGGGGGCAACGGGCCATTTTAGACACAAGGAAATGCCCTTGTGGCCGGCTTGCCGCTCAATCCAGTAGCCGAGATGACCTGGGCACATGCGCCATCAAAAACTCCATCTGATCGGCCAGAATGCGGCGGTTGCGCAGAATGAAGTCTTCCCACAGGCTGGGCACATAGGGCGCGTACAACAGCGGCATACCCGCCTGCTCGGGGGTACGGTGGCTCTTGCGGTGGTTGCAGGGGCGGCAGGCGGTCACCACATTCATCCACGTGTCGATGCCGTTTTGTGCGAACGGGATGATGTGCTCGCGAGTGAGGGTTTCTTCGTCAAACTGTTCACCACAATAGGCGCAAAGCTGGCGGTCACGCGCGAACAATTTGGCATTGGTCAGGCCCGGCTTGAGATGGAAAGGATTGATGCTGGGCACGCCCTTGGTGCCAATGATGCTGTTGACGGCAATGATGGACTGCGCGCCGGTCAGGGCGTTGTGCCCGCCATGAAACACGGCGACCTGCGCGCCCATCTCCCAGCGCACCTCGGCAGCGGCGTAATGAATCACCGCCTGCTCCAGCGAAATCCACGATTGGGGCAGCCCCTGGGCTGACAGCTTCAAGACTTTCAAAACACGCCTCCTGGATAAATCCTTTGACACGAAATGCAACCGTCTCTGGCAGTGGACAATAACGCTTTACCCTGCCTCTAAGACACAATATACCCTTTATGTGTCAAATTGACTGTCAGCGCTTAAGCGACGTGCGCAGTCTGCTATTAAAACAATAACGTCCCAATGAAGGTTTTCCGCGGTTTTCACCATCCCGACGTGGCCCAGGCTTGCGCCCTGACGATCGGCAACTTTGACGGCGTGCATCGCGGCCATCAGGCCATGCTGGCACTGCTCAAAGGCGAGGCCCAGCAGCGCGGGGTGCCGAGCTGCGCCATGACTTTTGAGCCCCATCCGCGCGACTATTTCGCGGCCGCCAGCCACCAGCCTGATCTGGCACCAGCCCGCATCGGCACCCTGCGCGACAAGCTGGCCGACCTGGCCTTGAGCGGCGTTGACCAGACGGTGATTCTGCCGTTTGGCGCGCGCCTGGCGGGGCTGTCGCCGCAGGCCTTCATCGACGAGGTGCTGGTCAAGGGGCTGGGGGCCAAATATGTCTTGGTGGGTGATGACTTCCGCTTTGGCGCCAAGCGCGCGGGCGACTATGCTTTGCTCGATGCCGCCGGCCTGCAGCAAGGCTTTGACGTGGCGCGCATGAACAGCTACGAAGTTCATGGCCTGCGCGTGTCGAGCTCAGCCGTGCGCGAGGCACTGGGCCAGGGCCGCTTGCAAGATGCGGCCCGCTTGTTGGGCCGACCATATCGGATCTCGGGCCATGTGGTGCATGGCCGCAAGCTGGGTCGGGCGCTGGGTTTCAGAACCCTGAACCTGCGCTTTGCCCACTGGAAGCCCGCTGCCAGTGGAATTTTTGTGGTACTGGTGCATGGACTGAGCCCGGCGCCGCTGGCTGGCGTAGCCAACATGGGCATTCGGCCGTCGCTGGACCCGCGCGATGTGAATGGTGGCCGGGTGCTGCTGGAAACCCATTGCCTGGACTGGCCAGAAACCCTGGGGCCCGAGGGGGCCTACGGTAAAATTGTTCGGGTAGAACTTCTCCATAAACTGCACGACGAGCTGAAGTACGACTCTTTGGACGCCCTCACCGCAGGCATCGCACAGGATTGCCTTGATGCGCGTGCGTACTTTTCAAAATAGCGCCACCATGACCACAAACACCACCACGCCCGTCACTTCAACTGGGGGCCAGACAGTCAAACCCGACTACCGCAGTACCCTGAACCTGCCCGACACCCCGTTCCCGATGCGCGGCGACCTGCCCAAGCGCGAGCCGGTCTGGGTCAAGCAGTGGGAAGATCAAGGCATCTACCAAAAACTGCGCGCTGCCCGCTGTGGTCACCCTAAGTTTGTGCTGCACGACGGCCCGCCCTACGCCAACGGCCAGATCCACATGGGCCATGCGGTCAACAAGATTCTGAAAGACATGATCGTCAAGGCGCGCCAGCTCAAAGGCATGGACGCGGCCTACATTCCCGGCTGGGATTGCCACGGTCTGCCGATTGAAAACGCCATTGAAAAAAAATATGGCCGCAAGCTCGCGCGTGACGACATGCAGGCCAAGAGTCGCGCCTACGCCACCGAACAGATTGACCTGCAGCGTGAGGACTTCAAGCGTTTGGGCGTTTTGGGCGACTGGGACCACCCCTACCGCACCATGGACTTCAAAAACGAAGCCGACGAAATTCGGGCCTTCAAACGCGTGGTGGAGCGCGGCTTTGTCTATCGGGGTTTGAAGCCGGTGTACTGGTGTTTTGATTGCGGCTCATCCCTGGCTGAGTTCGAGATTGAATACGCCGACAAAAAGTCACAGACGCTGGACGTGGGCTTCTTGTGCGCTGAGCCCGCCAAACTGGCAACCGCCTTTGGTGTGACCACGCTGGCCAAAGACGCATTCGCCGTGATCTGGACTACCACCGCCTGGACGATTCCGGCCAATCAGGCGCTCAACGCCCACCCGGAGCTGAGCTACGCGCTGGTGGATACGGAGCGCGGCCTGCTGGTCTTGGCGCAGGATTTGGTTGGCAAATGTCTGGAGCGCTTTGGCCTGACTGGCACGGTTCTCGCCACCACCAACGGCAAGGCGCTGGCTGGCATCAACTTCAAGCACCCGTTCGCCCATGTCGACGCTGGTTTTGACCGGCTGAGCCCGATCTATCTGGCCGACTATGTCAGCGCTGAAGACGGCACCGGCATGGTGCATTCGGCCCCCGCTTATGGCGTGGAGGATTTCAACAGTTGCGTGGCCCACGGCATGGCCTATGACGACATCCTGAACCCGGTGCAAGGCAATGGTGCCTACGCGCCCGAGCTGCCCCTGTTTGGCGGCCAGCACATCTGGAAAGCCTGCCCGGTCATCATCGATGCGTTGCGCAACGCCGGCCGCCTGTTTGCCAGCGAGAACATCGTTCACAGCTATCCGCACTGCTGGCGCCACAAAACCCCGGTGATCTACCGCGCCGCCGCCCAGTGGTTCATTCGCATGGACGAGGGCGTTGGGGTTTTCACCAAAGACAAGGCGCCCAAGTCGCTGCGTCAACTGGCCCTGGACGCGATTGAAGACACCGCGTTCTATCCCGAAAACGGCAAGACCCGCCTGCGCGACATGATTGCTGGCCGGCCCGACTGGTGCATCTCTAGACAGCGCAGCTGGGGCGTGCCGCTGCCCTTCTTCCTGCATAAAGACAGCGGCGAGTTGCACCCGCGCACGATGGAGATTCTCGACCTCGCGGCCAGCATGGTGGAACAAGGCGGCATCGAAGCCTGGAGCAAGGCCACGACCGAGTCCATCCTGGGCGCACAAGACGCGCTGCAGTACACCAAGAGCAGCGACATCCTGGAAGTCTGGTTTGACTCCGGCACCACCCACACCACGGTGCTCAAGGGCTCACACCCCGGCAGCGGCCACCCCGATGGCCCGGAGGCCGATTTGTATCTGGAAGGTCACGACCAGCATCGCGGCTGGTTCCACTCGTCGCTGTTAACGGCCTGCGCCATGTACGGCCGCGCGCCCTACAAAGGCATCCTGACGCACGGCTTTACGGTCGACAGCAAGGGCCACAAGATGAGCAAGAGCGCCGGCAACGGCGTCGATCCGCAGGAAACCAGCAAGAAACTCGGCGCCGAAATCATCCGCCTGTGGGTGGCGGCCAGCGACTACTCGGGCGACATTGCCGGTGACGACAAAATCCTGGCCCGTGTGGTGGACACCTACCGGCGCATCCGCAACACCTTGAAATTTTTGCTGGCCAATGTGAGCGACTTTGACCCGGCCACGGACACCGTGCCGCAGGAGCAGATGCTGGAGATTGACCGCTACGCCCTCTCCCGCGCCGCCCAGCTGCAGGCCGACATCCTGGCCCATTACGAAATCTATGAATTCCACCCGGTCGTGGCCAAGCTGCAGATTTATTGCTCGGAAGATTTGGGTTCGTTCTACCTCGACGTGCTGAAAGACCGGCTCTACACCACCGCGCCCAAATCATTGGCACGGCGCAGCGCCCAAACCGCGCTGTGGCAAGTCACGCAAGCCATGCTGCGCTGGATGGCACCATTTTTGAGCTTTACCGCTGAAGAGGCTTGGGGCGTATTGGGGGCGGCGGGCAAAACGCCGGTCAACAACAAAGAGTCCATTTTCATGGACACCTACGTCGAGCTCGATGCGCCCGACACTGCCTTGCTGGCCAAATGGACCCGCATTCGCGAGATTCGCGATGCGGTGAACAAAGAGATCGAAGCCCTGCGTGCCGACGGCAAGGTCGGCTCCTCGCTGCAAGCCAACGTGGCACTCACCGTCAACAGCGACGACTACGCGCTGCTGCTCAGTCTGGGCGGCGACCTGAAATTCGTCTTCATCACGTCAGCTATTGAATTAATAGCTGGTGATACCCTATCCATAAGGGCTAGCGCCTCAAACGGCATAAAGTGCGAGCGCTGCTGGCATTACGTTGACGACATTGGGCATGACAGCGCCCACCCAACGATCTGTGGCCGCTGCAGCAGCAACCTGTATGGCGCCGGTGAAGACCGGGTGTTTGCCTGATGGCGCGCCGCACCTTCTCGGCCAAGTCGACCGGCTCGGGCAGCATGCTGCAGTGGCTGGGCCTGGCCACCATCATTCTGATGGCCGACCAGTTCACCAAGGTCATGATCCTTGGCTTCTACCAGTTGGGTGACAGCACCTACGTCACCAGCTTTTTTAATGTGGTGCGAGCGCACAACAGCGGCGCGGCGTTCTCGTTTCTGGCCGGTGCATCGGGTTGGCAGCGCTGGTTCTTCACCGTCATCGGTGTGCTGGCAGCGGGCTTGATTCTGTGGCTACTCAAGTCGCACGCCGGGCAAAGACTGTTTGCCTTTTCCATGGCCTGCATTTTGGGCGGCGCCATTGGCAATGTCATCGACCGCGTGCGGTTTGGCTACGTGGTCGATTTTCTGGACTTTCACTGGCACGGTTGGCATTTTCCGGCGTTTAACGTGGCCGACAGCGCCATTACCATAGGTGCCGCCTGTCTGATCCTGGACGAGCTGCTGCGCGTGCGGCGCGGGCGCTAGCGGGTCGGCCAGCCAAGGAAACACGTTGACTCATCTGCTGAATCTGCTGGCGGCCATTGCTCTTTTGGTATGGGGCACGCATCTGGTGCGCGCCGACGTCCTGCGCGTGCTGGGCGCCAACCTGCGCCGGGTGCTGGCCCGCAGCACCGGTAGCCGTTTCACAGCCGTCATGTCAGGCATTGGTGTCACTGCCTTGTTGCAGTCCAGCACGGCCACGGCCCTGATTGCCTCGGCATTTGTCGGCCAGGCATTGATGACCCTGCCCGCGGCACTGGCCGTGATGCTGGGCGCCGACATTGGCACCAGCCTGATGGCTTTGCTGTTTTCGCGCGACCTGTCCTGGCTGTCGCCGCTGTTCATTTTTGTCGGTGTGGTGCTGTTTATTGCCCGCCAGTCCACCACCGTCGGCTACGTGGGACGGATTTTGATTGGTTTGGGTCTGATGTTGCTGGCGCTGCACCTGGTCACGGTCTCAGCCAACGCGCTAACCCAGGCCCCGGCCATGCGGGCCCTGCTGACGTCACTCAGCAGCGATTTGTGGCTGGAGATCACGGTCGGAGCCGTGTTGTCGGTGCTGTCTTACTCCAGCCTGGCCATTGTGCTGCTGACGGCCACGCTGGCCAGCGGCGGCGTGGTCCCGGTGGACGTGGCGCTCGGCCTGGTGCTGGGGGCCAACCTGGGCAGTGGCTTGCTGGCGGTTTTGACGACCCTCAGCGCCAATGTGCAGACGCGCCAGGTGCCGATGGGCAACCTGGCGTTCAAGGTGCTGGGCGTTGCCCTGGTGGCGCCACTGGTCGGCCTGTGGTTGCGCTATTTGGGCCCCCTGCTGGGCGACAAGGCAACCAGCGTTGTCTTGTTTCATCTCGGCTTTAACCTGTTGGTCGGCCTGCTGTTCATTGGCCTGACCCAGGTGGTGGCGCGCTGGGCGCAATACTGGCTTCCGCCAGCGCACAACACCAGTGGGCGCCAGCGTCACCTGGACGCGTCGGCGTTGCCGACACCCTCCGTGGCCCTGTCGTGCGCAGTGCGCGAGGCCATGTACCAGTCTGACGTGGTGGAGACCATGCTGCGGGGTATCCTGCCGGTGATCAAAAACAACGATCTCCCGCTGGCCCAATCGCTGCAAAAAATGGACGATACGGTGGACGAGTTGTACTCGGACATCAAGTATTACCTGACCAAAATATCACGTGAGGCCCTGAGCGAGAAAGAAGGGCACCGCTGGACCGAGATCATCACCTTCACCATCAACATGGAGCAAATTGGCGACATCATTGAGCGGGTACTTGAAGACGTTGAAAACAAAAAAATCAGATCCGGCCGGCAGTTTTCGCCTGCGGGCATGGCAGAAATTACCGAATTGCACAGCCGCCTGGTCAGCAATCTGCACCTGGGCGTGAGCGTGTTTCTTAACGGCAACCTGCGCGACGCACAAAAACTGCTGGAAGAAAAAACCCGCTTTCGTGATCTGGAACGCGAATACGCCACCACCCACCTTGATCGTCTGAGCGTCAATACCTTGCCCAGTATTGAAACCAGTTCATTACACCTGGATCTGATCAGCGACCTCAAGCGCATCAACTCACACATCTGCTCGATTGCCTACCCGATTCTGGAGGCGGCCGGCGCCCTGGTTCCCAACCGTCTGCGCGCGCCAATCACCGCCGAGTAGCGACAGAAGAATAAATTTTGATAGCGGCTCAGGCTTATTCAGCGGGGGCTAGAGCCACATTTGATCTAGAAAAACATCAAAGCGTCAAAATCGTGCAGCCGGTGGTCTTGCGTGCTTCCAGATCGCGGTGTGCCTGCTGCACGTCTTCCAGCTTGTAACGCTGGTCGATGCGAATGCTGACCTGGCCGCTGGTGACCACTGCAAACAAATCGTCCGCCATGGCCTGCGTGCTTTCCCGGGTGGCGATGTGGGTAAACAAGGTTTGTCGCGTCACATACAACGAGCCTTTGGCCCCCAGAATGGCCGGCGAAAACGGCGCCACCGGTCCCGACGCATTGCCAAAACTGGCCATCAAACCGAACGGTGCCAGGCAGTCGAGCGACTTGTCCCAGGTGTCTTTACCCACCGAGTCGTACACCGCCTTGACGCCTTTGCCAGCGGTGATTTCTTTCACCCGCGTCAAAAAGTCTTCGGTGGCGTAGTTGATGACATAGGCAGCCCCATGCGCCTTGGCCAGCGCGCATTTGGCATCCGACCCCGCCGTACCAATCAGTTGCAGGCCCATCGCTTTGGCCCACTGACAGGCAATCAGGCCGACGCCACCGGCGGCCGCGTGAAACAACACAAAGTCACCGGCCTGCAAGCCACCCTGGGGCTGGGTGCGCTTGAGCAGATACTGCGCCGTCAGCCCCTTGAGCATCATGGCCGCACCGGTCTCGAATGAAATCGCATCGGGCAGCTTGCAAACACACTTGGCAGGCAGCACCCGCAAGTCGCAGTAGCTGCCGGGCGGCTGAGAAGCGTAGGCGGCGCGGTCGCCCACCTTGAGGTGTGTCACACCCGAGCCCACCGCCTCCACCACACCCGCGGCCTCCATGCCCAGCCGCAGCGGCATGGGCAGGGCATACAAGCCGCTGCGCTGGTAGACATCGATAAAGTTCAGGCCGACCGCGTGATGCCGGATGCGGATCTCGCCGGGGCCGGGCTCACCCACCGTGACATTCACCAGTTTGAGTTGCTCCGGTCCGCCGTTTTGGTCGATTTGGATGGCGCGAGAAGGATAGGAGCTCATGGTGGTTTTCCTGAAGTTGCAACAAGGCGGCATGTTGCCATGAAATGACGCTGGCGGGCTGGCCGGGTATTTTCCACGGGTCCAGTGCGTCGGAGCGTTTGGGAATTTGCTGCCAGAATGGGAGGCTCGCCTTAGCCACCATGCCACAGTCACTGTTTCCCCGTTCCCATTTGATCCTGCGCTTGCTGCGCCCCGCAGCCACGTTGCTGACTGGCGCCCTGATGGTTGGCGCCGGTTGGGCGCAAACGCCGCCGGCACCACCCCTTCAAAAGCTGCGCATCGTCGGCGGCCTGGCAAACCTGAACCAGTACACGCGCAACGAAGCACCCTTCTGGACCCAGACCCTGGCCCGCTTGAGCGCCGGCAAGTACGATGCCGATATCGTGCCATTTGACCGGGCCGGGGTGCCGGGCAGTGACATGCTGCGGCTGATTGAGCTTGGCGTCGTGCCCTTTGGAACGGCACTGATGAGCTCTCTGTCTGCGCGATACCCCCAATACAGCGCGCCCGACCTGGCCGGACTCAATCCGAATATTGCCAGCCTGAAGCAGAGTGTGGCCGCCTTTCGCCCCTACCTGGAAAAAGAGCTGCGCACGCGCCACGGCGTCGAAGTCCTGGCGCTCTATATTTACCCGGCTCAAGTGATTTTTTGCAAGCGTGCACTCGCCAGCCTGGCGGATCTGACCGGGCGGCGTATCCGCGTCTCGTCAGCCAGTCAATCCGACTTTGTCAGCGCATGGGGCGGCGTGCCGGTGCTCACCGGATTTGCCCAGATCATGGACAACATGGCATCCAACAACACCGAGTGCGCGATCACCGGAACCATGTCGGGACATAAGCTCGGGCTGCATGAGGTCACCACCCATCTGCACACCCTGCCGGTGACTTGGGGTTTGGCGATTTTTGGCGCCAACCTGGCGGCCTGGGACGCCCTCCCGCCGGACCTGAAGGCCCTGCTGCGCCGCGAGCTACCCGCGCTTGAAGCCGCGATCTGGGCCGAGAGCGAGCGCGAGACCGGCGCGGGTCTGGCTTGCAACACCGGCGCGCAAGCCTGCAGTAACGCACGTCGGGGCCGCATGGTCGAAGTTCCGCTCTCGGCTGCCGACGAACGCCGACGCCAGGAGATTTTTCGCGCTACCGTGCTGCCACGCTGGATCGCACGTTGCAGCGTGCGCTGCGCTGACGTCTGGAACCAGACCATCGGTCCAGCGCGCGGCATCCGGGCACCACTCGCCCCATGACGCGCTTGAAGTTGCCACGTATCACAGTCTGGGTGCTGGGGCTGGCGGGTGCGTTCCTGCTGTCGCTCGCGCTGGCCGCCGCCAGCCTGGTGTGGTCGCTCAAGCAGGCCGCCGTGAACGAGGCCGAATCCGAAGCCGCGCGCTTTGTCAGTGGTGCCGTGGTGGCACTTAACCGAAGCCTGCTGGGCGTGGATGTGTTGCTTGCCAGCCAGGACGAGCAACTGGGTCTGTCACTGCTGGTGCCAGACTGGATTGATGCCGCCGCGGCCAGCCGGCAGATGCATGGCACCGTGCAGCAAAACCTGATGGTGCGCCATCTCGCGCTGCTCGATGCTCAGGCCCACGTCTTGGCCTCATCGGATATCGAGGGTGTCGCCCTGGATTCCTGGCTGCCAGCCGGCTTTGTGGCGCAGGCATTGGCACAACCCATGTCGGAGCTGAGCATTAGCGCACCGGTCGTGAATTTCGCCAGCTCCGAGCGGGTTATTTACTTTGGGCGCCCCATCAAACTGGCCGACAATTCCAGAGTGCTGGCGGTGGCCGAGGTACAGGTGTCGCTGCTCAATGCCATCCTGAGCCAGGGTGCCAGCATCAGTGGGCTGGAAATCACACTCGAACGCGGCGACGGGCAGTTACTGTCGAGCGAACCGGCTCAGGAGCAACTGTGGGGCACACGGCTGTCGCCGCCGCTGGGCCAAGTCCGCACGCAAAAACAGGTGCTACGCGGGTCAGCACGGCTCAGCGGTCAAGCGGCCATCGTACTGGCACAACCAACCTTGTATCGCGATATCCTCATTTGCGCCAGTATCCCGATTGATGCCGTGCTGGCGAACTGGCGCGAGCAGCGCAATTTCATCCTGGGTGTATCGCTGTTGTTTGCCTTGATGATTCTGGCCTCCGCCGGCTTGGCCCTGTGGTACCTGGAACGCCTGGCACAGGCCCGCCAGGCCATTGCCTCGTCGAAGGCCGAGATTGAGCAACTGGCATTTTTTGACCCTTTGACCAACTTGCCAAACCGCAGACTGTTGATGGACCGGCTGCAGCATGCCCTGAGCGCCAATGCGCGCAGCGGCCGCTGTGGTGCCCTGCTGTTTCTGGATCTGGACCACTTCAAAACCCTTAACGACACCTTGGGGCACGAAGTGGGCGACCTGCTGCTGCAACAGGTTGCCCAGCGCTTGAAGGCCTGCCTGCGCGAACAGGACACAGTAGCGCGCCTGGGTGGCGACGAGTTCGTCGTCATGCTGGAAGACCTGGCCGAGCACAGCCTGGAAGCCGCCGCCCTGGCCCGGCGCATCGGCGAAAAAATTCTGGCATCTCTCAACCAGCCCTACGTGCTGATGACACAAACTTACCGCAGCACCTGCAGCGTGGGCGCTGCCCTGTTCGAGGCCACAACGCCCATTACGGCGGCTGATTTGCTCAAACAAGCCGATATCGCCATGTACCAGGTAAAAGCACGCGGACGCAATGACCTGTGCTTTTTTGACCCGCAGATGCAAGCCAGCATCACGGCCCATGCCCAGCTTGAAGAAGATTTGCAGGCCGCACTGGTGAGCGGCGAATTTGCGTTGTACTACCAGCCCCAGTACCAGTTGCAGGACGGTGTGGTCGGGGCCGAGGCCCTGATCCGCTGGCGGCACCCGCGACGCGGCCTGGTGCCACCGATGGAGTTCATCGCGGTGGCGGAAGAGAGTGAATTGATCAACCAGATCGGCCTTTGGGTGCTGCGCACGGCCTGCCAGCAACTGGCGCGCTGGCAAGGTGATCCTCGGGCCTGCGATTTGCATCTTGCGGTCAACGTCAGCGCGCGCCAGTTTCGCCAACCGGACTTCGTGGCGCAAGTCAGCACCGTCGTGCACGAGTCCGGCATCAAGCCGCACCTGCTCAAGCTGGAGCTGACGGAGTCACTGGTACTGGACAACGTGATGGACACCATTGCCAAGATGAATGAGTTGAAAAACCTGGGGGTGCGGTTCTCGATGGACGACTTTGGCACTGGGCAGTCCTCACTGTCCTACCTCACCCGGCTGCCGCTGAACCAGCTCAAAATCGATCAGTCTTTTGTGCGCAACATTGGCCTTCAGGCCACCGATGATGTCATTGTTCAGACCATCATCGGCATGGCGCGCAGCCTGGGTCTGAGCGTGATTGCCGAGGGCGTCGAGACGCCAGCGCAGCAAGAATTCCTGGCGCTGCATGGCTGCACCCTGTACCAGGGCTACCTGTTTGGCAAGCCCACTGCCCTGCCCGACTTTGAAGCCCTGTTGGGCGCAGCACCGTCCCTGTCTTGACGCACCCCAGGCTCACCCCCACCGCAGCCTTGCTGCTGACGCTGCCGCCAATTCTGTGGGCGGGCAACGCCGTAATGGGTCGCCTGATTGCCCCGCTTGCCTCGCCCATGACGCTCAACCTGCTGCGCTGGGTGATTGCTTTTGTGCTGCTGCTGCCGCTGGCTGCCCCGGTGCTGCGCCGGGGCAGCGATTTGTGGCCCAATTGGAGGCGCTTTGCGGGCCTGTCTTTGCTGAGTATTGGCGGCTACAACGCCTTGCTCTACCTGGCGCTGAACACATCTACCCCTATCAACGTGACACTGGTGGGCTCCATCACCCCGGTGTGGATGCTGCTGATTGGCTGGGTATTTTTTGGCATGCGCATCTCGGGGCGGCAGTGGCTGGGCGCCGCGCTGTCGATCAGCGGCGTGCTGGTGGTCCTGAGCCGTGGCCAGCTTGAGTTGTTGCTGCAGGTGCACCTGGTAGCGGGCGACCTGTACATTTTGCTGGCTTCAGCCGCCTGGGCCTACTACAGCTGGATGCTGGCCCACCCCACCACCGAGCCACCTGACATTCGGCGCGACTGGTCGGCCTTTTTGCTGGCGCAAATTGCACTCGGGCTGGCCTGGTCGGGCTTGTTTGCGGGTGCGGAGTGGTCTTTGGGACTGGGGCGGCTGCAATGGGGCTGGCCCCTGGCTGGTGCGCTGCTGTTTATTGCCGCCGGGCCAGCCGTGCTGGCCTACCGCTGTTACGACGCCGGGGTAGCAAGGGTCGGTCCGTCCGTGGCCGGTTTTTTTGTCAACCTGACACCGCTTTTTACCGCCGTCCTGTCCAGTGCATTTTTGGGAGAAATACCGCACCTGTACCACGCACTGGCGTTCATTCTGATCGTGGGCGGCATTGCGGTGTCGTCCATGCGGCGCTGAACGAAACTTTGCCTGAATTCTGATCTTTTCTCTGCCTGCAACCCGGTATGTTCCCGCGTAGGGAGCGGCGGCCATAATGAAGCACCGCAAAAACCCTGTTCCTGCCGGAGACGCGCCATGAGTCAAAATCCAAAGTGCCGCAACACGCTGCTGGCCAGCACCGTTACCAGTGTGGCCGCCATCATGGCGGGCTGCACACCCAGCACGGTGCCGATACCGCAGGTGCCAGCGCCTGCCAAAGAGCCACCGGTTGCCAGTCGACCTGCCCCGCCTGCAGTACCCCTTGTCTCCGGTGCGAGCAACCCCCGTGCCTATCGAACCGATGCCGCCAGGCACATCTATGGCAAGAATGCGGAGCGCATATTTCACGGCCAATTGCCCGCGTTGCTGTACGCCATTGGGGTGCTGGAGGTTGACGTCGATGGCCAGGGTCGGGTCACCCGCCTGCACTGGCTGCGCCCGCCCAAGCATGCACCCGAAGTGATCGCCGAGATCGAGAAAACCGTGCGTCAGGCCGCGCCCTTTCCGACGCCCGTGCGCATGGGCCGCGTGACTTACACCGATACCTGGCTCTGGGACAAAAGCGGTCGCTTCCAGCTTGACACCCTGACTGAGGGACAGCTCTGAGTAGTCCGGACTTTGCGGGACATGTCACTGCGACGCAAAGCGAGCCAACGCTTTCCTCAACGAATCACCAAGATTTCCTGCGCTCGATCAAAGGAGTTGCGAGCGCTTTGGGAGACGCGCCAATTTGGGATTAGGATGGCAGAGGAACGTAAATCCAGGCTGTTTGCAAATCAAATCAGGAGAATGATATGACCAAAGAACTTTCCCCCGCCGAATATGCCCTGCGTGAAGCAGCCCGCGACTACCATCGCAACCCCACGCGCGGGAAAATCTCGGTCACCCCGACCAAGCCGCTGTCGAACCAACGCGATTTGTCGTTGGCCTATTCACCCGGCGTGGCCTACCCGTGTCTGGACATTGAGGCCGACCCTTCGCTGGTGACTGAATACACTTCGCGCGGCAATTTGGTCGGTGTCATCACCAACGGCACAGCGGTATTGGGCCTGGGCGACATCGGACCGCTGGCTTCCAAGCCGGTGATGGAGGGCAAAGGCTGTCTGTTCAAGAAATTTGCCGGCATTGATGTTTTTGACATCGAACTGGCCGAGCGCGACCCCGACAAATTGATTGAGATCATTGCGGCGATGGAGCCCACCCTGGGCGGCATCAACCTGGAGGACATCAAGGCGCCCGAATGCTTCTACATTGAAAAGAAATTGCGCGAGCGCATGAACATACCGCTGTTTCATGACGACCAGCACGGCACGGCCATCATCTCCAGCGCGGCCTTGCTTAACGGGCTGGAACTGGTTGGCAAACGCATTGAGGAGGTCAAAATTGCAGTCTCGGGTGCTGGCGCCGCCGCGTTGGCCTGCCTGGGTGTGATGGTGGGTCTGGGGGTGCGGCGCGAAAACGTTTTTGTGTGTGACTCCAAAGGCCTGATCTATGAAGGCCGCCCCGGCGGTTTCGATGAATCCAAGACCCCTTTTGCACAGAAGACCGAATTGCGCACGCTGGCCGATGTCGTCAATGGGGCCGATGTCTTCCTTGGCTGCTCAGCCGCCGGTGTGTTGACGCAGGACATGGTCAAAACCATGGCCCGCAGCCCGATCATTTTGGCGCTGGCCAACCCGGAGCCCGAGATTCGCCCTGAATTAGCCAAAGCAGTGCGCCCCGATTGCATCATCGCCACCGGCCGCTCGGATTACCCGAACCAGGTCAACAACGTCCTGTGTTTCCCCTACATTTTCAGAGGCGCACTGGACTGCGGCGCCACCAAGATCACCGAGGCCATGAAACTGGCCTGCGTGCGCCAGATTGCCGACTTGGCCAAGGCCGACATCAGCGAGGAAGTGGCCAATGCCTATGCTGGCAAGGAGCTGGTGTTTGGCTCCGAATACCTGATTCCAACTCCCTTTGATTCGCGCCTGATCCTGCGCATTGCGCCCGCCGTGGCCAAAGCCGCCGAAGAGTCCGGTGTGGCCGCCCGCCCCATCAAGGACATGGACGCCTACCGTCAGCAGTTGTCACGTTTTGTTTACCAGACCGGCATGATCATGCGCCCGGTATTCACCGCCGCCAAAGCCGTGCCCCTTGAAGCCAAACGGGTGGCCTACGCCGAAGGCGAAGACGAACGGGTGCTGCGCGCCGTGCAGGTGGTGGTGGACGAAGGGCTGGCCCGACCGATCCTGATTGGCCGGCCGGCCGTCATTGAGGCGCGCTTGCTCAAGGCCGGCCTGCGCTTGCGTCTGGGTACCGATCTGGAGTGCGTCAACCCCGAAGATGACCCGCGCTTTCGCCAATACTGGGAAACCTACCACCGCCTGATGGGTCGACGTGGGGTCTCCATCGAGGCGGCCAAGGCCGCCGTGCGCCGCTCAAGTACCACCATTGCCGCCTTGATGCTCAAACTCGGTGATGCCGATGCCATGTTGTGTGGACTGCTGGGTCGTTTTGACGTGCATCTGGAGCACGTCCGTGATGTGATCGGGGTTAAAGAGGGTGCTTGCGGATTTGCAACCTTGAACGCCTTGATGCTGGAGAAGCGCACGCTGTTTATCGCGGACGCCTTCGTCAATGAAGACCCGGACGCCGAGCAACTGGCCAGCATCGCCGTGATGGCGGCCGATGAAGTCCGTCGTTTTGGCTTGCCACCCAAAGTTGCCTTTCTGTCGCACTCGATGTACGGCTCCTCCAACCGCAAATCGGCCGTCAAAATGCGTCTGGCCCATGAGCTGTTCTGCAAAATGGCGCCCGATGTGGAGTCCGACGGTGAACTGCATGGCGATGCCGCGCTGTCAGAAGACATGCGCAACGCCGCCCTGATGGACAGCAAGTTCCATGGCGAGGCCAATGTGTTGATCTGCCCCAACCTGGACGCCGCCAACATCTTGTTCAATGTGCTCAAAGTCACGGGCGGAAACGGAGTCACCGTCGGCCCCATCTTGCTGGGTGCAGCCGCCTCGGCCCATGTGCTCACTCCATCCTCGACGGTACGGCGCGTGGTCAACATGACGGCCCTGGCCGTGGCCAATGCGGATCATGGCAAGGGCCTATCTCGTTAAGGCGACAGCCACAAACCTTTGACCGGCTCGCCTGGCAGGGGCTGGTCAAAGCCGGGACGAAGGTGGTGCATGGGCGGCAGGTCAGCCAGCGGTGCTGCTCGCGTCCCTGCGCCTCAGATGCGTTGCTTTGAGCTTTACACACTGTCGCATTTGGACATCAAATTGAAACACCTCGGCGCCCACTCTGGTTTATCCTGACAGGTCTTCCAGGCAACAAGATGCTGCCCGAGTGTTTTCAAAATGTGCCCGCCCCGTTCATAACAGATCGCGGGTCCATTCCATAGGAGCGACATGCCATGAATCACAGCCCCGCGGTCGAGGGACCCTCTTCGGAAAAAGTAACTTGCCAGGTGTCGGAAATCACGATTGCACAACTGGTCGGTCAAGTCTATGAATTCGCGCCACCGGCCGAGCGCAGCCGCCTGCTTGAGCATCTGCTGCGCCCCTTGGGCGTACTCTCGCTCGTGGCCATCGCCAACGGCATCTTTGCGAAAATTAGCTTTCGTAGCGGTTTCCCGGACCTGCACGTTCAAGTTGAAGACGTACAGACCGTGCAAGCCAGCGACGTCATCACCTTGGTCAACCATGTGCAGGAGATTAGCGTCCACGCCGTCGACGGTTTGGCCGACATGCTCGTGGCGTCGCCGGTGATGGCCGGCTCGGCTGCCGCCGCGCTGCTGATAGCGGTGCTGCTGCAGCGCGCCCGAAGCCGTCGCGCCGGTGACCGGGCGCTACCGCCGTCAATGGCGTGAGGTGACTCGGGCGGCGCGTGGCGACGGGATCAATCCGTCGTTACGAAATCGATAAAACCGCGATCCACGTCGGTGGCCACCAGCTTGACGCGGACCTTGTCGCCGACCTTGAGACTGGTTTTGCCGCGCACCAGCTTACCCTCGGCGGGCGGCGTGAAAATCCGGACCCAGATGCCGTCCGTGGTACTTCCGGTCACGATGGCGTCAAAGCGCTGGCCAACGTGAGACTCCAGCAATAGTGCAGCCTCTGACTTGCGCATGCGCCGCTCCACCTTCTGGGCCGAGTCTTCCTGCCGGGTGCAATGCAGGGCCAGCTCGGCCAGTTCGGCATTGGAATACGGCTGCGGCTTGCCGGCCAGCGCCGCCTTGAGCAGGCGTGACGTGATCAGGTCGGGGAAACGCCGGTTCGGTGCCGTGGAGTGGGTGTAGTCGCGTACAGCCAGGCCAAAGTGGCCGATCGGCGGTCCACCGGGCGTTTCCACCACATACTCGCCCGAACCCATGAGCCGCACGATGACAAGCGACAGATCAGGAAAGCGCAGCGGGTCGGCCCGGTGGCGCTTGGCCAGAAAAACCTCCAACGCCCTGGAATCGGGCTCGCCCGGCAGGGTTTCGCCGTACTCCTGGGCCACGGCCACAATGCGCAGCCAGCGCTCGGGCGAGCGCACCACGCGCCGCAGCGAGGAGCCGCCCCTCCCTGCCAGGTAGCGTGCGGTGCAGCCGTTGGTGGCAATCATCACTTCCTCAATCAACTGACGCGCGCGGTTTTGCACCTGCTGGCGAATATCAACCACCTGCTCACCGTCAAACACGGCGCGCGGCTGGAAAGTCTCCAGCTCCAGCGAGCCCTCTAGACGCCGGCGCACGCGCAGTTGCTGGGCCAGCGCGTCCTGTGTGCGAAGTTGCGCCTCCATGCCCGGCACCGCGGCCGCTGCGGCTGGCAGTGCGCCGTCACTTTCAATCCAGGCGCTGACAGCGTCGTAGTCCAGCTTGGCCTTGTTGCGCACCCGGGCCCGGTACACCGTGGCGCCCGCCAGCGAGGCGTCGGCGTTGAAGACCATCTCGGTCACCAATGCCAGCCGGTCCTGTGCAAAATTGAGCGAGGTCAGATCGGTGGACAGGCGCTCGGGCAGCATCGGGAAAATGCGGGCCGACGTGTACACCGAAGTCGTGTTGGTGAGCGCATGCTCATCAATGGCGCTGCCCTTTTTGACCAACACGTCCACATCGGCGATGGCCACCCACAGCCTCACCACGCCCTGGTCCAGCACCTCGCAGACGGTGAGCTGATCCAGATCGAGCGAATCGTCATTGTCGATGGAGCACCACAGCAAATCAGTGAGATCGTGAATATCAGGACCGGCCTCGCTGCCGGGTCCGGTGATGGCAGCCAACTCCGTCTCGACACGCGCCGGAAACTCGGGTTCAAGCCCACGCTCGGACATGGCGCGGGTGGCGATGCGGACGAGGTCGGAGCGGTGGTGGGGATGGGAATGGTTGGAGTTCATGACGACAATATACAGGCAGTGTTGGCATGCAGCGTCGGCGCGCCATTCCCTGCTGAGCAGGGTGCGGTGCTGCTGGCACAATGCAGCGGCACTGGTTTCGCTGGTGGCACGGTGTTTGGAATTACAGAGGTATCTGACATGGCTGGCCCGACAACTGAATTTTGGCAAGAGCGTTTTGAGAAAAAAGAAACCAGTTGGGACCGCGGCAGCCCAAGCCCTCAGCTTCTCGCGTGGCTGGCGAGCGGCGCACTGCGGCCCTGCCGGATAGCGGTTCCGGGCTGCGGCAGCGGCTGGGAAGTGGCTGAGCTGGCCCAGCGTGGATTTGAGGTCACAGGCCTGGACTACACCGCTGCCGCGACGACAAGAACGCGAGCGCTTTGTGACGCCCGCGGCCTGAAGGCCGAAGTCCTTCAAGCGGATGTGCTGAGTTACCAGCCGGAGAAAAAGTTTGCCGCGATCTACGAGCAGACCTGCCTGTGTGCGATTCATCCCGACCATTGGGTCGACTACGCCCGTCAATTGCATCGGTGGCTTGAACCGCAGGGCAGTCTTTGGGTGCTGTTTATGCAAATGATTCGCCCGGCCGCCACTGAAGAGGGTCTGATTCAGGGCCCCCCCTACCACTGCGACATCAATGCCATGCGCGCTTTGTTCCCCCAAAAGGATTGGGTTTGGCCCAAGCCACCCTACGACAGGGTTTCCCATCCCAGTCTCTCGCACGAGTTGGCGCTGCGATTGGTCCACCGATGAACCCCCGCTGCACATCCTGACAACCAGAGGTGACAAAATTGATCGTTCAACCATGGCGGCTCAATGGCTGCCGGAGCGTGACCGATGGCGCTGCCTGAAGATGACTTGTCGGCCTCGCAAGCGCTGGTGATTGACAGCAACCCGACCTCACGCTCCATTTTGGTGTCGCAGTTGCGAGACCTGGGCATGAGCAACGTCGCGCAATGCGCGCGACTGGCCGATGCTCGCCGCCAACTTGAGTACCGCTCGTTTGATGTCGTGTTGTGTGAGCAGCATTTTGCCAACGAAGCCTCGTCTGGCCAAGACCTGCTCGATGACTTGCGACGCAACCAATTACTGCCGTTTTCAACCGTTTTTATCATGGTCACCGCCGAGGCCACCTACGCCAAGGTAGCCGAGGCCGCCGAGTCGGCGCTGGATGGATATTTGCTCAAGCCACATAAAGCCGCCCAGTTGGGGGAGCGCCTGCGCCAGGCGCGCATTCGCAAAATCTCCTTGCAGGAGATATTTTCCGCCGTCGAAGCAGAAGATTTTGAACGCGCTGCCCAGCTCTGCCAGCAGCGCTTTGAAACGCGAGGCCTGTTTTGGCTCTATGCCGCCCGCGTCGGCGCTGAGTTGCTGCTTCGCATCGGCCAATACGCCCAGGCCCAGACCATGTACGAAGCGGTGGTGCAGGCCAAAACCCTGCCCTGGGCCAAACTCGGCGTGGCCCGCTCTCTGCTGGACGCAGGCCAAACCGCCCGCGCCGCCAGTACGCTGGAAAACCTGATCAGCGAAGACCCCAGCTACAGCGACGCCTATGACGTACTGGGACGCGCCCAGTTCGAACTCGGCAAGTTTGATCAGGCGCTGGCCACCTACAAAATGGCCGCCAACCTGACACCCGCGTCCATCAGTCGTCTGCAAAATCTGGGCATGATGACTTACTACGCAGGGGAGCGGCAAGAGGCCGAAAAGATACTGGACCGCACCGCCCGCTTGGGGCTGGACTCGAAGATGTTCGACTGCCAGACTTTGGTACTGCTGGCCTTCACCCGCCTCGAGAATGGCGACGGCAAAGGTCTGCAGCGCTGTCGCGACGACTTTGCCCGCCTGATCGAAAAAGACCCAAAAAACGAACGCCACCAACGCTTGTCTGGCATTGTCGAGGTGCTGTCGTCGATTCAGCAAGGTCAGTTTGCACAGGCGGTCGATGCCGTCCGCACCATGGCCCTCACCATCAGTTCGCCCAACTTCGATTTTGAAGCCGCCTCGAATCAGCTGGCCTTGCTGGCGCAATTGGCAAACAAAGCGATCCAGCTCGACGAAGTGGGGGCTTTTGTCGACACACTGGCGCTGCGTTTTTGCACCAACAACACCCTCAGCGAACTGCTCGCCGGTGCCGCCGCCATCCACCCGCCTTATGCTGAGCGCATTCGCTCAGCCCACACCCAGATTCTGAAAATCACCGAATACGCCGTGTCCCTCAGCATGAGCGGGGACCCGCAGGCGTCGGTCAAGCACCTCCTGTTTCACGGCAATGCCACTCTCAATGCCAAGTTGATCGAAACCGCTTATCTGGTGCTGCATCGCTATTTCGACAAAATTGCCGACGCGTCCAGACTGAGCGAAGCCGTGAATGACTTACGCACACGCTTTGCCACCCACAGCAACCGGTCGGCGTTCGGGGAACAAAGGCGCCAGCCCGGTGGTTTGACCTTGCGTGCCGGCGCTGCGCCCGCCAAAGCAGCCAGCGCAGTTGCGCCCGCTTGAGTCAATGCGGATCAATAGTGCGGCGGCAGATCGTCGTGCGCAGGGCGCGGCCCGCCCGCGCCGTCGTCCCGGGGCTGCTGGCGCAGTTGCGCCAGTTCACGCATCAGCAACTCGATTTGTTCCTGTTGACGCACGATGACCTGGTCGAGCTGGTCCAGCAAGTCTTCGGTGAAGGTGGCCTTGATCTCAAGTTCCGTCAGGCGTTGTTCGGTGTCGTTGGGGTGGTCCATGCCCGTATTGGACCTGAAATTGAAGTGCATACCAAGTGCGCCACCAGACGGAACAGGCCGGCACCACCACGGGCCGATTCCAGGCACAACGTTACCTACCGCACAGACGCTGGCGCAATACCCTCCTACATTGGCACCAAGCCGGTCGCATCCCGCGCAGCCGAATCAGGAGCCAGTTCATGAACCTCCCCCGCACAAACTTTGTTTTGCAGCACGGCTGGGTCGACAACATCACCGCGCGTCAACGCATGCTGCGGCAATGGTGGTACCGCTTGCCTGCCGGCTTGCGCTCACCGGTCTGGTCGACCATTCTGGCAAGTCTGATCATCCTGGGTCTGCTGCTGGCTTTTCATCAGGTTGTGCATGAGGCGGTGCAGCAAGGCGAGTTACGGCACAAGGCCTACGCCCTTCAGGCCGAGGCAACCTGGCGCTGCAAAGTCTTGCCGGCCCGCGGCGCAAGCGACAGTTGCCTGCTGCAACTGAGTGCGTCGGCCGATGGCCGCGGCCTGCCAAGCGCCCAAGCTACGCAACTGGCAAGCCAGTGAGGCGATTCATCAGCAGTCGCAGGCACTTTCTGCTATTAAATATATAGCTAACTACGCTTATTCCACGGGGGCTAGAGGCATAAAATACTTAGAAACACTGCGCCAACTCGTGGCTTGGCATGGCGCCTTGTCAAATAGCGCCAATCAAGGCCTGGCAAACAAATAGGAGAGTTCCCGATTCATTCGGTCGGCGTCGCCCGCGTTCAACTCCAGGAGTCGGCGCAGCCGGGTCATGCTCAGTACCTCAATGTCCAGGCATTCGATGCCGACGCGCTGATCTTCCAGGTGCACAATTTTCCCCGTCATCTCGATCGCCTCACCGCCATCCGTCAGCGGCAGCACCAGGCGGCATTTTTCCTGCAGCACCAGCGGCTGCGCGGTTGCGGTCTGCACCAGGGCGCCCTTGAGTGCGATGTCGACCAACTGCACGCTGATCGTGCGGTCATGCAGTTGCAGTGACACCTCGGCGGCAAACGGTATGCGTGAGAAATGGCGCAGGCTTTTAACCGGTGTTGTCTTCATGATGAAACTCCCAAAAGGCTGGCGCGCGGTCTCACGCGACGGTGAATCGGTGCCAAGGTTACGGGGCCTTGCCGTCGAATGCAAGCTCGGAAAAGGGTCCGGCGGCAAAAATTGCGCTGTTGTCGGGCTGCGGCGCCAGTGGCAGCGGCCCCATCGGACGCCCGTAAATGCGGCGCACCCGCTGCGCCAAAGTCGGGTGGCTGGCGAACCAATCGGCCCATGGACCGTCGGCACCGGCCTCGACCAGCAGCATGTGCTGCAGCGCCGGGTGATCAATGCCGCTGCGACCCAAGCGCTGCATCGCGCCGTCGCGCCGCTGGGTCATCACCTTGCGCAGCACACCGCCCAGGCCGTCACGGCTGCGCGTCCACTGCACGGCGCGGGCATCGGCCAGGAACTCGCGCTGGCGCGACACCGCGGCCTTGAGCATGCGCCCGGCCAGCCAGCCGGCAAAACCTGCCCCCATGATGGCCGAGCCAAACAAAGTTCCCAGTCCACCGCGCTCCCGCACCGTATCGCCAAAGTTGTACACCAGTTCCAGGCCATACACCATGCCCGCCAACTGCATTTTCAAGCGGGTATCGCCCTCGCGCAGATGACTCAACTCGTGCGCCACCATACCCTGCAACTCCTCACGCGTCAGTTGGTCCAGCGCGCCCTGCGTGACTGCAATGACGGCATCGTGCTCGTCCCAACCGGCGGCAAAGGCATTGATGGCATCGGCGCGGGCCAGCACCACGGGCTGCGGGCGCGCCACACCCCCGGCAATGCACAGCTCGTCCAGCACATTGCAAAAACGCTGCTCGGCCTGCGACACCGAGGGCCGCGCCTCGCGGGCGCCGACACGCTGCGCCAGGCGCAGCCCACCGGCGCGCAACTGCGAAGTCTCCACCCACCAGCCACCGAGCACCAACAACAGCGAAACGCCGACATTGACAGCCAGAAAGCCAGTTGGAAATGACAGCGACACGGGTAATAAGGCCGAAATAAAGGCCGCCAGCAGCAACCAGGCCAGCACCAGCGCGCCGTGCACCGCGGCCACCAGCAAGATGACCGCCAGGACAAAAGCCAGCAGCAGACGCCGAGTCTCGGCACGGGCCGCCTGCTGGTGGTCAAAAAACCGCATGGTGGGTCGCTCGCAGCCTCAGAACCGGCTTGTACCAGGCGCTCAGAAGCGCACTTGGGGCGCGGCGCGCTCGGCCTCGTTGCGCGTCGCCTCCAGCATCGCCGCCGTTGCAAAGCCCAGCAACCGGGCGACGATGAGATCAGGGAACTGAGTGGCCTCGTTGTTGAAGTCCAGCACCTGATCGTTGTAGGCCTGACGCGCGAAGCCGAGCCGGTTTTCAGTGCTCGTGAGTTCCTCGCTCAGGGACTGCATGGTGGCGTCGGCCTTCAAATCAGGGTAGTTTTCAGCCACGGCCATCAGGCGTCCCAAGCTGCCGCCCAAGGCGTTTTCCGCCAGCGCCAAGGCGCCGATGCTGGCGGCGTTGGCCGGCTGGGCACGGGCGGCGGCGGTGGCCGTTTGCGCCTGGCCACGGGCCCGGATCACCGCCTCCAGCGTCGCGGACTCGTGCGCCAGGTAAGCGCGCGCCACCTCAACCAGGTTCGGCACCAGATCATGGCGCCGCTTGAGCTGGACATCGATCTGACCAAACGCATTGGCAATGCGGTTGCGCAATTGCACCAAGCGGTTGTAGATGGCCACGCCCCAAACCAGCACCACGGCAACAACAATCAACAAACCCCAAGTCAACATCATCATTTTTACCTCGTCATTCTGGTCATCAGAATCATAGCTGCGACGCGGGCGGTCGGCCCCCGCTTGCACGGCGCGTTTCGCGCAGCATGAAGAGATAAAGCCCCTCCACCTTGTCGCGCGCCCACGGCGTCTTGCGCAAAAATTTCAGACTCGACGCCACGCTGGGGTCGCTGGCGAAACAGCGCACCGGAATACGCTCCGCAAGTCCCGCCCAGCCGTAATGCGCCACCAGCGCGGTGACGATGGCCTCCAGGGTGAGCCCATGCAGGGGGTTGCGGATTTGGGCGGGAGCTTGGCCGGGTGGTGTATTGGGTGGGGAAGGAGGCGTTTGCATGCTGCGATTTTGACATCGCCCGGATAAGCGTCAGTGGGCGGGGTCACAACGCCTGCTCTTTGACCCCTTGGCGCCCACACGCGTCGTAGGCGCCATGCCGTTTGGGACCTCAGCCCATTGATTGCCATTCCGGACAGCAGCGGTAGGCAGCAAGCCAGCTAGAATACGCGGCTTGGAAGCTTGGCAGAGTGGTCGATTGCACCGGTCTTGAAAACCGGCAAACCGAAAGGTTTCTAGGGTTCGAATCCCTAAGCTTCCGCCAATGAAATCAAACCCGCACACGACAACGGCTGGCACTTCAAGCATGAGCCGGTCGAGCATACAAACAAGATCACGCCTGCACCGATAGGCAGCCCTTGATCCTTGAGCGGCAAGCAGAGAGTAAGCCGCTACAGGCCCGTGCAGCATCCGCGCCAATATTCATTGCGGTCGCCCCCGTGTCGTGCAGCCTGAAACCGAAGCCGATATTGTTGAAAAGTATGCATCTGGCAGCTACACCTTGCATGGCTTGGCGGCGGTCATGAACGTTCATCCTTCGGTCGTCAAGCGTGCCGTCTACCGTGTCACGAGGCCCGATCACTCTAGTCTGAAATAGACACCTTTTGGCGCCTGTTACATTCCGTCCATGGGAATGCAAGATCGAGACTATTACCGCGAGTGGTGGAAAGAGAGTAAGCACGCAGCCAACCCATCTTGACCACAGCGCAGTGGCTGTGTCTGGGAATCAAGTGAATTGAATTTGCGGCTGCCAGCGATGCGGCAACAGTTCATGAATCTGACTTGCCCGCTGCGTAGG
>NZ_JBAQMD010000005.1:0-18033 GCF_049302455.1 Rhodoferax ferrireducens | reverse complement strand
GCTGCCGGGGAAAATCTTGTCGAACTCGTAGTCCTGCAACTGGTCATAACAGGTGCCGCAGCTCACTACCACGGTTTTGATGTCGAGGTAGTTCAGGGTGTTGGCGACCCGGTGAAACAGCACCCGGTTGTCGGTGATGATTTTCTCCGCCTTGTCAAACTCGCCGCCGCCACGCTGCGGGTAACCGCAGCACAGGTAGCCCGGTGGCAGCACGGTCTGCACCCCGGCATGCCACAGCATGGCCTGCGTCGCCAGTCCGACCTGGCTGAACAGACGCTCCGAGCCGCAACCGGGGAAATAAAACACCGCCTCGGTCTCGGCCGTGGTGGACTGCGGGTTGCGGATGATGGGAACGTAGTCCTTGTCTTCAATATCGAGCAAGGCCCGAGCCGTCTTTTTGGGCAAGCCGCCGGGCAACTTCTTGTTGACGAAGTGAATGATTTGCTCTTTCAGCGGTGCCGTCCCCAGCGTGGCCGGTGGCGCCTTGGTCTGCTGGCGCGCCAGGCCGCGCAGCAGGTCAGCCGCCAGGCGCTGACCCTTGATGGCCACCTTGGTCATGACCGCGCGCGCCAGCTTGATGGTCTCGGGATTGGTGGCGTTGAGCATGAACATGGCGGCGGCACCGGCCGGGCGGAAGGTCTTCTTGCCCATCTTGCGCAACAGGTTGCGCATGTTCATGGTGACGTCGCCAAAGTCGATGTTCACCGGGCACGGCGACAGGCATTTGTGGCACACCGTGCAATGGTCCGCCACATCTTCAAACTCCTGCCAATGGCGAATCGAGATGCCGCGGCGCGTCTGCTCTTCGTACAAAAACGCTTCCACCAAGAGCGAGGTCGCCAAAATCTTGTCGCGCGGGCTGTAGAGCAAATTGGCGCGCGGCACATGGGTGGAACACACCGGCTTGCACTTGCCGCAGCGCAGGCAGTCTTTCACGCTGTCGGCGATGGCGCCAATGTCTGACTGCTGCATGATGAGCGACTCGTGCCCCATCAGGCCAAAGCTGGGGGTGTAGGCGTTCGTTAAATCGGCACGAAGCAGACCATCGAGCGCCGTTCGGGCTGAGCCTGTCGAAGCCCCCGCAAGCCCTTCGACAGGCTCAGGGCGAACGGTTTGGGGGGCACGCAGCAACTTGCCCTTGTTGAAGCGCCCTTCGGGGTCGACGCGGGCCTTGTAGTCGGTGAACGGCTGCAACTCTTCATCGCTCAAGAATTCGAGCTTGGTGATGCCAATGCCGTGCTCGCCCGAGATCACGCCGTCGAGCGAGCGTGCCAAGGCCATGATGCGTTTGACCGCGCCGTGCGCGGCTTGCAGCATCTCGTAGTCATCGCTGTTGACCGGGATATTGGTATGCACATTGCCGTCGCCGGCGTGCATGTGCAGCGCGATCCAGACCCGGCCTTTGAGCACGCGCTGGTGAATCGCCACGCACTCGCGAACAATCGGCTCGAACGCCGCACCGGAAAAGATCTGCTGCAGTGGCGCGCGAATCTGCGTCTTCCAGCTGGCGCGCAGGCTGTGATCCTGCAAAGGGGGGAACAAGGCCTCCACGTCATCCAACCAGCCGCGCCAGAGCGTGCGCACCTCGGCAATCAGGCTCAGCGCCTGTGCCACGCGGTCTTCCAGCAACTCGGCGGACGCAATCTCATTGGCGTCGTCCTGCTTGCCCAAGGGCAAATGACCTTGCTCAAAAAAGTCTTGCAGCGCGTCGCACAGCGCCAGCTTATTGCGCAAGCTGAGCTCGATGTTGATGCGCTCAATGCCGTCGGTGTACTCGGCCATGCGCGGCAAGGGAATCACCACGTCTTCGTTGATCTTGAAGGCGTTGGTGTGTCGGCTGATGGCAGCGGTGCGCTTGCGATCGAGCCAGAACTTTTTGCGCGCTTCCGGGCTGATGGCAATAAAACCTTCGCCGTGGCGTGAATTGGCAATGCGCACCACCTCACTGGTGACCCGTGCCACAGCATCGGCGTCATCACCGGCGATGTCGCCAAACAATACCATTTTGGGCACGCCGCCACCACTCAAAGCGGCGCCGCGCTTGCTCTTGGTGGCGTAGCCCACCGCTTTCAAATAGCGGTCATCCAGATGCTCCAGCCCGGCCAGCACCACGCCCGAGCGTTTCTGCTCGGCAAACATGAAATCCTTGATTTCGACAATGCTGGGCACGGCATCCTTGGCATTGCCAAAAAACTCCAGGCACACGGTGCGGGTGTGCGTCGGCATACGGTGAACGACCCAGCGCGCACTGGTGATCAGCCCATCGCAGCCTTCTTTTTGAATGCCCGGCAGGCCGCTCAAAAACTTGTCGGTCACATCCTTGCCCAGGCCTTCCTTGCGGAAGGTTTTGCCGGGAATGTCGAGCCGCTCGGTGCGGATCAGCGTCTTGCCGTCCGCCTTGAAATACTGCAGCTCAAAGCTGGCCACCGCCACGTCGTGAATCTTGCCCAGGTTGTGGCCAATACGCGTCACCTCCAGCCACTCGGCTTGCGGCGTCACCATGCGCCAGCTCGCCAGGTTGTCCAGCGACGTGCCCCACAAGACGGCCTTTTTGCCGCCCGCGTTCATGGCGATGTTGCCGCCAATGCAGGAGGCTTCGGCCGAGGTCGGGTCGACCGCAAACACGTAGCCGCCCCGCTCAGCGGCTTGCGACACGCGCTGGGTCACGACGCCGGCTTCGGTCCACACGGTGGCCACGGGTTGGTCCAGACCGGGGAGCTGGACCATCTCGACTTCGGTCATGGCTTCGAGCTTTTCGGTGTTGATCACCACGCTCTTCCAGGTCAGGGGAATCGCGCCGCCGGTGTAACCGGTGCCGCCGCCCCGCGGGACAATGGTCAAGCCCAGTTCGATGCAGCCTTTGACCAGGCCCGCCATCTCCGCCTCGGTATCGGGCGTCAGCACCACAAACGGGTACTCGACGCGCCAATCGGTGGCGTCGGTCACGTGGCTCACACGCGAGAGGCCATCAAACTTGATGTTGTCTTTGGCGGTCAACTTCAGCAACACGCGCTGGGTTTTACGGCGCAAGGCGGCAGTTTCGACAAAAGACGCGTCAAACAACTGCACGGCTTGCCCCGCCGCCTTGAGCAATTCGCCCACCAGGCCGTCGCGCTCGGGGTCGGCCTCAGGCGTGCGGCGCTTTTGCACCTCATCGAGGCGATGGTGCAGGGCGTTGACCAGCAGCACCCGGCGTTTCGGGTTGTCCAGCAGGTCGTCCTGCAAATAGGGGTTGCGCTGCACCACCCAGATATCACCCAGAACCTCGTACAACATGCGGGCTGAACGGCCGGTGCGGCGCTCGTCGCGCAGGCGGTTGAGCCAGTCCCAGGCCGACGCCCCCAGCAGGCGAATGACGATTTCGCGATCAGAAAACGAGGTGTAGTTGTACGGAATTTCGCGAATGCGTTCATGCCCATGCGGCGCAACGGCGCCAGCGGGCAACAAGGACTTAAGCTGAGTGGGAGCGTTCATCGGGTTGTGTGATTGCAGCCGTTAGGGAGCATGGCGGTGCTAATTAGATCGTGTCCGGGCTGGGTCGACGATGTTACCGCAGCGCAGCATTGCCCTACTGGGTTGATGGAAACCCTGATGACTGCGCGTCAAAAACATGGGTTTAATCAAGGTTTTGGCAGATTGACATCTTTCTGCCGCAAATTGGTCACATTTCGTGACTATGCTCAGGCCCCTAACTTCAAGGAGATCGCATGAAATTGAAACTTGCTGCTGTCGCTCTGGCAGCGTCGTGTGCCCTTTCGGCCCAGGCTGTGACGGAGGTCCAGTGGTGGCACTCGATGACTGCGGTGAACGGCGAATGGGTCAACGACCTGGCCAAAGGCTTTAACGCCAGCCAGAGCAACTACAAAATTGTGCCCACCTACAAGGGCCAGTACGACGAATCCATGACCGCCGCCGTAGCCGCTTTCCGCGCTGGCAATGCGCCCCACATCCTGCAGGTGTTTGAAGTCGGCACCGCGACCATGATGGCCAGCAAGAATGCCATCGTCCCGGTGGGCAAGGTGATGAAAGATGCCGGTCAGAAATTTGACCCCAAGGCCTACATTTCGGCCGTGGCGAGTTATTACACCGCACCCAGCGGCGAGATGTTGAGCTTTCCCTTCAACAGCTCCACCACCGTCTTCTATTACAACAAGGATGCCTTCAAAGCCGCCGGGCTGGATCCCAACAAGGCTCCCAGCAGCTGGCCTGAAGTGGCGCTGGCGGCCGCCAAGCTCAAGGCCAGCGGCCACAAGTGCCCGCTGACGCTGGCCTGGCAGGGATGGACCCAGCTGGAGAGCTTCTCCGCCTGGCACAACGTGGAATTTGCCACCAAAGGCAATGGCCTGGGCGGCATGGATGCGCGCATGAAAGTCAACTCGCCCCTGCACGTACGTCACATCGACAACCTGGCAAATATGGCCAAGCAGGGCCTGTTTGTGTACAAGGGCCGTGCCAACGTGCCCCAAACCAGCTTTGTCTCGGGCGAATGCGCGATGATCACCACGTCGTCCGGCTTCTACGGCGACGCCAAAAAGAATGCCAAGTTCGCCTTTGGTCTGGCCCCCCTGCCCTACTACCCGGATGTGCCCGGTGCGCCGCAAAACACCGTGATTGGCGGCGCCAGCCTGTGGGTCATGGCTGGCAAGAAGGCTGATGAATACAAGGGGGTGGCCGAGTTCTTCACCTACATCTCCAGCCCCGAAGTGCAGTCGGCCAGCCACAAGCGCACCGGCTACCTGCCCGTCACCACTGCGGCGTTCCAGTTGACCGAAAAATCGGGCTTCTACAAGGAAAACCCGGGCACCGATGTAGCTCCTACACAAATGATCCGCAAGACCACCGACAAGTCGCGCGGCATCCGCCTGGGCAACTATGTGCAAATCCGCACCATCGAGGACGAAGAACTGGAACAGGTCTGGGGTGGCAAGAAATCGGCCAAAGAGGCCTTGGACGCCATCGTCAAGCGCGGCAATGAGCTGCTGGAGCGGTTTGAGAAAGCCAACAAAAAAGGCTAAGCGCTAGAAAGTGGAAAAGCGCGTTTTTTTCCGGTCAGCATGGCTGCCCTGGGTGCTGATGGCACCCCAGGTGGCCGTGATTGCGCTATTTTTCTTCTGGCCAGCCGCCCAGGCCCTGCTGCAGTCGGTGCAGCAGTCGGATGCCTTTGGCACTTCGGTCGACTGGGTCGGGCTGGACAATTTCCGCAACCTGTGGAACGACGACACCTACCTGGCATCGTTTTACACCACGGCCATTTTTTCAACCCTGGTGGCCGTGTTGGGCATCAGTGTGTCCTTGCTGCTGGCAGTTTTTGCGGACCGCATCGTCAAAGGTGCGCTGGCGTACAAAACCCTGCTGATCTGGCCCTACGCAGTGGCGCCTGCCGTGGCCGGGGTGTTGTGGCTGTTCATGTTTGCACCCAGCGTGGGCGTGGTGTCTTACTGGCTGCGCGCGCTCGGCATCGACTGGAATCATTTGCTCAACGGAACGCACGCCATGACGCTGGTGGTGATGGCGTCGGTGTGGAAGCAGATCTCCTACAACTTTTTGTTCTTTTTGGCGGGCCTGCAAAGCATTCCCAAATCATTGATTGAAGCCGCCGCCATTGACGGCGCGCGCCCCTGGCGACGCTTCTGGACGATGGTGTTCCCGCTGCTCTCGCCGACCACGTTTTTTCTGCTGGTCATCAACATGGTCTATGCGTTTTTTGACACCTTTGCCATCATCGACGCCGCCACGCAGGGCGGCCCCGGCAAAGACACCGCCATTCTGGTTTACAAGGTCTACTTTGATGGCTTCAAGGCCATGGACATGGGCGGCTCGGCCGCGCAGTCGGTGGTGCTGATGGTGATTGTGGTGGCGCTGACCGTGGTGCAATTCCGTTTTGTCGAGAAGAAAGTGAATTACTGATGAAGGTCACCCGGCATGGTTGAGCGCCGCCCTTTTCTGACCCTGCTGTCACACGCCGTGCTGATTCTGGGCGTGCTGGTGGTGGCGTTTCCACTGTACCTGACGTTTGTCGCCTCCACACAGACTTCGCAGGCCATTGTGCAAACCCCCATGCCGCTGCTGCCGGGCGGGCATCTGATTGAAAACTACACCGCCGCCTGGAACGGCACAGGCGGTGGCTCGGGCTCCAAAGCGCCGGTCGGGCAGATGATGGTGGTGAGCCTGATCTCCGCGTTGATCATCGCCATTGGCAAGATCGCCATCTCGCTGCTGTCTGCCTTTGCCATCGTGTACTTTCGCTTTCCCGGGCGCATGTTTTTCTTCTGGGCCATCTTCATCACGCTGATGCTGCCGGTAGAGGTGCGCATTGGCCCGACGTACAAAGTGGTGTCAGACCTGGGCATGCTCAACAGCTATGCGGGCCTGACGATCCCACTGATCGCCTCGGCCACCGCCACCTTTTTGTTCCGGCAGTTTTTCCTGACCGTGCCGGAAGAGCTGGTGGAGGCCGCGCGCATGGACGGCGCCGGGCCGATGCGGTTTTTCAAGGACGTGCTGGTGCCGCTGTCTGCCACCAGCATTGCGGCGCTGTTTGTCATCCAGTTCATTTACGGCTGGAATCAGTACCTGTGGCCGCTGCTCGTCACCACCAGCGAGGACATGTACCCGGTGGTGATCGGCATCAAACGCATGATCTCCGGTGGCGACTCCGAGATGCAATGGAACATCGTCATGGCCACCGCCGTGCTGGCCATGATTCCACCTGCCCTGGTGGTGATGCTGATGCAGAAATGGTTTGTCAAAGGGCTGGTGGATACAGAAAAATAAACGTGCTTGCGGGACAGACCAGGATTTGCGCAGCAAATCTGCTCTGTCGCCAACTGATTAAAACTATGGCTTCAATTACTCTAAAAAACGTCACCAAACGCTATGGGCACGGCAAAACCGCCACCCCGGTCATCCATGGCATCAGCGCCGAGATTCTGGATGGCGAATTTGTCGTCATCGTCGGCCCCTCCGGCTGCGGCAAGTCCACGCTGTTGCGCATGGTGGCGGGCCTGGAAGAAATCACCAGCGGCGACATTTCCATTGGCAACCGGGTCGTCAACAAGCTGGAGCCCTCCGAGCGCGACATCGCCATGGTGTTCCAGAACTACGCCCTGTACCCGCACATGAGCGTGTTCGACAACATGGCTTATGGGCTCAAAATCGCGAAAGTTCCAGTCGACGAGATCAAGACACGGGTGGACAAGGCCGCCAAAATCCTTGAGATTGGCCCGTTTTTGCACCGCAAGCCGCGCGAGCTCTCAGGTGGCCAGCGCCAGCGTGTCGCCATGGGCCGCGCCATCGTGCGCCAGCCGCAGGTTTTTTTGTTTGACGAACCCCTCTCCAATCTGGACGCCAAGCTGCGCGCCCAAACCCGGCTTGAAATCCAGAAACTGCACCGCGAGCTGGGCATCACCTCGCTTTTTGTGACGCACGACCAGGTGGAAGCCATGACCCTGGCGCAGCGCATGATCGTCATGAACGCGGGTGTCATGGAACAGTTTGGCACGCCCGAAGAGGTCTACACCCGCCCGGCCAGCACCTTTGTCGCGGGCTTCATGGGCTCGCCGCCGATGAACCTGCTCAAAAATGCCCCCGGCGCAAGAGCCGACACCATCACCGGCGTGCGTCCCGAGCATCTCGACATCGCATCCAGCGGCTGGGCGCTGCAAGTGGAAGCGGTCGAAATGCTGGGGGCCGAACGACTGGTCTATGGCCGCTGGGCGCATGGCGCCGGCGACGAGTTGGTCATCATCCGCAACGAGGAATCACACGCCGTGCCGACCCTGGGCAGCACCCTGCACGTCACCCCGCGCGCCGACAAGCTGCACTGGTTTGACGCCAGCACCGGCAAACGCCGGGAGTCCGCCGGCGCCCAACCCTGAGCGCGCCCACCATGACAACGCAAGACACACGCCCCCCCTGGCCCTACCCGCGCTGGATCGCCCACCGGGGCGCCGGCAAACTAGCGCCCGAAAACACACTGGCCGCTTTTCGTACCGGAGCCAGACACGGTTACCGCATGTTTGAGTGCGACGTCAAGCTGAGTCTGGATGGCGTGCCTTTCCTGCTGCACGACGACACCTTGGTGCGCACCACCAATGCGCGTGAGCTGTTGGAAGCAGGCCGGAGTGCGGTCGGCGGCGATCACCTCTGGAGCGCCTTGGCCCAGCTGGACGCAGGCAGCTGGCATTCGCGTGCTTTTGCCGGCGAGCCGCTCGCCAGTTTCGAAAATATTGCCCGTTTTTGCCTCGCCAACGGCTATTTTCTGAACATCGAGATCAAACCCACGCCGGGACTCGAACACCAGACCGGCGCGGCCGTGGCAAACCATGCCGCCCGTCTCTGGGCTGACGCCACCGTGCCACCGCTGCTGAGCTCGTTCGCCCCGCCCGCACTGGCAGCGGCCCAGGGCGCCCAGCCGCAACTGCCGCGCGCGCTGCTGCTCGACGCGCTGTGGAGCGGCTGGCTGGAGACCGCCTTGTCGCTGGACTGCGTGGCCATCGTCTGCGACCAGGTGTTATGGGATGCTTCCACCGTGGCCCAAGCCCGCAGCGCGGGACTGCGCACCCTGAGCTACACCGTGAACGACCCCTCACAAGCGCAGCGCCTGATCGACCTGGGGACTGATGGCCTGATCACCGACCGGGTGGACTGGTTCGCCCCGGCGCGCCAGCCCTGAGCAACTTGAACGGCAACTAAGGCTGCCAAGCGCGGCGCATCAGCCACTGGCTGCTGGCGCACAGCAGCGCCATGGCGCTGTAAGTGACCATCTTGCCGTCATCACCCCATAACCACAAACCAAGCGCCAGCACGGTCGCCGACACTACAAAATTAATAGCTGCTTGCGCATACAGGGAGAGGGCTGCAGGTCTTTTTTTCATAAAAAAACGCGCAGCCAGCGTCATCAGCACGGCCAGCCACAACGCCGGGGCCATGAAATTCAACAGGTGATTCAGAAGGGCAAGCGGGTCCATCAATAACGGGTCCAGGGAAGTGAAAAAAAGTTCGGGCCTTTGCGGACGCGCGATGATTTTATAATCGCCCCATGGCAGTCTGGACTTTGGGCATCAATCACACGACCGCGCCGCTTGATCTGCGCGGTCGCTTCGCGTTCGCCCTCGATCAGGTCGAGCCTACCTTGCGGGCCTTGCGCGGCTCACTGTCTCGCCAGCCAGAGGCGGCACTGATTTCCACCTGCAACCGGACCGAGATTTATTGCGCCGGTGAAAAACCCGAGCTGGAGCACACGCTGGACTGGCTGGCCCAGACCGGGGGCGTCTCCTCGGCCCTGCTGCGCACCCACTCCTACACCCTGCAAGACGATCTGGCCGCGCGCCACGCCTTTCGGGTCGCCAGCGGGCTCGACTCCATGGTGCTGGGCGAGACCCAGATTCTGGGTCAAATCAAAAACGCGGTACGCGCGGCCGAAGCCGCCGGTGCGCTGGGCAACACCTTGAGCCAACTGTTCCAGCGCTCCTTTGCCGTCGCCAAAGAGGTGCGCAGCTCGACCGAGATCGGCGCCCACTCCATCAGCATGGCCGCCGCCGCCGTGCGCCTGGCCGCTCAGCTGTTTGAAGACCTGGGCCAGGTGAAGATTCTGTTTGTCGGCGCAGGCGAGATGATCG
Organism: Rhodoferax ferrireducens; assembly: GCF_049302455.1. Taxonomy (GTDB): domain Bacteria; phylum Pseudomonadota; class Gammaproteobacteria; order Burkholderiales; family Burkholderiaceae_C; genus Rhodoferax; species Rhodoferax ferrireducens_B. The sequence goes on along the minus strand of NZ_JBAQMD010000005.1, from coordinate 8,413 downwards.
AGCTGTGCGCCACCCACTTTGCGGCCAAAAGCCCCAAAGCCATCGCCATTGCCAACCGCTCGCTGGAGAACGGCGAGAAACTGGCCAGCCGCTTTGGGGCGGAGGTCATGCGCCTGGCGGACTTGCCCGATCGCTTGCATGAATTTGACGCGGTGGTGAGCTGCACCGCCAGCACGCTGCCGATCATCGGCCTGGGCGCGGTGGAGCGGGCTTTGAAGCGGCGCAAACGCCGTCCCATGTTCATGGTTGACCTGGCGGTGCCGCGCGACATCGAGATCGAAGTCAAGGCGCTCGAAGACGTGTACCTGTACACCGTGGACGACCTGGCCAGCGTGGTGCAGACCGCGCAGGCCAGCCGTCAAGCCGCCGTGGCGCAGGCCGAGGCGATTGTGGACGCCGGGGTGCTGAGTTTCATGCACTGGGTCGATCAGCGCGGCTCGGTACCTTTGATCCAGCAACTCAATGCCCAGGCCGACGAATGGCGTGCGGCAGAATTGGCGCGCGCGCGCAAGCTGCTGGCCAAAGGCGAGGATGTCGAGGCCGTGCTCGAAGCGCTCTCCAAAGGCCTGACGCAAAAAATGCTGCACGGCGCCATGACGGAGTTGCGAGCCAGCGACACCGCCGCGCGTGAGCGGGCCAGCGCCGCCATCCAGCACTTCTTCTTGCGCAAAGAGCGTTAGCGGCGCTGCTCCAGGGCTTGCGCCCGGCGCGCTGTCGCCCCTTGGGCACGACGCTCCCCACACCGTTCGAACCCAGCCGGGCGAAGTTGCCCGCCGAAGAACCACACCATTGCCCCAATGAAACCTTTTCTCCGCCAACAACTTGCACGCTACACCGACCGCCTGGGTGAGCTCGAATTTTTGCTCTCGCGCGAGGACATCATGCAAGACATGAAGCAGTTTCTGCTGCTGTCGCGCGAGCACACGGAAGTCGGCGCCGTGGCAAGCCGCTGGGCGCGCTACCAACAACTGGAAGCCGACCTGAGCGGCGCCCAGGAACTGCTGCGTGGTTCGGTCGACGACCCCGACATGACGGCCATGGCGCAAGAAGAAATCGACAGCACCAATGCCGAATTGCAGAAACTTGAAAACGAGCTGCAACGCATGCTGCTGCCCAAGGACCCGGATGACGCACGCAACGCCTTCGTTGAAATCCGCGCCGGCACCGGCGGTGACGAATCGGCCCTGTTTGCCGCCGATTTGCTGCGCATGTACACGCGTTACTGCGAACGCCGGGGCTGGAAGGCCGAGATCATCAGCGAGTCCCCCAGCGAACTCGGGGGCTACAAGGAAGTGGTGATCAAGATCGAAGGCCGGGCAGGTGACGACCCCTCCGGTGGCGGTGTCTACGGCGCGCTCAAGTTCGAGTCCGGCGGCCACCGCGTGCAGCGCGTGCCGGTCACCGAAACGCAAGGCCGCATTCACACCAGCGCCTGCACCGTGGCGGTACTGGCCGAGCCCGATGAAGCGGTGACGATCCAGATCAACCCGGCCGACCTGCGCATCGACACCTACCGCGCCAGCGGCGCGGGCGGTCAGCACATCAACAAGACCGACTCAGCCGTGCGCATCACCCACCTGCCGACCGGCATCGTGGCCGAGTGCCAGGACGGGCGCAGCCAGCACAGCAACAAGGCGCAGGCGCTCAAAGTACTCACCGCCCGTATCCATGAAAAAGACCGTAGCGAGCGCGCGGCCAAGGACGCCGCCGAGCGCAAGGGGCTGATTGGCAGCGGCGACCGCAGCGACCGCATCCGCACCTACAACTTTCCGCAAGGGCGCCTGACCGACCACCGCATCAACCTGACGCTGTACAAGCTGCTGACCATCATGGAGGGCGACCTCGACGACGTGGTGCAGGCGCTGCAAGCTTTCGAGGCGGCGCAGCAGCTGGCAGCGCTGGAACTGGGCGCGGGCGCTTGATTCAGCTTTTTTATATGAAGAACTGGCCTGTAGCCCCCGTCCAATCTGCCTAAACAGCTATATTTTTTATAGCAATTGACCATGCTGACCCTCTCGCAAGCGCTGCTTCAAGCCCAGTCCCGCGGCCTGGACCGGCTCGACGCGCAGTTGCTCTTGCTGCACGCGCTCGGCAAGCCGGCCCAGGAGCGGGCCTGGCTGCTGGCCCACGACACGGACGAACTGCCGCCAGGCGCGCAAGCCGCGTTCGACACCTGGGTGCAGCGCCGCGCCGCCAGTGAACCGCTGGCCTATATCACCGGCCAGCAGGAGTTTTTTGGCCTGGACCTGGCGGTGGACGCCCGTGTGCTGGTGCCGCGACCCGACACGGAGACGCTGGTGGAATGGGCGCTGGACGTGCTGCAGGCCCCAACCAGTGCTGCGTTCACCGTGCTCGACCTCGGCACCGGCAGCGGCGCCATCGCGCTGGCGCTGAAGGCAACGCGGCCTGAGCTGGGCGTGAGCGCAATTGACTACAGCGCAGACGCACTGGCCGTGGCGCGGGCCAACGCCCAGCGTCTGGGACTGGCGGTGCAGTTCAGCCAGGGGGCGTGGTTGGCCGGCCTGGCACAGCCGGACGCCCGTTTTGACGCCATCGTCTCCAACCCGCCCTACGTGGCCGCGCAGGACAAGCACCTGGACGCCCTCGCCTTTGAGCCGCTGCAAGCCTTGGCCAGCGGCGCCGACGGCCTGGATGACATCCGCCAGATCATCACCCAGGCCCCGGCCCATTTGAATCCTGGCGGCTGGCTGCTGCTGGAACACGGCTACGACCAGGCGGCGGCGGTGCGCGCCCTGTTGCTGGACGCCGGCCTGCATGACGTGCAGTCACGGCGCGATTTGAGCGGCATTGAACGCTGCAGCGGCGGGCGGACAGCACGAGTCTGATATCGGGAGCTTGCTGACAATTTGCGTCAGCGCCACCCGACTGCTATGCTGGCACACAGCCAGCGCGTCAACTGTGACCGCGGCGCTTGACCAAACGCCTTGATGAAACGCCTCTACCAATACTTTTTTCGTGGTCTGATCGCGATCCTGCCCGTGGGCCTGACGGTCTATGTGTTTTACCTGTTTGTGTTCTGGATCGATTCCATGGCCATGCGCGTAATACGCCCCGTCATCGGCGATTTTTACCTGCCCGGGCTCGGTATTGTGCTGAGTCTGGCCCTGATCGTGGGGGTCGGTTTCCTGGTCTCGCAGCCGTTCACGGCGCGGCTGATGTCCTGGGTGGAACTGCCATTCACCAACCTGCCCGTGGTGAAAAGTATCTATTCCTCGCTCAAGAGCTTCGCTGACTTTTTCGCGCCGCACCAAAATGACAGCCAGCAGGTCGTCATTCTGCGCATGCCAGGCCACGAAATGTCTATCGTCGGCCTGGTGACGCGCCAAAACATGCAGGGCCTGCCCGCAGGCATGGCGCAGGGCGACCCGGTGGCCGTGTACCTGCCGATGGGCTACATGATTGGCGGCTATACCCTGTTTGTGCCGCGCAGCTGGATTGAGCCGATCGAGATGTCGGTCGAAGAGGCCATGCGCTCCACACTGATCGCCTGGATGGCAGCCAACCGGACCGACAGTTCATAGGAGGTTCGGCCTTGGGACACGCACGCGCGTTCCCGATGCAATCCTGACACGCCTGGTGGTACGCTGACGCCACCGTGAAGGCGGCAGACACCTTCTTCACGCTCCGTTTATCCTGCTCAGTGGTGGTGCCCATGCTCGCCATGCACATGGCGATGTGTAATCTCTTCCTCGGTGGCGGCGCGAACTTCCATCACGGTGACGCTCAACCGCAAGGCCTTGCCGGCCATCGGGTGATTGCCGTCCAGCATGACCTTGTCGCCCTTGATCTTCATGACAGTGAACATGTGCGCTTGCCCGTCCTCGCCACGGCCTTGCAGTTGCCCGCCCACCTTGACACCGGCGGGAACTGGGTCTTGGGGATGGTCTGCACCAGGCCCTCGTCGCGTAAACCGAAGGCGTCCTGCGGCTGCAGGTCCAGTGTGGTCTGAAAGCCGGGCATTTTTCCTTCCAGGGCCGCTTCCAGCTTAGGAAACGTGTTGTCGTAGCCGCCATGCAGGTAGACCATCGGCTCACTGCTTTGCTCAAGCAGTTTGCCATTGGCATCAGCCACCTTGTAACGCAAGGTGACGGCAGTGTCTTTTTCGATTTTCATAGGTGTGCCTGAGTTGCTAACGTGATGATCGGGGTGTGATTCTCGCCCATTGACAGATCGAACCAAAACTGGATGCGCACGGCTGGGCAGTCGCGGCGTCTATGTGAAATTTGCTTCCAGCCCCCGTGGACAGTGCGCGAGCAACTCTTTATTTAGTAGCATCCAGGCACAACCCATGTACCTTGCAGGGTTACCCGAACGGAGGCGCGCGCGAAGGTGAAATAATCAGGCCCTCTTTTCCAAGGACTTATCTGACATGAGCGACACACAACAACGCATTGACGACCTGGTGAAATCCAACGAGGTCCTGCTTTTCATGAAGGGCAACGCCAGCTTTCCCCAGTGTGGCTTCTCAGGCCGGGCCATCCAGATTTTGCAGGCCTGTGGCGTCGACCCCAAGACACTCAAGACCGTCAACGTGCTGGAAGACGAAGAGATTCGTGCCGGCATCAAGGACTACAGCAACTGGCCGACCATCCCCCAGCTCTACATCAAGGGCGAGTTCATCGGTGGTGCCGACATCATGATGGAGATGTACCAGAACGGGGAACTGCAGCAAGCGCTGGCGGCCAAAGCCAGTTAATCCGTTCAGCTTTGCCACCGCCGAGTGGCACCGAACACGGCGTTCGGGTACGGCGCCTGGCCGCGGGAACCGTTGTACCGGCCCAGCGCCAGAAACAGGTCGCCGCGTTCGCGGTCCAGGTAGTGGCGCAGGATGACGCAGCCAAAGCGCAAATTGGTCTGCATGTGAAACAGCTTGCCGGCATCACCATCGCCCAGCAGCCGGGTCCAGAACGGCATCACCTGCATGTAGCCGCGGGCGCCGACGCTGCTGACGGCGAACTTGCGGAAGTTGCTCTCCACTTGCACCAGGCCCAGCACCAGCGCCGGGTCAAGCCCGGCACGGCGACTCTCGTACCAGAGCGTTTGCAGAAACTCGCTGCGCACGTTCCAGTCCGGCTTGTTTTTGCGCAGCCGATCACTCATGGCCCCCAGCCAGCGCAGGTAGACGAGGCGCGATTCGGTATCCGGGAATTCCGGCACGGGCGGCGCGTGGTTGGCAATCGCGGAACTTAACGCGCTGCGCACCGAGTCCACCAGGGGTTCCTCAACCTGACGGCCAGCCTCTGACTGCCCATGAATCAATAGCAGCCCAAGCCCTGCCAGCAGGGACGAGAGGCTGTTTCTTCTTGAAATCAGGGGCGCTGGCACAGGCAATATCAGGCCTTCAGTTTGGCCTGGAGCAGGCTGAATATCGCCGTCACAGCGACCGTCGTGGCGGCGCTGTCGCGGCGATGCTGGTATTCCACCTCGCCCGCTTTCAGCCCCCGGTCGCCAATCGTGACGCGGTGCGGCACGCCGATCAACTCCCAGTCGGCAAACATCGCGCCCGGGCGCTCGCCGCGGTCGTCCAGAATCACATCGACACCGGCGGCCAGCAGCTCGGCATACAGCTTGTCGGAAGCCGCCTTGACATCCGGGAAACGCTCCGGGCTGATCGGGCACAGCACGACGGTAAAGGGCGCCAGCGCGTCCGGCCAGATGATGCCGCGCTCGTCATGGTTTTGCTCAATGGCAGCGGCTGGCAGGCGCGTGATGCCGATGCCGTAGCAGCCCATTTCCATGAACTGCGGCTTGCCGTTGACGTCCAGAAAAGTCGCGTTCATGGCCTGGCTGTATTTGGTGCCCAGATAGAACACATGGCCGATTTCAATACCGCGCTCGATCGCCAGCACACCCTGGCCGTCAGGCGAGGCATCGCCCGCCACCACATTGCGGAGGTCCGCCACCAGCGCGGGTTCAGGCAGGTCGCGACCCCAGTTGACGCCGGTGATGTGAAAGTCCGGTTCGTTGGCGCCGCAAATCCAGTCGCTCATGAGCGCCACCTCGCGATCCACCACGAGCTGGACCGGCTTGCGCAAGCCCATCGGGCCCAGGTAGCCGGGCTGGCAGCCAAAGTGCGCTTCAATTTCAGGCACGGTGGCAAAGCGGAAAGCAGCCAGGCCGGGCAGCTTGCCGACCTTGACCTCGTTCATGTCGTGGTCGCCGCGCAGCAGCAACAGCCAGATTTGAGTCTTGACGGTCGCGCCTTCCTTGTTCAGCGTGTCGGTAGCCAGGACCAGGGATTTGACAGTGTGCTGCAAGGGCACCTGCAACAGCTCGGCCACATCGGCACAGGTACTTTTGCCCGGCGTGGCGGTCTTGGCAAAGGCCTGCTTTGGAGCTGGCCGTGGCCCGCTGGGGATGAGCGCCTCGGCTTTTTCCATGTTGGCGGCATAGTCGCTGCTGGGGCAGTAGACGATGGCATCTTCGCCGGTCGCCGCAATCACCTGGAACTCTTCGCTCAAATCGCCACCAATGGTGCCGCTGTCGGCCGCCACGGCACGGTAGCTCAAGCCAAAACGGTCAAAAATCCGCCGATAAGCTGCGGCCATGACCTGGTAGCTGGCCTTGGCCGAGGCTTGGTCGCGGTCAAAGCTGTAAGCGTCTTTCATGATGAATTCACGCCCGCGCATCAGGCCAAAGCGCGGCCGGCGTTCGTCGCGGAACTTGGTCTGGATCTGGTACAGGTTCTTCGGCAGTTGCCTGTAGCTTTTGATCTCCTGGCGCGCAATATCCGTCACCACTTCTTCGCTGGTGGGTTGCACCACGAAATCGCGGCCATGACGGTCTTTGATGCGCAGCAACTCCGGGCCGTTGCTCTCGAAGCGGCCGGTCTCCTGCCACAGTTCGGCCGGCTGTACCACCGGCATGCTCAGCTCCACCGCCCCGGCGCGGTTCATTTCCTCGCGCACGATCTGCTCCACCTTGCGCACCACGCGCAAGCCCATGGGCATCAGGCTGTAGATGCCCGCGCCCAGTTTTTTGATCATGCCGGCGCGCGTCATCAGCTTGTGGCTGACCACTTCGGCGTCGGCCGGGGCTTCCTTGAGAGTGGAAATAAAGAATTGAGAGGCTTTCATGGCAAAAATCCGGGAATTACTAAGGGCTTCGCCCCTTGAAGCGCAGCGTATGCTGTGCATAATGGACGCAATTTAAAAATTGGGGTTTGATTATGCTTGACCGCGAAGGCTTTAGGCCCAACGTCGGCATCGTCCTGCTCAACCAGAAAAATCAGGTGTTTTGGGGCAAGCGAATTCGTACGCACTCCTGGCAGTTTCCGCAGGGCGGCATTGACCGGGGCGAAACGCCGGAACAGGCCATGATTCGCGAACTGCACGAAGAAGTGGGGCTCTTGCGGGAGCACATTCGCATCGTTGCCCGCACCCGAGACTGGTTGCGTTATGAGGTGCCGGACCGATACATTCGCCGCGATGCGCGCGGCTTTTACAAAGGCCAGAAGCAAATCTGGTTCTTGCTGCAACTGGTAGGCCACGACTGGGATTTGAACCTGCGCGCCACCGACCACCCCGAGTTCGATGCCTGGCGCTGGAACGACTACTGGGTGCCGCTGGACGCCGTGGTGGAGTTCAAGCGCGGCGTCTACGAAATCGCCCTGACCGAGTTGGCCCGCTATTTGCCGCGCAATGAGCTCAGAAGCCGCTTCTTGCGCCAGGGTGTGCGCCCGCACGAGCAGGAGATGACGTTTGAGGCCATACCAGGCACCAATTTTGAACTCCCACCCGGCGGTTCATTCGAGCCCAATCCAGAGACCAGCTATGGCCTTGATGCCAGCGGAAAGACACATGAAATTTAACAATCTTTTCTGGCTTGGCCTGGCATGGCTGGCATTTGGCGCGGCCGCCCAGATGGTGGACGACCCCGACTGGAAAGAAAGCGAGGCACCGCCACCCCCCGCGTTCAATACCAAGCAATTGATCGCCATCGACATGCCGCGCTACGTGACCTTGAAGTTTGGTGTGGATCCGGCCACTTTGACCATTACGCCGGAGGGCATCGTGCGCTACGTGATGGTGGCAACCAATGCCAGCGGCTCGGTCAACGCCATGTATGAGGGCATTCGGTGCGCCAGCGGTGAAGTCAAAACCTATGCCCGCTACAGCCCCAGCGGCCATTGGTCTGCCGTCAAGGACCCCCAGTGGCAGGGACTCAATGACAACCTACCCTCCCCCCATGCGATGGCGCTGGCCCGGCAAGGGGCTTGCCAAGGACGCTCGACGGCCGGCAACTCGGTGGCAGACATCGTCAGGGCGCTGAAAAACCCAGTGTCCCAGTAAAGGTGGCACAGGGGCCACAGACGAGGCCAGCCGCTCTAACTCTCATGGCTCGGCAACCGCCCCGAATGATGAAACCGTTCGCCCTGAGCCTGTCGAAGGGG
>NZ_JBAQMD010000004.1:0-31243 GCF_049302455.1 Rhodoferax ferrireducens | reverse complement strand
GGGCAAGGAGAGCGCAATCACGCTCATCATGAAGGCCAGCACCGTGCCCAAAGCGGCACCCTTGGCCAGCAAGGCCTGCACGATCGGGATCACGCCGGCCGCGTTGGTGTACATCGGCACGCCCATCACCACCGCCAGCGGCACCGACCACCAGGCATCACGCCCCATGAAGCTGGCCATGAAGTCCTCCGGCACATAGCCGTGAATCAGGGCCCCCAGTGCAATGCCGCCCAAAATGTAGGGCCAGACCTTGCCCACAATCTCACGCACCGCATGAAAACCGCCTTCGATGCGATCCCCCAGCGTCATACCGGTGGCCTCAAATTCGGCTGATATCTTGGGCATGTCGCGCACCCAGTCTTCCAGGTAGGCTTCCATCTTCAGGCGGCCAATGACCCAGCCCGCCACAATCGCCACGCTCAGGCCCAGCCCCAGGTACAGCAGCGCCACTTTCCAGCCAAACATGCCAAACAAGAGGGTGAGCGCGACTTCATTGACCATGGGCGCCGAGATCAGGAACGAGAACGTCACCCCCAGCGGAACGCCAGCCTGCACAAAGCCAATGAACAGGGGCACGGCCGAGCAGGAGCAAAACGGCGTCACGATGCCAAGACTGGCCGCCATGACATTGGCGGCGCCTTCGCTGCGCCCGGCCAGCAGGGCCCGCGTGCGCTCGGGCGTGAAGTAGCTGTTAATCATGCCCATGACAAACACGACACCGGTCAGCAGCATCAGCACCTTGGGTGTGTCGTAAAAGAAAAACTGCAGCGCACCGCCCAGGTGGCTGGCCCGGTCCACCGGCAGGGCCGCGACCAGCGCTTCAGCCGCAGGGTTGAGCGTTTGGTACAGCGCCAGCCAGGCCACAGCGGCCAGCATCAGGAAGACGATGGGCTGGCGGCTCGGCCAGGACTTGAGGGGCGCGGTGAGCGTGGTCATGCCAGTGAAGACGGGCCAACGGGGCAAAAGACGCAGGCTTGCCAAAAATTTATAAGAAATCGGGCCGTAGCCCTCGTCAGTATTGCGTCATATGCTATAAAAACAATAGTACCATTGAGGTGAACCGGTACCCCCACATGATCCCTCGCAAGACCTCATGCCGTTCAGTTGCGCCTTGACTGTCCTATGAAAAAGAATGTTGACACCAGGATTTCGGCGAATGCCTATAGCAGCAAGTGACCCCGCTGACTATCGGCGACTATGATCAAGTGGCGTTGCTGAGCGAGCAGGGCACCATATTTTTTTGTGAGGGGTGACAGCAATGAAAATCGGGTTTTTGTTTTTTTGCTGGCTGCTTGCCGCCTCTGCCTTGGCCCGCGAGGTCGAAACCGTGCTCATTGTTTCGATTGACGCGCTGCATCCGGCCGCGCTGAGCGAGCAGGCCTCACCCACACTGCACCGCTTGATGCGCTCGGGGCGCTACACCCTGCAGGGCCAGAGCGTCACGCCGCCGCAGACCCTGATCGCGCACACCGCCATGATGACCGGGCTGACACCCGCGCAAAGCGGCAAGCAAGACAACGACTGGAAGCCGGGTCTGCCGCAGGTAGCGCGGGAAACACTGCTTGACGTTGCCAAACAGCGCGGGTTTCAAACGGCTTACTTTTATGCCAAACCCAAACTGGGTTATCTGATCAGCGCGGCGGTGGACGAACATGCGCTGGCCAGGGATGACGGCGTTGACAGGGCGCGCACTTTTTTCAGCCGGGCGGGCAGGCGGTTCGTCTTTCTTCACATCAGCGGGCTGGAAGACGCGGGGACAGACGCCGGTTGGTTGTCGGCAGACTATGCCGAGGAGCTGACGCATATCGACCGGACGCTGGCCCCGCTGCTGGACGAGGTTGCCAAACGCGGCAGCTACCTGCTTGTGGTGACGAGCGACCATGCCGGCCATGAGCGCCAGCACGGCACCAATCATCCGGAGGACTTCAAGCTACCACTGATCATGGCCGCCGAGCAGGCGCTTCCTGCGCTGGCCCCAGGCGTTTTCCGCATTACCGATCTCAAGCGCCTGGTGCAAAACAGGCTTGGGGCAGCCAAACGTTGATTGGACAGCGGCGAAGTCAGGCCTACAGTCAGTGCAGCATTGAATCTGCTACTGGCGGCGAGTTCGTCGAGCAACCATGTGCCGCCATGCGCCTGCTTGGCTTCGATCCCGGCGCCCATTACCCCGCGCAGCCCCAAGCCTTCAACCGCTGCTGAATCTCGGCCTTCGGCAGCCTGCAACGCGGTCCCTGTGAAATTTTTGTCAGCCCTTCGTGCAGGACTGAATAGGTGGCCGCACCGCTTTCAGCCAGCCGGTCCAACAGCCACAAGAGGCCGTACATCTCCACGCCGTAATCTTTGGCTGCAGTTCGCAGTGGGCCGTCGCCCGTGAGCAGCACATGGTCTTGCCGCCGTGCGCAAGAGAGAGCAAAACAGTCTGGCAGGCTCAATGGTTTGCGCTCGTTCTTGACAAGCTGAGCAAAGCTGACCTCGTCGGGTTGCAGGGCCACCACTTGCAGCCCCAGCGCTCGGTAGTAGGCGCCGTTGTAGGGCTCCAACTCCCTCTCGTACAGCACATCGGGCACCACCATGGGTACCCCCGACGCAAAGGCTACCGGGAGCAAATCACCCCGCTCAAGATCAATCAAAACTGAAGTGTCCGAGACGAGGAGGATCACGTTTTCAGGCCCCGATTCATGTCGCTGCCGGCGACAAACGTGCATCCAGTTCGCGCACGCTGATTTGAAGAAGTTCGCCCGCCTTGGCCTCCGACATCGCTTCTTCCATCACCGCGCGCAAGCACAGGCGCTCCATGCGCGTCGGCGTCTCCGCGTCGAACGGATGGGGCTCAACAGCCGCTTTACCAACCCACTTCATCCGCACCATGGTTCCCCACAAACGGTTGAACGCGGCCTGCCCAATGATGCCCAGTTGCTTGCAGCGCATCGCCAGCATGGACACGCTGACCCTGAAGAACGCCTTCAACTCCAGCAGTTCGCCCAGCGACAGCGCCGTGCGCACCTTGCCCAACCGCTTGAACAACATCTCGCGGGTGACCAAAAAAGCGCCCGCAAAACGGTCTGCCGCCTTCTCAGCGTCTTTTTCGTTCCACTCACCCTTGAGTTGCAGCACCAGATGCGCCAGCTCGTGCGCCAGCGTAAAGCGTTGCCGCTCACCGTTGTGGTTCTTGTTGACCACAATCACCGCGACAGGATGCTGCCCGTCGCGCCTGGCAAACGCCTTGGACCCTGACACCGTCAGCGGCAAATCGAGCGCAATCACCTTGATGCCGTTGTCCTCCAGCAGCTCCACCATCGCGGGTATCGGGTCAATACCGATCTTCCACAAGCGGCGCAAGGCATCCGCTGCTGCTTCGGCATCCTCCGTTGAACTGATCGCAAATTCCTTTGCCTTGGGCGTGGCCCAATCCAGCAGCGCGTCAGGTAATAGTTCCTCAACTTCAAGGTAGCGCTCCAGATGGTCAATGATGACGGCCTCCACCGCCTTTTCTTCCCGGGCACCCGCGGCGGGCTCTTTACGAAAGTCCACACCCGACAGCGCAACGTCACGGTCGCTGAGCAGATATTCAGGCGAGACTTTAAGGGCTTGCGCCAGTGCCAGCAGCACGTCTGAGCCCGGCATCATCTGGTCGTTCTCGTACTTTCCTATGGCCTGCGCAGACACCTTGCCGTGAATGGCATCTTCCATTGCACGCAGCGATAAACCAGCCGCTTCGCGCGCCAGCTTTAGGCGCTTTCCAATCATGGTACTTCTCCTGGGGGACTTGAACTAAGGTTTACAAATTGACAGTTTACACAGTTTTTTGTAAACTTCAAGCTCCATGTCAAAGGAGCATTTTCATGAGCAATCCAAAGGATGTACACGTCGTTCGCCATGGTGACGACTGGGCCGCTCGCCGACCCAACACGGAACGGGTGTCCAAAGTGTTCGACACCCAGAAGCAGGCGATCGACTACGGCCGCCAGATCGCCCAGCGCGACCACAGTGAGTTGCTGGTGCACAACCGCCAGAATCAGATACACCATCGCGACAGCTTTGGCAACGACCCTTGCCCGCCCACAGACAAGGATTAGCGCCCAGCAAATGGGTTTAGTTACCGAGCACTCGGGTCAGGCGTGGCGTTGCGCTTGATCGCCATGCGGCGGATCAGCTTGCAGTTGGCGCTGACAACACGCGTCTCAATGCATCGTCAAACGGGCTATGCGAGCAGTCTTAGTCTTGTCCGAAATTTTCGACTTGGTCGTCTTCACCATTTGGAAACTCGAGTCGAAGTTGCGCCGCCTTTGGCGTACAAATCTTAAGACGATGCCCGGCAACATTTCCGTTTAGACTGAGCAATCCGCCAGTACCACCGTTCGCTTTGGCTCCATCAAAGGTGTGGAACTCGGTTGCTTCGTAATGAATTGCACTTGCCAAATGAATCGCGTCCGGCACACGAATATTTTTTTGTGCGGATTTCGACTTCGAAAGTTTTTGGAAACTACGAATCTCGCTGGTAAGAGCCAATACGCGCCCATCGATGGATAGCTCAATAATGCTTCTTCCCTGAAAAGCAAGTTCAAGCTTTTTCTTCTGGGCTAAAGATAGCGAACTATCAAGAACCTCAGCACGCCAAAGCACAGAAGTCATCAAAATCGCTTTACCACGATCAACCAGCTCCACAACCTCCGCAAGACCGGCCATTTCTGACGGATCTTTCCGCTTTTCGTCCGTTATCCAGGCGATAAGTGGCGCGGTGTCCCAATAGAACTTAGGTTTACCAGTCGCCATTCCTGACCTTTTCAACATACTCAGTGGAAGACAAACCGCCATATGCATCTTTGGCGATCCCCCTCAAACTCGACATGGTCGGTGCGTCAGACTTTTCCGGTAAAACCTCTATCGAAGTCACCTTCATAAAGTGCGGAAACTTTTCGGCCTTCTTGTAGTGAAGTAAACCCGAAATTCGAACGAAATGGTTTATACCGGCAACGGCAGTGGTCAACATCTCTTTGGTGAATTGGCACTTAATGCTGGTTGGCCCTACTGTCGGAAATACCTTGAACTGGTTCTTTTGATTGTGGATGTCGATAACATCAAGACTTCCAATGATTGACCCCATCTCGACCTGATCAGGGCCGAGTATCTCGTCAATCTTCATATCTAGATTGCGAGGAATGTCCACAGACCCTTTTTCGAACTCGAATAGAACCTCAGATACATGCTTTCGTAAGGGCTGTACCAGCCCCTTATACGATTCGAGCAAATCCAAGTCCGCCTCCTTGGGCCGCTTACCGGCGATCACAAATTGCAAATCTCGCTTGAGTTTGGAAACGACCTTGCCACCATAGTTGGCAACGTTTGGCTTGGACATGGCCTCGACCTCTATGGTCGCAGGGCTGTTCATCGTAATTTTGGTTATCCGGTAATAAAGCCCTGGGGTCTTCCGCCCAGACACCGTCACATCAACTTGATTTAGAGCCTGTTTTACGGCATTGAGCTGGTCAATAAGATCACTCAGGCGCAGGCTATCGTTAGCCTCATCGCCTTTCAGAGTTACCTTAAATTTATTGCTGCTCATTACGTTCTTTTTGCTCACAATGCGTGCGAGTACATCAAGCGCTTGCCGACGACGCCTTACAGGGCGACACAAGTGCGATCAACGTACTTATACCCCAAAGCCGTACGGGCGATGGTTCGAACTTCAATCTAATTCAGGTCGCGTCGCAAATGTTGCGCGCCAACGCGGTGAAACGTACCAGTGAGGCCACGTTTCAAGATGGAAAGAACTTCGACTGCGTTTGTGGTCATATTGTCGCCTGCGCAGCTACCAAACCCATAACAACTGAGGTCGCCCCTGCCACCAGCCGCTTGGGGTCGGGCTGGAAGCGGGCGTAGCCCTTGATGGCGCCGGGCTGCGGAAAACGGGTGATCACATGCGGGTTGCCGTGCTGCAGGTCCCACAGGTAATGCAGGTTGCCGTTGCTCAAGATGATGAAGCGGCAGTTTTGTGACTTGGCGTATTTGCGGGCGTGCTCTTTACCAATGAGCGGGTTTTTGCCTTCGGCCTTGGCCTCCAGCACTACCAGCGGGAAATTTGATTCGTCCAGCAGCAGGAAGTCGATGAAGCCATTGCTGGTCGTGTCGAAGTCATTGCCCATGGCATCCACCTGCGCCTGGGTGAGTTTGACGTTGGGCTCCAGCGCAATGTTGGCTTTGCCCTGAGATGAATCAAAAAAACGCCAGCCAGCGGCTTCAAGCAGTTTGTTGATCTTGATGCGGGCGTGGGCTTCTTTGGGCATGGCGGCCATTCTAGGCCCGCAATATACCTAAGAAACTAATATGCCAAATATGGATGTAGCCCTTATTAAATATGGGCTATATGCTATCAACACTATAGCAAATTCAAAGCAAAGGGCGCGGCACAAAGTCGCTCACACGGCCGCTGTCGTCCACCTGTACCTGGCAGACCTGGCTCATCTGGGCGCGCAAACGCAGCCGGGCGCGTTGCACGCGGGATTTGGCAGCGCTCAGGCTCAAGCCTTTGGCTTTGGCAAAGTCGGCTTGGCGCATGCCTTGCAGGTCGCACAAGGTGATGGCTTCGCGGTCGTCCGGACTCAATTCGCTGAGCACGCGCGGCAAGCAGGCCGTGAGCGTGTCGACCGTGTCGGCGTCCTCAACGGGTGCGACCAAATCGTCGGGCAACTCCACCATTTGGTGTGCCACCCGCAAATGGTCCGCCAGCGTGTTGCGCGCGACCTCGAACAGCCAGGCGCGCGCGTTCTCGACCGCACAAAAGCGCTCGCCCTGGCGCAGTGCTTTTAAAAACAGGTCTTGCAGCAAGTCGTCCGCCAGCGCCGCATTGCCCACGCGGTGGCGCAGCCAGCCGCGCAACTCGCTTTCATGCGCGGTCCAGGCGGTGGTCAGGCAGTTCATGGTGGATTCGATGACTTGAATAGAAAAATAGGGCTCCAACCCTCGCCAAATAACAACATATAGCTATCGTATTTATAGCAAATCAGGGGCTGGTGCGGTTGTCCGCCTAGTCGGCAGCGTTTTCATTGTCGATGCCCAGCTTGCGCATTTTCTCCCACAGGTTCTTGCGGCTGATGCCCAAGGAGTCGGCGCAGCATTGAATTTGCCACTGGCAGGAGCCGAGCGCGCGCACGATGAAGTCGCGTTCACATTCACTCAGATAGTCGCGCAGACTGCCCGCCACATCCAGCTGCGCGCTCAGTGGCGGGGCCGGGCGGTCGAACAGGATGTCATGCGAAATCGAGCGGCCGTCGCTCATCAGGCTGGCCCGCTCCAGAGCGTTTTTCAGCTCCCGGATGTTGCCCGGCCAAGGGTAGGCTTTGAGCGCATGCTCGGCCGCTGGCGTCAATAGGGGCGGCGATTTGCCGCTGGCGGCGGCGATTTCTGCCACCAGCGCGAGTGCCAAAGGAAGAATGTCCTCGGGACGCTCGCGCAAGGGCGGAATACGCAGCTCAACCACGTTGATGCGGTAGTACAGGTCTTCGCGGAATTGACCGCTGAGGACGCGCTCCTGCAAAATTTGGTGCGTGGCGCAGACGAGGCGGATATCGACCGGAATTGGCGTTTCGCCACCCACGCGCACGATGCTGCGCTCCTGCAGCGCGCGCAGCAGCCGGACTTGCATGGCAAGTGGCATGTCGCCGATTTCGTCCAGAAACAAAGTGCCGCCGTCGGCCTGCTCAAAAACGCCTCTCTTGGTCCGGCCGGCGCCGGTGAAGGCGCCCTTTTCGTAGCCGAACAGCTCGGCTTCGAGCAGGCTTTCAGTCAGTGCGCCACAGTTGACGGCGATAAAGGGCCGGCTTTCACCTGTCAACTGATGCAGCGCCTGCGCGACCCGCTCCTTGCCAACGCCGGATTCGCCGGTGATCAATACCGAGGCCTCGCTTGCCGCGAGCCGATGCAGCAAGGCTTCAATCTGGCGCATGGCGGGCGAGCGGCCCAAGCCGCCAGGGCCAAGTTCGCCGACGGGCGCGGTGGTGTCCTGTATTTTTTCGATCAACGCGTCCAGGTCGAAGGGTTTTGTGATGTAGTCCCGCGCACCCTTCTTGAGCAGGCGCACAGCGGTATCAATATCGCCGTGGCCGGTGATGAAGATAAAAGGCGGCAAGCTGCGGTGTTCTGCCAGCAACTGCTCGAACAGGGCGTCGCCGGTGATGTCTGGCAGCCGGATGTCGCTGATGACCAGCGCGTAGTCCTGTTGGCGCAGCGCGACCAGGGCATCGCCGCCATTGCGATACCAGTCATGACCGAAGCCCTCCAGCGTGAAACGGTCAGACAGGGATTCACCCATGATCTCATCGTCTTCAATCAGGCAAATTCTGCGCGGTACTTGCGTCATGCTGGAGGTCCAAAGGAATGATGGTCGTGAATCGTGTTATTTCTTTGCTCGATTCGGCGCCGATCGTACCGCCCAACTGGGTGACGATCTGGTAGCAAATCCACAGCCCCAGGCCATTGCCACTGTCCGAGAAGCTGGTAAAGGGCTCGAACAAGCGGGCCAGTTGCTCAGGCAACAACGGCCGGCCGCTGTTTTCCACCACCACGACGAGGCGCGACTCGCTGGCCAGAGCCCGCACCGCCACCTGACCGCCGTGACCGGCCGCTGCAATGGCGTTGAGCAACAGATTGATGAGGACCTGGCGCACCAGGGTGGAAGGCAAGGGCAGCGCGTTGGGCAGGGCCGCCACCCAGGACAGCCGCGTGCCCTGCTTGTTGGCCGCGGGCATGACCAGAATGCGAACGTCTTCCAGGTCGGCGGCGCCCAGCGGACGGCTTTTGACTTTGGCCTCCACCAGCAGTGCGGCGACCGTTTCTCGGATCTGCGAGAGCCCGCGTTCCAGCAGTGAAACCGTTTTTTGCGTGACCGGGTCCGGGTCGCCATGGCGTTTGAGCGTGCTGATGGCGTTGAGCATGCCACCCAGTGGGTTGTTGATTTCGTGCGCAATGCTGGCTGTCAGCCGCCCCACCGCGGCCATGCGCTCGCTCTTGAGCATTTCTTTCTCAAACTCGGCCTTTTCCCGCAACTTGGCAAGCACTGCTTCATAAGCCAAGAAAAGCTGACCCACTTCATCCTTGTACGGGTAGAGCGCCGGGTCCAGAGCTTCGAGTTCTCCACTGCCGATGCGGCTGATGCGCTCGGTCACCAGCCGCATCGGCAGCATCATGCGACGCCCCCAGTAGGCCGTGATCGGTAGCAGCACACCCAGCACAAGCAGGGTGATCCAGAAAGCGCGGTTCAGGAGACGTGAGAAACGTTGCCAGAGCAGGGACTTGTTGTAAGTGACGATCAAGGTGCCGAGCCGCACGCCGTCATTGGCGATTGGCACGGCGACGAAAATGCGTTGTGCACCGCGCGCGGCACGCGCAAAAATACCGGCATCGGCCGCCATGGGGAGATCACCGTCGAGGGCGGCATAGTCAGGCCCCAAAAGGGCCAGTTCACTGAGCACCGGGTGTTCCTCGGGGCGCGATGACACATAAACTTTTCTGTCGTTGTCGAGCACGATCAGGCTCTCGTGCAGTGCCGTTTCCGGGTTGGCGGAAAAGGGCAGTGAGACGATTTCGAAGGCGCCCCAAACGTTGTCGTGCAGGAGTACCGGAAAAAGAGAAGGGGCCATGGTGCGCCCAATGTCTTCGGCGTTCTGCTGCAGATCCTGATTCAGGCTGTCCCACGCCTGCACGACGAAAGAGGTGGACACGGCGAGCGCTGTGGCCACGATCAGCCCGCCACCCCAAAGTGGCAGCTTGAAGCGCAAACTGAGATCAAAGAGGCGCATCAGCGTTCGCCAATGAGCCTCATCATCTCTTCCACGCGGTCGTAAAGTTGCGGCGACCCGGCGATGAAGCCGGTCAGGTTGAGCCGGGCGAGCAGCAGGCGGCCGTGCGCGTCGTTTTTCATGGTCAGCAATACGTCTTGCATGAGCAGAAAATCGGCGTCCGGCACATTGCTCTGGGCGACCAGCGGCGGAAAACCGTATTCCTCCGATTTCCAGGCGATGCGCGTTTTGGCGGTGATGTCCGGGCGAACCTTGTGCAGCGCATCCCAGACATAGCTGTCAACCGCTGCGCCCTGGGCCAGTCCCGCTGCAACAGCGTCGATGGCCTTGCGGTGCGACCAGGTAAAGAACGTGCGCTTGAAAAATGTCGCGGGGTCGCCGCCGCTCTGCTTGATCTCAAAGCGCGGCACCAGATAGCCGGTGTTCGAATACGGGTCAGCGTAGGCGAAGACACGGCCTCTGAGATCGTGCACGCTGCGCGTCTGCAAGTCTCGCGCCGGAACGATCAGGTAGGAGCGGTAGCTTGGCTTGCCCTGGTTGAGCGCTACGGCGAGCAGGCGAAGCTTCTTTTTCAACATGACATAAGGGTAATCACAAATCCAGGCGAACTCGACCTTTTGCTGTTGCAGCAGGTCCATCGTGTCGCGGTAGCGGTCGCGCTGCACAAACTCAACCGGGCGGTTCAACCGGAACTCGAGGTAGTCCCGCCACTCGGCGAGCAAGGCGTGTTGGTCATGCAGAAAAGCGGGTGTCATGGCGACGCGAATGGTTCGTGATTCCCGGCCGCCTTGTGCGCCCATGCACGATGCGCCAAGCCAGAGCGCGATGAGCATGAGTTTGAGAAATTTCGGCATCCTGTTTCCTCGTTACCAGACGGTGACATTCGTCAGGTCATTGGCTTTTCTGGTTACCAGGTGGTAACGCCCTGTTTGGCATCCTTCAGCAAGGGCCAGGGCCAAGCGTCAGGGCGCTGAAAACACAGTGGATTTTAGCGACCTGGATTTCCGGAACATCCCTTGCTGTGACCGCCCCGGCTCAGCAGCGCGCTTTGGCGCCATTCGCCTGTTACCAAGAGGTAACGAAGACGCCAAAGCGCGCCGGGTCGCGCACAAAGCTCACAAATGACCTTACAGGTCTGCGCCCAAGGCATTGCTCTCTCTGAAAGTCTGGCTTGAGTGAATTGTTGCAGCGCGGCTGGACCGAGGTGCCGCACGGCCTTCCTGATGGGTGGCACGGAGTTTGCGGACAAAGTCGTCGAACATCAAATCAGGAGCAGGTTATGAAGCTGACAAGACGAATTTTTATCATGGCATCGGGCATATCTGCCGGGTCGCTGGTGACCGGTTGCGCCATGGCGCCACCCGCCAAGCCCATTCACAGCGCACTGATTCCCCGCCAGGCCAAGCCCTGCAGCCCCGCCGTGGGTGACTGGGTTGCCAGCACCTGCCAGGGCTGTACCCAGTGGTGCGCGATCCAGATCTTCGTGCAAGGGGGGCGTGCCACGCGGGTGCGCGGCAATCCGCTGTCCAAGACCAACCACGGCTATGTCTGCCCACGCGGCCACATGATTCCGCAGCAGATGTATGACCCGGATCGCATCAAAACGCCGATGAAGCGCACCAACCCGCTCAAGGGCCGTGGCATTGATCCGAAGTTTGTGCCCATCAGCTGGGACGAAGCGCTCAACACCGTGGCCGACAAGATGATGGAGCTTCGCAAGGCGGGTGAGCCGGAGAAACTGACCTACATGCGTGGTCGCTATTCCCCCACATCAACCAACTTGCTGTATGGCACGCTGCCCAAGGTGTGGGGCACTGGCAATTATTTTTCGCACAGCGCCATTTGCGCCGAGGCTGAAAAGATGGGTCCGGGCCTGACCCAGGGCTTCTTCGCCTACCGTGACTACGACTTGGCCAACACCAACTGCCTGGTGGCATGGGGCTGCGATCCGCTGGCTTCCAACCGCATGGTGCCGAACATGATGAACCAATTCCCGGGCATCGTGAAGCGCGGCACAGTCATCGCTGTCGATCCCCGTCTGTCCAATGTGGCGGCCAAAGCCCATGAGTGGCTGCCCATCAGCCCCGGCACTGACGGCGCCTTGGCTGGTGCCATCGCCCATGTGCTGCTGACCGAGGGCCTGTGGAACAAGGAATTTGTGGGCGACTTCAAGGACGGCAAAAACCTGTTTGTGGCTGGCCAGGCGGTGGACGAAGCCGCTTTTGTGGAGAAGGAAACCCACGGCTTGGTGAAGTGGTGGAACCTGGAACTCAAGACCCAAACGCCCGTCTGGGCTGAAAAAGAATCGCTGATTCCCGCAGCACAAATCGTGCGGGTGGCCCGTGCCATGGGCAAGGCCGCACCCAAGACGGTGGTCTACATGGGACCCGGCGTGGCTATGACCCCGCGCGGCACTTACGCTGCCATGGCGGTCTATGCGCTCAACGGGCTCTTGGGCTCGGTCGATGTGGAAGGCGGCGTCTGGCAAAGTCCGAGCGGCCCAAAGCTGGCCGATTTCCCGAAAGTCGATGCTTACATTGATGCGTTGGCCAAAGAAAAAGGTCACGGCAAGAAACTCGATGGCCGTGGCGCCAAAGACATGCCTGCGATGATGAACGCCAAGCCCGGCAGTGGCGTCGTGACCAATAACGTGGCCAACGGCATGCTCAAAGACCCAGGCGCGGTGAAGGTGTTCATTTCGACCTGGTCCAATTTCGCCTTCTCTGGCACGGGGACCCAGCGCTGGGAAAAAGCTCTGACCAAAGTGCCGTTCTTTGTGCACATGGTGCCCAACGCATCCGAGATGACGATGTTTGCCGACATCGTGCTGCCTTCCACCTTCAACTCGGCCGAGGGCTGGTCCATCGTCACCAACATGGGCAATGGCTATGCCTACGCGTCCGTTCAGCAGGGCGCGGTCAAGCGGCTGTGGGACGTCAAACAGGAAGAGACCGAAGTGATGTGGCTGCTGGCTGAGAAGCTCAAGGCCAAGGGATTCGCCAATCTGTTCGACTACTACTCAACAGAATTCAAGGACCCGGAAACCGGCAAGGCGCCGACCACCGCGCTGGAGTTCAGCGAGATCGCTGCCAAGATGACCAGCGCACCAATCTGGGAAGCCAAGGAACCGCTCAAGGGTGACGCACCGATCAATGGCTGGGCCGACTTCAAGAAGAAGGGTATGTTCAGCGGCCCCAAATACACGCTCAAGAAGGGCTGGGGCGGCAAGTTCAACACGCCAACCAAAAAGTTCGAGTTCTACAGTGAGTCGCTCAAGAAGGGCCTGCTGGAGCATGCCAAGAAGTACGAGACCACGGTCGACGATATCCTGACCGTGAGCGGCTATGTGGCGCGCGGTGAGGTGGCTTTTGTGCCGCATTACGAGACGGTCAAGCGTCACGGTAGCCTGGCCGACTTCCCACTCACGTTCATTGACTACAAGTCGCGTCTGAACCGCGAAGGGCGCTCGCAGAATCTGCCCTGGTACCAGGAGTTCAAGAAGGTCGATCCGGGTGACGTGTCCTGGGGCGATGTGGTCAAAATGAACCCGCTCGACGGCGCCAAACTGGGCCTGAAGAACGGCGACAACGTGAAGATCACGTCGATGATCGGAACGATCAGTTGCCAGCTCAAACTGTGGGAAGGTGTGCGCCCCGGTACGGTGGCCAAGTGCTACGGCCAGGGTCACTGGGCCTACGGTCGTGTGGCAGCCAAAGACTTTGCCAAGGGCATTCCCCGAGGTGGCAACAACAACGAAATCCTGGTCGATGACTACGACCGGCTGAGCGGTGCGACCGCCCGCAACGGTGGCTTCACCGGCGTGCGGATCCAGAAGGCCTGACCGCCGACCAACAACTTAGGAGCAAATCATGTCAAGACTTGGAATGGTCATCGACCTCGCAAAATGCAACGGCTGCGGCGCCTGCGCCTTCGCCTGCAAGGCCGAAAACAACACCCGGGACCGTGCCGATGGGCAGAGTTTCAACTGGGCCGACTTCATCATGCACACCGACGGCGTGTTCCCCAACACCACCCACAGCGTGATGCCGGTGCTCTGCAACCACTGTACCGATGCACCTTGCGTGAAGCTTTGCCCGGGCAATCCGGAAAAGGCGGGCAAGGGCAATCCCTACAAGGCGCTGTACAAAACGCCTGAAGGCATTACCTTGCACGACCCGGCGCTGTGCGTCGGTTGCCGCGAATGCCAGACCAATTGCCCCTACAGCCACGAGACGCTCGATGCGACCAGCCTGGACGGCGGCAGCTACAGCGTCATCAGCTTTAACGCCATGGATGAAAACACCCAGCCGCGTTGGGCCGACAAAAGCTCCGCCATTCCCGGCTGCACGGCGTCTGGCGCCGAAGTGGCCGCTCTGGCAGGCACCGTGCCACCGATGCTGAACCAGTGGAAGGGCGGCGACCTGCAACCCGTTCGCCAGGATGATGTGGTCGAGAAATGCACCTTCTGTTATCACCGCGTGCTCAATGG
The DNA here is from genome assembly GCF_049302455.1 of Rhodoferax ferrireducens. GTDB lineage: Bacteria > Pseudomonadota > Gammaproteobacteria > Burkholderiales > Burkholderiaceae_C > Rhodoferax > Rhodoferax ferrireducens_B. Next base: position 16,960 of record NZ_JBAQMD010000004.1, on the reverse strand, counting down.
ACTGCAACCGGCCTGCGTGGAAGTCTGTCCGGCTAAGGCCCGTATCTTTGGCGATCAAGATGACCCGACGAGCCAGATCTCGCAAATCCTGAAGAAGGAGCAGTCGTTCCGCCTGCAGGAAGAAAAAGGCACAAAGCCCAATGTGCATTACATTGGCAAGTACAGCCCTCGCGCTTAGATGGGCGCGGCGCCAAGTGCCTCGGGGGCTGGGTTGACCGGCCCCTTTTGATTTGTTCAAGGAGAAACGATGTCCGACTACGCTCCCGACGAAGCCACCGCGCGTGCGGACCTGTGCCGCTTCCTGTCCGCCTGTTATTACGAGCCTGCACCGGAATTTGCCGAGGAGAATTTGTTCCACTCCATGCTGGTGGCCGCTGCAAGCATTCATCCCGACCTGGCCGATTCAGCGCGCAAGCTGGGTGAGGCATTTGCCGCGCAAGATCTGCAGACGCTGCTGGTGGACTACACGCGGCTCTTTCTCGGACCCATGCAGGCGCTGGCCAGCCCTTATGGCTCGTCCTGGCTGAGCGCGCCTGTTCAGACGGAGGAAAATCCGCCTTTGGCGGTGCTTGATTTGTACAGTGCAGGCGGGTTTGAGATCGATGAGGAGTTCAGGGAACTGCCCGACCATGTGGCGGTGGAACTTGAATTTCTGTACCTGCTCATCTTCAACAAGAACCAGGCCAGCCAAGCCGGCAACATGGACGATTTGACATTGACAGAGTTGTTGCAGCGGCGCTTTCTTGGCGAGCACCTGGGCGTCTGGATGGGCCCTTTTGCGGCAGCGGTCAAGGCAGGTGCTGATACCGTGTTTTACCGCGAACTGGCAGCGTTTACCGAGCGCTTCGTGCGTATGGAAGCGGGTGCGCTGAGCGTTCACTGATGCCCATGTGAGCAGCAAAAGTGATGAACTACCTATGAAGATTTTTGGTGTTGCCGGCCACTCCGGCATGGGCAAGACCACGCTGCTTGAGCGGCTGGTACCCGCCATCGCCGCACGCGGTCTGGTGGTGTCGCTGATCAAGCATAGCCACAAAAATATCGATATCGACCGACCCGGCAAGGACTCTTACCGCCTGCGTGAATCGGGTTGCAAGGAGGTGCTGTTGCTGGGCAACGACCGCTGGGCGCTGATGCACGAGCTGCGCGGGGCGCCCGAGCCGTCGCTGGACTATTTGCTGGACCGGATGCAGCACTGTGACCTGGTCTTGATTGAAGGCTTCAAGAACGGCAACTTCCCGAAGCTGGAGGTTTGGCGGGCTTCAGTTGGCAAGCCCACCTTGTGGCCTGATTGGCCGGGCATTGTGGCAATCGCCAGTGATACACCGCTGACCGCGCCCGCACCGCCGGCCGGCCTGGCTCAGCTTGACCTGTCGGATGCGGCGTCCATTGCGGAGTTTGTGCTGTTGCACGCTGCCAGGCGCTAAGCGGGTTGGGGAGAACGGATTTCCCCGTGCGCTGTTGGACCGTCACGCATTCATTTTTTCTCCAGCCTGATTTGAATCAATAATATCTCGACGGCAGGTGTGATTTTTTTTGGTTTGAGGAGTTAAAAAATGAGTCAACTACCCCAATGCCCGGTTGGTATTTCGGCGGATGAGTCAGCAGACGGTCCCACGGTTGGTTTGACTCAAGAAGCCATTTTTGCCGAAGCGTTGATCAGCTCCCGGCAAAATATTCTGCCCCGGCGCCTGAGCGAGCCCGGCCCATCGGCGGCACAAGTCGAGCAATTGTTTCGCGCAGCCGCTGCGGCGCCCGATCATGGCCAGTTGCGGCCGTGGCGCTTTGTGCTGGTGCCAGCCCATAAACGCGCCGATCTGGCGGAAGTTTTTGCCCGCGCGCTGATGGATCGCGACGCTGGTGCCACCCCGGAGCAAATCGAGTCCGCGCGTGAAAAAGCGCATCGCGCGCCCTTGCTGATCTTGGCGGTGGCGTGCCTGGGGCCGCGTGAGCCCGATGTTCCGATGCTGGAACGCATGGTGTCGGTGGGGTGTGCTGTGCAAAACATGTTGCTCAGCGCGCACAGCATGGCGTTTGGCGCGGGACTTACCAGCGGCCAGGCCATGTCTTCACCGCACATGCGTGCCTTGTTTCAATTGCAGGCGGGCGAAGAAGCGGTGTGTTTCATCAACGTGGGCACGGCCTCCAAACGTAAAGCGCCGCGCCTGCGTCCCGAGCCCACTGACTTTGTGACCAGTTTGTAAGGCGTCTGGCGCCAGCGCCCCGTGTGGTTTTTGGTTTCGGTTCGGGTTATTGCGGGGGTCGATATTGCACAATGCCCGTATATTCGAATCAACTAGACGAAGAGACAAACTTTTCCGCGCCCGCGCCCACCCTATGACAAAGCCTAAAGCACAACCCATCCCATCCGATCTCGATCGACCAGACGAAGTATTTGAGCTGGCCGCCGAGTTGTTTCGGGTCATGTCGGCACCGATGCGCCTGAAGATCATCAGTTGCCTGTGCGACGGTGAAAAGAACGTGAGCTATTTGCTCAGCAAAATAGGCACCACCCAGCCCAATATGTCGCAGCACCTGAACACCTTGTATCGACATAGGGTGCTCGGCAAACGCCGTGACGGCGTGCAAATTTATTACCGCATCATCGATGAGCGGATACCGGCGCTCTGCCGCGCTGTCTGCACCAAGATCGAGACAGAAGGCAATTTCAAGGCAGCCATGATCGGCACGGCCCACTAGCGGCTGCTTGCACACCGCCACATGCTTGGCTGGCGGTGGCTCTTTACACGTTCTTATTGGCCAATTCTTGGGCGGTAGCAGATAAGCGCATCAATAAATAAGCACGCACATCTATAAGCACATACAAATATATTGATCTACATCAGAACTTTACATAGCGGCTGACACTAGTATTAACCCTAATAGTGTTGCTGGTTCGCTATCGCAACTGGGCACTACCGCCTGTAAAGCGAGGAGTTCTTGATGCGTAGTCGATATTTACTGGTTGCAGCGGTGGCAGCCATTTTTTTTGCTGCGGCATCGCCGGCGGCCACCAAGCCAGCCCCGGCTGTGGCCGGGACCCCGGCAAAGTTGCAGACAACAGCTGACCACAGCAAGTTCAAGATCCTGGATCAGGATTTTGCTTCCGGCCCGGAGGTGACCAAGGCCTGCTTGAGCTGCCATACGGAGGCGTCCAAGCAAATTCACCAGACGCAGCACTGGAAATGGGAATACATCAATCCAGACACCCAGCAAGTGCTGGGCAAGAAGCATGTTGTCAACAATTTCTGCACTTCGGTCAAGTCGAATGAGGCCGCCTGCAACAGTTGCCATATCGGCTACGGCTGGAAGGACGACAAGTTCGATTTCACCGTGGAAGAAAACGTCGACTGCCTGGCCTGCCATGACCAAACGGGCAAGTACGCCAAGCCCAGTGGTTTTGCTGGTAACCCGGTCGCCAAGGACACGGAGTTTCCTGCCGGTTCGGGCAAGATCATCCGGGGCATCAACCTGAAAGAAATCGCACAGAAGGTAGGGCCCACCACGCGCAACACTTGTGGTGCCTGCCACTTCAAGGGCGGCGGCGGTGATGGTGTCAAACACGGTGATCTGGACAGTTCTCTGGAAAACCCTGACAAGGCGCTGGACGTGCACATGGACACCAAGGGGCTGAACTTTTCTTGCGCCACCTGCCACAAGACCGACGATCACAAGGTGTCGGGCAGCCGCTACGCCCCCACGGCCAAGGACAAAGCACCGGCGCACATGCGCGGCGAGGCCGACAAGACCAGCCCTGACACCTGCCAGGCCTGCCACGGACAAGCACCGCACCAGATCGTCAGGCTCAATGAGCACACCGCCAAAATCGCCTGCCAGACTTGCCACATCCCGGCCTTTGCGCGCGGCGGCGTCCCGACCAAGATGTCGTGGGACTGGTCTACCGCAGGCAAGCTGGACAAGGACGGCAAGTTTCAGACCATCCGGGACGAAAACGACTACGACACCTACATGACCATCAAGGGTGACTTCAAGTGGGCGGAGAACGTCACACCTGAATACATCTGGTTCAATGGCACGAACCACTACACCCTGATTGGTGACAAGCTTGAGAAGGGCGACAAGCCGGTCCAGATCAACCATTTCGAAGGCAGCGCCACCGATGGCAAGTCGATGATCTGGCCGATCAAGATGTTCCGCGGCAAGCAGCAATACGACCCGATCAACAAGTCGCTGGTTATCACCCATCTGGCGGGCAATGATGACACCGCCTTCTGGAAGAACCTGGACTGGGTAAAAGCGGTCACCGAGGGCATGGCCAAAGGCGGTGTCAAGTTCTCCGGCAAGGTCGATTTCATCGAGACCGAAAGCATGTGGGCGATCAATCACATGGTGGCACCGAAAGAAAAAGCGCTGGGCTGTGTGGCGTGCCACGCCAAGGTCGGTCGGCTGGACAAGATTGACGGTGTCTATATGCCGGGTCGCAGCCGCGACCATGCCCGCTGGCTTGAAATCGGTGGCTGGCTTCTTGCCGCCCTGACCTTGCTCGGCGTCTTGGGCCACGGCTTGATCCGCATCGTCGCGAACAAACGCAATAGCTAACCGGGAGAACCTTCATGTCACGCGTCTATCTCTTCAAACCATTCGAGCGGTTCTGGCACTGGTGCCAGGCAGCATTGATCATTTTCATGCTGCTGACCGGTTTCGAGGTGCATGGAACCTATTCCGTCTTCGGCTTCGAAAAGGCAGTCGACTACCACACCATCGCCGCCTGGACGCTGGTGGGACTGTGGATTTTTGCCGCCTTCTGGCATATCACCACCGGTGAATGGCGGCATTACATCCCGACCACCCACAATATCTTCGTCATAGCGAAATATTACTCATCGGGCATCTTCAAGGATGAGCCCCATCCGTTCCGTCCGAGCCTGAGCAACAAGCACAACCCGCTGCAACGCCTGACCTATCTGGCCGTGCTGACCCTGCTCATGCCGCTACTTTGGTTCAGCGGTTGGCTCTACCTGTTTTATGCGGACTGGGCGGCCTGGGGCCTGAGCAAGCTGCAGTTGGAGTGGGTTGCCACCGCACACACTTTCGGCGCCTTCCTGATGCTGACCTTCCTGATCTCGCACCTGTACCTCGCCACCACCGGCCACAAGATCACCTCGCAAGTCAAAGCCATGCTGACCGGCTGGGAGGATCTTGCTGCGGCTGAAGAGCCCCATCCGGGCAAAGGGCACTAGTGCTGAACGCTCAGTTTTTGTTGTCTTACTAAATAGGGAAATCTCATGAAAGTTGCCTTCAGAAAAAAGTTACTCGTCACTTTGGTGGCGAGCCTGTGGCTGCCTTTGGCCGCCTCCGCGGCAGACGCCGATTTGATGAAAAAAATTGAAGACCTGTCGCGCGAGCTCCAGGCTTTGAAGGCTCAGGTTACGGCCAATGAGCAAAAAGCGGCGCAAGCCCAGCCTCAGGCCACCGAGCTGGCCGACCTGAAGAACCAGGTCACCAAGCTGGAGGGCAAGTCGCTCAGCAAGTGGTTGACGGTGGGCGGTGATTACCGCTTCCGTTTCGACAGTCTGGAGGGGCAGAGCAAGACCTTCACTGATGTCAACGCGACCTTCATGAACGCGCAGAACACGCTGCAGAGTGAATTTTTTGCCAATCCTGCGGCGGCTTCAAGCCTCAATCCGGCGTGGACCACGGCCCAAGCGCTGTCCGGGTTGATGGGCTTCTCGCAAGCGATGGGCAAAGTCGCCACTTATGACGAGGCAAATGCCTTCCTGGGTGCCAACGCATCCATGGCGGGTGCCATGGGTGCATTCGCCGCAACGGTGCCCGCCTACAAACCCAAGAACACCAGCCAGTACAGCAACCGCTTCGGTCTGGACCTGGGGGCCAAGGCAACGCAGGACATCAGCGTCAACGCGCACCTGAACATGTACAAAGTGTTCGGCTCGCAGGATGAGGGCTCGGTCACCAATGCGGGCAGCGCGCCGTTCTTCGCCGACCGCGTGGGTGTCTTTGACGGCACGCTCGGGCACGTTCCCTCCAACAGCGCTCTGAATGTGGACCGCGTTTATGCCACCTGGAGCAACATCGGCGACGAACCGGTCTGGTTATCGGTGGGGCGCCGGCCATCGACCGGTGGCGCGCCGGGCAATCTGCGCGACAACCGGCCAAATCCCGGCAACGGCGGCACACCCTCGATGCTGGTGGACTACGCCTTTGACGGCATGACGGTGGGCTACGCACCGGACGTCGACGGCTGGCCGGGCGCCTACGCCAAGATCTGCTATGGCCGCGGCTTCGAGAACGGCTTCACCGACCCGAAGGGCAACTCGCTGAAGGACACCGACATGCTCGGCGTGGCGATTGTTCCCATCGACACCGACCCGCTGCGCGTCTGGCTGCAATGGAACCGTGGCATGAACATCTTTGATGCGCCGACGATGAGGAACACCTACTTTGGTGACACCACAGCAAAAACCAACCTGGGCGATATCGACTGGCTGGGCATCGGCTTCATGAGCACGTTCAAGAACATTGGCCCGGGCAAACTCAACGTCTTTGGTGACCTGGGCGTGAGCATCACCCACCCGAACCAGAACGTCTCGGCGCAGTTCGGCTTCCAGGGTCTGATGACTGGTGGCTTCTTCAGCCCCGAAGCACCGACCAGCAAGACCGGCACGGCGATTGCGTTGGGCGTGCGTTATGACCTGCCATCCAACTCGAAGTTCGGTTTTGAGTACAACCACGGCTCCAAGAACTGGATCACCTTCGCCCCGGCAGCCGATGACATGTGGACCGCCAAGGTCGGCACGCGCGGCGATGTCTACGAAGCCTATTTCATCCAGGAACTCGATCGCAAACCGATCTCGTCCTTCTTCAGCAAGGCCTTCTTCCGTCTCGGCGTGCAGTACTACAGCTTTGACTACACCGGCAGCAATAACTGGGTCGGCGCACCGGTGGCGATCGGCGATGTGAATGGCCAGATGATGACCACGACACCGCTGGAAAACGCCACCAACCTGTACGCCACCTTCGAAGTCAAATTCTGATTTGACCACCCACGCCGTTGGGCGCAAGCGATTGCGCTCAACGGGCATTTATCAACTTACCAAAGGATTTTGAAATGAAAACCAAACTCTCCACCATCGCTGTTTCCATCATGCTGGCCTTGTCTGGCCTGGCATTTACCGGCAGCGCCGCCGCCGACGAAGGCAAGATGGTCGGCCCGATCACCAAGATCACGCTGGCTGCCGACGGCAAGTCGGCCACTGCCGTTCTGAAGGACACCAAGGCCGGCACACCCGTCACCATCACCATCACCGATGACCTGACCCTGGACAAGTTCAAGGACAAGCGCATCGTGGAAGGCGACGAGATCCGCGCCCGCTTCGAGAAGGACGGCAAGAACACCGCCAAGTCCTTCAAGAAGACGGCTGGCTGCTAAGCCAGCACAGCCGCCCCAACAGTCCAAGCTCTGCGGCCGCTCGGGGCGGCGATAGCGGAAAAGTGTGTCTCTCTCATTGAAGGAGTTCCGTCATGAAACGCTTGATTTTGGCAGCCGCCCTGGTTGCAACCGTCTTATCGTCAGTCGTAGGTTGGAATGCCCATGCGGCAGAGCAGAAGCTCGAAGCCAATGAAGTTGCCAATGAGCAAATGGTCTCGTATTTCGAACAGGGAATGATCGGCAAAAGTGTCTGGGTCGTTGACAGCCGCCCGGCAGGAAAATACAGCGCGGGTCACATCCCGGGCGCCATGAGCCTGCCGCTGGACATGTTGAAGAAAGACGCCGCCAACGCCGATAAACTGGGCATTCCCAAAACCGGGAAAGTTATTTTTTATTGCGCGGGAAGAGAGTGCACGCTGTCCGTCGACTCCGCTGAGATTTTCCGAAAGATGGGCTATGCCGACGCCTGGGTCTACCGCAACGGTGTCCCAGGCTGGAACCAAAAAGCGCAGCCCCTTGTGGCCGAGGCGTCATTCGTTCAAAAAGGCAACCTGATTCTGATCGACACGTCGCCAGGAAAAGAGACCATCGTGACGGAGTCGAACAAGCTGGTTCAGCTTTCCATCAGCGACCTCAAGGGCAGCCAAGGTCAGACCGCCCTGGGCACGCTGTCCAAAAATGCACCCATCGTCGTGATTGGTCGCGGTGACCTGGACGCGGTCAATGCCACGCTGGAAGAACTGCGCGAACGTGATTTCCGCCGGCTGGCCTACTTCCCCTTGAGTGCCTGGAAAGGCGCGCTCGCCATGGCGCCTGCGCTCACGACGGTGACCTGGGCGCCGGTCTACGGGCCGGGACAGGTCGCGCCAAAAGCCTTTGAAGAGGCCGTGGCTGCGGGCAAGTTCATCCTGGATGTGCGCCCGGTCGCAGACTATGCGCGGGGACATTTCAAAGGGGCCGTGAGCCTGCCCATTGAAGAGATGGAAAAAGATTACGCCAAAATTCCCAAGGACGTTCCCGTCTTCGTCAATTGCGCGTCAGGCGCCAAGAGTCAAAAGACCTTCGACATCCTGGGCCGCAAGGGTTATGTCAACGTGTCGTACCTGGATGCCGAAGTCGCCTGCAAGGGTGAAACCTGCACAATCAAGGAATGAGCGTCAAGCCAGTGCACCGCACTGGCATTGTCCTTTGACCACCGCCATACCCGGCCAACTCATCCGTCATCGCCCGCTGGCATCAGTTGCTATAAAAACAATAGCTAACAATGTATATTCGACGTGGGCTATAGGCCAGTTTGGCATATATTTTTCAGGTTGCTGCCGACGATCGCCGGGTGATCAACCTTTACTGGCATTGACCTTGTTTCGGTCTGCCAAGGTGGCAATCAACCCGTCAATGCCTTTGGTGTTGACTTCCTGGGCGAACTGGCTGCGATAGGTTTCCACCAGCCACACACCCATCACGTTCAGGTTGTAAATTTTCCAGCCAGCGCCGTCACCGCTGGTCTTCTCCAGCCGGTAGTCGAGCTGAACCGGGTCGCCACGGCCCTTGATTTCGGTACGGACCACCACCTCTTTGTCTTGCGGCGAGGCGCGCAGGGGCATGACCACCACGCTCAGGTCAGCGACCTGGGCCACGGCGCCGGCGTAGGTGCGCACCAGCAAAGTCTTGAACTCTTCCTGCAAGCGCTTTTGTTGCTCGGGGGTGGCCTGTCGCCACGCCGGGCCGACCGCGGAAGCGGTCATGCGTTTGAAGTTCATGTGCGGCATGACCGTCGCATCCACCAGGGCAAGGATGGTGGTCACATCACCCGTGCGGACCGACGGACTGCCCTTGATGCTGCCCAGTACCTCGGTCGACAGCCGGGTAATCAGGGCATTGGCCGCTTCATCTGCCGCCAGCGCTGGCAGCAGGCTGGCGCTGCCCAGCAACAGCAAGGCGAGGCAGCGAGTTAAGGAGCGACGTTTCATGGTTGGGCTTTCAGGTTGTTGTCATTATATCCGTCAATGCTTATGTACGGTATTTAAGGACAAGAACAAAGGCGCATTGATCAGCGCTCTAGGGCGGGTCCAGCGCCTTGAGCTTGCGGTAGAGCGAGCGCTGGCTGATGCCCAGCTTTTTCGCCAGCACCGCCCGACTGCCCTGATGCTCCGCCACCAGTTGCCGCAGCGCTGTTCGCTCCACCAGTTTGAGCGCGCCCGGCGCCCCTGTGACGGTGCTGCTGGCGTTGCCATGAATGTCATGACCGGACGGCGCCGCCTGACTGCCGGGCAGCGCGACGGTGGGCCGCCGCCCGGACAGCAGGGCTTGCTCCACGTGCGTGACTTGAATCGTGTCGCCATCGCACAGCAGCGCGCTGCGTTCCAGCAGGTTGCGCAATTCTCTGACATTGCCGGGGAAGGGCTGCGCTTGTAGCCGACGCAAGGCAGCTTCGCTCACCCTCAGTTGGCGCTGTGGCGTCACGCGATCGAGCAGGGCGGTGACCAGCAGTTCAATGTCTCCCCGGCGTTCGCGCAGGGCGGGCAGATGGATGGGGAAGGTGCTGAGGCGGTAGTACAAATCTTCCCGAAATGTTCCGACGGCCACCATTTCGTCGAGGTCGCGGTGGGTGGCTGACACCACCCGGATATCGGCATGACGCAACTCGGTGCTGCCCACGCGGCGGTAGGTGCCGGTCTCCAGCAGCCGCAGCAGTTTGACTTGCATCGTCAGCGAAATATCGCCGATCTCGTCCAGAAACAAAGTGCCGCCACTGGCCGCCTCCACCAGGCCGCCGCGCGCGGCGTTGGCACCGGTGAAGGCGCCGCGTTCGTGGCCAAACAGTTCTGACTCAAACAGATTTTCCGGCAGGCTGGAGCAATCCACCGCCACCAGGGCGTGGTGGGCGCGCGGGCTGGCCTGATGCACTGCCCCCGCCACCAGTTCTTTGCCGGTGCCCGACTCTCCCAGCAGCAGGACCGTGGCCTGGGACGGCGCCACACGGGCGACCAGTGCCAGCATTTTCTGAAACGCGGGGGCGCGGCCAATCAGTCCCTGGCCGAGACTCATGCCATGTGCCACGCGCAGCGGTTCCATCTTCTCAATGAAGAAGGCCTGTTCATCATGGGCATTGAGCAAGGGTGTCAGTTCAATATTGACGTATTCCTCGCCTTTGGGTGTGTGGTGCAGGTGCAGCACACGTTCGCGCTGGCCGGACTCGCGTGACTTGAGCAGCGGGCACGATTCGCCGGCCTTGTCGCAGGGCACACCGAAGTGGTGAGATACCTCGTAGCAAGTGCGGCCCACCACGCTGCGCTCCGGGCTGAACTGACGCCGGTAGGCGGCGTTGGCGGCCAGGATGCGGTATTGCGTGTCAAACAGGATGTGGGGTTCGCTCAGTCCTTCCAGGTAGGACATCAGCTCCGGCAATGGCTTCATGTGTGTTCCTTGTGTGCGGCTGTCAGTTTATGCCAAATATGGCAGTTGCTGCCAGGAATAGCAGTTAATCCATCGACAACGCGCCTCGTGGAGGGCAGCTTGAACGCCAAGTCATTGAGTTAATTAAGTATTTCCAGATGCCGCCGCGATGGCACGCTTCTTGTGTTCATCAGCAGGCAAATGCATGAACTGTCATGAAACCGCTGGACAAATCCCTGGTCAGAAAACTCGCTGTGGTGTTGCTCATCAAGCTTGCGCTGCTGATGGCGCTGTGGTGGGGTTTTGTACGCAACCAGCGGGTGACAGTCAACAGCGAAGGCGTCGTTGCCCAGTTTTTGCAAACCGCCCCCGGGGCCCAAGGAATAAAGCCATGATTTCTCAAGAGTTAGTCGACCTGTCGCGCTTGCAGTTTGCCGCGACGGCCCTGTACCACTTCTTGTTCGTGCCCTTGACCGTCGGCATGGTGTGGTTGCTGCTCATCATGGAGAGCGTCTATGTGATGACCGGCAACGTGATCTGGAAGGACATGACGCGTTTTTGGGGCAAGCTGTTCGGCATCAACTTTGCACTGGGCGTCACCACCGGCATCACGCTGGAGTTTCAGTTTGGCACCAACTGGGCCTATTACTCGCATTACGTGGGCGATATTTTTGGCGCGCCGCTGGCCATTGAGGGGCTGATGGCTTTCTTCCTTGAGTCGACCATGATTGGGCTGTTCTTCTTCGGTTGGGACCGGTTGTCCAGACCCCAGCATTTGCTGGTGACGGCGCTCATGGCGATTGGCACCAATCTCAGTGCGCTGTGGATTTTGATTGCCAACGGCTGGATGCAAAACCCGGTGGGCTCCGAGTTCAGCTACCTGACCATGCGCATGGAAATGGTCGACTTCTGGGCCGTGGTGTTCAACCCCGACGCGCAGGCCAAGTTTGTGCACACGGTGTCAGCTGGCTACACCACGGGTGCCATGTTTGTGTTGTCCATTTCCAGCTGGTATCTGCTCAAAAACCGCGATGTGGAGTTTGCCAAGCGCAGTTTCGGGGTGGCGGCGGCATTCGGGCTGGCTTCAGCGCTGAGCGTCATTGTGTTGGGTGACGAGTCCGGTTACACCGTGGGTGAAGCGCAGCAAACCAAGCTGGCTGCCATGGAGGCCATGTGGGAGACCAAGCCCGCACCTGCGGGCCTCACTTTGATGGCTGGCATCAACGAGGCAGAGCAAAAGAACGACTGGGAACTTGAAATTCCCTGGGTGATGGGTTTGATTGGCACGCGCTCAGTCACCAAAGAGATCCCCGGCATTCACGACATCAAGGCCAAAAACAGGGAGCGCATTGCCAGTGGCATCGTGGCGGTCACCGCGCTCGAAGCCTTGCGCGCCAACCGCACCGATGCAGCGGCCAAGCAGGTGTTTGAACAGCACAAAGCAGATCTGGGCTTTGGCTTGCTGCTCAAAAAATATGTGCTGGATGTGCGTCAAGCCAGCCCCGAGATCATCGAGAAGGCGGTGAATGACACTGTGCCGCGGGTGACGCCGATGTTCTGGGCCTTTCGCGTCATGGTCGGGCTGGGCTTTGCCATGCTGCTGTTGTTTGGACTGGCGTTCTGGAGCACGGTCAAGCGTGGCTGCACGCAAAAGCCGGGGCTGCTCAGGGCAGCCCTGTGGATGCTGCCTGCCCCCTGGATTGCCTGCGAGCTGGGCTGGTTTGTGGCGGAGTATGGCCGCCAGCCCTGGACGATTTACGGTGTGCTGCCCACCCACATGTCGGTCTCTACCCTGAGCGTCAACAGCCTGTACGGCTCACTGGCAGGTTTTATCGGGTTTTACACCGTGTTGCTGGTGGTGGAAATGTTCTTGATGGTGAAGTTTGCACGCATGGGCCCAGGTAGTCTGGGCACAGGTCGCTATCAAAGCGAGAGCGTCTTGGCTCCCGCACCGGCACACGCTTAAGGAGCAAAGCATGTTTGACTACTCAACGCTGAAAATCATCTGGTGGCTGCTGGTGGGGGTGCTGCTGGTCGGCTTTGCCATCATGGATGGCCATGACATGGGCGTGGGCACGCTGCTGCCCTTTGTCGGCAGGAGCGACCTGGAGCGTCGTGTGGTCATCAACACCGTGGGGCCGCATTGGGACGGTAACCAGGTCTGGTTCATCACTGGTGGCGGTGCCATCTTTGCGGCTTGGCCACTGGTGTATGCCACTGCGTTCAGCGGGTTTTACTGGGCCATGCTGGTGGTGCTGTGGGCCTTGTTCTTTCGCCCGGTCGGATTTGACTATCGCAGCAAAATTCACAACGCCACCTGGCGCAGCACGTGGGACTGGGGCCTGTTTGTGGGCGGGGCGGTGCCGCCGCTGATTTTTGGTGTGGCGTTTGGGAATTTGCTGCAGGGCGTGCCGTTTCAGCTTGATGTCTATCTGGTCTCCACCTACACCGGCTCCTTCTGGCAACTGCTCAACCCGTTTGCCTTGCTGACCGGGGTGGTGAGCAGCGCCATGATCACGATGCAGGGTGGCAGCTACCTGGCGCACCGCACCGAGGGCGTGATTCAGGCGCGCGCCATCAAGGGTGCCATCGGCGCCGCTGGGGTGGTCGTGGTGGCGTTTGTGGCAGCAGGTTTTTGGCTGCAAGCCATAGACGGCTACCGCATCACCTCGGTGATCAACCCTTCTGATTTGCCTGACCCCATGGCCAAGACGGTGGTGCGTGAAGCGGGTGCCTGGATGGCCAACTATGGTCGCCAACCCCTGATATGGGCTTTGCCGGTGCTGGGTGTGCTGGGTGCTGTCATGGCGGCACTGCTGCTGGCCATGCGCAAAGCGCTGAGTGCGTTCGTTGCGTCATCGCTGGCGGTGGTGGGGGTGATTGGCACCGCAGGTGCGTCCATGTTCCCGTTTGTGATGCCTTCAAGCAGCATGCCGTCAGCCAGCCTGACCGTGTGGGACAGTGTGTCGAGCCACATGACGCTGGGCATCATGTTTTGGGCCACGATGGTGTTCATGCCCTTGATCGTGGTTTACACCTCCTGGGCCTACAGCGTCATGCGCGGTAAGGTGACGGCGGCCCATGTGCTGGAGCAGGACCATGTGGCCTACTGAACAGCAGCGACCAATCTGCAAGTGTCGCCGCACAAGTAGCTGGCGCAAGGCAAGCTGCTCATGGGTGAAGACAACGCGGCGTGAGCGCATTTAAAGGAATTGACATGTGGTATTTCACTTGGGTATTGGGCGTAGGTTTTGCAGTTTTGCTGGCCATCATGAATGCGATGTGGGGCGAAAACCAGGAGGCCCGGGAAAACTCCCGCGGCAGGAACGAGTGAGTGCACCGGTGGTTGACACCGCTGCCTCACCAGCTGGTGCGTCGCCCATGCGGCCGCTGAGTCTGGCGGCGGCGCTTTTTATCATGTTGGGAGGCAGTGTTTACCCGCTCTTGTTCACGGGGCAGGGCGGTGGCGTTGACCATGGTTTTGCCTTTGCCGTTTTTTGGGCCATGAGCGCGGGCTTGGTCAATGGCGTGGGTTTCAAGCCGAAGTTTGTGCCGTGGCGCTGGCTCTTTTCGGGCTGGGCTTGCTTGGGTGCCCTGCTGCTCGCGGCCTGGCTGCGTCTGGCATGAGCATGCGCAGGGTTGGTGGCATCAGTTTGCGGGCGCTTTGCCAGGCGTTTAACAAAAGAAGTGAAACATGGTTCATCAAATCACAGTGATTGGTTCGGGCTTTGGCGCACTCTCTTGCGTGCGCGAACTGCGCCGGCGCGATGCGCAGGCAGAGATCACCTTGATTGCACCACGCGAAGAGCTGCACTACCTGCCGGGCATCATCTGGATTCCAAGTGGCCTGCGTTCGCGTGAACAGCTCATCGTTCCCCTGGCCAATTTCTTCACCCGCATGCGCGTCAAGCACATGGCTGGTGAAGTGACCGGCGTTCGCGAGGGTGGTAGACGGGTAGACAGCACGGTTGGTGAAGTGCGCAATGACGCGCTGGTGATTGCGTCAGGCGGGCGTTTCATCAGGAAGCTGCCGGGCATTGAGCACGCCATCACGCCCTGTGAGGGGATTGCCGCCGCTGAAAAAATACGTGATCGACTCAAGGCGATGACGGGCGGCACGATTGCCATCGGCTTTGCTGGCAACCCCAATGAGCCCAGCGCCGTGCGTGGCGGCCCCATGTTCGAATTCTTGTTTTGCATTGACGAGCAGCTCAGGCGTGAGGGCCGACGTGACAAGTTTGACTTGGTGTTTTTCAACCCCGCCAAAGAGCCGGGCAACCGCCTGGGGCCCAAGGCGGTCGGGCATTTGCTGGACGAGATGGCGCGCCGGGGCATTCGCACGCATCTGGGTCACAAGTTGCAGCGTTTTGAACTTGACAAGGTGGTCACCGAGGGCGGTGAGTTGGCGGCGGACTTGATCCTCTTCATGCCGGGTATGACGGGCAATTTGTGGTTTGACCGGACCGATCTGGCGCGCTCGCCCGGCGGCTTGCTCCAGGCAGACGCGCAGTGCCGCGTGGAAGGTAGCCAACATGTGTATGTGGTGGGGGACTCGGGCAGTTTCCCGGGCCCGGACTGGATGCCCAAACAGGCGCATATGGCGGACCTGCAGGCCGCCGCCGCCGCCGAGAACTTGCTCGACGGTTTGAACGGACGAACGCCAGTAGCGACCTTCAAGGTTGAGCTGATTTGCATCATTGATGCCATTGACCATGGCACTGTGGTGTTTCGCAACGAAAGACGTCAAATGATTTTGCCCTCGTCACGCTTGTTCCATTGGGTCAAGCGCGGATTTGAGGGTGCTTACCTGAGGAAATACAGATGAACACAAGGGCTGAGGTGACGCTGTGCGAGGCGGCGGAGACCTAAGGTGTACTTTCGCATTTTGAACAATGAGGCCAGTGGTGAACTGACCTATTTGCTGGCTGACCAGGATGCGCGCGAGGCGGTGCTGATTGACCCGCGCGGGCGCGACCTGCCGCTGCTGGCCGCCCTGCTGGCCGAGCGTGAGTTGCGTTTGCGCTGGGTGCTGCGCACCCACCACCATGACCAGTTGAACCCGCAGGAGACCACATTGCTGGCAGGTTTGGGGGCGCCAATGATTCAAGGCGACGCCGATGCGTGTGTTCAAGATGGTCAGGTGCTCGCGTTTGGGGATGAGCTGATGCGGGTGCTGTTCACCCCCGGTCATACGCCTGCCTGCCGCAGCTTTGCCTGGCGGGACCGGCTGTTTTGCGGTGGTCTGATGGCCGTGGATGCCTGCCCGCAACAGCCGCTGCCCGCAGACCCCGAAGCGCTTTGGGACAGCGTGACGCAACGTGTGTTCAATCTGCCCGACGAGACGCTGTTGTTTGCCGGCCACGAACGTCGGGCGCGGGCGGTGAGCACGGTGCTTGAGCAGCGGCGCTGGCATCCGTTTTTTGCCGGTGTGTCGCGGGACGAGTTCCTGGCGCGGGTAGCTGCCCTAGGTCGCAGCACCGCCGCGCGTTGAGGTGAGCTTTGAATTTTTGCCGTATTTCTAACCTGGTTTTTTAACGTTGTGAGGAATCCACCATGAAGATGTTGACTGATTTGTTTTCGACCGATTACGGACTGATGAGCGCTGCCGTCATTGCGTTCATGCTGGGCATGGCGGTGTGGCTCGTCGTCTTTTTCAAGCGCAAGGTGGACGAGGACGCCAGGAATGCCGGCAAGTGACTTTTTTGCCCATCCCAATTCAATGACAAGGAACCCATTTGAATAGCAAAGCATTCAGCGATCGCAAGGTCATCCCCATCATTGCGCAGGAAGGCGAAGAGCCGCCGCATCCGCCCGAGCCGGCGGATGACGGCATGCTGTCCCTGTACGCCTCGCACCAGACGATTTACCCGCGCAGTGTCTCGGGCCTGTTCTCCAACTGGCGCTGGGGCATGGTCTGGCTGACCCAGATTATCTTTTACGGTCTGCCCTGGCTGGAGTGGGGCCAGCGCCAGGCGGTCCTGTTTGACCTGGCTTCCAGGCGCTTCTACATCTTTGGCCTGGTGCTTTACCCGCAGGACTTCATCTACCTCACCGGTATTCTGGTCATCTCGGCCCTGTCGCTGTTTCTCTTTACGGCAGTGGCCGGGCGCCTGTGGTGTGGCTACGCCTGTCCACAGACGGTCTACACCGAAA
>NZ_JBAQMD010000003.1:0-4007 GCF_049302455.1 Rhodoferax ferrireducens | reverse complement strand
TGGACGCCGTGCCGCTGACCCTGGGCCAGGAATTCAGCGGCTATGTGCACCAGCTGAACGACGTCATCGACGCGGTGGGCAGCGCCCTGCCGCGGCTATACCAGCTCGCCATCGGCGGCACCGCGGTCGGCACGGGTCTTAACACCCACCCGGGCTTTGCCGATGCGGTGGCCGACCGCATCGCGGAGCTGACCGCCCTGCCCTTCATCACCGCGCCGAACAAGTTCGCGGCGCTGGCCGCGCACGACGCCATCGTGTGGATGAGCGGCGCGCTGAAAACCGCCGCCGCGGCGTGCATGAAAATCGCCAACGACTTTCGCCTGCTGGGCTCCGGCCCGCGCTGCGGCATCGGCGAGCTGTACCTGCCGGAGAACGAGCCAGGCAGCTCGATCATGCCCGGCAAGGTCAACCCCACGCAGTCCGAGGCGCTGACCATGGTGGCCGCGCAGGTATTCGGCAACGACGTCGCCATCAACTTCGGCGGCGCCAGCGGGCACCTGGAACTGAATGTCTTCAAGCCGCTGCTGATCAGGAACCTGTTGCAATCGATCCGCCTGCTGACCGACGCCAGCCGTTCCTTCGCCGACCACTGCGCCGCCGGCACCGTGGCCAACGAGCCGCAGATCGCCCAGTACCTGGACCGCAACCTGATGCTGGTGACGGCGCTCAATCCGCACATCGGCTACGACAACGCCGCCAAGGCAGCCAAGAAGGCGCACCACGAGAACCTGACGCTCAAGGAATCGGTCGTTGCACTCGGCCTGCTCAGCCCCGAGGATTTCGACCGCCTGATCCGGCCGGCGGACATGCTGGGACCGGGCTGAGGCGAATACTGTTCACAGCGGTGCGACGCGCGTGAGCGACAGTGATGCGCTTGACCAACGGTGACGGGGCGGCGTATCAACCAACGCCATTCCGTCGCCGAATGGATAGCGTGAACGCGAGCGGCGGATTGCGATCCGCCTTTCGTGGGGTTCAAGAATCAGGCGATTACAGGGTCAATTCCGAGTTATCGGATATGTCTGATAACACATTTATTCCGACAAATGTCGGATAGCTCACGTTGGGCGTCTCTGGGAGTGACGTGATGATTCCGGCCACTGGCGGCAAGCTTCATTGGAATTATCTTCTGGCGTTGGAGCGGGACCTTGAGGCGGTCTCGCGCTACGTGGAGTTCACTCCCGCCAACTACGAGGTGTACTCAATTGAGCTCGCGCATCTACTTTTCGCTGCAGCCTCGGAGGTTGAAGTCGTAACAAAACTCCTATGTGCGGTACTCGATCGCTCGGCAAGAAATCGAAACATGGACCACTACCGGGCGGTCTGCATGAGTAGTCTGCCGATTATGGCGGTGAGCAAGGTCTATATTCCGCGCTACGGGCTCGAGCTCACCCCATGGGACCAGTGGTCACAGAATCAGAATCCGCTTTGGTGGAGGAGCTACAACGACGTGAAACACGAGCGAAATGCACACTTCGCCCGAGCCACTTTGAAGAACGCACTCAATGCAATGGCAGCATTGCTGTTGGTCGCCTTCGAGTACTACCGTCGCAATCTGGCCGAGGCTCCATCGCTTCCACTCGAACCGCGGCGCGCGACCGAGGCTCTCGATCCTCCGACCGTGCTATTGCGCCTCCCCCCCCGACCACTATCCTGACGTTATCACCGCAAACTAGTCGCGCGACGACGTCCAACAACACGCTGCAGCCGACGTCCCTGCCTCCGGGGCTTCGCCCCTACGGCAGAGCGTGTAGCCTGGATGAAGCGCAGCGGAATCCGGGACTGACCCCCTCGGCGGGCGAAGGTCGAGCATGTGTTTCGTGATCTGAAGATTCGTTTCGGCTACGCCAGGGTGCGTTACCGGGGGCTGGCGAAGAATTTGAGTCGCTTTGTGTGCCTGGCGGCGTTATCGAAGGTGCTCACGGGCGACGCGTACGTGCACCGTCAGGGCAAGGTGCGCCCTGAGCAGGAAAAAGTCCGGAAAACCGATCCGAATCAGGGACAAATGAGTGGAATCGTGCGAAAAATCGCTCCCCAGGAAGCGAAATCAGCTGCAGGCTACGATTCGTGCAGAGGCTCCTTAAGGATTTGTTAAGAATATTGTGGCGTACTCTCCATTGAGCGCAGAAGGCTGGCCCCTTATTTATTTGAGCCTTTGGAATTAGCGAGAGTATCTTGATATGAAAGAGCGCAGGATCTTATCCGGAATCCGCCGACTTGGCTTTTTGCTATTGGGCATCGCCGCGGGGGCGCAGGCTTTCGAGCCGTTGCCGGAAAAACCCGTTGCATCGGCCACAAACCCAACTACACCGGCCAAGGTGGCCCTGGGCAAGGCGCTGTATTTCGATCCGCGCCTGAGCGTGGACGGTTCGGCGTCCTGCAACTCCTGCCACAACGTGATGGGGGGCGGCGAAGATGGCCGACCATTCTCCATGGGGGTGCGTGGACAATTGGGCGGCCGGTCATCGCCCACGGTTTGGAATGCTGCATTCCTGTCGGTGCAGTTCTGGGATGGACGCGCGCCCAGCCTGGAGGAGCAGGCCAAGGGACCGATGATCAACCCCGTTGAGATGGGTAACCCCGATCATGCCGCGGTGGTCAAGCGCCTGCAAGGAATCGAGGGATACAAGCCCTTGTTCAAGCAAGCCTTCAACGCGCCGGAGATCAGCATCGACCGGGTCGCGCAGGCCATTGCCGCCTATGAGCGGACCTTGATCACCCCCGACAGCTCCCTGGATCGTTATCTGAAAGGGGACAAGAAAGCGCTGAACGAGAGCCAGGTGCGTGGCATGCAGGCGTTCCAGGATGTCGGTTGCGTGGCCTGCCACAGCGGGGCGGCTTTCGCCGGTCCGGCCTTGCCCGAAGGGCAGGGGTTTTACCAGAAGTTCCCGACCTTTCGCGGCAGTGCCTATGACGCGAAATATCGTCTGACGGAAGATACGGGCCGCTTTCAGGTGACCCATCAGGAAGCCGATCGCCACATGTTTCGGGTGCCGACGCTGCGCAATGTCGCCTTGACCGCGCCCTATCTCCACAATGGCTCCGCAACGACGCTGGAGGAGGCGGTGCGCGTCATGGCGAAGGTCCAGCTGAACAAGGAGCTGGACGATGGGCAAGTGCTCGATCTGACCGCCTTCCTCGGCGCCCTGACCGGAACCTTTCCCCGCCAGGAAATGCCCGAGCTGCCGCCGACTCCGGGCCGAACCGTGTTTGCGCCGTGAGATGCTGCGTGTTGGTTGGGCGGGTGCTGCGTGCCACGAAGCCAGCGCAGCCCCAGGGCGTCGTTGGCTGAAAGCGAGCGGTACGCTCGGCCAGCTTGGCTTGCGTCGGTCCACGCGAGGTTTTATTGCGGTAGGCGATACCGAATGAGCGGGCAGAGCGGCGCATCGAGTATTCTGCGAGAGGCCTATGTTTTGGGGCGCTGATCCGGCAGCCCAGGTAGGCCGGGCTGACGCGGGAAGCCCAACATAACGCCGCAAGCCAAGGATCTCCGCAGGTAAGAACGCACTCCTTCTGCGCATCACCGCCGGCTTTACGCCGCTTCGCTTTGGCCACAAGAGCCGCGCAGTTCCTGGCCCGCTCGCCCTGCTCGGCTGCGCCTTCCATCCGGTTCTTGTTCATCGGCTCACGAGTTGCGCTCCACACCCCCCACGGTCGGTCGCCCTTCCGCAGTTGCGCTTCGCTTCGTTCGCTGTGGCCAGCTTACGGGAGGACTCTCACCTCCAGGAGTGCGCCCATGCCGGGTGCACCACAAAAAAGGCCCGGTCGACATTCGCCGACCGGGCCGTTGTTGCCGTCCGGCCGTGGCCGGTCAGACGTTGAAGATATCCATCTGCCGCGGAATGATGTCGTTGCAGACCACGATGTATTTCTCGCGTATCTGCAGCGCCTCACCCGCCCGTGTCAGGCGGTAGCGGTAATGGCCGAAGAACATGTCCGTGCGCTGTTCCTCGTGCTTGTAGGTGTTGACCTGGAAGTTGGCGGTGGCGATGACTTCGTCGGCCGTC
>NZ_JBAQMD010000002.1:0-8483 GCF_049302455.1 Rhodoferax ferrireducens | reverse complement strand
TCATTAACTTGCTCCAACCTCCCTGTTATCAGCATACAAGGGGCGGGGGGAGTGAGTGGGGGAAAAAGAACGTAAAAAAATCCAACCCGGTAAAAACCAAGCCCAATGAGTTTCGTCATCAAGATTGCGGGAGACGCTGCTGGCCCCTGGCGTCGTTAACCCGGAGCAGTCAGGCCACGCGCAGCAACGCCAGCATTTTTTTCTGCGACAAGGGCTTGTGATACAGGTAGCCTTGCATCGTGTTACAGCCGGAGCGCTCCAGATAGCGTTCCTGAACCTGGGTCTCAACACCCTCCGCGACCAGGTTCAGACTCAAGCCTTTTGCGATCGAGATGATGGCGAGCACCACCGGACATTGCGAATTGTCGTTCTGGATTTTCATCACAAACGAACGATCAATTTTGATGGTATGAATCGGGAATCGATGTAAATAGGATAAGGAGGAGTAGCCGGTTCCGAAGTCGTCGATGGCCACGCTGACCCCGAGTTGACAGAGCTTGTTGAGTTGTTCGATGGCCGTCTGCGGATTGTGGATACAAATGTTTTCGGTCACTTCGACCTCAATCTGGGACGCGTTGATATGGTGCAGGGTCAGCGCATTCTTGAGCTTGTCAAAGAAGTCTCCGCGATCAAGGTATTGGGGAGAAAGATTGAGTGACAGCCGCACCGGCTCGCCACCGGCCGCATTCCAGTCCAGCAGGTCGAGGCAGATGGCCTCCAGCATCCAGTCGGTGATGGGAATAATCAAACCATTTTCCTCGGCAAACGGCAAGAAATCGCCGGCACCCAGGAATCCGCGTTCAGGATGGTTCCAGCGCATCAGCGCCTCGGCCCCTACAATTTTTTGTGTCCTGACATCCACTTGGGGCTGGTAGTACATCTCCAGTTCGCCCCGTTCCAGTGCCAGTCGCAGACTGTGTTCAAGCTCAATCTTCTGGCAGGACGCATCCAGCATTGAACGGTCAAAAAACGAGTAGCCGTTCTTGCCCTCGGCCTTCATTTGGTACATCGCGATATCGGAGTTTCTGATCAACTCATCGGTCGATTCACCGTCGCCGGGGTAAATGGCGATACCGATGCTGGCGGAGATGTGGACCGACTGTCCGGCGAGCTGGAACGGCTGGCGCAGACACTCCAGAAACTTTTCTGCGATCAGCACAGCGTCCTGTCGATCACCCAACTCCGGCAAGACCGCCGTAAACTCATCCCCCCCCAGCCGCGCCAGTGTGTCGCCACTGCGCAGGCAGGCTTTGAGGCGAACGGCCGCTTGTTGCAACAACTTGTCGCCGATGGCGTGACCCAGTGTGTCGTTAACCAGCTTGAAGCGATCAAGATCAATAAACATCAGGGCCAGACTGGCGTCATTTCGCTTGGCCTGCAGCACCGCCAGGCCCAAGCGGTCTTTGAACAGCACCCGGTTGGGCAGATCCGTCAGGATGTCGTGATAGGCCTGATAGGTAATCAGTTCGTCAGCCCGCTTGCGATCGGTAATGTCACGGGCCACGCCGTAGGTGCCAAACAGTTCTCGCTGGGTCAAATCAGGTTCTGGTGACGTGTCGCTGGCGCTGAACGAAATCGTCATCAATTCGTGGGTGAAGGTGCGCACTTCACCTTTGGCATGGCGGGACTTGAGCCGCAGTTCGACGTTGCGAGACAGGCGATAGTCGCCTCGTCCCTCGTTGAAAACATAATTTGCGCGCAGCACATCGTCTTCTTGAATGAGCACAGAATAGTGCTCGCCAATCAGCTCCTCGCGGCTGAAACCCAACAACTGCTGCACCCGGTCGTTGACAAAGGTGAAGCGGCCTTCATGATCAAGCGTGTAGATGATGTCGGGCGAACTGTCGACCAGATAACGGTATTTTCTTTCGGAGCTTTCAAGTTGCCAGGCGATATGCCGATTTTCGGCCTGCAAGCGGCGTTGCTTCAAGGCGTTGTCCACCGTCTTGCGCAGTTCTTCCGGGCTATAGGGCTTGCGCAGGTAATCGTAAGCGCCTCGTTTGAGCGCACCAATTGCTGCGTCAATTCCGCGGTCGCCGCTGGTCACAATGATGTTGGCATCGGCTTGCTGGGAGTTCATGAAATCCATGATGTCGTGGCCGCTGATATCGGGTAGGCGCAAGTCCAGAATCACCAAATCAAAGGGTTGTTGGCCGAGATACCGGATCGCTTCACCGCCGTTGGCTGCGCTGGTCAGGACAAAGCCCCGGTCCTTGAGCAATTCGCCCAGGCTGCTGAGCATTCTCGGTTCGTCGTCAACCAGCAGCACCTGCGCAGGCAATTGTGCAGGGGCGGGTGCTGACCATCCGTGGCTTGCGAAACTGACCGCTGATTGCGTCAATCCGCCACCCGTCATGACATCGACTTCAGCCCTCATGCCAACGCCTTGATGGACAACGCAGCAGCGCCTTGAGTCGCGGCATTGCGGGCTGGCAGGAGAATTTCAAAAGCCGTGCCCGTCCCGGTGCTTTGGCAACTGATCAGGCCATCGAGCTTTTTGACCAGGTTGTGAACAATACTCAAACCAATGCCACGGTTCTGGCCCACCTTGGAACTGCGAACCGGGGAAAACAGCTTGGCCAGTACCTCGGCTGGAATGCCGGGTCCATCGTCCTTGATGCACAACTCGAAAAATACGCGTCCGTCGCGTTGGACTTGACCCTTGTTGTCGATCTCGATATGGCCGCCCCTGGGCAGAGCCTCAACGGCATTCTTGAGCAAGTTCACCAGAATCTGCTTGAGAATGTCGGCCGAGCCGTTGATCTCGGCGATTTGCTCCGGCATCCGAGCCACGATCTGCACCGAGGGTGGCAGGAATCTGCTTTCACGAAACAGGCGCACCAGATCGTTGACGACTCGGTTGATTTCAGTGGCACCGGTTTGAGTTTTCGGAGCGACCCCGGCAAATTCGTTCATGATGTTGCCAACCCGGTCAATCTCTTCATTGAGAATCAGCAACTCGTCCGCCACCGGTTCCTGGCGCGTCAATTTGTCGTCCAGTACGCCAAGGTAGTTCTTGATGATCGACAGCGGGTTGTTGACCTCATGCACCACTCTGCGGGAGCTTTCGCGATAATCTTCCTTCAAACTGGCGATACGGTGATCGATTTCACCCCGGTCCCGGGTCGCCGCCTCGAGCGCTGTGGCCGCCTGAGCGCCAAAGGACTGCAAAAACTTCTCGCGGTACTTTAATTCGGCGATTCGCCATGCGGGAACGCCGCCTACCATCATTCCCAGGCAGCGTGAGGCGCTTGCAATAGGCACACAAACCAGACAGTCGGCATCAAAAATACGCATCAACTGCTCTTCTGCAAGGCCTTGCCGAGTGCCGTCGCGTTCAAGAAAAACCAGGCGCCTTTGAAGCGCAGACGCGGCTATGCCGCCACCGCCGGACATCGCGATGGAGAATTCCGCCAGTCGTTGTTGCTGCTGCCCAAACGATACGCCCACCAGGGCCTGGCCGCTTCCGTTCATCAGGAAGATGATTGAATTTTCGAGATTGAAGAGAATGCGCGCGTTTTGCCGAACAACGTCGAGCAATTGCGTGTCACCCTTTTGGCGCGCAAACGACTGCCCAAGCTCGGCACTCAGCGCCATGTTGCGCACCTCCTCGGTCAGGCGCTGCTGTGCCAGATCGGCCACCGGCGCGGCAAGCGCGCGGGCTGGCGGCGCCACCAGATCATCTACGCCCGACAGGTCAATGCCCAGGTATTCGGCTGCCTTTTTCACCTGGGCTGCTGCTCCATCGCAAATGAGCGACAGGTCGTCCAGGTTGATCTTGCAAAGCGAGCCCGCATTGGCTGAAAGGGGCAGCGCAGGGTCATGGCTGCTCAGCAGTTGCGCAAGATGGATGATGCGAATCAGGGGATGCGCGGCCTCAAGGCGCATTGTGGACTCGTGGTGGTAGAGGATGCTGTCGGCCATGAACGAGTCCAGGTTCCAGCGTTCGATCAACCAGGCCCCGGCGTCAGCATGGGAAATCCGAAGTGTGTGCTGCTCAACGGCACAAAGGCTTGCGTCGTCCTGCGCCAAAAAATTGAAGCCGTATTCGTTGGGTGCCGCGGCCAATAAAGCCAGACGGCCCACATCGTGCAACAGGCCCGCCAGATAGGCTTCTTCGGCATGCGCATAGGCCATCTTTTTTGCGATCTCGCGCGCCATGACGGCGGTGGTCAAGGAGTGCTTCCAGAAGCTGCGCAGATCCGTGCTGCCGGAATGCGGAAACCCACTGAAGGTCTGGAACACCGACTCGCTGATGACCAGGGTCTTGATCATGTCCGAGCCCAGAACGCCCAGCGCCTGAAGCAGTCCCACTTTGTTGCCGCCGCGGTGGTAGGCGGCGCTATTGGCAACGCTCAGCACCTTGGCGGTCATACCCGCATCGTTGGCGATCAGTTTGGCGAGTTCAGCCATGCCCGCTTCGTCGGCCTGACACAGTTCAATCAACTTGAGGAGGATCTGTGGCATCGACGGCAACCGGGCCACCAGCAGGCGGTTGCGAATATCCTGATTATTTGGGGACATTTTTACGGATGTTATTGCCAATAAATTGTCAGACAGTCAACGCACGACCGGCATCCAAAACCGCAAGCCCAGTTCATTTTTTTTTCTGGCCTCAAAACTTGTTTAACCCAAAATTGCCGCCTTAATCCAAAGATCAAAGCCGAAAATCTAACTTGTAAAACAATATAGCATCATGTTACAGAATGTGAAAGCGGTGCCGACAAGCTGAGCACGAAAAGTGGTGCTAATTGGTCACATTGGCGCTGGGATGCCGTCAAACTCATCGACGGGCTTGCCCGTTGCGGGTTTTCAACATGACCTCGCCCCTGGCTGCCATCGCCTTCATGGCGCGTCAGGGTTAATGCACGTTGATGACGCGCACGTCGGAAAACATATCCACTTGCGGCAGCATCTGGTTTGACTTTTCAATCAGGCACACATAGTGGGCAAGCGCTTCGTCCTGAATGAAGCTTGCCGAAGACTCGGCTTTGAGCAGTTTGTCAGGGTGCTGGGCGCGTGCCACGGCAAATCCCTGCACATAATCAACCCCGATCTCGGTCAGGGTCTGCACCGTGGCATTGTCCTCGGCCCACTCGGCAATCACCTTCATGCCCAGGTTTTTGGCGAGGTTGACGATCGCTTCGACAATGGCTATGTTGGCTGGGTGCTTGTTCATGTTGACAATGAAGCTGCCATCGATCTTCAGCAGGTCTGCCGTGAACTCCTTCAAGTAAGAGAACGAGGTGTAACCGGCGCCGAAATCGTCCAGCGCCACTTTGGCACCGTAGCCGCGCACCTTGTTGACGAAGCGGCGGGTATTTTCCAGATCGTGCAAGGCCACGCTTTCGGTGATTTCAAGGCACAGTTGCCCAACCAGATGCAGGTTTTGTTCAAGCATGACATACACCTCCTGCAGGAACTTCTCATCATTCAGTGAAGCACCGCTCAAATTCATGCAGACGAATTTCGTGTGCTTCAGTTGCGTGTAATTGGTGTTGAGCCAGGCCAGCGTGGTCGACAAGACCCAGCGGTCGATCATGCCCATGCGTCCGCTGTTCTCGGCTGCAGCAATCAGCCGGTCGGTGGGAACGACATTGCCATCGATGTCGCGCATGCGCAGCAGCACCTCAAAATTAAGCGATTCATGCGGCTTGGTGAGCGACATGATGGGCTGCATTTCCAGATACAGACCATCGGTGGCGGAACTGGTGGCCAGCAGCGCAATCAGTTTGAGCTCGGCTTCATGTTGTTTGAACGCGATGGCATTTTTTTCATACACCACCAGGCCGTCACTGCTGCCGGACTTGGCCTGGCGACACGCGCGGTCGGCAGTCGACATGGCGTCGTTGAACTGCATGCCGGCCCTGACCTCGATAAGTCCGATGGAGCCGCGCACATGAAACGCGTTTTCGCCAACCTGGTAGGGCAGGGTGTCAATGCTGTCGATGATGCCGCGGCACATGACCGCGGCCCGTGCGATGGGCGTGTCAGGAAACACGATGACGAACTCATCACCGCCAACGCGGCCAAATTGGAGTTCGCGGGAAAGCAGGTCCGACACGCGCCCGCACACTTGCTGCAACACTTCATCGCCGACCCCGTGGCCAAACAGGTCGTTGATCAGCTTGAAACGGTCGAGGTCAAGGTAGGCTAGAGCCACCGGTGCATTGGCGCCGGTGAGACTTGCAATGGCGCTGTTGAACGCTTTCGCGATGCCGCGCCGGTTCAGCACCTTGGTCAGTGAATCATGGTCGGCCAGGAAAGACAGATCCGCGGTTGCCCTGGATTTTTCGGTGACGTCCTGCAATGAGCCCTCGATCTTGTCGCCAGCCAGCGTTGCCTTGACGAGAAAACATTTTGAACCACTGCAACCAGGCACGGGTTTGCCCTGGATTTCCATCTCGTCTTCGTTTTTGTTATGCACCATTTGATGCAGCTGGGTCCAGGCACCGTTGGTGAAATACTGCTGCCAGGCATTGGCGCCATCGGTCAGCACATTCGGTCCCAGCATGCCGACCAGGGCGGGGTTGGCACTCGTGAAGCGGCCACGTAGGTCGAGGGTGAAGAGGCCGATCGGCATGGCCGCGTAGGTGTGCTCCAGTTCGGCCTGCACTTCCAGTCGCTGCACATGCTCCTGCCGCATTTGTTCGGCAATCGCCAAGGCGGCCAGCAGGCTTGACGCCAAGGCGGCGGTCACGCTATTGACTGATCCGATCAGTCCTTTGATGCCTAGCGCCGCAGAAAGGACTTCATAAAGGCTTGAGACAATGGTGATACTGATGGCGGCGCTGTACCAAATTGCTACACGGGAACGCGTTTTCTGCAGAATACGTGTGAGAAAAAATACCATAACTCCAATGCTTAGGCCGGTTGATACCCAAAGAAAAGGCAGGTATGACTGATACGTCATAAACGCAGATAGCAGCAAGAGGGGCAGGCATGTCCATTGCGCGATTCGCAATAGAAACAGAGAGCCGACTTTGGTCAGGTCATCACGAAACAGAACCTTGAACAAGGTGACAGCTAGCACGTAGTACACGGCAGTCGTGATTAACCGCATGCGCTGAAGCCAATCCTGTGGCACTGAGTTTCCCAACCATTGCGAGTCCCATCCGGCAGAAAGAGCACCCATTCTCAGATTGACCACGAGCCAGGCTGCGAACAAGACGTACAAGGCGTTTCGATTGATCAAAGCCGCGACCATCACAAAAATGGCCAGTACGATGATCCCCCCGTCCAGCAGGCCTGACTTACGGTGAAACTCCTGGGCAGAAGATCTTAAATCGTTAGCTCGCCAAATCAGGGCCGAAATACGGGCCGGGCCAATGGCACTGGTGCGGCATACCACTTGCTCGCCTTTGAGTGCTGGACTGAGTTCAAGCGCAAAACCCGCCTTGATTGCAGAAATGCCGCCAGTCGCGCCTTGGTGATTGCCATTGCCAAGCGCTTTCAGCGTCCTGGCATCCCAACAGGCGATGTTCATGGCATGTCGCGAGGGAAATTCGACCATCAGCGGGGTGGTTTCAACTTCTTTGGGCGTAACGAAAGAAAACCAGACAGGGGCTACAGAAAGCCGGGTGTCATGGAATGGACTGATCGGGCTTTCGCGTAACAGCGCCAAAGCCTGGGCTGGTTCCACCACGTCGACTGATTCTTTTAGAACCTGAATTTCCAGCTGTTGCGGATCGACTACTGGGTATTGTGTTTTCCAGGTAAAAAGGGCCAGCAAAGACGCCAATCCGATAAGAATGGGCAGGGCGTAGGTCGAGAGCGTGTACAGCAGGCGGTCCAATCCCTGATTGAGATTGTCCATTTGCTTCCGGAGGAGTTCAGATACTTTTGGCATTTTGTTGTTCACGGCTTCGGACCGGGATCTTTAACTTGGCATGGTGGCGCCCCATCGCGCCCTTCTCTGGCGAAGAACTCATCCAAAAAAAGTCGTGCACTTTGTCCTTCCAGTGTGTTGTCGAGCATTCCATATATCTATTTCATATATCGGCAAGGGCGGTGATAAATAAACATTACACCTGCTAAAAATGCACGACAACGGAATTCAATGATTGTTGTTATTTAAAAACAACATATTTATCATGGAGTTGCAGCAAAAACCTGATGTGTTACTTGTAATGCTGAATTTACATGCCCGGCCAAGAACGCAATTGCGATCGCTCAATGACATGAAACGTCGGTGTCGGGTCTGTTGCTTTCAGGAGACACGCTGGATGGCGCGGTTTTGATGGGGTGGTTCGCTGCCAACGCATAGGGGAGACGCAAGTGGACTGCGCCGGTCGACCTCGAGCGTGGGAGGATGGGTGATCCGGGTGCTGTTGTGTGGGCGCCCGGTCATGGCTACTTAGTGCCTGACCGGAAACCCCATTTTTTCAAAAAATGGCCTGCCTAAACTTCAAGCACAGATCATTTTTTGCCTAAACCTATCTGCCGCTCGGACTCGTCGCCTCCTTTTTCCTGCAAAGCCAACA
>NZ_JBAQMD010000001.1:0-23259 GCF_049302455.1 Rhodoferax ferrireducens | reverse complement strand
GGCTCCAGCTCGACCAGAATGGCGCCGCGCTCGACCGCGTTGCCCACTTCGAACCGGAACCGGCGTGCGTGGCCTGTCACGGGCGCGGTGACCACGTAGCGGTCAAGCACCCGCGTGCGCCCCTCCTGCTCCAGCGTCACCCGCAGCGCAGCACGGCTGGCGGTACCCATGTCCACTTCGACCGCCTGGGGGCGAAATCCCTGGAACAAACCCCAGGCGACGAGAACGGCGAGCAGGCCAAGCACAAGTCGACGACGCCACTGCACATTGTTTTTCATAGAGTCACTCCGCCGACTTCAGGACGGCAATCAGGTCAAGTTGATCCAGGCGGCGGCGCACCGCCAAGCCAGACAGCAGCGCAGAGACCAGTACCACCGCGCAGGCAAAGGCATAGGTTTGGGGCACCAGGACCACCGGCACGCGAAACAAGTCGTTTTGCATCGTATGGGCGATGTAGTAACACATCCCGACACCCAGCCACAGGCCGAGCGGGATGGCGACGAGGGTGAGCAGACCGAGTTCGCCGAGCAGGATGTAGGCCACCTCGGCGCGGGTAAAACCCAGCACCCGCAAGCTGCCGAGTTCACGACCACGCTCCGTCAGCCCGATGCGGGCGCTGTTGTAGATCACACCAAAGGCGATGATGACGGCAAACACGGTGGCAACGTAGGTGAAGAACAGCATGGTCTCGTCCATCACCCGGTTGAAATTGCGGATCTCCTGCACCCGCTCGGCCAGCCCGGCGATGCGCGGCATGCCCTTCAATCGCTTGTACAGCGCGGCCAGCTGCGCGCTGTCGACGCCGAGGTAGGCGCCCGAGATCGTCGGGCCTTCCTGCATGAACTGGTTCAGTGCCGCAAGGTGCATATAGCCCGACACCCCCAGATACTCCCGCACCAGACCGGCCACGGTGGCCTCGCGCACCGGCCGGTTGCCTTCCAGCACTTCCACCGTCAGGCGGTCGCCAACCCGCACATCAAGCAGTTTGGCGAGATAGTCGGTGAGCAGGATGCCCTCGGACGGCAAAGCGACGGGCCGCAGGTCGGCGTCGAGCAGACGCGCAATATCGCCGCCCGGCTCCACGCCGCGAATGCCGGTGCGATAAGTGCGATGACCATGGCGCAGCCGCACCGGCACGGCGCGGAACACTTCCACCTGCTGCACCCCCGGCAGACCGAGCAGGTCGAAACGGGCGCCGTAGGTGGTGGGGTCTGTGAAGGTCACCGACAGATCCTCGCGCTGGGCCATGCTGAACTGGATATTGACCATGTAGCTGACGGTGTCGCGCTGGAACAGGCCGGTCAGGATGATGCCGCACGCCATGGCAATGCCCAGCACGGTGAGCATGGACTTCAAGGCCCGGCGCTGGATATGGCGGATGATCATGCGCATCGGCGGCGACAGCCAGCGCTTGAGGCCCAACTGCTCGATCCAAGTCTCGCGATAGATCGCGGGCGGCTCGGGACGCATCCCCTGCGCAGGGCGCAAGGTGGCGGCCCGCCATACGGCAAATACCGTCCCCGTCCCGGCCGCGAGGAAGCTGGCGGCGCTGGCCTCCAGCAATGTGCCGGGCTGCAGGCGGAACATCAAATAGGGGAAGTGATAGAACGCCGTGTAGATGTCAGACAGCACCTTGCCCAACCACAGTCCGAGCGCGGTGCCGGTCACGACGCCCAGCACCACGATGACCGAGACCATTCGCAGGTAATGCCACAACACGGCAAGATTGCTGTAGCCAAAGGCCTTGAGTACGGCAATTTGCTCACGCTGCATCGCCACCATTCGCCCAATCACCACGTTGAGCAGGAATGCGGCGATGCCCATGAACATGACAGGAAAAAGACTCGCCAGGGTGCCGAGCTGCTCCAGTTCCTGGCTGAGAAAGCGGTGCGAGAGCTGGTCCTTGCGTCCATAGGCGCCCAGCCCCCCATAAGGCTTGAGCAATTCGTCGACGCGGTCGATGACGGCTTGACTGTCCGCGCCCGGGCGTAGGCTCAGTGCCAGATCGTTGAACGCCCCCTCCATGTCGTAGGCCTGACCCAGGGCGCGACGCCCCATCCACATCACGCCAAAACGCTTGTAGTCGGGAAACACCGAGCCGGGACGCATCTGCTGAATGAATTCCGGCGACAGCGCCGTGCCCACCAGGGTCAAGGCCTGGCGCCGCCCATTGAGGATGGCGCCAAAGCGGTCCCCCAGTTGCAGGCCATGCGCCTGCGCAAACGATGCGCTTGCCACCACCTCGTCGAACTGCCCCGGCGCAGGCAGGCGCCCCTGGCGCAGATGCAGCGCATTGAGTCCATCACGGCCAGCGTCGGACACCGACACCATCAAGGCGGTCACCGGCTCGGCGAACGCCGGCATGTCCAGGCGCACCTGCGCCACCACCCGCGTCTCCACCTGGGCCACGTCCGCGATGGCCTGCACGCGCTGGAGCAGCGCCTGCGGCGCCCGCTTCAAGGTGACGAACACCTCGGCAAAACGATAATCCCGGTAGTAGCTGTCCTGGGTCGCGCGCAAGGCCCCCAGCGTGGTGAGAAACATGATGTAGGTGCCGACACCGCACATCACCACCAGGGCGATGGCCAATGCCTGGCTTTTCATCTGCCACAGGTCGCGCAGCAGCTTGCGGTCGAGTGCTTTCACCAGATCCGCCCCGCGCACGGTGCAGCAACTTGTTCAATGTTTGCCATGGGGACCGGCCGTTGTGTGGCCATGAAGGTCAGACTAAATGCGCAGTCTAGGCAACTCCCTGCATCAAGGATTGATCTTTCTCAACGGCACAGCAAGGTGCGATGGCTACAAAAAGAAGAGCTAAATCGGCTTGTCGCTTCTGGTGCGTCTTAGCGTGCCAGTGCTGGCTGCGCCTCCTTGCCGTTGCCGCTGTGTGAATACTGTTTGAGCAACAGGTCAGCCAGGGCGTTCCGCTGTTGCGGGTTCAACATCTCGCGCTCTTTGAGCAGCTGCTCAATAACGCTGCGCTGCTGCGCCTCCTGCAGCGTGAAGATCGCAGCGCGCTCGCGCTCAATGACTGACGTGTCGGGCTGAGCGGAGAAAATCTCGCGCACCAGACGCTCGCGGTGAATCTGGATTTCGCCGCCGACATCATTAAGGACCTTCACGAAGTCTTGCTCCATCGCATGCCAGCGCTCTATTTGCGTGCCATCGAGCTTCAAATAGTCCGGAACGCGTTCGTGACCCATCCCGAAGAAGGCCAGTTCGCTCGCGCCTTGCGCGCGCCAGACCTGAAACCACGCGCCGGCAAGTACGCCCACGTTGACCAGCAGCGAGATCGCGAGTAGCAGATAAACCCAGTAACGTTTCATGTCAGCGACCCATTGAATTGCAGGCTTGCAGGGCCGGGCACAAAGCGCCCGGAGGAATTGCGGTAAAGGCGGCCATCTGCAGCGCCGCAGGTTGCGCCGTGATCTGCGACCCCAGCATCAGTGTGCCGCCCAGATAGACGCCGAGCGAAAGCGAGAGTGCGCCGCCGAGCGTCGCCGGTGCGAGCTGCCACCAACGCCAGCGCTGCGGCTTTGGTTTGGGCGTTGGAACGCCTGCGGCGGCGATGCGGCGATCCACCAGAAAGGCGAAATCGACGTTGGGCGTCACGTCGGGCAATGCGGCAAAGGTAGTGTGCAACTGCCTGAACTCGGCCAGCACCGGCGCACAGATCGCGCAGCCCTGGACATGCGCATCGAGCGCAGCGCGAGCGGGATCGGCCAGCTCATCGTCGACCAGGGCCGATATCGCCTCGGTTCGTGGGCACTTCTCGGCAGAGCTCATGACCGACTCCTTGCACGAATCTCCATCAGGGCGGCTCGTGCGCGCGCCAGCCGCGACTTCACCGTCCCCTCGTTCAGCGACAGCACACTTCCAATCTCTTCGTAAGACATTTCTTCCACCTCGCGCAATAAAAGTATTTGCCGATGTTCCGGTGCCAGCTTCTTCAGGCTCACGTCCAGTTGCCTCACCTCCTGCGTGACCTGCGCCTGATGCGCTGGATCGGGCTCGGAACCGGGCGCATCAAATGAGTCCTCCAGCGGCACGAATTCGATCAGCTTGCGGTGCCGCAGGGCATCGAACGCCGCGTTGTTCGCGATCCGGAACAGCCAGGTGCGGAATTGAGCCTCTGGCCGCCACTGCGGCAGCGCCTGCCAAGCCTTGATAAACGCTTCCTGCGTCAGCTCCATCGCATCGTCGTGTGAACTGAGCATGCGCAACAGATAGCGGTAGACCGACTTCTGATGACGGCGCACCAGTTCGGAAAATGCTTTCCGATCACCTGTCTGCGCGCGCCGTACCCAGTCTTCGTCGGGGCCATCACGGGCCAGCATATCGATCATTCCAAAGGATTAACGAACGGCGACAAAATAAGTTCCTCTCGCATCATAGTCATGACTCAGCCCGGGCGGATTGCCACCCTGACACGCACTGACCAAGTTCCCCGCTCTGACGATGAGCGAAGGAACATGAGCAGATGTGTCCCCTCATGTTGCGCCAGATCCTCAGTGCTGATGGGCGGCTGCGGCGGTTTCCGGCGCATTGCCGTGCGCGGAAGCGACGGTGGCGTCGTAAATCCGTTCAACTGAATGGATATAACCGACATAGGCCTTCACGTACTCCTGTCCGGCCGCCACGTCATCAACCTTGAAATTCTTCTTGGCGACGACGTCCTTGAATTGCCCGCCGACGCTTTTGTGTACAGCTTGTGTGAGCATTTCCGCCACGGGCTTGACGGCGCCCGTGTCCAGCGCCTTGTCGCCGGCCACCACGGCCGGGCCAAGGTCACGGCCCGCAGGCTTGATCCCCGTGTAAGGCGCCCCTTCTCCGGCGCGGTGCACGCGTACCAGAGTCTCGAAGAACGCGTAGTCAGCCAGTTTCTTGGCACTAGGGTTCAACTGCCTGACGTCGAGCGTCTTGCGGAACGCGTCCTTGATCTGCGCCTGGTCAGAAGCTTGCACCCAGATCAACACGCGATTCACGTTCCCGGTATCGAGCGCTTGTTGCGCTGCTTTAATTACCGGGCCGTCTTCGCCATCGCAATGCGCGAAGGCAGGTGCCGCCGAGAGCAGCAATGCCGCCGAGAGGGTCGCCAGGACAGAGGCTTTGACTGTGATTTGATTGAATTTCATGGTTGGTAATTCTCCAGTGTGGGTTACGGACTTCGTTTTCATCTGGGCCCGGTCTCTATTTGTCCGGGCTTGTTGATATAAACGAAGCACTTGAGAATTTGTTCCAGGAATATTTCCCGAACCGCAACGCGATTGCCAGAACCGACTGCGGTGGACGGCCGCCGCCCAGAAGCGTCAGCACCCTGGCATGTGCCGCGCTTGAGCTTCATTCAAGCGGCGTTACACGTTGGAATTGCCCACGGTTTTCAAGAACGCCTTGAAACAAGCGCTGCGCAATGCGGTGACGGCGCCGCGTCTTGAACGCCGCTACTGCGTTATCAGATGGCGGACTCGTCCAGCTCACCGGTGCGAATGCGCACGACACGCTCCACGGCGGTGATGAATATCTTGCCGTCGCCAATCTTGCCGGTGTGAGCGGCCTTGACAATGGCATCCACACAACGCTCCACATCAAGCGTCTTGACCACCACTTCCACCTTGACCTTGGGCAGGAAGTCCACGACGTACTCGGCGCCCCGATAGAGCTCGGTGTGGCCCTTTTGACGGCCAAAACCCTTGACCTCGGTGACCGTGAGGCCGGTGACACCACATTCGGCCAGTGCTTCACGCACTTCTTCGAGTTTGAACGGTTTGACGATGGCGGTAATCTGTTTCATGGTGTTCCTTAAGTGAGGTGAGTGGTCAAGCGCGAAACTTGTTGCTAATAGGATAACGCCAATCCTTGCCAAAGCTGCGGTGCGTGACACGAATCCCCACCGGGGCCTGGCGCCGCTTGTATTCGTTGATCTTGATCAGGCGCGTGACCTTTTCGACATCAGGCCGGGCAAAGCCCGCCGCAATGATGTCTTCGATGCTCTGGTCGTTCTCCATGTAGCGCTCCAGAATCGCGTCCAGCACCTCGTAGGCCGGCAGGCTGTCCTGGTCTACCTGGTTCGGGCGCAACTCGGCACTGGGCGGGCGGATGATGATGCGCTCCGGAATCGGCGCCTGGCCAGTGCCATAGGGATCGTGCTCGTTACGCCAGCGCGCTAATCTAAACACCGTGGTTTTGGCCAGGTCCTTGATCACAGCGAAGCCACCAGCCATGTCGCCGTAGAGCGTGCAGTAGCCGGTGGCCATCTCGGACTTGTTGCCGGTGGTCAGCACGATGCTGCCAAACTTGTTGCTCAAGGCCATCAGCAGCGTGCCGCGAATGCGGGCCTGAATGTTTTCCTCGGTGGTGTCCTCGGCCAGGCCCTGGAACTCACCGGCCAGAGATTTCTTGAAAGCCTCAAACTCCGGCACGATGGAGATTTCGTCATAACGCACGTCCAGGCGCGCCGCCATGTCGCGCGCATCGATCCAGCTGATGTCCGCCGTGTAGGGCGATGGCATCATGATCGTGCGCACCCGGTCTTTGCCCAAAGCGTCCACGGCCACTGCCAGCACCAGTGCCGAATCAATACCGCCGGAGAGACCCAGAAGCACGCCGGGAAAGCCGTTCTTGCCGATGTAATCGCGTACCCCCAGCACCAGCGCGTCCCACAGGTCGGCGTCCAAGCTGCGCTCCGGTGCTATATCTGCTGCCAAATAAATAGCTTCATACGCCCGGCTGACTTGGATGACAAGCTCATTCTGTATAAAACTGGGCGCACGAGCGGCGACCTCGCCATTGGCATTGAGGGCAAATGAGCGGCCTTCAAACACCACCTCATCCTGCCCCCCGACCAGGTGCGCGTAGACCAGCGGCAAACCGCAGGCCCGCACCCGTTCACGCATCATCTGCTCACGCTCGTCGCCCTTGCCGACGTGAAAGGGAGAGGCGTTGATCACGACCAACAGCTCGGCACCGGCGGCTTGGGTCTGCCGTGCGGGCGCCTCAAACCAGGCATCCTCACAGATCAGCAGGCCGACCTTGATCTTTTGGCCCATCTTGTCGGCTTCACCCGCTTCAAACACGCAGACGTCGTGCCCCGGTGTGAAATAACGGCGTTCGTCGAAGACCTGGTAGTTGGGCAATTCGCGCTTGGCGTAGGTGGCGATCACCGCGCCTTCGCGCAAGACACTGGCGGCATTGTGCCGCCTGGATACGGCCACCGAGCGGGTTCGGCTGTCACCCCCGGTTGGATGCCCGACCACCACGATCATGTCCTTTAAACCGGCCAGCTCACGAACCACTGTTTTCACCGCGTCGTCACAAGCGGCAATGAAGGCGGCCCGCAGAAACAGGTCTTCGGCGGCATAACCGCAAATAGAGAGTTCGGGGGTCAACAACAGGCGCACCCCATCGGCATAGGCCGAACGCGCCGACTCAATGATTTTTTTTGCATTGCCCGCCATGTCACCGACCACAAAATCGAGTTGGGCAACGCAGAGTTTGAGTGTCATAGGGCGATCAATAGAAGTTAAGAGCGGTCAGTCACGAATCGGGTAATTATCCTAAATATCCGGATGGACAAGGCAAAAAGCCCAACACCGGGCCACGGCCCGCTATTTACTTGTGAACGGTGACGCTGAATCTATCAAGCGCATTGAACTTCTCGATTAGCACTCTCTCACATAGAGTGCTAATATATTAAATATGAGAAAAAGGAGTTCTGGCATGTCTTATCAATCTGGTGTTTCCGGTGCTGCCGTGGCTGTGGTCAACCCATGGTCCATGGTGCCCGCGCTGGGTAATCTTGACGCTTATATTTCTGCGGCCAATCGCCTGCCCATGCTCACCCTGGAGGAAGAGCAGGAGTTTTCGCGCAAGTTCAGACAAGACAACGATCTGGCGGCTGCCGGCAAGCTGGTGCTGTCGCACTTGCGGCTGGTGGTATCGGTCTCGCGCCAGTACCTGGGCTACGGCCTGCCGCACGGCGACCTGATCCAGGAAGGCAATGTGGGACTGATGAAGGCCGTCAAACGTTTTGACCCCGATCACGGTGTGCGTCTGGTGAGCTATGCGCTGCACTGGATCAAGGCCGAGATCCACGAGTACATCCTGAAAAACTGGCGCATGGTCAAGGTAGCGACCACCAAGGCGCAGCGCAAGCTCTTTTTCAACCTGCGCTCCATGAAGCAGCGCTACAAGTCAGACGACGCTGCCGCCGACCTTGGCACCCACCGCGACACGCTGAACGAAGACCAGATCGACGCGATGGCCCTTGAGCTCCGGGTCAAGCGCGAAGAGGTCATGGAGATGGAAACCCGGCTCTCGGGGGGTGACGTGCTGCTCGACCCCAGTCCCTCGGACGACGGTGACGACGCTTTTGGCCCGATTGCCTACCTGACCGATACCCGGCACGAACCCACTGAAATGATCGAGGCGCACCAGCGTGACCTGCTGGCCAGCGACGGCATTGCAACGGCGCTGGAGGCGCTCGACGAGCGCAGCCGGCGCATCGTGGAGGAGCGCTGGCTCAAGGTCAACGATGACAACTCGGGCGGCATGACGCTGCACGAACTGGCAGCGGTGTATGGCGTGAGCGCCGAACGTATCCGCCAGATCGAGGTGGCGGCGATGAAGAAGATGAAAAAGACGCTGGCCGAGTACGCTTGACATCCTGCGCCTGCGACACAATGCCCCTGACGGCCACGGCCCGCAGGGGCATTTTTCATTCAAGGGATAGTCATGCACCGCAAACTGCTTCAACTTACTACTATTTTTATAGCTGCTTGCGCAGTAGCTACGGGGGCTATAGGCCAAAAAGACGCTAAGCCTGTGCAGGCCTGGCCGACCAGGACGGTGCGCATCATCGTCGGCTTTCCAGCCGGCTCGTCGCCTGACCTGACCGCGCGCACCCTCGCCGAACCGCTGGCGAAGGCGCTGGGCCAGCCCGTGATCGTGGAAAACAAGGTCGGCGCCGGCGGCAATATCGCTGCCGACTACGTCGCCCGCGCCACCGATGACCACACCCTGGGTCTCATGATCAATGGCAATCTGACGATCGCCAAGCTGCTCAACCCGAAGCTCCCGTACGATCCGCTGAAAGACCTCACGCCCATCAGCCTGATCGGCGTCTCGCCCCTGGTGTTGACGGCGCCGGTTGGCTCGCCCGGCGCGAGCGCCAAGGACTTTTTGGCGGCGGCGCGCCAAGCGGGGGACAGCTGGAGCTATGGCTCGCCGGGCGTGGGCACCGTGGGCCACATCGGCATGGAGCTGCTCAAGAGCAAGACCCAGATCAAGCCGGTGCATGTGCCCTACCCCGGCTATCCGCAGGTTGCCAACGCCATGCTCGGCGGCCAGTTACAGCTGTCCATGTTGCCGCCGGCGCTGGCCATGGCGCACATCAAAGCGGGCAAGCTGCGCGCCATCGGCGTCACGTCCAGCGGACGCAGCACGCTGGTGCCGGAACTGCCCAGCCTGGCGGAGGCCGGTGTGCAGGGTTTCAATCTGGAAATCTGGAACGCCATCGCCGCGCCGAACTCGCTGCCCCAGCCGGTGGTCGCCAGACTGTCCGCCCTGTTCAGCGCCATCGCCCGCTCACCCGACATGCGCCAGAAACTGTTCCAGCAAGGCTGGCAGGTGGTGGGCAGTTCGGCCGAGGGCCTGGCCAAGCGCATCCAGCTCGATACCGCCTTGCTGGGCGGCGTGATTGCCCTGCGGGGCATCCAACCTGATTAATTGCAAAATTCGGCACCAGCCCCCGTCCATTGGACGCAATAAGCTATTGTTTTAATAGCGTTCGCAGGGCACGGCGCACAATGTAGCGGGTCTGGGGCGCGTCGGACTCGACCAGCCAGCGCTCGCCCAGTTGACTGACCCATTGCGGCTGCGACTTGCTGGCGTCGTTGAGCCAGTTGGCCACCGAGTTCTGCACATAGCGGCTGGGGTCGGCGCGTAACGGCTCCAACAGGTTCAGGGCTCGCCACGGCTCGGCTTTGAGGGCCTCAATCTGCGCGCACCAGACGCCGCGCGGGCGGGTCAACTCGCTGGCGAAGCGGCGGATGTTTTCATCCGGGTCTCGCACCCATGGCTGCAACAGCAGCAGGCCTTTATCCAGCGCCCCGGCCAGCGGGTCGCGCAGTGCCATCCAGGCGACTTCACGCACGCCGAAATGGCGGTCCGCCGCAAAACACCGCACCGCCTGCAGTTTGTCGGGCAACGACTGCTCCGCAAACATGAGCCACTGGGCTGCCCAGCAGCGGGCCACATCGCTGGCATGGGTGGCCAGGCGATGGGCGATCGCATCCCGCTCCGGATGGGCGGCGGTGAGGTCATACAGGGCGCGCGCCACATGCAGGTGGCGCTTGATGGGTTTGAAAGCGTCCAGCATGGCCAGCGTGTCATGCAGGCGCTCATGGTCGGGATCGAGCCCGACCTGATCTGCCACGCGGGTTGTGAGCCGTGCCAGGTCAATGGCCAGGAATTCGTTGAGGTTGACGGTCTCGATCAAGCCCTCATTGAGCGCGTCCAGCACCGGCGGCGCAATCAGCGCGATACGGGTCGCGCCTTTTCGCCCCAGCAGCGGCTGGACGTCGATCACGCGGCCTACTGCTGCAGCAAGAGCTTGATGTCGGCCGCAAGCAGCGCGGCGCCGCTGCCATAGCGGTTATACAGACGCAACTTGCCCTGCGGGTCGTACACGAAGCTGCCCGCCGAATGATCCATGGAGTAGCTGGTGGGCGTGGGGCCATCCACTTTTTTGTAATAGACCTTGTAGTCTTTGGCCAGCACAGCCAGTTTTTCCGGCGTGGTGTAGAGCGCCAGAAAGGTCGGATCAAAGGCTGCCATATAGCCTTTGAGCACTTCGGGGGTGTCGCGCGCTGGATCGACCGTGACGAACAAACCCTGCACGCGTTCGCCATCCTTGCCCAACAAGCGCTTCACCTCGGCCAGTTCAGCCATCGAGGTGGGGCAGACATCCGGGCACTGCACATAACCGAAGAACATCACCACCACCTTGCCGGCAAAGTCCTTGAGGGTCCTGGGCTGGCCATTGTGGTCGGTCAGGGCAAAATCTTTGGCGTAATCGGCGCCGGTGAGGTCAATCCCGGCAAAACTCGGCCCCTGTTTGGAACAGGCAGAAATAAGGCCGACAGCCCCCGTCAACAGGGCGTAAGTAGCTATTAATTTAAGAGTAGTTCGTTTGTTCATGGGGTGTCAAAGCAGATAGTGGTCCAGCAGCAAAGCGGCAAACAGCAGGCTCAGGTGGATCAGTGAGAAGCGAAAGGTTTTGCGGGCCAGCAAGTCCGAGTAATCACGCCAGAGATAGAAGGCATACAGACAAAAGCCAAGATTCAAAACCACGGCGGCAATCAGGTAAAGCCAGGAACTCATGCCGTAGACATACGGCATCAAACAAGCGGCAAACAAAATAAAGGTATAGAGCAGCACCATCAAGCGGGTGAACTCGTTGCCGTGCGTCACCGGCAGCATCGGCAGGCCCGACTTGCGGTAGTCCTCCACGCGGTACAAGGCCAGTGCCCAGAAGTGCGGTGGCGTCCACAAAAAAATAATCAGAAACAAAATCAGCGCTTCCGGCCCGACGTCGCCCGCCATGGCGGCCCAGCCCAGCACCGGCGGCATGGCGCCGGAGGCGCCGCCAATCACGATGTTTTGCGGCGTCAGCGGCTTCAGAATCACGGTGTACACCACCGCATAACCAATAAATGTGGCAAAAGTCAGCCACATGGTCAGCGGGTTGACCCAAAAATACAGCAGTAGGGAGCCCGCCGCGCACAACACGGCCGAAAACAGCAGCGTCTGCCAATCGGCCAGTTCGCCCCGGGCGGTCGGCCGCCAGGCCGTGCGCTTCATCTTGGCGTCGATGCTTTTTTCGACAATGCAATTGAAGGCCGCCGCTGCGCCCGCCACCAGCCAG
The DNA here is from genome assembly GCF_049302455.1 of Rhodoferax ferrireducens. Lineage (GTDB taxonomy): Bacteria > Pseudomonadota > Gammaproteobacteria > Burkholderiales > Burkholderiaceae_C > Rhodoferax > Rhodoferax ferrireducens_B. Next base: position 11,336 of record NZ_JBAQMD010000001.1, on the reverse strand, counting down.
ATGCCCAGGCAAGCCAGCAAGGCCAGTTGGAGTTCAGCCCAGGTCGGCAGGCCCGGCACGGCCAGCACCATGCCGATCAGGGCACAAAACACGATCAACTGGATCACGCGCGGTTTGGTCAGAGCATAAAACTGCTTGATAACCGAGACCTCAACACTCAGAACATTGACGCTCATGCGGTCTGTCTCAATGCCGTGAAATCGGGCACGACCGGCGCCCTGGCGCTGCTGCCCGTGCGACTCGCGGCCACGGTCCACGTCAGGACAAGCACCAGTGCGCCCGCGCCGCCGGTGTGCAAAACGGCAGCCAGCAAAGGCCAGTCCAGCACCACATTGCTCAGGCCCGTCGCCAGTTGCAGTCCAACCAGTGCAGCGATCCAGCGCGACGGGTTGCGCAGTGCCGCCACGCGGTTCAGCCGCCAGGCCAAGGCACCGAGCAACGCCAATACCAGGAACGCCATCAAGCGGTGAACATAGTGAATGGCCGTCAGTGCCGCAAAGCCGATGTACTCGCCAGCCGCGGTGAAACCGAGTGGGCGCCAGAGCTCAAAGCCTGCCGAGAAGTCCATCAGCGGCCACCAACTGCTCTGGCACTTGGGGAAATCGGTACAGGCCAGCACGGCGTAATTGGTGCTGACCCATGCACCCAGAGCGGCTTGCAGCACCAGCAATACAAAAGACAGCCCCAGCAACCAGCGCAAGCCAGGGGAGAGGGTAATCGGTGCGACCTTGCCTTCGAGCTGCGCAAACTGCACAACCTGCACGCACAGCAGGGCCAACAGAACCAGGCCGCCGAGCAAGTGCAAGGTCACGATGGCGGGAAAAAGCTTCATCGTGACAGTCAGCGCGCCAAAAGCACCCTGAATGCAAACCCAGAGCAAAGTCAGGGTGGGCCACCACGGGCTGATAGGCCGCACCTGCATGTTTCGCCCGCCAGCGCTGCGGCCCAGCCAGGCCACGACCGTCAGCACCAGAATCAACACGCCGACGCTGGTGGCCAGATAGCGGTGAATCATTTCTACCCAGGCTTTCCCGGACGTCACCGGGCCAGTGGGCATGGCGCTTTGGGCGGCCGCGATCGCAGCATGCGCCCCAATCGGGCTGGCGTTGCCATAGCAACCGGGCCAGTCCGGGCAGCCCAGCCCGGAGTCGGTCAAGCGGGTAAAGGCCCCAAACATGACCAGATCAAAGGTGAGAAACAGGGTCAATAGCGTCAACGCCTGAACCCGACCCAAGGGAGAAGCGCGCCGATGCCGAAACCACACCCACGCCATGGGCGCCAGGGCCAGCACGGCACCGCCAAACATCATCCGCACCAGCGGTGACAGATCGTAAAGGGCTTGCACCGTCATGGCGTTGCTACTTGGCACTTTCACCCCTCCTCTCAGTCAAAGGCGCGCGCCCCGCCTGATCCCACGAGTTGGAGGCGCGCAACAGCCGCTCCAGGTCCCGCTTGACCTTGGCCGCGCTGGCCAGGTCCAGATTGGCCGGAAACCGCATCATCCAGTTGCCCAACGGGTCTACCAAATACAGATGCTCCGCCAGCTGATGGCCGCGGGCCGGTTCCAGCCAGTTCGAGAGTGCTTGCCTATCGGCGCGCAGTACCAAAGCGTCCTTCACGGCAGGCAGCAAGCGCTCGGGCACGGGGGTAGCGTCGGAGATCAACCAGACCCAGTCCACCCGCTCTTTGTCTTTGCCCAAGCCCTCGCGTAACTGGCGTTGCAGGTACAAATGGCGGCTACAGACTTCATCGCAGGCACCGTCGGCCACACTCAACAAGAGCCATTGCCCTTTCAGCGCCTTCAGGCTGCTGGTCTGCCCGCTCAGGCTGACCACGGTCTGCTCCGGCAAGGGGCGCTGCGGGTCAATCAACTCACCGAAATTACGCCGCCCTTCCGGCCTGAGAACGTAGAAGGTCAAATAGGAGGCCAGCACCGGTGCTGCACAAACCAGCAACACGGCAAGCATCTTCCAGCGTCCAGTGGTGGTGCGCCGGGCCTGCGCGTCCATCACACGCGCCGGTGAAGGCAGGGAGTGAACCGTCAAGCCCAGCGGTTGGTCGTCGTGACCGTTGGCCCGATGCTGGGATGCTTCAGGCGCGGCGCGGGTAAATGAATCGTCTAACAATTTGGAACCAGACATAAAGAATCGCAATCAGGCTGCTCAAGGCAAACCATTGGAAAGCATAACCGTAATGCTTTTCCACGCCGACTGCAGGCAGTGGCCAGTCGCGCAACATTGCGTCGCTGGCTGCGCCCGTTTGCTGAACCGACACCGGCAAGAGCGCCAGACCCGTCTCGACGGCAAAGCCAGCCAAGTCGATATTTTGCCGGATGAGGCCGGTGTCCGAGCCGCTCAACTCGTATAACTTGGCCGGCGGCGGGGCAATACGGCCCGCAATCTCCTGCACACCGGCCGGTGTTTCAATCGTGGGCAAACGGCTGCGATCGATAAAGTCGCGCGCCACCCAACCGCGCTGAACCAGCACCACAGCTGCACTGCCCTGCAGCCGCATCGGCGTCACCACATACAGGCCGGTGCGGCCATTCATCGGGCGGTTGTCCAGAAACACCGTACGTTCGGGAATCCATTGGCCTCGCAGCGCGACACGTCGGTGCAGTTCGAGGGCAGGATCAGCGCGCGTCGCCAGGACTCGACCGTCCAGGATTGACATCGTCGACTTGGCCTCCATGCTGGCCTGCATAGCGACTTTCTGCGCGGCCCGCGACAATTGCCACCGCCCGAGCGCCAGCGTGCCGGCCATTGACAGCAGGGCAAGCGCAGTGATCAGCCAGAACCGCCAGCCCGCGTTCACGAGATAATCCAGTCGATGAAATACTTTGTGATTCTTGCATTTGTGGCCATCGTCATCAGCCTGGGAACGGCCCTATTTTTCATGATGAAAAGCGATTCAAAAGGAAAATCCAGAAGCCAAAAAATGGCACTGGCGCTGGCCTTGCGAGTGGGGCTTTCGATTGCGCTGTTTATCGCCATCCTGCTGGCCTGGAAACTGGGGCTGATCCAGCCGAGCGGTATTTCTGCAGGGCGGTAAACGGGTCAGCGCTACGGCAATCAAAAAGGCACCCTGCGGTGCCTCCTTTTTCACAGCCGCACGGTAGCTTACAGCCAATAGACCAGCGTGTAGAGGCCAAGCCACACCACGTCGACAAAGTGCCAGTACCAGGCGGCCCCTTCAAATCCGAAATGCCGTTCCGCCGTGAAATGACCTCGTTGCAGTCGCACAGTAATGAACAGCAGCATCAACATGCCCACAAACACGTGGAAGCCGTGAAAACCGGTCAGCATGAAAAAAGTGGAACCATACACGCCTGATGTCAGCTTCAGGTTCATCTCGTGGTACGCGTGGTAGTACTCATAGCCCTGCACCACCAGGAACACAATACCCAGCAAAACCGTGAGCCACATGAAGGCCACCGCCTTGCTGCGATGGGCGCCGATCAAGGCATGGTGGGCAATGGTCAGCGTCACGCCGGAGCTCAGCAGGATCGCGGTATTGATGGTGGGCAACCAAAAGGGCGTCATGGTCTGGAACGGCTCCACGATGTCCGCCGGTGAGCCGGTCACGCCGGCGGCCAGACTCGGCCACACGGCCTTGAAATCGGGCCAAAGCAAGCCGTTCTCGATACCGCCCAAGGCGGGGATTGAATGGGCGCGAGTCCACCACAAGGCGGTGAAAAACGCCCCGAAGAACATCACTTCGGAGAAGATGAACCAGCTCATGGCCCAGCGGTAAGACGAGTCAACCTTGTGCCCATACTGGCCACCTTCACTCTCACGCACCGACTCACTGAACCACTGGTACAGCACGCCGGCAAACCACAGCAAGCCGAAATAGAACGAGTACTTGCCCCACTCTGCGCCATTGATCCACTGGCTGGCGCCCAGCAAAACAAAAAACAGGCCAACAGCCGCAAAAAAGGGATGCCGCGAAGGGCCGGGCACAAAATAGTGCGGGGTTGCAGCCCCGATTGTTGAACTCATATCAGCTCCATTCTTTCCAGTTCTGTTTAATCTTCATGAGGCGCCAGGACCGACCCTATTTGGCAACCACCACGTTCACCAGCACGATCAGGCCAACGACCAAAATGATGATCGTCACAACACCCACCACGATGATGTGAATCGGACTGACTTGCGCCGCATCTTTCTCCAACTCGCTATTTTTTCTGATGCCCAGCAGCGACCAGGCCACCATTTTGATGGTGCGAAAAAACGACCCGGACGCCACCGGTTTTGTCCTGTGCTCCGGCTCACTCATGACCCGGCTCCGATGCCGATATGAGCGGTCGCATCAGCCAAAGGAGCCGCCGGTGTTTTGCCCCCTACCTCAAAAAAGGTATAGGACAGCGTGATGGTCTTCACATCTTTGGACAACTTGGGATCAATCACAAACACCACCGGCCAGACTTTCTTTTCGCCCGGCTCCAGGGTGTGCTGCTTGAAGCAAAAACACTCCAACTTGTTGAAATGGGTGCTCGCCTGCACCGGGGCATAGCTTGGAATGGCTTGCGCTGACATCCGCCTGTTCTGCACATTTTGAAACTCGTACATCACCGTGGCCATTTCACCGGGATGCACCTGCAGCGATCGCTGAGCCGGTTTGAACTCCCAAGGGCCGCGCGCGTTGGCGTCGAACTCGACCGTGATGGTTCGACTGGTGTCGACCTGGGTATTGACAGGCAATGTCGCCTTGGCACCGGGTAGGTTGCGCTCACCCAGCGCGAGAATATTGACACCCGTGGCCTCGCACACAGCCTTGTAAATGGGAACCAGCGCGTAACCGAATGCGAACATGCCAACTGCTACGACAAACAGTTTGCCGACCATTCTGATATTTTCACGCCGTAGAGTCATGCCCTACTTGCCCAAAAGAATCATCTTGACCATGAAACCAACAAAGACCGCGACCGCCACCGATGCCAGGATCAGTCCGGTCTTCAGGTTGGCTTTTTTTTGCTCGGGAGTCATCATGTTTCCAATCGTCATGCGCTAAGCAACAATCTTGGTTGCCGTGGCATCCAGCTTGGGCGGCGTCTCGAAGGTGTGGAACGGTGCCGGCGAAGGCACTTCCCACTCCAGACCTTCCGCGCCTTCCCAAGGCCTTTGCGGCGCTTTTTGGCCTTTGCCCATCATGGTAGGAATCACGATGAAGAGCAGGAAAAAGACTTGTGCAAAGCCAAAGAAAAAAGCGCCTACCGATGCCACCGCATTGAAATCGGCAAATTGCATCGGGTAATCGGCGTAGCGGCGCGGCATGCCCGCCAGACCCAGAAAATGCATCGGGAAGAAAGTGATGTTGAATGCAATCAGCGACCACCAGAAGTGGATCTTGCCGCGTGTTTCGTTGTACATGACACCAGTCCACTTGGGTGACCAGTAGTAGTAGCCGGCAAACATGGCAAACAAGGAACCCGCGACCAGCACGTAGTGAAAGTGGGCCACCACGTAATAAGTGTCCTGCACCTGGATGTCAATCGGTGCCATGGCCAGAATCAGGCCGGTAAAGCCACCCATGGTGAAGACGAAGATGAAGCCCACCGCAAACAGCATCGGGGTCTCAAAGGTCATGGAACCCCGCCACATCGTGGCCACCCAGTTGAAAATCTTCACGGCCGTCGGCACTGCCACCAGCATGGTGGCATACATGAAGAACAACTGACCGGTCACCGGCATGCCGGTGGAGAACATGTGATGTCCCCACACAATGAAGGACAGGATCGCAATGCTTGAGGTAGCATAAACCATGGACGCGTAGCCAAACAGCTTTTTGCGCGCAAACGCCGGCACGATCTGGCTGATGATGCCAAATGCCGGCAAGATCATGATGTAGACCTCTGGGTGACCGAAGAACCAGAAAATGTGCTGGTACATCACCGGGTCGCCACCACCGGCCGGGTTGAAGAAGCTGGTACCGAAATGGCGGTCGGTCAAGGTCATGGTGATGGCGCCGGCCAGCACCGGCATCACGGCGATCAGCAAATACGCCGTAATCAACCAGGTCCAGGAAAACATCGGCATTTTCATCAAGGTCATGCCCGGTGCGCGCATGTTGAGCACGGTCACGATGATGTTGATGGAACCCATGATGGAGCTCGCACCCAATAAATGCATGGCAAAAATGCCGGCGTCCATGCTCGGACCCATTTGCAAGGTCAGCGGCGCATACAGCGTCCAGCCTGCTGCTGGCGCGCCGCCCGGCATGAAGAATGAACTCACCAGCATCACAGCGGCAGGAATCATCAGCCAGAAGCTGAAGTTGTTCATGCGGGCAAACGCCATGTCCGAGGCGCCAATCTGCAGCGGAATCATCCAGTTGGCGAACCCGACAAAGCCCGGCATGATGGCGCCAAACACCATGATGATGCCGTGCATGGTGGTGAGCTGATTGAAAAGCTCAGGATTCACCAGTTGCAGGCCGGGTTGAAACAGCTCAATTCGAATCAGCAAGGCCAGCACGCCGCCAATCATCAGCATGGTCAAGCTGAACAACATGTACAGAGTACCGATGTCTTTGTGGTTGGTCGCATACACCCAGCGGCGCCAGCCGGTGGGTGTATGGCTGTGGTGGTCATGCTCGACGTGGTCGTGGCTGTCTAAAACGGCACTCATGCTGATTTCCTTCTCAATACTCGTATTTAGGGTGGCGCCGTTTACTTGCGTGCCGCCGTCACATCAGACGGCTGGACCAGTTGGCCGGTCTTGTTGGACCAGTTATTTTTGGTGTATGTCATGACAGCAGCGATTTCGGTGTCGCTCAGTTGCTTCCAGGCCGGCATCACATTGGGTTTGCCATCGGGCAACACCACCGTGCGGCCATTGAGCAGCACGGTAAGTTGCTGACCTTTGTCTGCATCAAGCACCACGGCAGAACCATCGAGCGGTTTGATTGTGCCCAGGCCTTTGCCGTTGGGCTGATGGCAGGCAGCGCAATTGGCAGCGTAAACTTTTTCACCGCGGGCAAACAATTCTTCTGCCGTCCAGACTTTGGTGGGATCGTCGGCCAGCGCGGCCAGCTTTTTCATTTCTTCATTGACCCACAGGGTGTAATCCTCGCTTGACACCACCTTCACATGGATCGGCATGTAGGCGTGCTCCTTGCCACACAACTCAACACACTGGCCGTGGTAGTCGCCGATTTTTTCAGCTCGAAACCAGGTGTCGCGCACAAAGCCGGGAATAGCATCCTGCTTGATGCCAAACGAAGGAATCATGAAGGAGTGGATCACGTCGTTGGCAGTGGTGATGAGTCGGACCTTTTTGTTGACGGGAACCACCATCGGGTGATCGACTTTCAACAGGTAATCTTCCACCTGCTCGCCCGCTTTGGGACCGCCATTATTTGACAGTTCGCGTTGTGTGCGGTCCAGCGCTGAGAGAAATCCGATGCCTTCGCCCTCGCCTTTGAGGTAATCGTAGCCCCACTTCCATTGCATGCCGGTGACCTTGATGGTGAGGTCGGCATTGGTGGTGTCTTTCATGGCCACCACCACTTTGGTGGCCGGTAGCGCCATCAAGATCACAATGACGAAAGGCACGATTGTCCAGACAATCTCGACGGTCACCGATTCATGGAAATTGGCTGACTTGTGTCCTACCGACTTGCGGTGTTTCCAGATGGAATAAAACATCACCGCGAACACGGCAACAAAAATCGCCGTGCAAAGAATCAACATGAACCAATGCAGCCAAGCCTGTTCTTCGGCAATTTTGGTGACGGGCGGGTGCAAATTGAGTTGCCGCACCGCCGGGCCACCCGGCAAATCGCTGACGGCCTGCGCCGCCGTGAAGGCAACCGTACCTGCCCAGGCACTTGCGACCAACAATGTGGCCGCCAATTTACTGAAAATGCGCTTCATCATGTCCACTTTTATATTGCCTCAAATTAGCCGGGTCTGAACCAACATCGCCGACAGCGACCGGTGACCCGGTTGGTGCCACCCAACTCCGGACGGGATTGTAGTTCACACTTTTTTACGCGGCGCGGCCTTGTCAAGCCCTTTTCTCAAGAATTTCTTTAAAAACTTTTGCGTTGGCTCAAGGTTTCACGCATTTGCGCCAGCGAAAGTACGGTTTCAGCACGCATCGTCAAGCGCGGAGCGGGTTTGAAGGCGTGACCGTAAATCACCTCGAAAGTCAGTTGAAGTGGCGCGCGCTCCAGCCCCTGGTGCAATTGCTCGCGCCACTGCCGGCCCCGCAGACCGGGGAAACGCTGCGGCTGCAAATTGCGCCCCAGGCCACGCAGTTCCTGCAACAAGCGCTGAGGCGTCTCGAAGGTCAGCGTAATACGCTCCATGTCCATCACCGGCTCGGCAAAACCGGCGGCGCCCAGCATGTCGCCCCAATCATGCATATCAGTGAACTCGTGCGAGGGCGCGGGCCAGCCCAGCGACTGGTAAAGGCCGCGCAATTCCTGCAAGGTATCGGGACCCAGACAGGAAAACATCAAAAACCCATCCACGGCCAGCGCCCGGTGCCACTGCGCCATCACGTCTTGCGGATCGGCCGCCATGTGCAGCGTCATATTGGCCCACAGCATTTGCACCGCGCCATCGCCCGGCATCTCAAAGTGCGTTGCCCCGGCACTCCAGCGTGTCGGCCGCCACCACGGCTTTGCTATTTGTTTTGCAGCGTACTGCGCTTTGTCCTTGCGGGCTTCGGCCACAAAACACCCGGCATGGGGATAGCGCTGCGCCAGAAGCGCATGCGCCTGCAGGCCCCCACGCACCGGCTCCCAATGGGCCCAGCTGTCGGGCTGGCACTTGATCCAGGCAAGTCGCTCTTCCATGCGCCGCGCCACCTCCTCATGCAGCCACGGTGACGGAGCAGGCGCCATGCGCTGCCAGCGCTGGGCCGCTTGAGGATCGATGCTGGGGGGGCGTTGAGTGGACATAAGACAGGGCGTGATGGAGTCGGCAGAGTATATTGACTCCATGTTTTCCAGCTTGCTTAAAGGGACGTCCAGGGTTTTAAACTCGCTGCCCAGCCAGTGCCGGGTCTGCCATGCCTGGCCCGCGCAACCCATCTGCGAGACCTGCGTGAGCCGCTTCGCCCAGCCGCAGCCACGCTGCGAAACCTGTGCGCTGCCGGTGCCACCGCACATCCGACGCTGCGGTGCCTGCGTCAAAACCCCAGCGCCACTGGACGCCTGTCTGGCTGCGGTGGCTTACGTTTTCCCCTGGTCAGACTTGATCGTTGACTACAAGTTTCACAACAACCCCGGCCTGGCCAATGCCTTCGCTCTGTTGCTGCGCAGCACGCCGTGGGTGGAACCCGCGCTGGACGCGGCCGACCTCGTGCTGACCATGCCGCTCTCCAGACAACGCCTGCAAACGCGCGGCTTCAACCAGGCCCTGTTGCTGGCGCACCGTCTCGCACCTGACAAAACCGACACTCGGCTGCTGCTGCGCATCAAGGACACGCCGGCGCAGAGCTCGCTCAAACGTGCCGAGCGGCTCGACAGCCTGAAAGACGCGTTTGCCGTTGATCCTTTACTCATGACGCAACTCAAAGGCGCGCGCGTCGTGCTGGTAGACGATGTCATGACCAGCGGCGCCTCACTCTTTTGCGCGGCGCGGACACTGCGGGCAGCGGGCGCGGCCCACATCACGGGCCTGGTGATTGCGCGCACCGAATAACATCAGCCCATGTTTCATATCGTCCTGGTCGAACCCGAGATCCCGCCCAACACGGGCAATGTCATCCGCCTGTCGGCCAACACTGGCTGCGCCCTGCACCTGATTGAGCCGCTGGGGTTCTCCATGGACGACAAGCACATGCGCCGGGCCGGGCTGGACTACCACGAGTACGCCACCGTCAAACGCCATGCCAGCTGGCAGGCCTTTCTGGCTGGCGAACAGCCAGCCCCCGAGCGCATGTTTGCCCTGACCACCCGCGCCGGTCGCCCTGTTTATGAGGCGCAATTTGCGCCGGGGGACTGGCTGGTGTTTGGATCTGAAACCAAGGGCCTGAGCGACGCCGTGCGGCAATCATTTACCCTCGCTCAATGCCTGAAGCTGCCCATGATCGAAGGCCAGCGCAGCCTTAATTTGTCAAACGCCGTGGCGGTCACTGTGTTTGAAGCCTGGCGCCAAAACGCGTTCGGCGCATCACGGGTAGTGCCGCGCCACTGACTCGGCCACGCACACCGGCTTGGGCGCGCCCTCACGCTCAATCGCCACCTGCCAGGTCATTTGAACGCCCCCCTGGTCGATGGGTTCGCTGTTCAGCAATTTCATGCGGGCGCGCAGGCGACTACCCACCGGCACCGGGGCCGTAAAACGCACCTTGTTCAGCCCATAATTCACGCTCAGGCGGGTTTGCACAATGGTCAGAGAGGACTCAAAAAAGCGGGGAATCAGCGCCAGCGTCAAAAAACCGTGCGCGATGGTGCCGCCAAATGGCCCCGCCTTGGCTTTGTCAACGTCCACATGAATCCACTGATGGTCGCCAGTGGCTTGCGCAAACTGGTTCACCTGTTCTTGTGTGATGGTGATCCAGTCGCTCACGGCAACTTCCTGGCCGATCAAGTTTGAGAGTTCAGAGAGAGTTTGAAAAGTTTTCATGTAGCCACTGTAGCGGCGCGCGCGCAGCTCACTTGTCAGATGAGCGACAAAGCGACCCGCTCACCTCCTCAAGTAATTAAGTTTCCAGCCACTCGCCTATCGCCTGCCACTGCGCCAGGTCTTTTTCTACCCGGCCGGGCGCCACGTCAAACAGGGTCAGGCCACGGGCTGCCAAATGAATATAGTTTTGCGTGTCACGCAGGTAGCCCAACACCGGCAGGCCCAGGGAGTCCACAAATTCATGCAGTTTGTCAGCGGCGATGGTGCGCGCGTCCACCCGCATGCCCACCAGGCCAATCTGCAATTTGTCATGGTGCTTGTTCTGTCGCAGTTGATCCAGAAACGCCCGCGTGGCAAAAATATCAAAAACACTGGGCTGCAAGGGCACGATCACCTTGTCCGCCAGCTTCATCACGTCATTAAAACGCCTGCCATGCAGGCCCGCGGGCGTGTCGAGCACCACATGGGTCGTGCCTTTGGGCGGTTTGGCGATCAGGTCGGCGCTCACGCTCCAGGTGGCGATGGGACGTGCGACCGCCGGGCGCAAGCCCAGCCACAAGCGTGAGGACTGCTGGATATCCGCATCGCCCAACATCACGGTGTGCCCGCGGGACGCGAAATAACCTGCGTTGGACTAACCCGCTGACGCGCGAACTGGTTCGCCAGTCCAGCAGGCTACCTCGGACTTTTCAGCAATCTCCTTTTGCAGGACGATGGACTCGCTGCTCGCAGCACTTCATCCCTTCAATCCGTA